>JANQFG010000208.1 GCA_028277985.1 bacterium | reverse complement strand
GGCCGCGTATCTGCAGCGGGCCGGTATGGAGGTTGCGATCATCGAACGGAGGCACGAGGAAGGCGGCCCGGTGTATACCTCGGAGTGCACGGCACCCGGCTTCCTCCACAACCTGCATGCCCAGTATATGGCCTTTATGGATTGGATGCCCTTTTACCACGATTTCGAGCTGGAAAAGCTGGGCGGCCGAATGCTCTACCCGGACAACCAGTTTGGTATCGCCTTTTCCGACGGGAGACCCCCCATCGTCCTGTACAGCCTGGCGTCGGATCCGGAGATGGAACGCACGTACGCATCGATCGCCGTGCATTCCAAGGCGGATGCGGACACGTACGTGGAGTTCCGAAAGAAAGCAATGGTCTTCAAGGACCTGTTTGCCGTTGTCATGTACAACCCGCCGGTCATGCCGAGCGAGCATGACGCCGATCCATTGGCTTCCATGGGGGTTGCCGCCATGGAGGCTATGGGGTTGCCGCCCAGTCTCGCAAAAGGCTCGCCCAAACACGTGATCGACACTCTGTTCGAATCGCCGGAGATAAAGACGCTGCTCTATCGTCAAGTCGAGGAGTTCGGCCCGCCTCTAGAGATGATGGGTGGAGGCGCGCTCGGCCTGCAGGGCCTGTTCTTCATCTCCCTGACCTGGCGCCTCTGCGTCGGAGGAACCCACTCTCTAGCTCATGCAATGGCCATGGCGTGCGTGCGGGAGGGGGTGGATATCTACGAGAGCTGCGAGGTCCAGAAGATCCTCATGGAGAACGGGAGGGCCGCAGGGGTCCGGCTTGCCGATGGCACCGAGATCAAGGCGAGAAAGCTCGTGGCCTCGAATGCGGACCTGCACCAGACCATGCTCGGGATGCTCGGGACGGAGCATCTGAGCCCCCTGTGGGCGCAGCGCGTCAAGGCTTTCAAGGTGGGGGGCACCTCGACCCTGGCCTCCACGGGTATGGCGCTGCATGAAGCCCCCGCCTACAAGAGCGCCCGGTGGAATCCGGACATCAACAAGGCCTTCTACACCATCGTCGGCTTTGACAGCCCGGAAGAGGTCGCCAAGTACTGTAATGACGCCCGTGGCGGAAGAGTGCCGATGCCCGCGGCCGGGACCTGGGTGAACAGTCTGTGGGATCCAACCTATGCGCCGCCGGGAAAGCACAGCCTCTGTGGATGGTTCTTCTTTCCGGAGGCGAACAGCTTGAGTTTCGACGAATGGGAGGAGATCCGGGCGACCTACAACGAACAATTCCTCCAGCGGTTCCAGAGGTGGGCCCCGAACATGACGCGGGCGAATGTGATCGCCGACTATATGTACACACCCATGGATATTCAGAGCGAGATGCGTCTCATTGGTGGCGACATGTCAAACGGCGATATCACGCCGAACCAGCTTGGCTGGGCGCGTCCCTTCCCGGAGGCGTCTCAGTACGCCACGGAAGTCGAGGGTCTCTATCTGTGCGGACCCTTCATGCACCCCTTCGGTGCCGTGCACGGCGGTTGTGGATACAATGCCTTCAAAAAGATCGCAGAGGATTACGATCTGGACAAGTTCTGGGAGAGGCACCCCCGGGGATATTGAGTGGGGGGCCGTCCCCGGTTCTTGAGGATCCATGGTAACCAGAGGAGGTTTCCCTATGATGGAGCCACTTCAAGTCGCGGAGGGGGAGGGGGGAGTCGCCGGAGGCTCGTCATCCGGGATTCGGGTATGTGCCCGGGATGACCAGAGTTTGAACGGGTTGGGGATGATGTTGCAACAATACCTGGAGCAGAATCTCGACGAATTCGATGACAAGAGGAAGGTAGCAGGTCGTCTTCGTGCCTGCGTCAGTGTGGAGGTGGAGAAGGGGATTGCTACGACCGTGTCCTTCGAGGGAGACAGGATCCTGATCGAGAACGGGGTGGGAAACCGGCCGGATCTCCACCTGCAGGCTTCCTACCTTCTCCTCACACAGGTGCTCACCGGAAAGGCGAATCCATATGCCGAGGTGTTGCGGGGCAACATGAAGCTCAAAGCCTTCCCGAAACGTCCGATCCAATCCCTGAAGACCCTTGGGTTCCTGAAGGTTCCAGAGGAGTTGCTCCTCGAACCCCGGTCCTCAAAGGCGAAGACCTATGTCATCTGGGCGGTGGGCTCGGTCCTTGGTGTCGGAAGTCTCGGACTGTTGGTGTACTACCTCTTCCAGCTCTTCGGTGGCGGATGAGCGATCGATCCCTGACTCACTAGAAGGAGGTTGAAGCCATGGATGGTGTCCCTCTCTCCACGGAATACTCGATTCCTCGGATGCCGTTACATCCCGTGAATGAAGCCGGTTTGACGGTGTACACGGTCTCGATGGTCGTCTTGTCGATAGCCCTGTTTATCTGGTGGGCTGTATCAAGCGAGAGGCGGGAGCACGGTTTCCTTCTGCCACTCGCGATGCTTGGGGGCGGCCTGGCGGCGCTCCAGGAACCGATCCTGGACATCCTCGTTCTTGTCTATTACCCGGTTACCGACTATCTGGTTGCCTTCAAGGCCTTCGGCCGCAATGTCCCGTGGATGGCGCCCATCGGCTACATGTGGTATGTGGGCGGCCTCCCCTATCTCGTCTACCGGCTGATGTGCAAGGGGATGGGCGGTAAGCAGCTCTGGTGGGTATTCGTAGGTGTCATCGTCATCGATTGTGTCGCCATTACTGCTGCCTTCGTGTGGACCGGAGTCGGGGGTTTCTATGGAAACCAGCCCTTCGATATCTGGGGATATCCGTTCTGGTGGGCAGGGATCGACGGGGCACAGCCGCTCATGGGTGGATTGGTGCTCTACTGGTTGGTGCCTCGACTAGAGCGAGGCTGGCACAAGGCTCTCGCCGCGCTGGTGATGCCGCCGTTGACCCTGGGCGCTACCAGTGGGGCAGTCGTCTGGCCGGTCGCATTGGCCCTGAACACGGATCAACCGCCGCTCATGATGCATATCGGAGGTGCCGCAACCTTTGCTCTCGGGTGCATCCTGGTGTGGGTGTGTGTCTTTCTTTCCGAAATCGAGTCCAAATCAAGAGCCTGAAAGGAGATGCTCGAATGGCGATCAAGGTTATCCAATGGGGCCCCGGTGCCGTGGGCACGATTTGCCTCGAAGAGATCCTGGCCCACCCGGATCTGGAGCTTGTAGGCACCTTTTGTTACGCCAAGAAGAAGCATGGCGTGGATGTGGGCGATCTCATCGGCCAGCCCGAGACGGGGATCAAGGCCACAAGGGTGCTGGATGATATTCTGGCACTGGATGCGGATGTGGTCCTTCATACCCCTC
This sequence comes from bacterium, assembly GCA_028277985.1. GTDB lineage: Bacteria > Desulfobacterota > DSWW01 > DSWW01 > DSWW01 > S015-6. The sequence goes on along the minus strand of JANQFG010000208.1, from coordinate 190,480 downwards.
GCTATCAGCTCTTCATGGAGGACGAGGACGATCATGTGATCAAGCTGCTGGAATCCGGCAAGAACGTGATTTCCGTGCTCGATTACATCCATCCGGATTCGGTGGGCGAGGACTACGCAAGCGCAGAGAGACTGAACGAAGCCTGTCAAAAGGGCCAATCCACTCTGTTTGGAGCCGGTCTCAATCCGGGTTATCTGACCGAACGGATCGCACCGACTGCCACGAGCATATGCACAAGAGTAGACTTCATCACCATAACGGAAAACTATGACGCCAAGGATCACGAAGGAATCAGCCTGGCTGGGGTAGGGACCCCACCGGAGGATTTCGAGGACAGCGTCGTGAAGATGGCCTTGGATCACACCTACAAGCAGGTGATCTGGCTGCTTGCGGAGCAAATGGGGATCGCCCTGGACCGTGTAGAGGACCGCCACAAGATCGTTACGGCTTACGAGGACGATGAGTGTATCGACTGTCCCATCCCCAAAGGCACGATCGCAGGCATCCACTGGAACTATGTTGGTGTTCTCGACGGGAAAGACCACATTGATTTCAGCCTGAAATGGATCGCTGCCGACAAGATCGCCGAGGAGGGGTGGACGAGAAAGAGAGACGACCACTGGGTGATCGACATTCAGGGTGTGCCGAGCGTGCACCTGGAAATGGATCTTCTACCACCGGTAGGCGTCGAAAAGCCGGATATCCCTATGGGGCCGCTCAAGCTCAACTATGGTGTGGCAAATGCGGCCCTGCGGGCGATTCCGGAAGTGCTGTCGGCCCCCCCGGGAATACTGAAGCCACGCATCTTCGCAACATACAATACGAGATACGTACGTTGAGACTCGTGGGTGATCTGTTTGTGATTTCGAGTGTGGAGGATGAACCGATGGCAGCCGTTTTTCCGAGTGATGAATGGATCAAGGAAGTGGGAAATGCCAGCCAAACCGATGATGAACTGAAAGGTGTCATCAGAGGATTCGAAGGAACGTTTGTGTTCCAGGTGGAGCCTGAGGAAGGATTTCTCGAGGATCCCTACTACCTCTATTTCAAACTGAATGAGAACGGGGTTCATTCGGGGGCTGCCTTGTCATCTCTGGATGAGCGCTCGGACATCGATTACGTTATTGCCGGCAAGTACTCCAAGTGGAAAGCGGTCCTCCAGGAGGACATACATCCCATGAAGGCGCTGATGACGCGCAAGCTCTGGCTAGCAAAAGGAAAGATGATGAAGCTTCTGAAAAGCCAGAAAATGGCATTGAGGCTCATCACGCTCTGCGCCGAGATGGAGGCGGGGTACATAGACGAGTCTGGCCGATAGCAGATTGTCGAATGTACTTCATATTGTCTTTGTAAGATATTATAAATAAAGAAGAATTTTTTGGTGGTCTTGGTGGGATGGTTAGCATTTTGTGGCGACGTCCTGCATCGGGGGCCCGCCGGCTGATATCTCCTTGGCGACCCAGTCGACGGCCAACAGGACCAAGGCTATCGTGCACAGCACGCAGGGCAGGGTGATCCCCTTGTCCGGGCTGTTGATGGCGACCCATGAAGGGAAGGCGAGTCCGGACGAGACCACCACGACGATAACCAGCCCAAAGGGAACCCACAGAATCTTACGAAGGCCCTGGAAATGGGGGCGGACGAGCATCATGCCGTAGGCGGGCACCACGAGGAGCGCCCCGTTCATGAAGAGCCACCAAAGTGGAAGGGAGATGAAGCGAGGCCCGTGGTTGCCGTAGTAATGGTAGAGACCAGCGTGCAGGCAGATCTCTTCGAGGATCAGGTCGAAGAATAGGGCTCCGACGAAGCAGATCCATACCAGGGATGCCTTCCGATACCGCTCCAGGTAGAGCATGGTCAGGTAGATACCCACCAGCCAAAGCCCCCAGCCGAAAAGCATGAATGTGGGGATTTTGCGATCCATCAGTTCACCGGCGCTCAATTGACCTTGCTCGGGATAGTAGAGAAGGCCGAGATGGCAGAGGACCGGGTCCCAGACCAGCGGGATCAGAAAGGAGCCCAGCATAACGAGGATGCCTGGGAGCCATGTCTCTCGCGCCCTTCTCCATCTGATCAAGAGAAACGCAACAGCCGCCAAAAGGAGCAGGAGCATGGCCAGATTGAGAACCATCTGGGGCAGAGCAGGCATGACAGCATCATAGGGGGGTGCAGGGATACCTTCTCCCTGCAAAACCGCCGACCGTGTATCCATGGAAAATGTCTCCAGTTCCCGATTTGGTTCGAGGTCTAGGAGGAGATCGAGTGGGCCAAGGGGGTTGCGCTTCCGTTATTGGCGCGCACGATAGATTTCCTGCCCTATGGATGTTGCCCCCACTACCATGGCTACCGAGAAGCCGAGCATGGCCGCGCCGGCGATCCAATTCATGAATGTCGGCATGTTCGCGTAAAGGCCGAAGTAGAGCGGCCAGGAAGCGGATGCAAAGACCATCGGTAGTGCCAAGGTACACACAGAAAACGCTGCCAGAGACCGACTCCATCCCGTCAGCGGAAAGACCAGCGAATAGAGTAGGAGGCCACCCACGATCGGAACGGGTGCCATTTGAGGAGCAACAACCAGGTATTTCAAAGGGGCTTCACCATAGTAAATCCATCCATTGAAATGGTTGCCTAATACCTCTACGACCACGACCGAGAGGCACGAACCAAGAGCAATGCAGTGAAGAACCCTTCTGTCAACACCGTTTGCCATCATCCTGGCGATGGCGACGGCAAGAGCGCCGACCCAAGGGACGTATCCGATCACCAGAAACCAAGGGACATCTCTACCCATAGCGGTGTACGCCATGGCATGATTCTGGGCGTAGACGATCTTCCCTAGAATATCGTAGATCGGCTCGTTCAAAGAGCAGACAAGTGCACCCAAACAGGAAGCTATGGGCAAGAAATCGCGCTCCCTGATTGCGAGGCGAACCGCCCAGATACATGCACCGGCAGTAATGACAGCGAAAGCTCCTAGAATAATCGCCGGTTCGATGTCTGATTGCACCGCAGGTGGTTCAAAAAAGACCTTCTTTTCCATACTTTATCCTTGTAAGCTGTCCAAAGATTCCAGATCGACGATCGCCTGGGCGAATCGCCGGATCATTTCGACTGCGACTTCCTGGGGTTGCATATCTTTCGGCACGAACGCCGGAGGAGAGTAAGTGGGTGTCCACATAACCAGTGCGCCGAACACCTGCTGCCGGTATCTGAGCCAGGCTTCATCAAAGGGGATTCTCTCTCCGGATAACTCCTCAAACCGATTCAAATAGAGCTGAATGAGGTTCCGCTCCCACTCACGCCTGTCTTTGATAGGGAGCGTTGCCGTGACTGCATAAGCCAGGTCCCGGGACCAATGCCCTTTTGCAATAACCTGCCAGTCCAGCAACCCCATTCTCCCATCGCCGGTGATGTACCAGTTTCCCAGATGCACATCACTATGTATGATCGTGTGCGGCAGCCGCCCATGGAGTTCGGTTGACTTTAGGATGGCGGGCCACACCTCGTCCCTACGCTGCAAGAGCTCTTCCGGGATCACAGGTGCTGCTTTGTCGAATCCCCGGTGGTGATACTTGTTCAAGTCCACCGTGGTGATCATGCGGCTGTGTTCCTCTACCCACGTGAACAAGTGGGCAAAGTCGGTATTCAGCCTGTGGCTCTTGTAGTAAGTACTGTGCAGGGCAGCCAGCAGATCTACTACCTGCTCGGCCTGGTCCCTTGAAATCCTCGTTTGAGGACTGCAGAACGTGGCATTCTTCGTTTCTACAAGATCCTCGATCAGATGAATCGATCGGCCCCGTTTCAGGTCGTATGCAGAGTGATACCCCAGCGGCGCTTCAATATCGAGCTCGGGGCGAACTTTGCTATAGAAATGGGCCTCGCCGGTCATGCTTTCGGTGACGGTACCAGCGAGACGGGTCATCAGATCCGGTGTCCCTTTGGCGAACACGCTCGCAGGTAGCCCGGCGGCTCTTCCGGCCTCGTTGTACTCGAGTAGGAACTGCCTACGGGAGGATGTGCCCTTGCTGCCCCTTCCCGGCTGTACGGAGAGTACTTTCGCGCCCGGAACCTCTTTGCAGAGGACCGATTCGAACCACTCGGCCGTGACCGACTCATAATTGCACGGGATGTCGTCCGCGGTCCTGGGGACAGGCCTTGTCAACGCTTCCCAGAACAAGTACCCGCATAGGCGAGCGGCCAGGCCTGCAGTGCCCAGGGTGTCGGCCAGGGTTGATTTCGATGGTACCGCATTCGGTCTCATTTTCGACCCGTTAAGGACCGCCAGCAGCCTTTGATCATCATGACCGGCAGATGCAGAAGGACCGCCCATGACAGGAGCTTGAGAGCGCTCCAAAGCTCCTCTGGCTTGAGGTACACGCTGATGGGCACATATCCCATCAACTTGCCCTTGACGACCAGGTCGTCTCCCTTCTGCTGGAGCAACCGAATGTCCATCATCTCCTCACCGTAGGTATCGAATATCTTCACGGTCCATGCTCCTTCTTGTACTCACAAGCCCTACTTTGTGATTACGTCCTCGAAGTCGATGCCCATGTCTTCCATCAGGATCTGTACGGCCGCCCTGCCGCCGCCGGAGACCCCTCCACCGGGATGAAATGCGTGGCCGCACAGGTAGAGACCCTGGACCGGAGTTCTGTACTTTCCCAGCTCCGGAATCGGCCGGTGCGCAAAGAGCTGATACATGGTCATGGTCGGCCCCACGAGGCTTCCGTTGACCAGATTGGGGTTCCAGCGCACGAAGTCCATGGGCGTCTCGATGGCCATGTCGATGATGTTCTCCGAGCCCATGTTCGTGCAATACTGCCGCATGCAGTGAAGGATCTTTTCTGCTTCCTGTTCCCTGATCTCATCCCATCTCTCCGGGCCTCCGTCCTTCAGGAAATACGGCTGATACTGAAACAGGTACAGGCAGTGTTTGCCTTCCGGGGCCCGGCTGGGATCATGCAGCGTCGGGCAGACTACGAGGGGACACACGTGCTCCTGGGCGAGGGGTCGGGCGTATCTGAGTTCGTCGAACTCCCTGCGGGTGTGCTCGAGATCGGAGAGAGGTTCCTGGCAGGCCGGAAGGTTCATCTCCTCTCCAGCCTTCCACTTCGGAGCTTCATTCAACGCAAGATGCAGCAGGAGGCCACTGTAAGGCGCGTCATGGATGGTATTCACCTTGGCAACCAGTTCCTCGGACACCTCGAGGACCATCTTCGGGAAGACGAGTCTCGGATCAAGATTGGCCACAACGGCCCTGCGGGCAACGATCTCTTCTCCGTCTGTGAGGACCACGCTCTTTGCCTGTCCTCCTTCGACGGTGATCTTCTTCACTTCACTGCCGGTACGCACCTCGCCGCCGTTGTCACGAATGTAGGAGGCAAGCGCTTCCGAGAGCATGCCCGAGCCACCCTTGAGGAAGGCGTAGGGCAGGCGATAAGAAAAGGGAATGAGCATGGTGAGAAAGAAGCCGGTGCCCTTGTCTTCGGGCATGCAGATAGGCTCGCTCACGAGCTTCAGCATGGCTGTCTTCGTCTTTTCGTGTTCAAAGTACTGCTCGATGATATCCCATGCGCTCATACCCATGTGCCTGAGTATCTCCTGACCCTCTGGGCTCTGGTCGAGCTGAGACATCAGGACCCCGTAGGGTGGGGGAGGCCTGAACATGTTCCCCATCAGCATATCCAGGACCGGCATGAACTTGAGAACCAGACCGCGGTAGGCGTCCGCATCCTTGTCCGAGAACTGGGCGATCGACTGGCAGGTCTTGTCCAGGTCGGAGTAGAAGATCATCGAGCAGTCGTCTGGGAAGGCATTTGCAAAAGAGCCTTGGGGTGCAATGTACTCCAGGCCGTACTTGGAGCGCAGGCCCAGCTCATCGTGCTTGATCAAGGGGTTTGCCTGAACATAGGCATGTACCGTGCCGCAGGGATCATGCCGGAAGCCCGGTGCCGTGATCTCTCGGGTTGCGCAGGCCCCGCCGATGAAGTCCTGCCTTTCCAGCACGCAGACGTCCAGCCCGGCCTTGATCAAGTAAGCGGCCAGGGTGAGCCCGTTGTGACCGGCTCCGATGACGACAACATCATGGTGTGGCATTCCGACTTTCTCCTTCCGTTCGTTCTATGTTCGATGTGGGTAATATATGCAAACCGAAACGGATCGACCGGTCGAGGTATCCCTCAAGGGACCGGGAACCAGGACGGTAACGGTGGCCAAGGATCGTGAAAGAGTGCAAAGAGGTTCCAGGGAACGAAGTACAGCAGGATATACGAGACCTGTGTGAAGGCGAAGATGGCCAGGAAGCGCACAGCGCTGCTGGATCGCCCCACCAAAGGTAATTGATCCACGCCGCGTTCGACGGCAGAGAGACCGCGTTCGTCACGGGACCAGCGCAGCCATGCTACTGCTGTCCAGGCGAGGCCGAAGAAGATCGGATTGTAGATGGGCCACCCGTTGTACCGCTCGCTCCACAGTGTCAAGGCATCGGGTGTTCCTATGTTGGCAATCGAGCTAGTCTGGAGAAAGATCAACTCAGACACTCCGCTGATCGCTGCGTTGGCGAGGAATACCACAGCGAATCGTGCAATGATGGGCATGGATGGTTCGCGTTCACCGAGTCGGTCGATAATCCAACAGCCCAGGGTGGCCGCACCGAAGAATGCCCAGGTGTATGCGCCTGTGACGAACAGGATGGGGACCGCCCATACGTCAGGACCTGACGACCAGCCGGGGATGAACTCGCCCCAGGACCGGACGTTGATGAAATGCGCGTTGTACTGGAAGGCAAAGTTCAGGTAGTTGTCGAGGGGATCCCAGAAATTCAGCGCCAAGGCGGCCAGGATGAACAGACCGTCAAAGCCGAGTTCTTGACTACGGAGCAGTGGGCGGACGACGAATCTCGCTAGAAGGTAGAGCAGCGCTGCGAATTGTCCCCACTCGAGTATGCGCATGAGGACGAGCTTTGAGGTGGGCAGGGGATCTGAGCCCGGGTCGAGACTGGTGATTCCTGCCGCCACCCATTGGGCCGACACGACCACCATTAATACAACGGATACCACACCGATCGCGGCCCATGGGACAACGGGAAGAGAGAGTGTGTATGCAAGAGAATGATCCGCCTGCTCGTGTCCACAGCTTCGGTTCATTCCGATTCACCTCCAATCCGACACTCGGTGTCCACTGTGTGTCTCATCTCCTCTCTTGACAGGTTGCTCGTTTAGGGATTACGCGCGTCGCTCGAAAGTGTTGCCCAGACGGGCGCTCGCTGCTCTGCAAGTCTGCGAGAGATCCAGTCGGTGGTTGCCAATGCCAGTATACAGGTCAAGAGAGTGAATGGCAGAAGGAGCCACGGCTTGTCAGGGGTGTTGATTGCGAGCCAGCTCGGAAATCCGTGGAAAGCATTTCCAAGTGCGCAAAGAGCCGGCATGAGAGGAATGACAAGGAAGATTCTCGGACCGGTCAGATATTTCCGAAGATGAACGAGTGCATAGGCTGACAGGAGCGTCTGAGCCCCGTTCATGAAGAGCCACCAGATCGGAAACTGGATGACGCGAAGGCCCTGGTCGCCGTAGTAGTAGAACAGACCCAGATGGAGACAAGTCTCCTCCATGACGAGATCGAGGACGAGGAGGAAGACATAGATCATCCAGCCCTCGCGGACCGTGGTCGCGCTCTGGATTCGTTGTGCCAGGAGAAAGATCATGGCTCCGTACCACCAGGCGTAGCCGAATCCGGAGAAGATGGGTATGCGCCGGCCCATCATCTCGATCAGGGTCAACTGGCCTTCTTCAGGGTACCAGAGCAACCCGAGGTGACAGAGCAACGGTTCGATCAAGGTGACGCCCAACCCTGCGGTCACGCAGAGCAGGGGGAATACCTCCCTGGACCGCCAACTGTAGATCGCTGCGGCGATCCCCGTGCCGAGCAGAGTTGCGACCATCGTCAATGTAAAGACGAGTTGGGGCAGGGCGGGCATGACGGTGTCGGCGGGTGGCACTGGGATTGCTCTGCCAAATAGCATTGCGGGGCCAAGGTCGGGCATCATTCTCTCCCGCGGATCGGTCAGCCTCCCTGAGGGGTGAGTGGACGCGCTTGGGCCGATCTTCGTCGCGTCACTTCGTCACATACGCTCGCACAGCCCCCTACGACGGAAAGGACGAGCAGCGCCGTAAGGATTCCCGACAATTCGACGAGCCATTGTGGGGCATCCGAATTGATCGCAACGAGGAAAGGAGCGCCGGTACCGGTCCATGCCCCGGTCGCTGCGACGAGGATGATCGGAACGATGAGGACCTGCCTCCACCCCTTCAGATGCGGCAGCAGAAGATAAGCGATTGCCGCAGGGACGATATTGACTGTGGTGTTGATGAGGATCCATGCCAGAGGCATGCCCCCCTTCCAGACCCACAGTGCCTGTTTCCCAAAATAGCACCAGAGCCCGAAATGGATCGGCAAGATCTCGACGGCATACAAGCCCACGGTCAACCAGAGAAAGGATTTCCATACGAACCCCGATGTCAATCGTCCCGAATGCATACGTGGGAAGAGCGCCAGCAGGGGAATCCCGAAGCCTATGGCGTAAAGAAAACCAATATGAAGTGGGACACGGCGATCCAGAGCCTCGAAGAAGGGAATCTGTCCGATCTGGGGATGCACGGCATGCCCCAACAGGTCCCCTATGGGCTCGAGGAGGATCGTGCAGAAGCCACCGATGACAAAGAGCACAGGCAGAAACGTATTGTTCCTTTTACCCAGGACTGTACCGTATACGAGGCAGACGACCGTGGTAATGGCAGTCAGCGATAAGAAGACCATCTGCGCCGTTTGCGGCATCTCCAACAGAGGGGATGTTGGGATCGTCTGATAGGTATAGAGAGCTTTCTCCATTCTACGTGCCAACTTCCTCGACGATGAACCATACGATGCCTACCGTCAGCAGTGGCGCCATTGCCCTGAAGAGCAGATCCACGACAGAGGGAAGCTCTGTGTTCATCGCAAAGCATAGAGTGAAAGTCGTACCCGCAAGCGATACCGACAGTGCGACCAACGGTATGAAGAACACCCCGAGCTTCGCAGCGATTCCTTTCCGGGAATACATGAGGAACAGCATCGCGCCGCTGACGATCGGAAAGGCGGCCATTGTCAACGATCCTGTGAAGTTGTGCAACAGTCCCTCACCGTAGTAGACCCAGTGTGTGTTCGATGTAGCGATGTAATCCGTGAGCACCACGGACACAAAAGTGAAGAGGGCGATCAAGTACAGGTTCTTCTTCTTCGCGCCCTTTTGCATGTATCGGGCGATGTAATAGGGAACCATGGCGCACCAGGCCATGTAGCCCGGGCACAGTACGAGTGGAATGTCACGGCCAAAGCTCTCCATGGTCCACATGAAGTTGTGAGGGTAGACGATCTTTCCCAGTACGTCCACGATTGGCTCGTTGACGACAGCCAAGGCCGAGCCGGCACATAACAGAAGGGGCACCACATTCTTCTGGCGTATCAGGAGAACGATGGCCCACACAATGCATATGGCACCCATAACGCCAAAAATGATGGTGCCGGGAAGACCGTCCGCAGGGACTTCGAGCAAGTGAGCAGGCGCGGGTTCGATGTTTCTGATAACCTCCATGCCGTTCGATGCGATAGCTTCCGTCATAACGATTTCTCCAGGTCACTTCGCTGCCGCAGTGGCCGAGTCCTGGCCCGTAGGTACTTTCGTGGTTTCCTCGGCGCCTGCGACCGTGAGATCGGCGAGAAAGCGCAGCACGGTGACGCCGATCGCGATGGTCAGGAGGGCGCCTGCGTAACTGAGCAGGTATCCCGGATTGGTGACGCCGTTCGCAGCGAATGCGGGCCACTGCACGAAGAATTCGCCACCGATGAAGAAGGAGGGAACGAGAACGAGGACGCTCAACGCGCGCCAGCCGCGAGTCAGTTCGGGCACCCGTCCCAGTACGACTCCGGACGTTGCGGCGGCGGGGAGGTTCGAAAACAGCCAGTAGAGCGGGAACCCCGTGAAATTGAAGGCCTGCGGTCCGTAGTATTCGTAGAGGCTCATCCGGGTCGCGGGTATCTCGATCGCCAGGTTCAGGCCCATGATCAGTCCGCAGGCGAGCCAGAACGTTCGCCGGGTCGTCGTGGGGCTCAGGGTGAGACGGTAGAAGACATAGACCGTCGTCCCGATGTATACACCGTAGCCGAAGGGCGCCCAAAGGTGTATACCGCGATCGGCAATTGTGAAGACGGTGAAGGCGCCCTTTTCGAACATGTACAGCCGAGTGACGATGTCCCACATCGGTTCGCCCACCGTCGCGATTGCGCCGCCGATGAGTGCCAGAAGGAGCACCGGGGTGCCGCGCCGCTGCCATTCGAGTACTCCATAGCGTGCAATCGCGAGGAAGATTGCCGCCGCCACTGCGAAGACGACCCATTGCCAGACGGGATGGGCGACGCGATCCAACGGCGGCGCCGTGCTGGCGAACACCTTCGGGGCCAGTGCATCGAAAACGGTGAGGTTGACCATTGCGATAATTAAGAGTCTCACGTTTTGATTTCCTTTTCGAACGGGTGCATTAGGTGAGAAGAATCTACTTCACGAGTATATCCGTCGCAGTTTTTAGAATGGATCTTCTAAGGCAACAAGTGTACGCTGTTCAAATTCAATCCTATTTCCCGAATCGGGACATGCTGCGCATGCTCACTTCCTTCCGCTTGAAGAAAGCGGGCACGACGAAGTAGTCGCTGATCGTTGAGTGGAGATCGATATGATCTCTGAGCATCAGCCAGCCCTGCACTAGGGCACCCATGTCCGGGTAGAAGTGATTCAGGAAGCAACTCGTCCGATAGAGGGTTTGCTTCTGATTGTAGTTCTCCGCGAACACGACGGTGAGGAGTTCTTTGTCGATGTAGAAAACCCTTCTTCCGTAGACGTAGTTTGAATCCTGCTGATTCAGTTGGACGATGTAACAGGGGCGTCGTTCCATCTTGATGTTCTTCATCTCGAATGTGTCGGAGGTAAGGTACTCACTGCCGTGTGCGAATGGGACGAGGAACTCCCGCTCTCCAATCACCTCGTAGACATAGGGGAAATGTTTGGGGCTGAGCTTCTGGGCAAGCCCGTAGTTGTCGTCGTAAATCTGGTCCAGACCCATGATCGGGTCCTGCGTGTCGGTTGACGTCATCTTTCGATACCGCCGCAGTGACGGCAGATAGACGAGGACCTGATCGAGCAAGTCCGCCTTTAGGCTGTAGAGGTAGAGGAAACCCGTGCCGTACACGTCCCTCGGCGCGGTGATCACGCCGAACTCGAGACGCCATTCGCCCCTTTCCTTGGCCCGCTTGTCGAAGGGGCCGTAGGGAGGAACGAAGACACGCCCGAGAAGCCTTGCCCCTTCCGTGTACGTGTATCCATCGTAGTCGAGATTGAGAGCCTTGTTGAACGCCTTCACCCGCACGTAGAGCTTCTGGTTCATTCCCCAATGGAGGTAATGGACTTTCGTGTTGTAAATGAGCTTCTGGGCCATGAATTCGCCGGTAGGGCTTGGGAAGGGATAACCGCCTTCATACGTCTCCGGCATGAAGTATCCCTGCTTGTCCAGTTTTGCCGTGCCCCGATGCTTCTTGGTCGCCTCTATGATCGGCATGGACCAGTACTTCGGCGTTGTAGGCACGATCTCGAATTCGGTGATATTCCCGGCGTAGGGGGGACCCCCCGGTTGGAATTGCTCTCTCATCTTCGGAAAGATGAGTTCCTTCAGACCGGGGAGTCGTTCGATATCCTCGTGTGTGTACTTGCCGGGCGTCACCTCCGGTGCGATCTTGCCGACCAATTCCGGAGAGCGAAAGCCCACCACCTCGGCCCAGGCATCCTTCATCTTCTCCACATCGTAGGTGAGCCAGTCGTAGAGCTTCTTCGGCAGGACCTTGTCCAGCGGGTAGGCGTCATAGATGGACGAATCATCATCATACGGCTTCTTGTGACGAAAGACCTCGGCGCCGTCCGAGGTCGTCATGTAGGTGTTTGGGTGAGGTAGGACCGGATCCTCTGCCGATGCGTTTCCGGGCCCGAATCCGACGAAGAGCATAAGGGTGAGTGAACACGCAAGTACTCTGGAGTACTTCATTGATCTTTCTCCTTTTTGGCTTGGGTCGCTCGACATCTGTGCCCCGGCCTCGTGTCCTTGCTACCGAGCGCTCAAAAGGCTCGGGAGGGCAATTCCCTAGAACTTGTACGCGATCGTAAGGGTGACGTTGTCTTTGTGAGAAAGGGGTTGTAGCGCCGTTCCCATCAAGAAGACGGATTGTATCGTGTAGTTCCAGCGGTGACTCTGTTCATAGGTGAGCTGGAACATCACCATGTTGCCTTCCACGGATCGCTTGCCGACCTGCGGGCCTGTTACCGAATACATCCAGTATACAAGGGGTATGATCTTGTTGTGGAAATAGGTCGTTCGAAGCATCAACGATACGTTATAGTTGTTTACCGCCGTGGGGACTCCACCGGCAGCGAGAAGGCCGTAATTCTCGGGATAATCCAGGACGTGCTTGTGGACGAACTGGGGAGAGATCATGATCCCGTCTTTTGCATTCAGCCAGCTGACGCGTATCTTCCAGTCGATTCCGATGGAATAGTGGATGAAGTCGAATTGTTCGAAGCTCTCGCCTTGTCCTACAAGGAGGTCTGTGATCGTTGCCTTGCCATTCGTAGCGAAGGTGCTGTCAAAGGCGTAGAGGGCTTCCACTCGGATGACCGGGGCCACGCTTCCAAGGTAGGATGTACGGAGAAAGGGGATGTCTCGTGCGAGCGTGAGGCCGACAAACCGCAGGAGAGGGAAATAACCCACAACCCTCGGTTCTGCGATCAGCCAGCCGTCCGAAGCAAGACGAACCGAAGGGAGCTCTGCCAAAGAGATCGTGACTGGCGACTTCTCCCTGCCGTAGAAACCGTTCAATGTCACGATCGTGTCGAACAGCATGATCTTCAATCGCAGTGCGTACTCCATGTAGTCGGGATCCCACTGGTCCGGCCTGTCCAGGATCTCGGTCAGTTTTCCGAGTCTAGCGGGGATGATGGGAAACGTCCGGTCGAAGAAATCTCCGAGGGTCGGTGGGAGGATCAGTTTGATGTCCTGCGGGATATAGTTGAAAGCTGTGCCGGCAAGGAAAGGAAGTTCGTAGTAGTTGGCGAGAAAGACATCGGGGGACCAGATGCCGTGTGCGTCGTTTCCTGTAGAGAACCCCTTGTTCGCTATGAAATCCGCGTTCATGTTGTAAACGAATTCGAGGTTGAGGTCCTGGAGCCACGTTGCGGATAGTCCCGGATAGTACTCTGCTTTCAGAAGCCAGATCGGGACGATCGTGGTTTCGAACTCAACATCGCTGATCCCTCGCCGCGTGTCGGTCGGATTGATCTGGTCCATTACGCGGACGCCGTCCGTTTCTCCCCAAGCTACGATCTGCTTTCCCAATCGGAAGACGAAATCGGGAGGGGTCCAGGTAACGTGGGCCTCTTTCAACAGGGTCTCGTAATCATCAAGGATGTAGTAATTATCCCTGGATTTGTCGAACTCCTTCTCCCGCCAGGCGTCATCATGGGACAGGATCGGGTAGGCCCAATTCGCGTTGAAGTTCGTGCTAGCAAAGATCTTGACGTTCGGGACGGGGCTGTAAGCCGTCTCTACCAGTAGCTGGAAGATCGCGGCTTGAAAGCCTGATCGGGTGTCATAATGGCTGCCGGCGATTCCGAATTGAAACCCCTGGTTGATATACCCCATCACTGTGAGTGGTTTTCCCGCGATCCGGAAGTCGAATAGGCCCTGTGCAGTGCTCGAGGTGGGCCAGGCGGTCAATGCGAGCAGAAGGGTGAGTAGACCCCATGCAGGCAACGCGGAGAAGCTCCAGCCGGTTCTGAGAATGCAGGACTTGGACGCCATGTTTCCCCCCCCCAGGTTCGTGGATTCATTTCCTGTTCTCAAGTTCGTTGACTTGTGAATTCCTCTTCATGAATCTGGGTCGGACGAGCAAGATGAGAAGAGGATGAAGTGTCAGGGCGGCAAGCATGTTCACCAGCAAAAGCATGGCTAGGAAGAGCCCCATCTGGGCCTGAAACTTGAGCGGTGCGATGAAATACCAGATGAAGAGGGGTAGGATGAGGGTGATTCCCGTGAAGAGAATCCCTCTCCCCGCAGTCAATACGCTCCGCAGAACGGTGGGTTCCCAACCCTCGCCGTTGCGCTTGAACTCCTCGATACAACGGCTGTAAAGGTAGATGGCGAAATCGACCCCCACCCCGACACCGACCGAAGAGCACGGCAAGGTGTTCGTCGAGAGTCCGATATTGGCAAGAGCCATGTAGGTGAACGCGACCAGGTTCGAGAGAATCAGCGGCAGGGTCAGCATGGCACCCGCTACAAAGGATCGAAACGCCAGAGAGCACATGAGAAAGATCGCGCCCAGCACCATGATTTCCATCTTTGCATGGACTGCAGCCATTTCCTCGTTCAGAGCGATCTCCAACCCGATCCTTCCACCGGCGAGCCGGAATTGCCCCCGCTCGGTGGTCATGGAGTTCTCCTCGAAGAACTCGTACGCCGCTTCCTTGATGCGGAGCATGTTGTCCGAGGTGTGGTCCGAGAAGTAGAGCGTGATCTGCGTGCGCTCCAGTGTGGGGTCCAGGAACCTCTGTAAATAGGCCGGACCGGCGGTCTGCCGCACCATCCCGAGGATCCCTTCGAGCAGGGATTCCTTGCGAGGCAACTCATACCAGATCTGATCTCCATCCCTGTAGGTCAGGTTCAACATCTTCCCCATGTCAATGATCGACATGGAGGATTTGTATATATCCGGCAGGTTTCTCGCCATGTGTTGGTCGAACTTCTTGAAAGTGGTCCAGACCATCGGATCGTAAACCGATTCCGGTTCTCCGTCGTAGTACAGAGTGAACGTCTCAGAAGAGGCATTGAATTGGTCGTTCAGAAAGGCAGCATCCTGATTGTACGTATGGTCCGGCCAGAGGATGGGCGAGCCGGGGGTCGGATCCCCTACTTTGAGCTGCGAGGCCTGCCATGTCCCTACCAGGATAACCGCCGCGACGAGCGTCCAGATAGCATACTGCCCCTTGTGGATGGCAAACTGCGCCGTGACCTTTATGAGATTCCCGAGCCCGCCGGTCTTCTCTTTGGCATCTGACGTGCTGCCTGTCTGCATGGGCAGGAAGCTGCAGATAATCGGTACCAGCATGGCGGACAGGCCGATCGTGAGCATCCAGAAGCTCATCATGATCGCTATATGCAGCATCAACACGATTTTCGCCACGGCGAGAACCATGAATCCCACCGCGTCCGTGGCCACGGCTGCCGCGTTCGGCATCATCATGGTACGCATTGTCTGGTAGCATGCTGTCTGTGGGTCGCCGCTCACTCGGAACTCCTCTATGTACCGGCTTGTGATTTGAACCGCATTGCTGAGCATGCGAGCACCTACCAGAAAGGCCAGCACATAAAGGAGGGGGCTGAAGTTGATACCCGTCCATCCGACGAATCCGAGGCCGAGGAGGGTGCAGACGGCAGACATGGCGATCGGTGCAACCATGCCCACCAGGTTTCGGAAAATGACGACCAGGATGAGAATCATGAGAAGGATACTGACGCCGAAGACGAGATACATCTGGGGCTTGTGGCTGTATATCCAGCCCATGAGCATGGGGTAGCCGACAATGTGGACCCGCGTCTCGTCGTCCGTGAACCTGTCCGCAAGGGAAGTCAGGAGTTCGAAAGCCCTCGCGTAAGATATGTTATCCTTGAAGTCCGTCATGACGAGGGCTGCGGTCCCGTCGCTGGACACCAGGATTCCGTCATAGGACGGGTTGGAGAAGATATGCTGTTTGAGTGATTGGATCTCTTCTTCCGTCTCAGGCACGCCCGGGTACATCAAGGGAGAAACGGAGATCTCCCCCTTCGCCTTGGACTTTACGACCTTGGTGGACTGCGTTGCTATCGAGCCTGTAAGGACGCGATAGATCTCCTCCCAAAGCAGAATCTCATCCGTCATCTGCTTGATCTTGGCCAGGGTTTCCCGGGTGAAGATGTCCCCTTCTTTTGCTGCCAGGACGATTACGGCGGTTGAGCCGCCGCCTCCGAAGACCTGCGCGAATCGAGCATGGAGTTGGAAATAGGGATGAGAATAGGGGAACAGGTGCCACAGGATGACGTCCGACTTGATTCTAAGCGCTCCGGCTGCACCCCCCAGGGTGATGGCCAGTGTGAGCAATAAAAATGCCAGTCGGTGACGGGTCACAAACAGGCAGAATCGATCTTTTTTTCCATTCGTTGTCGTCATTCCCATCCCTGAAGCGCTCTGTAATGCAGACGCTGTCCCACGCTCAATCGACTCTTTGCCAGGTGAACCCCTTCGGGTCGCTCATATAGATCCACCCTTCTCTGCCGACTGCTGCGAAACCCTTCTGACCTCTTCGAGAGATCCCATAGATCCACCCGTAGGTGATCTCCGGTTCCATGCGGCACGCGGAAAACGATTTTCCATTGTCGGCACTTACGAGCATTGAGGCCTTTCCACCGATCAAGAAGGAATCGTTCCCGTCGGATGCAATCGTGAAGAGCTGAGTCTTCGGAAAATCGCCGGAGATCCTCTCCCAGGTTTCTCCCCCGTCGGTTGTCCGTCCCACATGGCCGTCGATGCCCACGACCCAAGCGGTCATCGGATCGATGGCCACGACGTCAAACAGGAAGTCCCCCCCTATGATCTCGCTGCCGTCCTCGGAGAAGCCGAACTCCCCGGCTTGTTGCTTCCATGTGATTCCACCGTCCTTCGTGTGGTAGATGTACCCGTATTCGCCCGCGGCCCATCCGGTGTCCGGATTGCAGAAGGAGATGCTCTTGAGGATGAAATCCCCTTCGCTGTGTTGTATCTCCCAGCTTTTTCCTCCGTCCCGGGTATGCAAAATCGTGGTCCACTCGGTCACCACCCAACCCGTCCGGGCGTCCAAGAAGAAAACACCCATCAGGAAGTATTCCACGTCGCTCTGCTGCTTCTTCCATGACCGGCCGCCGTCCTCCGTGTGGAGGATGGTTCCACCGTCTCCCACGGCCCATCCATTGAGGGAGTCAATGAAATGGAGATCACTCAAAGTGAAGTCCGTGCCGGAGGCTTGCTGGGCCCAAGTACCCCCGCCGTCGGAAGTGTTCAGAATGGTGCCCCAGCGGCCGCACACCCATCCGTCATTCTCAGTCGGGAAACTGACCGAAAAGAGATCGTGTGCCAGCCATTCCTTCGGTTCGGCGTCCACGGTCCACGGTAGACTCAGCAGAGAGAAGAGAAGGATGAGGGGCAACGCAGTCGGGATGCATATGAAACGGTCTATTCCCAGGACGGCCGGCGGGCTCTTCGGTCTGTTCCTGGTCGCCGACAAGGGCATACGAGGGCCTCTCTTCGTGGAAGACCAATGTCACTGAAAAAGTTGATGTTTTGCGAGAATGCCGTCTATAGTTGCACTTGCAACGACAGAGGTTCAGTGCATTACTCCAAATTTCATTTGGTGACAGAATCAGATTTACCAAAAGAATAAAGCTCTGTCAAGCGGAATTTTGATAGAAGCCCAGTGATGATCCCATTGAATGAATCATGGTAGGGTAGATTCGGGTCGTGCTGAAGCGACCACGGGACCTGTATGAGTTCCATTGACAGAACAATAATCAACTGCTAAATGTCATTCTGAATAGGATTATTATTCTGGCCTCGGGGCAAAGAGTCGGTGATGGGAGTGTTGGGAACAACATTCAGCAATTCGGCCGCTCCGCCGGGACCGTGGATTTTCCTCCTGCAGATTTTCAGTGCCTTCTGGATGTTGATGCGCATGACATTCCCCGGCCGTTCGTAGTTCATGAGACTCGCCATTTGAATGTTTCCAGAAGCTTTTTCTTAGAGGAGCGGCTTTATGGACTTCGGGTTTTCGCAAAAGCAGAAGGCTTTCCAGCAAGAGGTGCGTGCCTGGATACAGGAGAATTTGCCGGATGGTTGGAAAGACCTGGATCCGGATTACCTGTCCGACACGGAAGAAATCATCCATATGGCCGTGGAGTTCGAGAAGAAGATGGCGGCCAGGGGATGGCATGCACCGCACTATCCGAAGAAATACGGGGGCATGGACGCGAGCCCGGAGGAGCAGTTCATCATCCGGCAGGAGAAATACCACTGCGGGGCCCCGTCTTCCCACAATGACATGATGGGTGTCGATTTCGTGGGCCCCACGATTCTCGTCCACGGCACGGAAGAGCAGAAGGACAAGTATGTGAACGGCCTTGGCCGGGGAGAGCTGATCTTTTCGATCGGATATAGCGAGCCGAACGCGGGCTCGGACCTGGCTTCGCTTCAAACCAGAGCCGTAAGAGACGGGGACGACTATGTCATCAACGGAGTGAAGACCTTTCAAACCAACGCGCGTCATTCCGACTACTGCTGGCTGGCTGTCCGTACCGACACGGAAGCCCCCAAACACAAGGGGATCACTATCTTCATCGTGGATATGAAGTCCGATGGGATCGAGACCACCCCCATGAACAACGTGCTGGGCTATCCACATTTCGACGAGACGGTCTTCAACGATGTGCGCGTGCCTGCGACAGAGATCGTGGGGGGCCTGAACATGGGCTGGCCCGTGCTCATGACCGCACTCAGCTACGAGCGAAGCATTATCCACCCGGTCTTCTATACCAGGCGGCTTCTGGAAGATCTTGTCGCCTTTGCCAAAGAGACTCCCTGGAGAGACGGCGTGCTGTCGCACAATCCGGCTGTGCGGCGCAAGCTGGCTGAACTGGCGGTCGAGAACGAAGGCGCGGCGCTCTTGGGTTATCGAGTGATGAGCCTTCAAATGAAGGGAGAGATTCCCACCTATCAACCCGCCGTTTCCTATCTGATGGTGTCGCAGCACGGGCGGCACATGGCCAGCGCCGGTCTGGACATTCTGGGCCGCTACGGCCAGCTAATGGGGGCGTCCAAAAGGACGCCGCTCAAAGGGCGGCTGTCGGCCTTCTTCCTGAGCAGCATCCCTCTGGGCATCGGTGGCGGCACTTTTGAGATTCAGCGGGGCATCATCGCAAAACTCGGGTTGGGTATGGGCTGAAGTGGCAGGAAAGGAATGACTCATGGACTTCGAGTTCACAGAATATCAGAAGACACTCATGGGCAGCGCGAGGGAATTTGTTGCGAAGGAAGGCGGAACCTCGCTGATCCGGGAGCAGATGGCAAACCGCTCGGGTTATGATGAGAAGCGGTGGCAGCGGATGGCTGAATTGGGCTGGCTCGGCGTGTTGATTCCCGAGGCGTACGGAGGTCTGGAAGGCGAATTCATGGAGCTGGCCATTTTGCAGGAGGCCATGGGCGAAGCATGTTTTCCCGGCCCGTTCTTGTCGACGGCGGTGTTGGGAGCTCTGACGATCTCCCTTGCCGGATCCGAGTCACAGAAAGAGCAGTTGTTGCCCAGGGTCGCTGAAGGCGGGTTGATTCTGTCCCTTGCCGAAAAAGAGCCCGGAGGTTGGGATGATGCCCAGGGTGTCGCCACAGAGGCCAGGACCGAAGGAGAAGCCTACATTCTCCAGGGCACCAAGCTCTTCGTGGAAAACGCGCATGTTTCTCAAACCATACTCTGTGCGGCCCGGACCGGCAAAGACGGCACGCCCGAAGAGGGGATTTCCCTGTTCCTGGTGGATCCTGCATCTGAAGGTGTCACGGTATCCGTCATGGAAACCCTGGGATTCGACGGACAATGTGAAGTGGTCCTGGACGATGTCAGGATACCTGCGGAGAACCGCTTGGGGGACGAGGGAACCGCATGGGATACCCTGGTGAAGGTAAACGAAATCGCCGCCCTCGCCAAATGCGCCGATATCGTGGGCGGCCTCCAGACCACCTTGGACTCGGCCGTGGCATATGCGAAGAAGCGGGAACAATTCGGCAAACCCATCGCCAGGTTCCAGGCCATCCAGCACCACTGCGCAGACATGATGGTGGATCTCGATACCCTACGCTTCCTGACATACCGAGCTGCCTGGACCCTGGATCAGGGGCTTCCGGCAACCCGTGAGATCTCGATGGCCAAGGCATGGATGGGGCCGGCATCGCATCGGGTCACTCTGCTGGGACACCAGATTCACGGGGGGACCTCCTTTTGCGAGGAGATGGACATGCACCTGTACTTCCGTCGGGCCAAGGTGGCTGCCTTGTCTTTCGGCACCACTGATGACCATCTGGAGACGGTGGCACGTGCCATGGGCATGTAGAAAATGAAACCCACACGCGAAATCTACTGGAACATAGACAACCATTGTTTCTTGTATGCCCTGTTAGGGATCAGCGTATTGATCTTCGCATGGGGCCTCTACCGCCGCCTGCAGACCTGGCGAGTGGGGCTGGAAGACCATCGTCTGGACGGGGTCTGCGAGCGGCTGGCGGGCACGGTGAAACAGTTGTTTTCCCATGCCCGGATGATCCGGTACCCTTTGGCAGGTTTGTTTCACGCCCTGATTTTCGGTGGTTTTGTCGTCCTGTTCATCGGGACCGTAGTGGTGCTGCTCGAAGCGGATTTCGGCCTGCCGGTCATGCAAGGCCATTTCTACCTATACTTCCAATCGCTGGCTCTGGATATGGCCGGACTGGCGGCGCTGGCGGGGATTGTGATCGCCATTGTGAATCGATACGTTCTTCGTCCGGATCGCTATGAAGGTATGTCGGGCGATCCTCTATTCCTGACGGGTTTTGCGGCCATTCTCGCGAGCGGCTTTCTCATTGAAGGAGCCCGGATCTCCGTTACCCGCGACCCTTGGGGCAGTTGGTCGCCCGTGGGGCTCTGGGTGTCCCGGGTCTTCGCTGACTCCCCCGTCAATACGCAGGAGATGACCCATCGCGTGCTCTGGTGGTTCCACCTGACGGCTGTGCTGGGTCTGTTTGCCTATCTGCCCCGTTCCAGATTCATTCATGCCCTGATCGGGCCGGCAAACATATTTCTTAGAAATCGAAACCGGGGTGCCCTTAAACCCGCCCGCCACGGCGTGGAACGTTTCGAGGACCTCGAAACCTGCGGAGTCGGCGAGTTCGAAGAGTTCACATGGAAGCAAATCTTCGATTTCTCCGTATGCACTGAGTGCGGACGCTGTACGGACAACTGCCCGGCCCATGAGGCGGGCCGGCCTCTATCTCCCAGGGATCTTACGCTTGAGCTGCGGGATTACGGGTATGCAAACAGAGGTAATGGAGAAGACAGCGCCGGAGAGAATCCGGCGGCCATGGTAGGGGACGTGATCGACCCGGAATCCCTCTGGTCCTGCACCACCTGCGGGGCCTGCGAACAAGAGTGCCCCCTATTCATCGAGTATATCGATAAGATCGTCGATATGCGTCGGCATTTGGTGGAGAACTCGAAGAACCCCACCGGATTCAACGCGGTGTTCCAGAACGTCGAGGCCACGGGGAACCCCTTTGGGAAGCCACCGGAGAAGCGGGTGGAGTGGCTCGAGGACATGGAAGACGTTCCCGTTCGCATTCTCGAAGAGGGCGAATCAGTGGACGTCCTGTTATATGTGGACGGCTATGGTGCCTACGATCGCCAGAGCCGGGCCGTCACCCGGGCCGTTGCCACGGGACTGAAGAGTGCCGGCATCGACTTCGGCATCCTGGGCAAACGGGAAACGGACACCGGCCACCAGGTCCGGCGCATGGGGGAAGAGGGCCTGTTCCAGCTCCTGGTGGAGCAGAACATGCAGACATTGGGGTCTGTCCGCTTCAACCGCGTCGTCACTGTGGACCCACATGCCTTCAATACCCTGAAGAACGATTACCCGGGCGTCTCTTACGTCTCGCATTACACCCAGTACTTTGCCGAACTGCTGGCAGCGGGCAAGCTGAGGCCGAATACCACGCGGATCAACGAAAGAATCTACACCTATCACGACCCCTGCTACCTGGGACGTCACAACGAAACGTATGAACCGGCCAGACACCTGCTGCGTGCGATACCGGATATGAAGCTTATGGAGATGGACAAGAACAGGGATTGCAGTTTTTGTTGCGGTGGGGCGGATGTGATCCTCTGGCACGAAATAGAAGAGGAAAAGGTCAGGCCTGCAACACTCAGGGTCCGGATGGCCCGGGCGGTCGGCGCCGATGTGCTGGTTACGGCCTGCCCGTTTTGTTTCATACACTTCGACGATGCCGTAAAGACCGATGGTCTCGAGGAAGAGATCAAGGTCGTCGATTTGATGACGCTCTTGCTGGACTCCCTCTAAGAAGTAGAGGAAAGATCATGGACATATGGGTATGTGTGAAGCCGGTCCCCATGACCCAGGAGGTGGACCTTAGGATCGATGCTTCCGGCAAAGAGATCGACAAGAGCCGGCTGGCCTATGTCATGAACGAGTGGGACAGCTACGCCGTGGAAGAGGCGGTCCTTCTAAAGGAGCAAAGCGGTGGAAACGTCACGGTCGTTACCGTCGGTGAAAAACCGGATGAAGAGATCCTCTGGAAGTGTCTGGCCATGGGGGCCGACAAGGCGGTTCGCATAGATCCCGGGGCAGTGGTCCCGGACGGGTATTTGATCTCCAAGGCCCTGTCAGAGGTCCTGAGACAAAACGGTTGTGACCTCGTTTTCACCGGGGTCCAGGCGAATGACCACAATGAAGGGGTCGTGGGAAGCATGCTTGCCGAGCACCTGGACATTTCCCATGCTGCCGTCGTGAACTCCCTCGAGGTTGGCGACGGAACCGCAACCGTCAGGGTCGAATTGGAGGGCGGCGTGGAGGAAGTCTTCACACTCGAACTACCGGCCCTCTTGAGTATCCAGACAGGTATCAACGAGCCCCGCTACGTTTCCATCCTGGCCGTCCGAAAGGCGCACAAGAAAGAGCTGGAAGTCTTCGCCCTCGACGATTTGAATCTGTCCGAGGAGGATCTCTCTCCCCGGACGGCCATCGAGGAGATATTCGAGTCCCCGCAAACCGGGGGTGCAAAGATGATCGAAGGTGGTCTTCACGACATTGCCGAAGGGATCATCCAAATCTTGAAGGAAAAGGGGGTGATGGAGTAATGGCGGATGTCCTTGTCGTTATCGAGCACAGAGATGGGGAGATCAGGGAGGTCTCGTTCCAGATGCTTCACAAGGCGGACGAGCTCTGCAGAGCGCGTTCGTGCAACCTGGTCGCCGTCGTCCTCGGTGAATCCAACGCGGCCCTGGTTGCCTCAATAGTGGACAAGGCTGACAAGGTCGTCAGCATCGAATCCGAGGCGTTTCGCCATTTCGACGTTGCCGTTGCCAAGGGTGTGTTGTCCGACCTTATACGAAAAGAGGCGCCCTTTCTTACGCTGATCGGGCATACCCCCTGGGGAATGGATTTGGCGCCGGCCCTGTCGGTGCGGCTCGGTCTCCCCCTTTCCTCCGACGTTGTGAATATCCTGTTGGAAGAGGGCCGACCCAAGGTCATCAGGCAGATATACAACGGCAAGCTCTTCGCCAGGGTCTCGATGAGGGAATCCTGCGGCTACCTGGTTACGGTCCGGCCCGGAGCTTTTCCAGCAGAGGGGCAGGGCAAGCGCTCGGCAGAGGTGGTTTCCGGCCTGGTTCCCGAACTGCCTGAGAGCGGCAAACGCTTCATCGCGTTGGAGGAGTCCGTCGCCGGCGAGTTGGATATCACCCAAGCCGATCTGTTGATCTCCATCGGCCGAGGGATCGGCGATCCGGAGAATATTCCTCAGGTTTCCAAACTGGCCGAGGATTTGGGAGGGGCCCTGTCGTGCTCCCGGCCGGTGGTTGACAAGAATTGGCTGCCCAAACATCACCAGGTGGGCACCAGCGGCAAATCGGTCAAGCCAAAAGTCTATCTGGCCCTGGGCATCAGCGGGGCCTTTCAGCACCTGGCCGGTATCACAGGCGCCGGCACCGTCATCGCCGTGAACAAGGACCCTATGGCCCCCATATTGCGAGAGGCGGACTATGGTGTGGTGGCCGACATGATGAAGGTGGTGGAGGCAATGAAAGAGAACCTGATGCAAAAACCTCTCGGGTGAGCGCGAGGCCTGGAAGCCTTCACGCTCACCTGGGAGGTAGTCTTCCCATCTACACCGTGTCCGCAGGCCTCGATCAGTCGTCTTCTGCCGGACAGGTAAAGCCTCCGGGTATACATGTGCCGCCACCCGTTCTACGACACAAGGTGCCTTCGAAGATTCGCATACCAAGAGCATCTGTCCCAACTACGATCGGGCCAATGGTAGTTCTCATGACTGGGTTCGGGCTCACCAGCTTCAAGCTGTAGGTTGGGTCGCTTCCTGATAGGCCCGCGCCCGTGTCTGACAGCGATTGGTTGGCTCCATTTTCATTCGTGACTCTCGCCTCACCAGTTTCCGACGTCACGAGCTGCGGGTCATAGGTGCCACTCGTACTTGCGCACAAGGGGAAAGTTATCGGTGATTGGTCATCCCAGAAAGGAATTTCGCCCGTGACGGTCGCTGCATCACCACCAGGGGCCTGCATGCTCTTGGAAAAGGAATTGACACAGGTTGCCGCAGGTGCTCCCGCACAGGACCCGCCTCCTGAGGTGCCGACATTTATAGCGTCAATGATGTCGTCCGCACTGGAGGCGCCTACGGTCAGGCTGACAGGACCGGTCCCGTCATAATCCGCGTCAACAAGCCCATCGAATATTCCTATGGCAATTCCGTAATGGGGCCCCGGGTCGTTGCTGGTGAGGACATTACTCGTCGCATCAAGGTTCTTGATACAGAAATCCGTAGTCGAAGGGCAGGTCATGTTGTTGAGGGCAAGTGCGCAGTCTCCCCCTACCCCATCTGCGAAATAGGCATCGACGGAGAGCGTGCCGTAGAAGTCGTAGGTGCCATCATCAATGGCTTCCGCCATGGGCGCCAGTCCGATGGAGAGATTGAAGATGAACACTGCAATGATGATCATTCGCATCATGTTGTGTCTCCTCTCGTTCTTTGGATTTTGGCTGACTCCTTCTCTTGAAATCCTGTTCCGATAATGCGGATTCATATCTGAGCGGCATAGCCTCCTTTCTGCTTGCGGGCGGAAGCAAGTCCCGGTATCCTGTGACGAAAAAGCCCGGAAGCTGGACAAGCCTCTGACGCCTCAAAGCCGTTTGAGGTCTGTCGCTGGGCAGGGGCGCAATCCACGGCCAGCGGCAAACCGGTTTCTGGGCTTTCCTATTCTTTGCCTGAACTACACCTTCTACGATTTCTGTCTAATCCACCCCTTCCTTCTTGGACGTTGGAACTTGAAGCTGCCGGCGACCCGCTCCCCACGCACGGAAGAGTTGAAGCGAATCGAGAACGAAGGGAATATACTCCTCGGTTGACAAGGGGTTGGGGCCAGATATAGAATGTGATTCGAAGATAAAAGATTGTTTACCAAGAGAATGCGAATCTGTCAAGGATTATTTTGATTTGGTTAAATATGGATTTGTAGCCTAAAAAGGGTCTTTTTGATTGGATTGACCCGGTTGGCATTGCGTGAATAGTTGAGAGAAGTTGACTGAACAAAAATCAATCGATAAATAGCATTCTGAAGAGAAGTAGTATTCTGTGCATGGGCCTTCAACATGAAGGTCTCCAAAAAGAGGAGGAAACCCATGGGCGGGGGATACACAGGAAAGATCCTGAATATAGATCTCTCAACCGGGAGCATCGAGGAGGAACGGATCCCGGACGAGACGTATCAGCAGTTCCTGTCCGGTGCCGGGCTGGGTGCAAAGATCCTCTTCGAAAGGATACCGAAGGGTGCGGATCCCATGGGCCCGGACAATGTACTCGGTTTCGTGTCCGGATTGCTCACTGGAACGGGTGCGTTCTTCACCGGCAGATGGATGGTGGTCGGGAAATCGCCCCTCACGGGGGGGTATGGGGAAGCAAACTGCGGAGGAACCTTCTCTCCGGCCATCAAGCGTTGTGGGTATGACGGGATCTTCGTCAAGGGAATGGGCGAGAAACCGGTCTACCTGCTCGTGGCTGATGGAAAGGCCGAGTTGAAGGATGCATCCCACGTCTGGGGCATGGATGCCACCGAGGCGGAACGGCTTCTCCAGGAAGAAAACGGCGGCAAGGGGGTCCGGGTTGCGCTGATCGGCCCGGCCGGGGAGAACTGCTGCCTCATCTCGGGGGTCTGTAACGATCGGGGAAGGCTTGCCGCGAGGTCGGGGCTGGGCGCGGTAATGGGTTCAAAGAAGCTCAAGGCAGTCGTGCTGAAAGGCGAGGAGAAGATTCCCGTTGAAGACCCGGACAAGATCAAGGCACTCAACCAGACCTTCCTGGCGTGGCTCAAGGAGGGCGCAGGCCTGGAGAAGCGATTCACCGCCCGCCTGTTCGCCGTGTTCGGTAAGTTCTTGCGAGTTGTTCCGGTGGGGATCGCCCAGACCGGGAGTCTGGCCAAGGTGGTGCTGAAGAAGTACGGAACCATGGGCGGAACGGTCTTCTCCGCCGAGAGCGGGGATTCTCCCGTGATGAACTGGAAAGGTTCCGGGCATCACGATTTTCCGATAGACACCCATTCGGGGAAGCTGGACCCGGACGAGATTCTAGGTCACCAGTACAGAAAGTACAACTGCTACAGCTGTCCCCTGGGGTGCGGGGGGCTGCTCAAGATCACGAGCGGAAGATACCCGCTCGAGGAAACGCACAAACCGGAATATGAGACCTGCTGTGCCTTCGGGGCGCTCATCCTTAACAACGATCTGGACGCCTTGCTCATGATCAATGAGATGCTGAATCGGGCGGGCATGGACACCATATCCGCGGGTTCGACCGTTGCCTTTGCAATGGAATGTTATGAGAAAGGAATCCTGAGCAATGAGGATCTCGGAGGCATCGATCTCAGATGGGGCAATGTGGAAGGTGTGATCGCCCTGTTGAACAAGATGATCAACCGCGAGGGCGTTGGGGACGTGCTGGCAGATGGGGTGAAGAAGGCCGCTGAGAGGATAGGCAAGGGAAGCGAGCACTACGCAGTGCACGCAGGCGGCCAGGAACTCCCGATGCACGACCCCCGATTCGACCCGGGCCTTGCGGTGGCTTATGAGCTCGAGCCCACACCCGGGCGCCACACCAATGTGGGTTATCAGTGGAGTGAGTTGTATGCCCTAAACAAGGTGTTTCCTGAGGTGCCCAAGTCGCCCGCGTTCTATCTTGCCAAGCACAAATACAACCTGGAAGGAAAGATGCGTATCCAGGCAGCGGGGAGCAAACACTCGCAGATGGGCAACGGTCTGGGTGTATGCCTGTTCGGGACGTATATGTCGATAGAGCTCCCGCTGTACGACTACACGAATGCAGCTACCGGCTGGAAGCTACCCCCCAGGGAATACCTTCGAATCGGTGAGCGCATCCAAAACGTCCGGCAGGCCTTCAACGCGCGGGAAGGCCTCCAGCCCGTCAAGGATTTCCGGATGCACGGCAGGGCAGTCGGGGACCCGCCGATCACCTACGGGCCGCTAAAAGGGCTCACCCTTCCTCGTGACCGGATGAACCGGGATTTCTGCCGTGAGATGGGCTGGGACGAGAAGACCGGGGTGCCTACCAAGGCAACGCTCGAGTCCCTGGGACTCGATGACATTGCACGGGCCCTCTATGGCGAATAGGAAACTCATTTCTTATAGATAGTAATCCTCGAAAAAGCTCGCCTTCCTATATCGATTCTTCCTCGGTAGATATTTTTCAGGTAGATATTTTTCAGTTGACAGAATACGCTTCAATTGATAAATATAATTCGATAGACGATTTGTATTCCTTCATCGCTACCGATGACCTACTCATGGATCAGAACGGGGGAATCACGTAATGGATCATCCCAGGAAGTTCGCGCAGGAGACGCCGGACAGACCCGCCTACGTTATGGTCGAGACCGGTGAGGTGGTCACGTACGGCCAAATGGAGGAGCGGGCGAACCAGTGTGCTCATCTCTTCCGGGATGCAGGTGTCGAGATCGGGGATAAGGTCGCTATCTGCATGGAGAACAACGTCCGGTACCTGGAAGTAGCCCAGGCTGCGGTAAGGGCGGGCCTGTACTACACCTGCATCAGCGTGCACCTCGGCGTGGAGGAAGTCGAATACATCGTGAACGACTGCGGTGCCAAGGTCTTCGTCACTTCCTTGGAAAAGCGTGAGATCGCGGAAGCCGTCCGGGATCGGATGCCGGGTGTGACCACGCGCCTCATGGTAGGGGGTGCCGTCGAGGGTTACGAGAACTACGAAGAGAAGAGATCCGCCTTCCCCACGACCCCCATTGCAGGCGAGCTCGAAGGCAAGGACATGCTCTACTCATCCGGCACAACGGGCAGGCCCAAGGGGGTCGTGCCGGGGAAGCTGGAACATCCGTTGGGACAGCTCCCGGATACGGACCTTCTCATCTTCAAGGTGTACGGGATGGATGAGAGCACGGTCTATCTGTCGCCCGCCCCCCTGTATCACGCGGCCCCGATCCGCTATTGCCTCGGCACGCATCGGCTGGGTGGGACGGTTATCGTCATGTCCAGATTCGACTCTGAGGAATTCCTTTCGTTGATCGAGAAACACAAGGTCACCCACACCCAGCTGGTCCCCACGATGTTCGTTCGAATGCTCAAGCTGCCGGAAGAGGTTCGAAAGAAGTATGACATGTCGAGCCTCAAGGTCGCAATTCACGCAGCAGCGCCGTGCCCGATACCGATCAAGGAACAGATGATCGAGTGGTGGGGACCCATCATCTTTGAGTATTACGCCGGCACCGAGGCGAACATGTACGTGATGATCGGATCGGAGGATTGGCTCAAACACAAGGGTTCCGTGGGCAAGATCCTCGTCGGCACGTTACACATATTGGACGACAACGAGAACGAGCTTCCGCCAGGGACCCCCGGAGCAATCTACGTCGATAGCCCCTTTGATTTCGAATACCACAACGATCCGGAGAAGACGAAGAAATCGAGGACCTCGAAGGGCTGGACAACGCTGGGAGACGTCGGGTACCTGGACGAGGAGGGCTACCTCTATCTCACAGACCGAAAGTTCGACATGATCATCTCAGGGGGTGTGAATATCTACCCTCAGGAGGCGGAGAACCTTCTGATCACCCATCCCAAGGTCCGTGATGCTGCTGTGTTCGGCGTTCCGAACCCGGAGTTCGGTGAGGAGGTGAAGGCGGTGGTAGAGTTGCTCGACTCGGGCAATGCAGGGCCGGAGATGGAAAAGGAACTGATCGAGTTCTGCCGGGACAACCTTTCTCACGTTAAGTGCCCGAAGAGCATCGACTTCAAGGAGGAGCTTCCTCGGACCCCGACGGGAAAGCTCCTGAAGAGGCTCCTCAAGGACAAGTACTGGGTGGGGTACTCGAAGAGAATCGGTTCCTGACGGCTTTTCCCGGCGCTGTCTTTACCTGTCCGTCACTCTCGCATACACGGGAAACGTCAAGCGCCTAGGATTCCCTCTTCCCAAAGGGGAGAAGGAATTCTCAGTGCAATGGGATTCCTGCCTGCCCATGACACATACGACCACGGAGACCGGAGAAGCGTATGATTTTCGAGAAGAGCAAAGACGACCTGGTGTGCGTGAGTGCCGTACGCACCCCTTTCGGACGTATCGGTGGATCTCTGAGAGACGTCGATATCTACGATCTGGGCGCGGTTGCCATGAGGCACTCAATGGTACGGATCGACTTGGACCCTGCATGCATTGAAGAGGTCTGGTGGGGGAACGGGGACACGACCAACACAAAAGATCCCTACACGCCGGTGGTCGCTCGACAAACCCTGCTCAAGGCCGAAATCCCGCCCGAAACAGCATCTGTCTCTTTTGATCAGGCCTGCATCTCCGCCATGTCGGCCGTGGCATACGGAAGCAGAAGCCTTCGGCTGGGCGAAGCCGAGATGGTCATGACCGGCGGATCGACGAGCTTCAGCACGGTTCCGTTTCTCCTGCGCGATATCCGATGGGAAGGTCGCCGTCACACCTCGTTCCTGATCGAGGACCCGATCATACCCCTCGGATACAAGGACTACGCTCCGGTGGCGGTCGACGCAGGTGAGGTTGCCTTAGACTACGGGGTGAGCAGGGAAGAACAGGATGAGTTCGCCGTCGCCAGCCACGCCCGCTACGGGGCCGCGTGGGAAGGCGGCTTCTTCAAGCACGAGATGGAACCATTCGAGATCGTGAAGAAGGACAAGAAGGGCAAAGAAATCGACCGAAAGACCCTGGAGTTGGACGAGCAGTATCGAAAAGACATCAGCCTGGAGAAGCTCGCGAAGCTAAAGACCGTCTTCTGCAGCAAAACCTGCACGGCCGGTAATGCTCCGGGGATGAATGACGGGGCCAGCGCACAAATCATCACGACACGGGAGAAGGCCGAGAAGCTGGGATTGGATGTTCTGTACACGATCGTGGCCACGTCTCTCGTATCCCTGCAGGCCAGGATTATGCCTGTGACGCCCGGGTTCGCCATCAAGAAGTGCCTGGACATGGCCGGCCTCCAGATGGACGAGTTGAAACTGCTAGAGATCAACGAGGCCTTCGCCTGTGTCCCGCTCGTCTCGTGTAAGCTCTTGTCGAACAGGAGGTTCCTGAAGAGCGACTACAAGGAGATGGTAGGGACAGCTTCTGTGGAAGCGATCCTCGACAACGATGAAGCCCTGTATCAGGACTTGAAAGGAAGACTCAATGTGAATGGCGGGGCGATCGCCATCGGCCATCCGAACACGGCGAGCGGAGCCAGAATCATGATGACGGCCGCTTACAACCTCAAGCAGCAAGGCGGCGGTTACGCAGCCTGTGCCATCTGTGGAGGACTGGCCCAAGGGGCAGGGGCAATCATCTGGGTCGAATGATCTCGATCGCGAAACGTGCACACCAAGTACAGGAGAATCTTCATGCAGCGGGAAATCTACAGCGAGGAACATGAGATATTTCGGGACGCCTTTCGCAAGTTTCTTGAAAAGGAGGCGGTGCCGAGACTCGATGAATGGGAGCAGTTGGGTCTGGTAACCCGTGACGTATGGAAGAAGGCTGGAGAACAGGGGTTCATTTCACCCTGGTTGCCGGAAGCCTACGGTGGGTACGAGGCTGATTTTCTCTACAGTGTAGTGGAGATGGAGGAGATAGCCCGTGCCTGGGCCCACGCCATAACGCTCACCCTCCATTCAGACATCTGCGTACCTTACATCGCCACCTACGGGACAGAAGAGCAGAAGAAGAAATGGCTTCCGGGCTGCGCGAGCGGGGACATCCTCACGGCCATCGCCATGACGGAGCCGGATACGGGATCGGACCTGCAGGCCATCAAGACGACGGCCGTCAAGGATGGCGATTCCTATGTGATCAACGGCCAGAAGACCTTTATCACCAATGGAATCAGCAACGATCTGGTCATCGTGGCCGCCATGACCGATCCGAAGGCCGAGCCTCGCTACAAGGGGATGAGCCTGATCTGTGTGGAAGACGGAACGCCGGGATACCAGAAGGTCCGGAAGCTGGACAAGATCGGGTTCCGTGGCCAGGACACGGCCGAGTTGTTCTTCGAGGATTGCCGGGTGCCTCAGGAGAATCTCCTCGGTACGGAAGAAGGGCAGGGCTTCATTCAGATGATGATCAAGCTTCAGCAGGAGAGACTGACCGTTGCGATCAGTTCCATCGCAAACATGTGGACCGTGCTCGACTGGACAAAGAAGTACTGCGAGGAACGTTCCGCCTTCGGTAAACCCCTCATCAAGTTCCAGAACACCCGGTTTCAACTGGTCGAGATGTACACCGTAGCCGAGATGTTCCAGACATTCATCGACCGGCTGGTCGTGGACCACATGAAGGGGAAAGATGTCGTGATGGAGACCAGCATGGCCAAATGGTACGGTACAGAGGAGTTGAAGAAGACGGTGGACCAGTGCCTCCAGTTTTTCGGCGGGTACGGCTACATAGAGGAGTACCTGATTGCCAAGGCGTACAGGGATGTGCGGGTCTTGACCATCTTCGCCGGAACCACCGAAATCATGAAAGAGATCATAGGCCAGCGTCTCGGAATGTGACCGATGCATTCTTTACGGAACTGAGTCTGTCCCAGCAACATCCGTAGCTGCTGTAGAGAACGGACACGCAAATCCGGTGGGGGACTACATCAACGACGAATGAAGTTCCATTCGCGCGGAAACCGGAGCGCGAGTTCCCGCATCACACGATATGGTGAGGGTTCGATTTCGGGCCCGAAGGGATCCACGATATTGAGTGGGGTGGGAAAAATGAAGAATCATACGACACAGAGCGGTCGTTTCCATGTGCCGAAGTGGACGAGGGGAAAACTCGGAGCGGAGAAGACGGGATTGGTCGGGCTCGCGCTGCTGACCGCCGGTCTCTACGGTTGGGTCTTGTTTTCGCACTACAAGGCTTTCGAGGCCAGGACGCTCGTCGGCCTCTGACGGGCAAGGCTCCGAACCCTTTAATAATCTACTTCACAATGTGAATGTAAAGTATTGATATTAAATTGTAAAATAAGGCATGAACCCCGTTGGGATTCTGGGGGAGTGCTCAGAAGTCTGTCCTCTCGAAGGTGGTTTGCCCCGCCCGAATCGTTCGTTGGACTCGAAGCTCCCCGATCTGCTCCACCGGCAATTTGACCGGATTGCCGGAGAGAATCACGAAGTCGGCTCTCTTCCCCACGGAGATGCTTCCCTTCACGGCTTCTTCGAACTGAGCATACGCCGCATCCATGGTGAACATCCGGATCGCCTCCTCGACGGAGACCCCCTGATCCGGCACGAAGCCTTTCCGGGTTACTGCGCACTGGATTGCGTCCAGCACATCGAGTGACTCAACGGGAGCATCGGAAGCTCCCGCGACCTTGACGCCTGCATCCAGAAGCGAGCGATACGGATAGGTCCATCGAAGTCGTTCGGGACCCAGTCGTTTTTCGAGCCAGTGCTTCTCCGACTGGATGAAGAGCGGTTGGGTAGAAACCACAATGCCGAGACGAGCCATGTCGCGAATGAGAGAAGCGTCGAGTTGAGAGGCGTGCTCAAGGCGATGTCGATGATCCTGCTTCGGGTATTCCTTCAGAAGACGTGCATAGAGCTCTACACAGGTCTTCGACGCCGCGTCGCCGATGGCGTGAATCGCAATCTGAAGCCCCGCACTCTGGGCCATGACCATGCGTCGATATATTTCTTCCCGGCTGTGGACGAGGAAGCCGGATGTCTCCGGATGGTCACTGAAAGGTTGGTTCATGTACGCGGTACAGGAACCGAACGTGCCGTCAGCAAAGATCTTGAGACAGCCTATCCGGTGTCCTCCCGGTTCGTTCGTATGGATTCGACTCCTCAGGGCTTCTTCCACTCTTTCTTCGCTGCGGGCAATGAGAAGGCCATAGACACTGACCGGCAAATGGTCCAGAAAGAGTTCGAGGGCCATCATATCGTATGCACCTGAGGCTGAGGCAGGGCCTTCCTCGTCTGTCTGCAGTACCGCGCCGATCGACGTGATGCCAAAGGATGCAAGCCTCTCGAAAGATGTCTTTGCGCCGTCCATGAGCTGCGGGAGATCCGGGAAGGGTACGGCCGAGAGGATCAACTCCTTGGCGTTCTCGCGAAACACCCCGGAGGGAAAACCATCTCCCTCCCTGTCGATGACTCCCCCTTCGGGGTCGGCAGTAGCCGATGAGATGGAAGCGGCTTGAATCGCCTTTGTGTTTGCCACCAGAGAATGACCGTCGTGTTTCAGAATGAGAGCCGGCTGGTCGGGGCAGGCGCGATCCAGGTCGTGGCGGGTAGGCATTCTCGGATCGTCGAGATTTTGCTCGTCGAAATCGAGCCCAAAGGTCCAGGCCCCTTTCTCCCCCTCTTTGGCGGCGGTGCGCATCTTTGCAGTGATTTCGTCGAATGTGCGTGCCCGACGTAAGTCGACATTCATATCGAAGAAGACGATCAAGGTGGGATGGAGATGGGTATCGATGAAGCCGGGCAGAAGCGTACGACCCCCGAGATCGATCGATTCGAAACGGCTGAGGGCTTGTTCGCATTCGGCACAGGAGCCGACCTTGACGATCTTGCCATCCCGAACCGCCACAGCTTCCGGAGAGGGATGCGCCGGATCGACCGTGTAGATCTCGCCCCCAGAATAGAGTTGCTCCAAAGCGGTGTCCTCTTTCTCTATACCTCGACTTTGACGGTTGGGCCGGTCGCATACCTGTCCAGCGCGCCCTCATCCAGGTCGATTCCCCAGCCCGGCCCGGAGGGGACCTTGGCGGTTCCGGCCGAATAGTCGATCGGGTCCGTGATGACGTCGTCTTCCATCATGATATGGCCAAAAAGGTCCGTGTCGTGCCCGAGAGCATCCTGTTTCGCTGCAGCGAGATGAATCTGCATGGCAGATCCTACGCCCAGGGACTGGTTGTGTATGAGGGAGGCGAGGCCGCGTTGGGTGGCATAGTCGATTGCCCGGAGCGCATGGGTGACCCCGCCCGGTCTCTCCGCGTTGATGCCCACAACGCGAATCGCGTCCAGCTCGATGAGAACCAGGATATCGCTGAGCGAGAAGCAACCCTCGTGGGCCATCAGGGGTGTAAGAACGCGCTTCTGAACGTAAGCCATCCCTAATGGGTCGGTCGCACTCACCGGTTGTTCGGCTACATCGACATCAAAGGGCTCGATCGCCTTGATGGCAAGTACCGCATCCTCAGGGGTGTAGGCCTGGTTGTAATCGACCCGGAGACGGACCCCGTCACCCAGGGCCTCCCTCAATGAACCCATGATGAGCTTGTCTTCCTCGATGCTGTTTCCGAGCTTGATCCTGAGTGTCTGAACACCGGCCGCATGGAAATCTTCGGCCAAATCCACCATGGTCTTGGGATCCATGAGTGGCACCAGCGCCGCGAGCGGTATTTCATCCACTGTGCGTCCACCCATGAAGTGAGCCGACGAGTGGCCCGAGACGCGGCCCATCAAATCGTAGCAGGCCATGTCGAGCATGCCCTTGGCGACTTCGGAGCGTGCCACGTTGGCATCCATGCGATCCCGTATGCGGTCGACGCGAAAGGGGTCTTCGTTGAGAACGTATCTCGAGAGAGCGTGTTCCGTGCTATCGATGATTTGCGCCGGCGAGACCCCGGTCTCCGGCAGCCAGACAAAGGCCTCTCCAAGGCCGATGTTGCCATCTTCCGCCACGAGCTTGCAGATGACGAAGTCGCCGCCTTCCCACGCCTCTTCCGCAGGGATCGCCATGCCGAGGCCACCGGATCCGGCTTTCATCGCCTCTCTGACGATGTCGTGAAAGGGCACAAAGAGCGGCACGAGCTCGATACGTTCGATTCGAGGTGCGTCGACATGATCAGGCCGGCTCATGGAATTCATCCATTCGAAGCACGGGTTTGAGATACGCCGCGTGAGAAATTCTCTGCCGGGCAAATCCAGAATAGGGTTAGACGGAATCGTGTGTCAAACGAAAGAGCCTGCCGAATCTGTTTCCTTCATTTTCGAGTACATGGCAGGGTCCGACCCCGGATCTGCTTACGATTCCAGGGACATGGCTGGGTCCGACCCCACATTCGTGCCCTGAGGCCTTTCATTCTTCTGCTCTTCGATGCACAATGATTGGAAACCGGGCGGGTGTCCGCATGGTCATGTTCTTACACGCCGGCCCTAGAACGTGTTGCACGTTCTGCAATGCATGAGAACCTCCGAGGCGAATCGATATGGACTCCCAGATGGACGATTTCTTCTACCAACTGACCCCGGAAGTGGTCCTTCAGGCCATTGAGACCGCCGGCCTGAACCCGACCGGACACTGTATGGCCCTCAACAGCTATGAAAACAGGGTCTACGATCTGAAGCTCGATGACGGGTCCCACGTGGTGAGCAAATTCTATCGTCCGGGCCGCTGGAACGAGGAGCAGATTCTGGAGGAACATTCCTATCTGCTCCAGCTTCAGGCTGACGAAATCCCGGTCTGTGCCCCCCTCCATTTCAACGACGGTTCCACCCTCCGGAAGACGCAAGGGATCTACTATGCTATCTGGCCTCGCACCGGGGGAAGGGCCGCTGATGAATTAGGGGATGAAAACCTGCGAGTCATGGGCCGTTTGCTGGCCCGCATTCATAATGTTGGAGCGGCCCGGCCCATTGAACAACGGCCCGCTCTGACAGGTGAAACATACGGCCGGGAGCCCCTGGCCTTTCTAAAGGAAAACGGTTTTCTCCCGGGCCAGCTGGTGCATCGTTACAGCGAGGCGGTACAGGAAATCGTGACCATTTATGACACACTGTCGGCCGAGGTTCCTTTCCACAGGATCCACGGGGATTGCCACTTCGGGAACCTCTTGAACGGCACCGAGGGACTGTTTGTTCTTGATTTTGATGACTTCCTGAAGGGGCCGGCCGTGCAGGATGTCTGGATGCTCGTCCCGGCCAGGGACCAGGAGGGTCTGCGTCAGCGCGATGTTTTTCTGGACGCTTACAGAACGTTCCGAGAGTTCGAACCTGCCTGGCTCCGGCTCATCGAACCTCTTCGGAGCTTACGCTACATCCGATATGCGGGATGGATTGCCAGGCGCTGGGAGGATCCGGCTTTTCCCGCCGCTTTTCCCCATTTCGGGACCGAAAGCTACTGGGAAGAGGAGACCAACGATCTGGAGGACCAGGTCGAATTCATTCACAAGCATCGGGACGACCTGCCCAGCCACCTTCAGCGACCCGAAGTCGAGGAGGAAGAGACTGAGGGGCTGACCAATAAGGACTACTTCTACGATCTCGACGATTAGCGTCTCATGGCGCCGGTCCGAGTCGGGGGACTTTCCAGGCTATCCACGAAAGAGCCTGCTCAAGTCTTTAGGCGAGTAGAAGACGTGAGATTCCTCTATCTCATGAATGAGCTCGACGACCTTGGAATTGTAGGGCGTTGGAACACCGATCTCTCTTCCCAGTTTCACAAACTCCCCGTTGATATAGTCGATCTCCGTCCTCTTTCCCTTTCGGATACTCTGAAGCGTTGAGGTGATGATATCCGAGCTGCCCTTTGAAGTCAGGGCAAACTTCAGGACCACGGCGGCTATGGGTGTGGGCATTCGGATGATCCTTTTGAAGGATGCAATAGGAATCCCCGGGAGCTCCTCCAATTCGATGCCTGCCGCCTCAACGGTCTGCAAGGCTTCCTTTAGGATCTTCGCAGCGATCCTTCTAACCCGGTAACTCTTTGCGTATTCGCCCAGGGTCAATCCGGTCATCGCATCGACGCTGTTGCTCATCGCGTTGATGAAAAGCTTGGTCCATTGTGCGCCGCGTATGTTCTTGCTGATCGTGGTGTCGGACACGTGGTTCAGCAGGGACTGAATCCTCGCGATGGAGTCAGGGTTCTTGTCGAAGGGCCCGCCGATGACGGTCGAGTTCCGGTTCACATAAGAAACGGCGCCGTCCTTTGTGAATTGTGCGTTCAGGAGCAGAATGCAGGAGACGAGGTTCTCTTCGCCGAGTATGGAGGCGGCAATGTCCGTGGCGCGCACCCCGTTCTGCATCAATACGACCGGGACGTTGGTTACGAAGGGTCTTATGTCCCGGCATATTTCTTCTACATCCTGTGTTTTTGCGGCCAGGAAGAGGATGTCCGGTTTGAAGTCCAGCTTCTCTGCAGTATCGATGCGAACGGTGAAGTCACCTGCAACCCCGTCGACCCTCAACCCGTTGTTTTGAATAGCCCCGATATGGCTCTTCCGGCCGATCAGAGTGACATCTTCGCCTGCACGAGCGAGGATTCCGCCGACCAGGCTTCCGACGGCACCCGCTCCGATGACAACCAGTTTCTCCCTCGAACTCATACCCTCTCTCCTTCGGTTCTTGTCCTTAGGCAACCGTGTCTGCGAAATCAAATCGGAGACGACTGGCCGTCCAGCACCTTTCGGGCATCCACCGGATAATGGGATGACGACCGTAAGAAGCAGTAGAATCCGCCGAATCCCAACATACTCATTGCAATGAGAGCCTGTGCCAACCCCCTCGCGTTCCCGCCGAACCAGTCGGAGAGATATCCGGTGGCGGTCGGCGACCATGCACCCCCCAGGATCATGACGAGGCTCACTCCCAGACCCCAGGCCATTCCCTTGAGATCCTGCGCTACGACCGATTGGGTGACTGCCATGACCGGCGGGTTGACGGCGGCCACGGCAGCACCAAACAAGGGAAGCGAAAGAAGACCGAATGTGAGCCAGATGCTCGGTTCGCGATAGGACCCGCCATGGAGCAGGAACATGCAGACCAGCACCGAAAGGGAGGAGAAGGTGCATACGATGGCCATGAATGCGGCAAACCTCATCCTCCCCGCAGGATGATTCTTCTGCCACCTGTCGGCCAGTATGCCGCCGGAGATTGCACCGATCAAGGAGAACAGAGCGATGAGGGCCATGAAGAGCCCGGCAACGCTCTCGTCAACGCCGAATCTGCGCATTGCCAGCGCAGGGAACCATGCCAGCACGGCGACGCCCATGGCCGTGAACATGGTATATCCCGCATAGAACCAGCTCAGTGTCGGAATCCCTACGAGCCTTCGCAAGTTGTGGACCAAACCCGGGCCTCTGTTTCCTTGGCCGGTTGTCTCGACAGATCGATAGTCCTGCATGAAGAAGGCGAGCGCTCCCAGAATGAGCCCTGGGGCCGCAAAGAAGAAGAAGGGTGTCCTCCAGCCGCCAAAGTTGACCGATAGATATCCGCCGACGATCGAGCCGACGGATATTCCGACCACCTGGAACAGATTGAAGAACCCCATCTTCTTGCCCCTGACCTCTTCGGGGTAGCTGGTGCTGATCAGGGCCAACCCGGCGGAAGAGAATCCGGCCTGCCCGATTCCGGTGGCGAGCCGGGGCAGAAAGACGGAGAAGGACTTGCCCAACCCCGTCACGAAGGTTGCCGTACTCCATATGACCGCCATCAGGCCGATCGCCTTCTTTCGACTCCAGCGGTCGGCCCAATAGGAGGCCGGGACCGCAAAGAGGGCCACCCCGAGAAACAGTGCGGTGGAGATCCACCCCGCCTGTGCATCTGTCAGGCCGAGGTCGATTTTCATCGGCTCCAGGACGACCGAGAGCAGCTGGCGGTGCATGAAACTCACCATCCAGAGCAGCGAGCAGATCAACAAAACATAGGTTGCTCTGCCGCCTCCGACTCGGAAATCAGAGGAACGACCATATTCTTGATTTTTCATCTTCTTCCCCGATAATTGGAGTAGTGTCAGATCACGAAGATGCGGACCTACTCTCCAAGTCTAGTACGACCACTCAACAGCACAAGGCTGGTTGGGGGCAGAAAGAGGACATTCGGGAGCACGGAGATTCGCGATGATGCAGGAGTCCCTGACGATCGATGCCGCGGCGGTCCTTGGCCATTTCAGAGCCCTGGCGGCCTTCGGTGCGTCCCGGGCCTCGCTCGAGGAGACCCTGGGGTTCTCGGAGAAGGATCTCGAAGTCATCGACACCCGGGTGCCGTTTCTCAACAATCTCAAGATGATCGAGAAAGGGGTGGCGCTCCTGGGTGCCGACGTTCCCCTCAGGCTGGGCACCCAGATCACGCTCGAGCGACTCGGTGTGTGCGGCCACATCTTTCGGAACTGTGAGAATGTGGCCGAAGTCGTCGATCAGTTCGTCCGGTATCAGCGGATTCTCTACGCGGTCTCTGATTTCAAGACCTCCGGCAGCGGCAACACCTTCCGGATAGAGCATTCCATCAAGATACCGACATACAATTCATACAACCGGATGACCGTGGAGTTGGCCTTTTCGTCGATCGTCACCGTGCTGCGGGAACTGGTCCAGGAGGATCTGACTCCGCTGGAAATCCGGTTCAGCTATCCGAAACCGGACGATCTGGAAATCTATCAGAAGATACTCTGTTCACCCTTGCGGTTTCATCAGGACAAGGATGTGATGGTCTTTCGTCGAGAAGACCTGAAGACGGTGATCCCGAGGAGTCAGTCCTATATCAAGGAGATCATGGCACAGCATGCCGACGGCCTGATGCGGGAGCTCGAGGAATGGACAGGATTCAAGAACGAGGTCATGAAGCTCGCGATAGAGAATCTACCCAAGGGCACGGTGGATATCGAAATGATTGCGGGCCGGCTCAATATGAGTCGTTGGACACTCACACGAAAGCTGAAGAAGGAGGGACTGACCTTTCAGGCCCTCATGAACGGACTGAAGAAGGATATCGCTCTGAACTATCTCGAAAACAACAACCTGTCCATTACCGAAATCGCGTTTCTATTGGGATACTCGGAGGTCAGCGCTTTCCGCAGAGCCTTCAAGAGCTGGACAGGAAGATCCCCCACCCATTTCCGATGATCTCGGGCAATAAGGGTCCCAGGGCTGGATGAGCAGGAAACCGCTCAGAATTAACGTGAGAACAGGTAGGAAGAGGAAATGAAGCGAGTGACGATACTGGCGGTCGAGGGATGCATGGCCTCAGGCGTGATCGGTCTTCTCGATATACTCACGATTGCCAATGCGTGTCGGGTCGGGTCCCATCCGACCGAAGGCTTCCCGTTCTTCCATGTCGACATTGCCACTCCGACCGGAGAGAGCGTCAACAGCTTCAATCTGGTCCCTGTCATGCCCCAACGATCGATCGATGATGTGGAATCAACGGATATCATCATCATCCCTCCCGTGGCGATCCCTTTGCCGAGTGCCATCGAACAGAACCGCAGTGTCTTTCCCTGGCTCAAGCACCATCATGAAAGGAAGGCCGTTCTCGCATCCGTCTGCACGGGGGCTTTCTTTATCGCTGAAACCGGTTTGCTGGATGGGAGGCCTGCGACGACCAACCAGAGCGTTGCTTCACAATTCGAAGACATGTACCCGGAGGTCGAGCTCAATCTTCAACGAATCATTGTTGACAACGGCGATACGGTTTGTGCGGGATCGACCTATTCCTTTCGGGAACTCGTCATCTATCTGATCGAGAGATACTGCGACCATGAAACGGCCGTCCAGGTTTCCAAGATGTTCCTGATCGACAAGAATCGAAGCTCTCAGGCTCCGTACCTGGTCTTCCAACAACAGAAAGGCCACGAGGACAAGGAGATCCTGGATGTTCAGGAATGGTTGGAGAGCCATTATTCGACGAACATCACGGCTGACTCTATGGCCGGCAAGTGGGGGATGAGCAAGAGAAGCTTCTCACGCCGGTTCAAGAATGCCACCGGCGACAGTTTCAACATCTATCTCCAGAGGCTGAGAATCGAAGCGGCAAAGACGAAACTCGAATCCACTCGGGATTCGTTTGATGAGATCACTTCCCAGGTAGGGTATGAAGACAGCCGCTCCTTCAGCCGACTCTTCAAGAAGGCCACGAGCCTCTCGCCCAGAGCCTACCGACAGAAATTCGCTGCAATTCTGGACTGAACAGAGGCGGGGGATGGTTCGGGCTAGAAGATTTGGCCAAAGGAGAGAAAGACCAGGGCGGTGTTCTCTTCGCTGAAGCCCACGTCGATTCGGGCCAGCAGGGATTCTGAGAACCCTATATGCAGCCCGGCTCCGGCACTGTATCTGAAGCCGCCGCTCTGGCTGTCGACGACCTCCTGGTTGAGGCCGAACTCGCTGATCAGGTCCTTGTCGTCGATGAAAACACGTCCCCCGTCACCGAACAGGGCTCCGTCGATCCGAACGTGCCAGAGATGGTAGAAGTCGAATTCGGTGAGGCGGTAACGG
Source organism: bacterium (assembly GCA_028277985.1). Classification (GTDB taxonomy): domain Bacteria; phylum Desulfobacterota; class DSWW01; order DSWW01; family DSWW01; genus S015-6. The sequence continues at coordinate 148,776 of JANQFG010000208.1, read as the reverse complement.
ACTTCTCCGTTGGCCAGGAGCCGTGTGGTGCCTACGAATCGGTGGGGAGGATATCCACGCAGGGTGGACCTTCCGCCCATATCGGAGAGCTCCCAGAAGGGGATCCTCTCGTCCGGCCCGGTGATCAATTCTCCGTTGAGGCGAAGCCCGAGGACGAGTCTTCTGTCCATGAACGAGATGTGATAGCTGGCGTCGCCCAGAAACCGCGTGAACTCGTAGCGTCCGACCAGCAGGTTGTTGGTGTGAATCGCCTTCAGGATGAGACGCCAGCCACGGGTCGGTCGTACGATCGAGTCCGTCAGGTCCCATACAATGGAAAGTCCCACGTAGTTGACCCAACCGCCCTCAATCCCGGGCAAGGTTGGGAACTCCTTTTCCGTACAGGGATCCGGCTCGATTCTCGACGGGCACCAGATCTGCACGTTTCGGGCTCCGATGGAGAAATTGAAGGTCGCGCGCTTCACGGGCCGCCAGCCCAGGGTGAGTGCCCCTCCGCCGTCCTGGATTGCGTGCTTGGTGAGCGGATCAGGCCCCAGATCGTTCATGCCAAGGCCGTAGAATTCTCGCTCCGGGTTCACCAGGAATCGGGCACGGAGAAGAAGAAGCAGCCGATTCTTGGCGAGGCCGCGTTTGCCCACGGATATGCCGAGAGATTGCTGGCCTTCCAGGCCGTAGAGCCCGCTCAGGTCGAGGGTTACCCCGGACCAGAGGAGATTGCGGTGGGAAAAGGTCAACCCGGCCATCGCGCCCGTGCCGGGACCGAATCCGATCAGGGGAAGGAGGGTCCACTGTCGCTTCTTGGTGTCCGGGCGGCGGGGCTGTCCCGGGTAGGAGGCAGGGCAGTAGTAGGGGATATGCTCCTCGAAGACCATCATGTCGGCGATGGTCTCTTCAGAGATCATGTACTCGCTGTCTGCTTCGGCAGGGGAGGGGGGAAGAAGAAGGAGGATGACTGCCCAAAGGAGGTAATACCAAGCCTGCCCTGTGGAGGGCCGGAACTGCCTGCGCGGCGTATCCGGAATGCTCTCTTTCCATCTCCTGTCTGAACGGAAAACCTGTCCCGGCTTGGTCACCGCCTCGAGGTCCTTCGGCGTGAATTCACTTTCCCGCCTTGCCTGTGAGCTGATTTCTCATGATACCCTGCCCACTTGAGATGTTCAAAGGACCGGGGCTTGCCTTACGGGTCGGGAGTGATAATGCCGTGATGGGGAGGGCAACGCGAGAGCTGTCATATGAGACCGAGATGCCCTCGGAAAGCACCCGAGGTGGGCGGGTAAAATCCGGGTGGAATGACGGGTACAGTGAACGTGGGAATCCGCTCAGGCCCTTTGGGCCGACTCGGCTTCTCCGGCCGGAGCGGTCGAGTTTCCGAGATGGCGCTCAAAAAAGCTGCCTCCCACAAGAGTGTGCCAGGAAACGAGCAGAAAGCTGATGGCAAAGGGCAGGCCCGCCAGGAACAGGGTCCACTCCCTGAGCCACGCGGTCATGAAAAGATTGAATCCTACGAGGAAGATGAACAGGGCGAAACCGCCGAGATGCATGTACGGGACGGTCGGCCGGGTCTCCTGCTCACCGGACCTGCTCAGCAGCGCGTCGATCGCCTGGTTGACCCCGATCGTTACGGCCGTGACGAAATACCATCCTGCAAAGTTGGTCAAAGGCACCCCGAAGTATTCCCCGCCGTTGGGCCATCCGTGGATCTGCCCCAGAAACCAGCGATCACCCATCAGGGCCACGGTATCGATGATCGGATCCATCCAGGTGGTGATGAATGCCCCCAGGAAGATGAGTACAGGGGACCTTCGGATCGCCTGGTAGGTAGCTTCATCCAGAGGCCCGTTCCTGCCTTTCCATGCGGCCATGAGCTGCCAGGCGCAGGTGTAGCCCGTGAAGGTGAGGAAGCTCCAGGAGAGGGAGTCCATGAAGGGTACGCCCGCGACCCAGAGTTCCTGATCGAGTGTCGCTTCGACGTAGTAGTAGATGCCGAAAGGGAAGCCGTTGTGAATCGAGCTGAACTCGAAAACGAAGGCCACGAGGTATGCGGTAACGGTCCAGACAAGGGTGCGCAGCCAGCCGATCTGCTGGGATGCGACAAAAAGGAAGATGGCGAGAAACGTGAATACATAGGGCCTGAGGATGACGGTCCCGATCAAGAGGGAGAAGAACTCCATGTACTTGTCCTCTTGTGAGTGAATGACAGTCTAGGGAACAGAAATCAGGGAACAGGGGTCAGGGGCCAGGCCACCTTCCCCATCCCTACGGAGTTCCCTGGGTAGGGCTGAGGGGCCTGTCCCCTGGCCCCTGACCCCTCACTTGCCACGACTGCTCCAACCACACGTTCACCGGCTAATTCAAATTCCACTTGAGCATGGTCCAGATGTCTTTCCAGTTGCCCTTCAGGTTCAGCACGACGGCAGGCTCGAACCCGGAATGCATCATGCATTGACTGCACCTCGGGTCCTGCCCGGAGCTGTAGTGGTCCCAATCCACCGAGCGCATGAACGTATCGTAATCATCGTAGTGATCGTCGGTGATCAGATAGCACGGCGCCTTCCAGCCCTGCGGGTTGCGCGTCACCGTGCCCCATGGAGCGCAATTGTATTGCTTCTTTCCCATGAGGAAGTCCAGATAGAGAGGCGTAGAGAAGAAACGGTACTTCTTGGTCAACCCATTGACCTGGTTGAACTTCTCGAAGATCTCTTCCCGGTTGAGAAAGTCCTCGTCCGACAGGCCGTTGTATTGATATCCCGGCGAGACCAGGAACCCGTCCACCTTCAAGGAGGCGAGATAGGCGAACAGGCTGCGAAGTTCGTCGATCCGGGTGGACTTGAAGACCGTTGTGTTGGTGGTAACCGAGAAGCCCTTGCGCTTGGCCATCCAGATCGCATCTGTTGCAGTACGGAAGACGCCTTCCCGGTTGGCAAGTGCATCGTGCCGCTCGGCCAGTCCGTCCAGGTGCACATTCAGGTACAAGTGAGGGTGGGGTTGGTTTCTTTCTACGAATTCGGACAGTTTGAGTCCGTTCGTGCAGAGGTAGACATGCCTGTCCATGTCGAGAAGGCCCGACACGATCTCGTCGATCGTCGGGTGGAGCAGGGGCTCTCCGCCGCTCACACTCACGACCGGGGCCCCGCAGTCGCGTGCCGAGGAGAGGCATTCGTCCGTCGAGAGCACCTTGTCAAGGCTCTCACCGTATTCTCGTATCCTTCCGCAACCCTGGCAGGCCAGGTTGCACTTGTGAAGGGGTTCGAGCATCAGGACGAGGGGATAATGCTCTCGTTTCTGCCATCCCATCTTTGCGAGATAGGCAGTCATGGAAAGATTCAGTTTCAATGGAAATCGCATGGCTCATCTTCTCTCTGTGCGGGTGACTACTCGGCTGATCGGTTCAGGGCCCGTGCATACCGGGCCAGCGCCATGAGGGGGAAATAGTCCCTGTACATGTGGTAGCGAATGTAGAAGAAGCTGGGGAATCCGGTGCCGGTGAACTCCTTTTCGTCCCAGGACCCCTTCTTGTTCTGGGTCCTAAGCAGATATCCCACGCCGCGCCGTACTGCTTCGGAGTCCGCCTCTCCGGCGGCGATCAACCCCATCAGGGCCCACGAGGTCTGGGAAGCCGTGCTCCTGCCTTTTCCCTTGTTCACGGGATCATCGTATGAGGCGCAGGGCTCGCCCCAACCACCGTCCAGGTTCTGGCAGGACTTGAGCCAAGCTACGGCTCGGCGGATTCGAGGGGAGTCCATGTCGTACCCGATCGCGCCGAGCCCGCAGAGCGCGCACCAGGTTCCGTAGAAATAGTTGATACCCCATCGACCGTACCAGGAGCCGTCCGCCTCCTGCTCCGATTCGAGGAAGGCGATCGCCTTGCGTACCGGTTCGAAGTCCGGGCCGTAGTCCATCCCGCCGAGAAACTCGAGAACTCGGCCCGTCAGGTCGCTGGTCGGAGGGTCGAGCATGGCTTTGTGGTCCGCGAAGGGGATCCGGTTCCAGATTTCCTGGTCGTTGTCGATGTCAAAGGCGCCCCAGCCGCCGTTTGTAGATTGCATGGACAGGAGCCACTGTAGCCCTCGATACCAGTCCTGGGGGCGCTCGGCGTCCGCACCGCTCATCTTCAGCAGCGTGAGCACGGCGAGCGTGTCATCGCTGTCCGGATAGTACTCGTTTGCAAATTCGAAAGACCATCCTCCCGGTGGTGTGTCCGGGTTCTTGATCGCCCAGTCTCCTTTCTCCTTGGTCTGTTTCGACCAGAGCCAGTCGGTTGCCTGTCCGATGGCAGGGTTGTCCGGGGACAATCCGCTTTCGAGCAGAGCGAGGCTGGTGTTCGCCGTGTCCCATACCGGGGAGACGCTGGACTGGAGCCTGAGGGTGTTGCTGTCCTCGATGGCGAACCGGTGAATCGCTTCCACCCCTTTGCGTACCGCAGGGTGATCCAGGGGGTATCCGAGGCATTTCAAGGCCATGACGCTGTTCATCATGGCAGGCATGATGCCCCCCCATTCGCCGGTGGGGTCCTGTCGGTCAAGAATCCATTCTTCGGCCAGCTTCAGTGCCTTGTTTCGGGTCCAGGGCAGGCGTCCCTTCTCGTAGATCTTCAAAACCTTGTCCGCAGCAAAGAAGAAGCTCTCCCACCCGCCATTGCCGTTGCCGTTTGAAGCCTTGCCGTTTCCGTTCCTGGACGGGGAACCCCGGCTGTCCAGTTCGTTGAGATCGAGTTCCTTCGGGGACTTGATCGTTGGCTTGTGATGCCAGATGATCAGAAGGGGAACCACGGTGGAGCGCGACCAGGAAGACATCTCGTAGATGTTCATGGGGAAGCCTTCCGGCAGGAGCATGATCTCCGGCGGAAGGGCCGGGCACTTCTTCCAGGGGTAGACGCCGACGAGTGCAAAGAAGAGCTTCGTGAACACCCGTGCCTTCTCGATTCCGCCGTGGGTCAAAATGAAGTCCCTTGCGCGGGCCATGTGGCTCTCCTGCGGGTCTTCGCCGGCCAGCTTCATGGCACAGTAGGCCTCGAGTGTGGTGGACAGATCGCCCGGCCCTTCGAAATGAATGTTCCAGGACCCGTCTGAGAGCTGGGTCTCCTTCAGGTAGCGAACCATCTTTCTCTGACGGAGCTCGTCCACGGTGCCCATGAAGTGCATGAAATAGATATATTCCGACGTCAGGGTGGTGTTCGCCTCCAACTCTGCGACCCAAATGCCCTGTTCCTGATCGTGCAGGCTCAGGAGATATTCCTGGGAACGGGCGATCCCTTTGTCGAGCTCCTGCTGCCCGAAAGACCGGTAGGTCCTCTTGCGCCGCTCTGCCGCGATGGTGTTGTATCCATAGGTCGTTCCGTTCCAGCATTCAAGGTTCTGCGAGGGTGCCACTCGGTTCATCTCCACACGCCCTTTCGCTTGCTCGGTTCTTACACGATTCTCTGGCTCACGTCCCTGAACACCCCTTCCGTGCTTGCGACGGCTCCACGTCGGTCGTATTCCGTGCGTACGGTGATGTCCGCCAGGAAGGGGCTGCCGTCCTTCTTGACGGCAACGCCGACGTGGTTCTGGATGGATACCTTCTTCGATTTCTTGATACGCTCTCGGACCGCCTTTGCGTTCGGGGACAGGAGTCGGAAGGACTTCACGGGCATTCCCACCGGACCCCTGGGTTGGTCAAAACCCAGGATGTTCGCTCCGGCCGAGTTCATCTGGACGATCCTGCCCGCCTCGTCGCATGCGAAGACCCCTTCCGGCAGGTTTTCGAAAAGCGACCTCAACTCGCCCTCCGACTGCTTGACCTGTTGAAAGATGAATGCATTTTCCAGGGAGTAGGACAGGTGCTCGGAAAAGGACCGCACTTCCGGAAGACAGCTCTCGTCGAGCTTTCCGTTCCTTCCGGTGGCAAAGACGCCGGTCACCTTGCCCTGGACCGTGATCGGGGCGAGGACGACCTCCAGGATGCGGAACATGCCCTGCATTTTTTCGACGAACCGGCGGAGCTGGCGCTCGCCCAGGATCTGATAGAGCAGAACCGACGCGTCCGGAAGGTAGACCGGGCTCTTCGCATCGATACAGGTCTGAAACGAGGGGACTCGCTGCAAGGGGAAACGAAAGCTCATCAGCGAAAGACCGGTCACGGACTCGGCAACGTTGAGCAGGCGTGGGCTGAAGGAAGAGTGCTTGATCGTCGCGCTGCCCGACTCCTGATCGAGAAAGAAGATATGGGACTCGAACTTGAACTTCTTGAGCTCCCGGGAGACCTTTGTGAAGATCTGCTCCGGCTCGAGCGTTCGATACGCAAGAAAGACTGCTGAATCCAGTCCCGCACGGATCGGGTCCCTGTCCGCGGCACCGGCACGGGTTCCGCTGAAGGTCGTCTCGATGAGGTTCAGATGATCCTCGACCACGTAGTTCCGGAGGATGCGATATGCCTTGTCCGCAGGCACGCCGGTGGCGACCTCGAGCACATAGTACTTGTGCACCCCCAGGGTATCGGCCAGGTCCTCCAGCCTGGAGAGCTTGGGAACCACGCGTACGCCGTTCTTCAACTCGCGAAGGTTCTTCTCGTCCACGCCCCAACGCCTCGCGATCTCCCGGTCGGAGACCTGTTCTCCCAGGACCAGTCGAATGAACCGGTACAGGTTCTTGCATTGGTCGGATGGATCATGGTAGCGCATGGCTCACCTCCAGGGTTGGAATGCGGTCAAGTTACCCGCATCGTAGGGCTTCCCCCGGGTCCCTGTCAATTTTTCCGTCATGCCCGCGAAGCCTGTCCCCGTCCCCGCCTTCGCGGGGATAGACTCCGGCGGGGAGAGGGGACGGCGCGGCTCATGGGCGCGTTCTTACAGCTCCCTCCGCAGCAGCGAAGAGGTGAACTGTTCGATTCCGGAAGCCAGGATCCCGGTCGGCAGGACCGGGTCCACTCTCTGAAAGGCCTCCTTGACGATCGCTTCCGCCTTGTCGAGGGCGTAATCCGGTGATCCGCAGTGGCGAAGGATCTCCATCGCCTCGAGAATGATCGCTTCGTCCTCGGTGTGCAGGGACAGGATCTCCTTCAGACGCTTGCGGGCGGCCGGTCCCGCGTTGCGCAGGGCGTGAATGACCATGAGGGTTACCTTGCCCTCGGTGATGTCCTTGCCCTGGCCTCCCTTGCCGGCGGCGAATTTGTCTCCTTCGATATCCAGGACGTCGTCCTTGATCTGGTAGGCAACGCCTATGGCGCATGCGAACTGCCCCAGTTCCTCGAGCACGTTGTCCTGGACACCTGCCAGGACACCCGCGATCTGCGCACTCATCTTGAACAGGGCCCCGGTCTTGAGCCCTGACATCTGCAGGTAGTTGTCTTCAGAGATCTTCTCCATGTCCAGAAGTCCCCTGTGCCAGGCGATGTCCATGCTCTGTCCGAAGTGGAGGTTGATCATGGCCTGCACGTAGACCTCGAAGATCTTGCTCCGTGTCGCGTCGGGAAGGGACTTCTCGCTTCGCAGGAGGGGCAGGAGCGAGAGAAAATAGAGGGCATTGCCCGCGTTCATGGCCACGTCCGTGCCGTAGATGTGATGGATGCAGGGCTTGCCCCTGCGCAGGACGCTGTCGTCCTCGATGTCGTCGATGATCAGGGTTCCGTTGTGGCTCAGCTCCGGGATGAACATGTAGTCCCGGAAATCCTCCGCTTCCTTGCCAAAGGCCTGGAGGATGAGGGAGAAGAGCCTGGTTCTCATGCCCTTGCCGTTCCTCAGGAGGATGTCGCGGAGCGGCTCGGCGATCGCCTTGGTCGGGCCGACCGTGTCGTAGGCGTGCGCAGATCCCCCGCACAGGTTGGCGAGCAGTTGGGTGTCATATGATTCCGGGAGACAGACCGAGGCGAGATTCTCGATGGAGAGGATCGCCGCAGGGTCGTGTTCAGCCCCTGCCCCTGCCTTGGCATCTCCATGGGTCGACAGTTCCTTCAGGAAGGAGAGAAGAGATTCCGGGTTGACCGCGGTCTCGAAGCATCCGTCCCTCTCCAGGGGGAAGACCTGGATGAAAATGCCCGTCTTCCAGAGCAATTCGTATGCGAGGAGAATCTCCTTCCAGCAGGCCACCCCGATGACGGCCTTCGGTTTGTATTTCTTGATCAGGGCCTTTATGAGGGTGCCGCCGGGCGCACAGAACGCTCGAATTCCGGCCTCCTCCGCGGCGGCGACCAGGTTCGCCATCTCGCAGGCGCCGCATTTTTCGCAGTGAACCCCCTCGTCGTCCGTGCTCGCCGGGCAATCCCGGTTCTTGAGGCAGTGCGGGAGGAAGAGGCAGATGTCCTGACGATCGAGATTCAGGAAGTACGGCAAGTGGGCTCGATTGACTTCTTCGAAGAGGCGCTCGGCGTCCTGTTCCGTCAGGGCGTCTTCGCCTCGGGTGAAAGCGCTTTCCTTTGAATCCTTGTCCATTCCCATGGATTGATCTCCTATGCGGGTAAAATACCCGCATTCTAGAGATCTCCACGTATTTGTCAAGTATTTTCTTGAAGAGTTGGGCAGCATTCCCTTCTCCCCTCTGGGGAGAAGGTCAGGATGAGGGGGCACCCTCACCCTAGCCCTCTCCCTCAAGGGAGAGGGAATCGTTCTGGAAAAGTGTGGGCCCTTAGAGGGCTGACACGTGGACAGGCGGCCGCCTGTCCTTCCAGGGGCGGGCCTCCTCGAGCTGTTTGGCGATCTTGAGCAGGGTTCCCTCGCCCGCAAACCGTCCTGCGAACTGGATGCCTATGGGTAATCCTCCCTGGGTCCACGCAAGGGGCAGCGAGACGGCTGGAAGCCCGGTGGTGTTGAACAGGTTCGTGAAGGGACAAAGGGTGAAGACCTGCTCCACCCATCCCTCGGCCGTCATGCCGGGAGCGTTCTGGTCCAGTTCTCCAAGGGGCCAGGCGGGCTGAGCGGCCGTGAGAGAAAGAAGTGCATCAAAGCCCTGGAAGAAGGTACCGACCGCTCGGGACACCCCTGTGTAGATGTCGAGGGCCTTGAGGAGGTCGGGCGCGCTGAGGTTTTTGCCGTACTGGTAGCATGCCCACGAGGCGGTCTCCAGGTTCTCCTCGGACGGAGTACGGCCCATGACTTCGGCGACCGTGTCCATCATGCTTGCAAGGTTTGCGCTCCAAACGCGCAACGTAGCGAGGGCGTGCGCTTCCACATCGATCTGTGGTGCGGCCTCCACCATTTCATGTCCGAGCTCTTCGCAGAGCTTGACCGTGTCACGGAGGGCGGCGGCACATTCCGGATCGACCGGAACACCCGACAGGGGTTTCTCCATCCACGCGATCCTCAGTTTCCCGGGAGGACCGGCCGCCTGGGATGCGAAGGGCGTGCTGGGCGGTTCTGCCCAGGCGTAGCATCCCGGATCCGGACCCGCCACGGCGTCGAGCAGTACGGCCGAGTCGCGGACGCTCCGCGAAACCACGAACTCGATTGCGATGCCGTTCAGAAGCTCGCCGTAATCCGGGCCTGTAGGGATTCGACCTCGCGTCGGCTTCAGTCCCACGAGACCACAGCAGGCGGCGGGGATTCGAACCGATCCACCACCGTCGTTCGCATGGCCGATGGGCACAATGCCTGCAGCAACCGAGGCGGCCGAGCCACCGCTCGAGCCTCCGGGACTCCTTTCAGTGTTCCATGGGTTGCGCGTGGACCCGTGGAGCACCGGCTCTGTGTTCGCGTTGAAGCCGAATTCGGGAGTGGTCGTGGTGGCGACCGTGACGAGACCGGCTTTTCGGAATCGGGCCACCAGCTCGGTGTCATGGGGCAAAACGAGGCCTTCCGCCAGTCTGCTTCCCATCTGCATGGTAGCGCCGGCAGCGTGTGCGACCATCTCTTTGATCACAAAAGGGACGCCCTTGAACGGTCCGTCGGGCAGGCCGGCGTCGATCTCCTTCTGGGCGTCGTCCGCCAGAACAGAAACGACCGAGTTGAGCTTCGGATTGAGCTTCTCGATTGCCTCGAGGGAGGCGTCCTTGAGCTCCTGGGGCGTCACCTTTCCCGTCTTTACGAGATCGGCCAGTCCCAGCCCATCATAATCTGCGAATTCGGACATCTTGACCATGATTTCCCTCCGGTGCGGGCGGTTTTGCGGATGCTTTGGCCTCGATCGACCCCTCTTTCTCGCCCATCGCCCCACCCCGAGTCAAGGGTCAAGATCAGCGGTCAGGGGCCTGGGCCCACAGCCACCTGCCTCTGGCCACTGGCCACGCGGCCGACAGCGGGTATCCAGAGAAGAGCGAGCCGGGACGTGTGCAGGTAGCACTGTTGCGGGCCGATCCGGTTTTGGAATAGTATTGGGCGGTCTTTGTGGACGGGAAAGGGGTTCTGGGCGAGAAAACCGGCCTGCGTCAGGCGAGAGAGCGGGTGCCATCATGGACGTCGATCAATCCAGGGTCATCTGGGAAGTGCTGGACCGGGCCGCCAAGAGCGTACCGGACAAGACCTGTTACTTCTTCATGGGAAAGGAGTACGACTTCAAGGCCGTGGACGAGATGAGCGACCGTCTGGCCTGCGGTCTGTTCGAGCTCGGCATCTGCAAAGGGGACCGAATCGGCATCATAGCGCTCAATCAACCCGAATGGGTCTTCACCTATTTCGCTGCCGCCAAGATCGGGGCGACCGTTGTCGGGTTGAACGTCCGCTACAGGGAGACGGAACTGGACTACATGCTGAATCAGTCGGAGACAAAGGCCGTAGTCACGCTGCCCGCCCTGGGCGACCAGATGGACTACGTGAAGTTCTTCGAGGGTTTCCGGCGGAAGGTGCCCTCCGTCGAGCATTTCATCTTCATGGGTGGCCCGGGGTTCGAGGGGAGCCATTCTTTAGAGGCACTCTTGGACACGAAGGTGGACCGGACAGCCCTCGACGCGGCGAAGGCCTCGGTCCGGCCGGAAGACCTGATGATCATCATCTACACTTCCGGAACCACGGGACTGCCCAAGGGCGCAGCCGTGACGAACGGCTCCCAGCTCGCGGCAGCCAGGGCCCAGGCCGCACACACCAAGGTCGGGCCGGACGACCTGGTCCAGGTGGCCGCGCCCTTGAACCACGTGGGAGGGATCTCCTGCGGCATCGTGAATATGATGCTCGCGACGGCACCGGTCGAGTTGATACCCATGTTCGATCCGAACGTGGTCATCGAGCGGGCCGTGGCCAACCCGCCAACGATCATGGCCGGTGTTCCGACCATGATGGTGCTCCTGATGATGAACGAGAAGTTCGGTTCCTTGAACACAGACGCGGTCCGGCTGGTCATCACCGGCGGATCGAATGCCGAGCCGAGCCTGCTGAAGGGCCTCTACGACGCTTTTCCGAAGGCAACCGTGATGAATCTGTACGGCCTATCCGAGTCGTCAGGCGCCCTGGTCATCAGCCCCTGGGACTCGGATTTCGAAAGCACCGTCAAATCCATCGGCAAGACGGTCGGCGGTTTCGAGGTCAAGGCCGTGGACAATGACGGGCAGGAGGTCCCACAGGGAGAGATCGGTGAGCTTTGTTTCAGAGGGGACGGTATCGCAGCCGGGTATTTCCGCATGCCCGAGGAGACGTCGGCAGCCTTCGACGCGGACAGATGGCTGCACACGGGCGACATGGGATACATCGACGAAAAGGGATACATCGTCCTCATGGGTCGGCTCAAGGAGATGTATCTGCAGGGCGGGTTCAACGTGTATCCCGTCGAGGTGGAAAATCTCATCTCCAAGCACCCCAAGGTGGCCATGGTCGCCGGAATCGGGGTCCCGGATCCGGTGCTGGGAGAAATCGGTCGTTACTACATTGTGCCGAAGCCGGGCGAGGATCTCTCCGAAGAAGAGATCAAGAGCTACTGCAGGGAGCGGCTGGCCGACTACAAGGTTCCCAAGCAGGTCGTCTTCCGTGCCGAGCTCCCCCTGACCCCGGTGGGGAAAATCATGAAGTCCGTGCTCAAGGAGGAACTCAAAGGATGAGAACCAGACTCACGGAGATTCTTGGTATTCGCTATCCCATCGTCCAGGCGTCCATGGCCTGGATCACGGATGCCGTGCTCGCGGCGGCGGTGTCGGAGGCCGGCGGGCTCGGTACGATCGGGCCGAACGCGGGCTGCACCACGGTTACGACCGACGTGGGCGAGACCGGCGAACGGCTCCGGGCCCAGATCCGAAAGTGCAAGGAGCTGACCGACAAGCCCTTCGCCGTGAATTTCGTCGTGGGTGTGGTCGGATGGGACAGGGATTATGCCGACCGATGTATGGATGTAGGGCTGGAAGAAGGCGTTCCGGTGGCTGTCGTGTCCCAGGGGAGCCCTGCGGTCTACACGTCGCGGCTGAAGGAGGCTGGCGTCAAGGTGATTCATGTGGGTTCCACAGTGCGGCACGCCCAGAAAGCGGAACAGTCGGGCGTGGATGCGGTGATCATGTCCGGCACGGAAGGGGGAGGGCACAGCGGCTTCGATCAGATGACAACCCTTTGTCTGGTCCCTCAGGCAGTGGATGCGGTCGAAATCCCGGTCATCGCCGGCGGTGGAATCATGGACTCTCGCGGGCTGTTGGCAGCCCTGGCCCTGGGAGCGGAGGGCGTCTATATGGGTACCCGCTTCATGGCCACCGAGGAATGCCCCACGCACCCGAAGGTGAAGCAGGCGCTCCTGGAGGCGATGGACACGAGCACCATGGCTGTCCGGCATGGAGTCCCGGCCGCACCCAACGAGGCCGGGAAATCGGATCCGGGTTTTGTCGAGCAGCGGCGCGGATCGGTCCGGCTGCTCCTCAATGACTTCGCCAGGAAGATCATTGCGCAGCAGGGCGGCAACGTCTCGTTCGAACAGGTGATCGCCACAACGGGCAGCCAGGGGGAGAACCCGGAGAGCAATCGAACGGTCGCCGCCTTTGTGGACGGTCATCTCGAGAGCAATACGATCACTGCGAGTCAGGCTTCAGGTCTGATCCACGACGTCCCCACCTGTCAGAGGTTGATCGACCGGGTGATCGCCGAGGCGAAACCGATTCTCGAACGATTGAGCCATTCCTACTCCTCTTGATCGGGAAATGAAGACATGACCGGATTATCCGAAGCGAGTGTGATCGGAAAGGCCCTCGAGGAGGCAGCCGCTGAACTGCCCGACCGGAGAATGTACGTATTCCAGGGGCAGGAGATCAGCTTTCAGGAGATGGACAATCGGTCCGATCGTGTGGCCGCGGGCCTGTTGAATCTCGGTTTCACCAAGGGGGACCGGATCGGCATCATCGGGTTGAATCAGCCGGAGTGGCTCTACACCTACTTCGCCGCTGCCAAGATCGGGGCCGTTGTTGTCGGGCTGAATGTCCGGTACAGGGACACGGAGATCGAATACATGCTCAACCAGAGCCAGGCAAAGGGCCTGGTCTCCGTTGCCCGTGCAGGGGATATGGACTACGTGGAGTATTTCGACAATTTCCGCGAAAAGATTCCATCGGTGGAGGAATTTCTCTTTATCGGTGGCGAGGGCTTTGCCGGGAGTCATCGCCTCGAGGCGTTCCTGGATCAGGAAGCGGACGAGCGGGCTCTAGCTAAAGCAAAAACCGCGGTCCGACCCGAAGACCTAGTGATGATCATCTATACCTCCGGCACGACCGGAAAACCGAAAGGGGCGTCCCTGTCGCACGGCAGTCAGCTCGCCTCAGCGCGGGCCCAGACCCTGCACAGCGGAGTCACGCAGGAAGATTCCATGCTGATCGTACTTCCGCTGAATCACGTTTCCGGGATTACCTGCATGACCCTGTCAGGACTCCTGGGAAAGGCCACCGGAATCCTGATTCCGGAGGTCGACTTCGATGAGATCGTCACGCAGACGCGGGACCATCGCCCGACCATTTTCGGGGGTGTCCCCACCCTCTATACCCTCCTGTTCATGAAGGAAGAGTTCCTGAAGCTGGACCTGTCGCAGGTCCGCCTGGTGGTTTCCGGTGGATCGAATTCGGACCCGCCCCTGCTGAGGCAACTCAACGAGGTCTTTCCGAATGCGACGGTGATGAACCTGTACGGTCTGAGCGAGGTCTCGGGCGGAGTGGTCATGAGCCCCTGGGACAGTGATTTCGAGCAGACGGTTCGCTCCATCGGAAAACCCTTCCCCGGTATGGAAGTCAAGGTGAAGGATTCAGCGGACAGAGAGCTTCCCGCCGGCGAGACCGGCGAGCTCCATGTCCGCGGCGCCTGTGTGGTGGAAGGCTATTTCCGAATGCCCGAAGAAACCGCTGCCGCGTTCGATGAAGCGGGGTGGCTCTCCACCGGGGACATGGGCTACATCGACGAGGACGGCTACATCATCCTGATGGGCCGGAAGAAGGAGATGTACATCCAGGGAGGATTCAACGTCTACCCCGTCGAGGTGGAGAACTTGCTCAACAAGCATCCGAAGGTAGCGATGGCGGCCGGCATCGGGGTTCCGGATTCCGTCATGGGTGAGGTGGGCAGGTACTACATCATCCCGAATCCGGGGCAGGATGCGACGGAGGATGAGTTGAAGGCCTACTGCGGCGAGCACCTGGCCGACTACAAGATTCCCAGGCAGATCGTGTTCCGCGAGACCCTTCCCCTCACGCCGGTCGGCAAGGTGATGAAAGCGCAACTCAGGGAGGACTACATTCGCACCGGAGAATAGGCGGGACCCTTCAAGTTCGGGCAAGTTCGGGGACAGCCACTTATCTCCCTGAAATTGGGGACAGCCACTCATCTCCCGGCAAGTTCGGGGACAGCCACTTATCTCCTGGAGTTCGGGGACAGCCACTCATCTCCCGGCAAGTTCGGACAGCCACTCATCTCCCGGCAAGTTCGGGGACAGCCACTTATCTCCTGGAGTTCGGGGACAGCCACTCATCTCCCGAGTTCGGTGGCTGTCCCTGATCTGTAAGCAGTTGATTTTATTGAGATCGTGACTCGGCCTTCGGGGAGTTCGGGGACAGCCACTTATCTACTGCGGGGAGTTCGGGGACAGCCACTTATCTCCTGGGAGTTCGGTGGCTGTCCCCAATTTGTACCGAAACGAGTGGCTGTCCCCAATTTGTAAGTGGTTGATTTTATTGACCCTGTGAAACGGCCTTCGACATCAAGGCATCCAGGTCGAGCGGGATGCTCTTCGAAGGATCCTTCTTCAACTCGATCGCCTCGCTTGGGCAGGACGCCAGACACGCACCGCAGCCCATGCAGCCGACCGGGTTGACCCACGCCAGATCTTGCTCCAGGTGAATCGAGTCGAAGGGACATTTCTCCACGCAAACTCCGCAGGACACGCACGTTTCCTGGTCGATCTTGGCGACATAGCCTGAAGGCGCCAGCTCCTTGACCGGATTCTGCAAAGGCAGGGTTCGCAAGGTCCTTTCCAATTCGATGCCGCCACAGCAGCACTTGCAGCAGTTGCAGATCGCGTAGAACTGGTCGCCCATGGCATCCTTGAAATAGGCATTGTGGACCAGGCCCTTTTCGTGACAGTCCTGCAGCAGATCGGCCGCTTCCTGCTGGCTGATCTTTCGGGGATTCAAGGTCTTTGCATGTTCGAGGGTGAAGCTCGCAAACGGCTCTCCCACCATCATGCAGACGTTCACGGGGTGACAATGATTCTTCTTCTCTTTCCGGCATCCGCAATCGATCACTACAATCGACTCGGGGTTCCGGATCGTGATCTGATTGGCGAGCTCGAAGGGGATCACCTTCTTGGAATTGTCGGCTGTCACTACCACATCCTGGTTCGCCGTAACGATCTTTCTGGCGTCCTCCACGGAGATGACCTTGCCGTGGTAACGGTCGGGAACATAAGCGAACAGGCCGCGGAAAGCCTCGGTCATCGTTTCAGGCACGACCTTGTTGAGCAGTCGAAAGGCTGGAAGCAGGACCTTCAGATACTGGTCCAAACGGGCCAGATAGTAGTACCCATGAAGGAACCGGCCGACCTTCTTCCATCCGTGGAGCTGAAAGAACGCCTTGGTGGACTCTCTGATCCGGCCGTTTGTTCTGCTGTCGACTCGATCGTTGTGCACTTGCTCTCTCCTTGACATGAGGGTACAAGGGGGTCTACGGACGCTTCGTCCATACACCCCCTAGGTCCTTCGAATCCGTCTCTGTCGGCTCAGGCCGGCTCTTGAACGGCGACCTTTGCCTCCGCGTCAACGGTCAGATGATTGGCCAACCGTTTGGCCATGGCAACGATCGTGACCGTGGGGGGCAATCCCCATGGTTCCGGGATGATGGTCGTGTCCATGCAGTAGCAGTTCTGGATGGGCGTCTGGCAGTCCTTATCCAGCAATTCCCCGATGCGGACCGTTCCACCGGGATGGGCCCCGATGATTCTGGTCTTCAGGAGATTGTCCCGTTTTACCCCTGCCTTCTGGAGAATCTCCTCGGCGAGTGCGGCACCCTTGTTGAGCTTCCACTGGGTTTCATAGTCGATGGGCTTGGAGAAGGATTCGTCCAGGTTGATCCTGCCGTCCAGGCCATCCCTCACCTTGATCATGATGCTCATCGTCTTTTTCAGGTTGATCATCTTGTGCATGGATTTCCAGCCACTGGGCCCTCCAAGGGCCATGAGACCGGCGTACAACATGGGAGGGGGCATGAGATCGGTCATCACGATGCCGTCATCGGAGAGATTCGTGCCCGCCGTCATCGTGACATCGTATGACGAACCCTGATGGTTCGTCGTGCCCATGACGAACACGAGAGGGTCCGCGAAGAAGCCCTGGCCGGCATCGTAGACGCCGGATCGCTGCAGGATCGGAGGCGTGCCCTGGCCGCCGGCCGCAAGGATCACCGTATCGGCCATGATATCGGTCCATCCCTTGGGAGTCTTGGCCCTGACGCCCACCGCCTTGCCGTTCTGCGTCAACACCCGGTCTACCGTGGTCTTGGTCAGGAGTTCGGTTCCATTCTGCATCGCCTCGTCGACGAACTCCTTGGCCGTCCATTTGGCGCCCTGCTTGCAGCCGAAGAAACACTTGCCGCAATCCAGTTCGCACTTGTCCGGCCGGATCCACTTGTCGATCGGGTTCCAGTCCAGGCCGATGTCCCGGGCCGCCTGCATCATCTTGCCGGCAGCCACCCCGACCAGCTTGTCCGGAAGGGGCTGGATGGGAATCTCCTTGTAGACCTCGTCCACCTCTTTATCGACATCGATGCCGTATTTCTCCTTGAGCCACGGCGGCGGCGGCCAGGCCGTGCCGCAGAAGACCACGGAAGCCCCGCCTGCCGTCTTGGGCCGCAGGACCCACGTTCCTTCCTTCGAGAAGGTGAAGCCGAGACCGTCCATCATGCCGAGAAGAAATATGGAGGAGTTCCCCCTGAACTTCTGGTATGTTCCTGCCTCACAAAGAACGACCTGCTTCCCTTTCTTGCTCAGCTCACGAGCCATGGTCGCCCCACCAGGCCCCGAGCCTGCGATGACTACGTCCGTCTGAATGGTCCGAACGGGTTGTGACATGGTCTCTCCCTCCCTTTTCTGGGTCTGGACAACAACGATTAGCGTTTCAGCTCGGCCGGAGTGGCCGCTACCAGTCCGTTCGACATTGCCGAGAGCACCCCGAAGAGGCTCAGCTTCTTGAACAGTCGATATCTGATCAGGCCGACCACGAAACCGATGCCGTAGGCTAGGCCGTTGATGAGTTTGGTGCCCACCTTCTCCAGGCCGGACAGCTTTACGAGGGGAATGGCCTCACCCTTGAAGACTTGCTCGCTCATGATTTCCTCCTTTGACAGGGTCTTGCCTGGTTCGCGTGCATAACCGTCGTATCCGATATCGCAGAGATGCTCTCTGTAAAGCATGGGGGCAATGTCGAAGAGTGGGAGGACCTTCGACAGAGACATGACCGGGCCTCGTAGGAGCAGTTCCCTTCTTCCCAGAGCCACGCCGGGTTTGGTCCGTTCAAGGAAGATATCGTGCATCACGCCGCCGTTGATCGTGACGTAAACATCTCCGGAGCTGACCCCGTTTTCGACCGACACGCGAGCCGGCGACTTGCTGAAATCCATAAGGACCCTCTTTTCATCGGTCGGGCCCTTGAAGGTAAACAGCGCGCTCATTCGCGCCTGGGACATGAACACGCGAACGATCTCCTCGAGAGGTTCGAGCCGCTTGAAAAAAGAGGCCAGGGTCACCGTGGTTTCCGGTGGGGTTGAGGTCGCCATTTCTTCACCTCCTTCTTTGACTCCTTGAGTTGCGTGCTACGACGTTGTGGCCTTGCCTTCCGCAAAGTCCGCAGCGATCAGGGCTGCACCCAGGGCACCGACGATCTGAGGATCGGTCCCGTTGAAGCCCTTCATTTTGACCTTGAGCTTCTTCTCGATCGCGTCCTGGACCCCCTGGTTCTTGGCCACACCGCCGGTCATGACCACGTCTTCCACCACGCCCAGCCGCTGGGTGAGAGAGGCAACCCGGATGACCAGGGACTGGAGCAGTCCCTTGACGATGCGGGGAAGCTCAACGCCCTCGTTGATCAGGTTGATCACCTCACTCTCGGCGAAAACGCTGCACATCGCCGTGATGGTGCAGGGATCCCCATTTCCGAAATAGTGTTCCTCCATCTTGTCGATGGTCACCTCCATCGACCGGGACATGGCCTCCAGGAATCTCCCGGTGCCTGCGGCGCACTTGTCGTTCATTGCGAAATCGAGCAGGTTGCCTTGCGAGTCCACGCAGATCGCCTTGGTGTCCTGACCGCCCACGTCGATGACCGTGCGCACGGAGGGCTGCAGAAAATGCGCACCCCGTCCGTGGCAGGTGATTTCCGAGATGTTCTTGGTGGCAAAATCGACCTGGGTGCGGCCGTAGCCGGTGCCCACGATGAATTCCACTTCGGAGGCGTTCAAGCCTGCCGTCGCCAGGGCCTTGTCGTAGATTTCACGGGCCGTGCGCTTCGGGTTCGTGGAGCTCGGCCCGATAACCTGTGCGGCCGGTTCACGATCGACCAGGATGACCGTCTTCGAGGCCGTGGATCCGATGTCAACGCCTGCAGTAATCGTCATCACTGATCTCCCGTTACGCGCTCATTCGTGCTTGACCGCGCTGCTTGCGGGGCCATACGACCTCGTTCACAAACCGCTCCACTTCGAAGTACACATCGTCGTAGGACGTGACCCGTGGGTCGAACATGTCGAATTCGAAGACCAGAAGTGGAATGTCCGCGCGGCGACACGCCTCCTTGAAAAGGCCTACACCGCCCCACGCATGCTTGCAGGCGATGTGTCCCGCAAAGATGAAGCAATCCGCCTTGTAGGCTTCCAGCAGATACATGGCGTCGTCGATGTAGAAATCGATGTCTCCGCGGAACTGCCGTGCCATGGGATGGCAGTTGACGAGCTTGCGGGCCAGCCCGTAAATCATCGTATCGGCCGTGCTCGTGTCGATCAGGCCTTGATTGGCGTAATAGCCGAAGATGTCTACCGGAACTGTCAGCCCGAGCTCCCGCTCAAATCTGTCGTAGATCTGCAGGTCGGTCCAGACGGCGTCCTGGTACCAGACAGCCCGAACCCTCTCCTCGAAGAACTTCTCTCCTCTCTCGCACCTTTCCCTCGCCTCACGCAGAAGATCCCCGGTGATGTCCACGCCCATTTGAGAGCCGGTGAAGACCATCTGCAGAAAGAGAGTGAAGCCGACGATCTTGCTGGTCTGAGTCAGGGGCACCTGCTTGCGCCAGTCCAGCCACTCCCAGAGGTTCTCCGCCATCCGGTTCGACATCTCACACGCCTCCCGAAGCCGGTCGACGTCCATCCTCAAACCCGTGTGCTCCTCCAGAAACGGGACCAGTTCCTTGAGCTGGGCCGCCACGTGGAGGATCGTCTCCTCGTTGTGATAGTAGGGCACGTCGATCGGGAAGAACGGGGCCTCACCAAGCTCTGCCATCACCTGGGTGCTCAGAACCTGTGCGTCGCACGGCGTGTTGATGCCCACCGTGCAGGAAGGCTTCGGGTAGAGACCTCTGTGGATCGCCCCGATGGCCAGCTTGTCCGCCGAGCAGCAGTCCGCCGGGATCCCCACTGCCTGTGCCTCGTCGATGAAGTCGAGGGCGTTCTGGCTGTTGAACAGACAGCTGTGCAGTGCCCCGATCAGTTCGATGGTGATCGGGTGGGCTCCCCCCAGCGCATAGATCAGTTCGGAGTTGAAACCGAGGTTGTACCAGACAAAGGGCTTGCCTGCGTCCGCGTGGGCGAGCATCTGTTCGAGATGTATCGCGAGTCCGCGGAGCAGGGAATTGATGCCGTGACTGTCCTTGTCGCCACCGAAGAAGCTCTGGAGAACCGGCAGTGTTTCGAACATCTCACGCCATTCACGCATGTTGATGATGTCGTTGCTCTTCATCTCGCACCTCCAGCGGCCGCTTTTGGGGCCTTTTGAGCCTTGGCGATTTCGATCTTTTCGAGAAATGCCTGTACACGGGTTTTCACCTGGCCCGTGGGCACGATGTTGTACTCCCGGGTCAGTGAAAGAAGGGGGAAGGTATCCTCTTTCTCGATCCTGTGCATGATGTTGTGCAGATCAGCGCCCCAGGGATCGCAGAAGATGATCCGTTCGAAGATGACGCCGTCTCCGCGCACCTTGTCGTAGAGCTGATTGAGCTCCTCCCATCGTTTCGGGAAGTCTCCGATCATCCTCGCGCAGGAAGTGCTGAAGAAGTAGGCCCGGCCGATCTCGTCCAGTGGATCCGCGGCGTTTTCATCCAAGGGTGCGAGCACAGAGCGGCCGCCGAAGCAGAGGAGATCCCCAACCACGAGGGCCCCCTGGCTTTCGATCGCCTCCAGGTATTCCGGCTCATCGAGTTCGGCGCCGATCATGACCAGGCGGCCCCGACTCGTGTCCAGCCCGGGCCGATCTTTCAGCGCCTCGATCAGCCGATCCGCGAGGTCGATGAACACTGCCGGCGGCAAGACCTGCGAAGCGATGTGGATCGTGAGGGCCTCGGCGCCCGACAACTTCGGCTGGTCCTCCGCCCTCATTTCGTTGATCTGTCGCAGACGATCCCTGTTCGCGTTGATCTGTCGGATCGCGTCACGCAGTTCGTCCGGGCCGGCCTTCACCCCGAACTGCTCCTCCATCCCGGCCAGCAGCTTCCGGAGCTCTTCGAGGTAGTATCCGTACAGGCTCTCCCGCGGGTTACGGGGGATGGAGATGAATCCGTGGAAGTCGATTCCCGTCTTCTTTCGGAACACGTCCGCCGACCGGCGTACGTGATCGCAGGAGTTGGAGGAGATTTCACCGTCCAGGAAGTCGTAATGGCCGTCGATGGCCAGGCTCATCACGTGGCGGGCAAATGTGCACAGCCGACTGCTCAGGTAGGCATCGCCCGATGAGGAGTCCTCCGAGCCTGCACCGCGAAGCCGCAAGGGCAGGGCGCCGGCCGCGAGGATGACTTCTCGGGGCACGTAGTGACAGAAGTAGCCGACCACGGGTTTGCCCGAGGCCTTCCATTCATCCACGTGCCGGTTGCTGATGTTGCGGATCAGTCCGCTTGCTTCACGCAGGATATCTTCAGCCATGTCTGCCTCCTTTGTCCCAGCCTCGGCCGCGCTATTTGCACAGCTTCTGGAACCCGCCCAGGGAGTAGTCGTTCTTGTTCAGCTTCGCCCCGTAGGCCCATTGGTTTTTCGGTTCGGGAAACCGGATGATCGTGCCGTGACCCGTGCGGTCGTCGATGCACTGCATGGAGGTGCCGGTGATGAGCCGGGTCTGGTCGTCCGGGCTCGCCGCTCCCCCGTAGGAGTACCACACGACCTTCCAGTACTTGTCCGCGCGGTCATAGATGATCTTCCAGACGATCATCCAGTTCACTTCCGCATCGATCCACACGTACTGGGTGCCGTAGTTGTAGTACGGGTCCTTCGGCTTCATCTCGATCACATAAGTCGGCCGCTTCACCCAGATCAGGTTCGTTGCCATCCACGGGGACCCCTGCCAGCCTTCTTCCTCGTAACCGTACCGGATCTGCTTGATGTTCTTCCCTGTCACCCATCCGTGTCCGCCGTTCTTTTCGAGGGGCAGCACCTTCGTGTCCAGGAAGGGCAACAGGGACTCCTGCTTTCTGAGCAGCTTCCAGGAGAAGCCGCTCACCTTTCCGTCGAAACACCAGGCATCGTCCACACAGCAGTCCGAACCGATGAACGAGTCGGAACGGTTGGCCGGGCTCATTCGCCGGACCCGGCGGATGGCGGGCACGTACGCAAGGGTGGTGTCTGCTTTCTTGTCCAGGTACCGCATGAGCAGGATATTCGTTCCCGCGATGTCAAAAGGAGCCAGTACGCGGATGAGTGCGAATCGTTCGTAACCCTCGCGGTTCGACTGGTTCTTGTGCCCCGGAAAGCCATTGAGCGGGTACTGTTGCCATTCGCACTTCACCTCTCGTTCGAACCCGTGATTGCGGCTGACCCAAACCGTACCGAAGGGGAATTTCTGATTTCCCGCGCTGTAGGTGTGGTAGAACTTGTTGTACATGATCTTGGTTCCGGCCTTTGGATCCTCCATGTCGATGTCGGTTTCCTCAGGAAAGGGAACGCCCTCGATGAACTTCGGCGGTTTGCCCGTGCTCGCTTCGATGATCATGTCTTCAGCGTCCACTTCGTATATTCCCTGGTTGACCCCATACGATTTTCTGGCCACCGCGGGCACATACTCCCTTGGATCGTACTCCAGTTGGTCGATGGCCATGGTCATGTCGCCGTTCTTCACCCAATTGAGCACCGCCTCGGGCAGGAGCCCTTGTGCATTCTCCCAATTCGATTTGTCCAGAATGTCGCCGGGCGCCACGTCTCCCGCGGCCGTCCCGGACATCGAAACGGTGAAACAGACAAAAGACACCAGAATCATCAAACAGGCTGGACTTCTCATGAATCTTCCCCCTTCTTCCCTTTTGGGTGGCCCCCCTCGAGTTCCGGCAAGGACCGAACCAGAAAAGCGGCCAAGGTTTCCATGCTTGCCGTGCCTAACATCCGGTCTATTTCGATCCCTTCCTTCAACACCAAAAAGGTGGGAGTTCCTCTTACACCCAGCCTGTTCTCGAAGGCCCCGATGTAGCCGTCGTCGAGCAAGCATACCTTGAGCGTATGTGCGAACCTCTCGGATACGCTCTCGATAACCGCAAGCTGCTCCCTGAACCCCTCCCCCTGGAGCATGCAGGAAAGGAGCACGGGTCTTGGTTCCTTCACGATTTCCGCGTCGAAATTATCCGGCCTGATTCGCTTGCAGGTCTTTTTGGCGTAGGCAGTTTCGGTCGCTGTCGCCATGGAAGCCTCGGAGGATCTTGGGCCTTGCCGGTTTGGGGCTTGGAGCCCGGTGTATCAAGAGGTTCTTTGGAGTGGGACGGCTTGCCTTGGCTTGAGGGGTAAATCAATACGCATGCCAGGCAGCGGTATTCGAGAAATTCTATTTGAATTACAATGACTTAGATAGAAGAAGCGGAAAAGGAGTTGTGGAGGGTTATGCAATGAAGGTGTGCCACGTCACACATCCTTGTGGCACAATATGTGTCATGGCACAGTCACTCGGAAGGGTCTGTGACCGGATTCTTGGCGATTTTGCGATACAGGGTGCGGCGGCTGATACCCAGGAGACGCGCTGCCTCCGTTTTGTTCCACTTGGTCTTCTCGAGGGCAGAGAGGATGTCATCCGGGTCCACCGAGGGCTTAACGCCGTGCAAGGGCTTTGCCTCTCCGGCGGATTCCCTGATATCGCTGGGCAGATGGTCGGCCGCGATCAGGCGGTCATGACAGAGCACAAAGGCACGTTCCATCGCGTGCCTCAACTCGCGCACATTCCCGGGCCAGGGATAGCTCATGAACAACCCGAGCACCTTGTCGGATACGCCGTCGATCCCCTTTTTGAACGTGCCGTTGAAGAGATCGCGGTAATGATTCACCAGCAGTGGAATGTCTTCAAGCCGATCCCGCAGGGGGGGTAGCGTGATCTCCATGACTTTCAAACGGTAGTAAAGGTCGCTGCGAAACTGCCCCGTCTTCACCTTTTCGCCCAAGTCCTGGTTGGTGGCGGCAATAACGCGAACGTCCACCTTTACGGCAGAGGAATCGCCCACGCGCTCGAATTCCTTTTCCTGAAGAACCCTGAGGAGCTTCAACTGGATCCTGGGAGAAATGTCGCCAATCTCGTCCAGCAGAATCGTTCCGCCTTCAGCCGCTTGAAACCTCCCCTGTCTGTCTTTGATCGCTCCTGTGAAAGCGCCTTTCACGTGGCCGAAGAGTTCGCTCTCGAGAACGTTTTCCGCCAGGGCCGAGCAGTTCACGATGACCAGCGGTTTTGCGCTCCGCGCTCCCGTGTAGTGGAGCGCCTTGGCGACCATCTCCTTGCCCGTGCCGCTCTCTCCGGTTATCAGCACCGTGGTTTCGATGTCGGCGAGGTCTTCCAGAAGGTCGTAGAGCTCCCTCATCTTCTTGCTCTTGCCCACTATGTGGTGGAACTCGTGTCGCTCCCGCAACTCGCGCTCGAGGTTGCTCAACTTGGTGATGTCCCTGATGACGAGAACCGCACCCAGGAACTCGCCGTCCCGGTCCAGGAGCGGGGAACTGGTGAGTACCACGACCTGCTTCGCCCGATCATGGTGGCTGCACTCGGCCCGGTACTCCCGTATGGTGCTCTTGTTTCTCAGCGCTTCGCGCAGAACTTCGTGACAGGATTTCTGACAGTCCCAGACGGCTTCGTTGAATTCCCTGCCCACCATGTCTTTCGGATCGATGCCGCAAATCCTGCTCGTCGCCTCATTGGCTGCGATCACTTGCATCTCGTTGTCTACCGTGATGATCGCGTCCTTCACGCTCCGGAAGATCGCCTCCAGATTGGATCGGTAGCTCTCCTTTTCCGCCTCGATCAGGTCCTTCTCGTCCGTCAGCGCCTTCTGAGTGAGTGCCAACCTGGCGGAGTTCAACAGGGTAGGTTTTCGGACCGGCTTTGCGAGGTAGTCGAAAGCGCCGAGCCGGACCGCCTCGGCAGCGGTGTCCAAGGTCGGCTCTCCCGTGATGATGATCACGGGACACTGCATGTCCCGGCTCTTGACCTCCCGCAGGATATCGAGACCCGTGTGGCCGCCCAGGATGATGTCGGCGAAGATCAGGTCGAGGTCCGTCTTCGATATGATCTCCACCCCGGAAAGATAGTCCGGGGCGGTCAGCACCTCGTGTCCTTCCTTGGAGAGAAAGCTCTCGAAAGTGAACCGGATGCTCTCTTCATCGTCGATGACGAGGATCTTTCGCTTCATGCCTCGATCGTCACTCTCAATCGTTCGATGAGCCTTCCTGATACAGGGGCAGGTCGATCAGGACTTCCGTGTGGTGCCCCTCGACACTTCCAACCCGAAGGCTGCCCTGGTGATCCTTGATGATACCATAGCTGATGCTGAGCCCCAATCCGGTTCCCTCGCCCCTGGGCTTGGTGGAGAAGAAAGGGTCGCAGACCTTGTCGATGATGTCTTCCGGGATACCGGTCCCCTTGTCGAAGAAGGTCATCCGGACGGTTTCCATCCCGTCCATCTCCGCAAGGGCTCCCCTTATATCGAGCACTTTGTCGTCATCCTGTTCCGGATACTTCTGGTTCAACGCGTACCGGGCATTGCTGAGAAGATTCAAGAAGACCTGCTGGATCTGTTGGCTGTGTCCCTTGATTCTGGGCAGGTCATCGGGAATGTCCAGGCGGATTCGAATCCCGTCCTTTTGAATCTGCCTTTCCGCAAGGCCGAGGGTGTCCACCAGGATGTTCTGGATACGGGCAGGCCCCCGTCCCTCGGTCCGTTCTCTTGCAAAGGAGAGGAGGTTTCTGACGATTTTGGCGACCCGTTCCCCTTCATCGATGATTCTTCCCGGTATGTCGGCCTCCTGCCCCTCTTCCTCGCACTGATCGACGAGCATCTGTGCGTAGTTGATGATCCCGTTGATCGGATTATTGATTTCGTGGGCCACGCCCGCGGCAAGCTCTCCCAGCGATGCGAGCTGGCTTGCACGCATGGCCTCCGCCTCCAGGACCTTCTTCTCGGAGATGTTTCGACAGACCTCCAATACCCTCTTGGGCCGTCCGTCCTCGTGCCTCGCCGCCACGCTGGCCGTACACCAGAAGTCGGTCCGGATTTCATCGACACCTGTGAGCTGGGTTTCCCACTCGAGCGTTGTCCCTTCCCGGAAGCATCGCTTCACGATGCAGGGCTCGCAGGGTTCGGGGTTTCCGCGAAGTGCCTCGTAGCACGTGCTGCCCACCACATCCTTCCCGAAGAAATCTCTCGTCACATCGTTCGCCCATACGATGGAGAGATCCTCGTCCAGCATGATCATGTTGTCCGTGACCGAACGCAGGATTCCCGAGAGCTTCTCTTCGCTCGCCTGGAGGGCTTCCATCGCCTTCTTCCGTTCGGTGATGTCGATTCCGACCCCCACGAGATAGGTGATGCCGTCGATCACGGTTCTGAGCCCGGTGAAGACCGTGGGGATGTTTTCTCCCATCTTGGATACCAGGTTCGCCTCTACCAGGGTTCTCCCCTCGTCGAAGACCTGGTCCACGGCCGCGGCGATCGCCTTCTTGTGGTCACCCTCGAAGAAATCGAGGGCCAGCATGGCGCCCATCTCCTCGGAGGAGTAGCCGGTCGTCTCCTCGAAATTCCGGTTCCACCGAAGCATGATGCCCTGCCGGTCGAAGAGATAGAAGATGCCCGGCAGGCTGTTGATCACATCTTCGGAGAAGCTCTTCTCGCCTACCAGCTTCTCTTCTGCCTGCTTGCGTTCCGTGATATCGATTCCAACTCCCACGAGATAGGTCACGCCGTCGATAACGGTTCGAAGCCCAGTGAAAACCGTTGGGATCCTTGTGCCTGATTTGGTCCAGAGGTTTGCCTCCACCAGGGTTCTTCCCTCGTCAAAGACCTGGTTGATGGCGGCTTCGATCGCCTTCCTGTCTTCTCCCCCGAAGAAATCGAGGGCCAGCATGGCGCCCATCTCTTCTGAGGAGTATCCGGCGGTCTCCTCGAAATTTCGGTTCCACCGGAGCATGATCCCCTCCCGGTCAAAGAGGTAGAAGATGCCCGGCAGGCTGTTGATCACATCCTCGGAGAAGTTCTTCTCCGCCGTCAGGGTCTCCTTGGCCCGCTTGCGTTCCTCGATCTCCCTTTGGAGCTGGTCGTTGACTTCGCGGAGTTCGGCCGTACGCTCGTTCACCAGATCTTCCAGGTGGTACCGGTGTTTTCTGAGCTCTTCCTCGGCCCGTTTGCGATCGGTGGCGTCACGAACAATGCCTCGAAATCCGACTCGGTCTCCGGCCACGTTACGGATCAAAGAGGCGGAAAGCTCAATGTTTCGAATGGACCCATCCTTTCGCATGATCTCCCAGTCGAAGATCTTCGCGGGTTCACCCGTTCGAAAGAGCTTGTTGAACACTTCGTAGGTGATCTTCTGATTCTCCTCGTCGCTGTATTCTCTGTTGTTCATCCCCATCAATTCCTCTGGAGGATAGCCCCAGATCTTGCAGAACGAGTCATTGAAGAAGGTCAGGTTGCCGCGGATGTCCACCTCGTAATAGCCGTCCTCGAGGTGATCGAGGATGCTGGTGTACCTTTCCTGGGATTGGTGCAGGGCCTCCTCGGTGGTCTTCTGATCGGCAATGTCGATCAGATTTCCCACGTTGGCGGGTTTGCCCAGGTAGTCTGCGTAGCTTTCCCTCATTTCGACCAGGACCGAGGACGCATCCTTTTTGAGCGCGCGGAACGTGCAGCGAGTGCCCAGCGACCCGTCCTGCTCGCGGGAGGCCTCCCCGGACGTGACCGTGAGGGGCCGGTCTTCGGGGTGGATGATTTGTTGAAACGGGACCTCAAGAAGCTCGTCGGGTCGCTCGTAGCCCAGCATCTGAATCAGGCTCGGGTTCACGTACTTGAAACGTCCCTCCTGGACGATGTACATCCCAGCCAGTGAATTCTCCACCACGGAGAGATACGTCTCGCCCAAGTGTTCGGGAAGCGGTTTCGCGGACATTGCGGGATCCTCCCCTCGATCAAGATACGACCGGAAACGATCGCCTAAAATAATTTCTACTGTGTTACTGGGAATAGCGCAAGTTGGAACGAGGAAGGCTCGGGCAGAATCGCGGGCGAAATCGGAGAAAACCTACGAGAGCCCCTGTGCGGTATTCGTGTGCGAAACTGGGGACAGCCACCCATTTCGGTTAAAACTGGTGGCTGTCCCCAATTGACTGAAAACCAGTGGCTGTCCCCAATTAATCTCTGAGGGTGGCGGCGGGCCTGACCCCTGACCCCTGATCCCCGTGTTACACCAGCCCTCGTTCCTTCAGGACCGAGGCATGCATCTTCGCTTCGTCCGGGTAAGGCGACGTTGCCGTCGCGACCTCTTCGAGACCGATCGCCTCTTCCGGGCAGACGCTGACGCAGACCCCGCAGCCGACGCACTTGTCCGCAATGACCTCCATGGTCTCGTCGAGTTCGGTGATCGCATCCACGGGGCACCGTTCGACACAATCCCCACACTGGATGCACATTTCAGGATCGATCTTTGCGTTGTAGCAGACGTTTGCCATGAGCGAGGCTTGGGGGAGCAGCTTGATACCCTGGACGATGCCGCAGCAGCAGGTGCAACAGCAGCAAGTGAACGAGAGCTCCTCCGTGTTGCTCGTGCACAGGACGAGCCCTTCTTCTTCTACCGTATCGAGAAGGTTCATCAACTCGTCCTTGCCGATCTTCCGGGCGATTCCGTTGTCGATGTAGTATTGAGCCTGGTCGCCGAAGGCCAGGCACCTCTCGATTGTGGTATGTTGGCACTTGCCTCCCCGCGCGTCCGACATCTGCGTGCAGATGCAGGGCGCCACTGCGATCAATTCATCGTCCTTGATGATTTCCCGCATACGGTTGTAGGAGGCCACCGTGGTCTTTTCCTCCACGGCCGTGTCAGCCGGGATGACCCGCATCTGTTTCGTTTCCAGGCTGAATCCGGTTGCACCGAGGCTGGGAAAGTATTCGTCCATGAGTTGTGTCAGTTCGGTGTCCACCTTATCGATCTGGGCCTCGATGATGCCCACGAAGAACTGGTAGGCCTTATACAGGAGCTTGTCGCCGTCCCGGTTCCGGAAGATGAGCCCCCGCATCGCCATGTCCTCGAGCTTTTCCCCGAGGTCGCTTTGGTCCCTCCCGAGCCGTTTGGCGATATCGGCCAGGAGCTCGGGTTCCTTGGTCAGGCTGAGATAGAGTTCCGCGTCTTCCTGGGAGAAGAGCTTCTTCAGGATCTTGATCTCGACTCCGGTGGGGGTTGTAGGATAGCCGCCGGGGAAGGTGTGCAGGTACTCCCTGAGTCTGGAATAGACGTCGCTCATGGTGGTCTCCTTGTCGTCTCTGTTCGTTCAGCAGACTGTCCGGAGTATATCGCAGGTCGGGGTCGCTGCCAAAGCGCGTGAGAGCCGGATCCGGCCGGATCCGAGCGTTATGAAGCCTGAAACCCGGGAGGAGCCGAAACCGCACTTTGACGATCGTGCAAGCGGTCATTACAATATATCCCTTGTCCCTGGGTCCACGTTGGGAAGAGTGTGACTCTTTCAGAGCGTCGGAAACTCCATCAAACGAGTTTATAGAAACTCAAGACGAGGAGGGTGTTCAATGAAAGAATGTGTAGTGATCGATGGCGTGAGAACTGCGAATGTGCGGGCCCACCCGGAGAAGGGGTGGTTCAAGAACGTGACCGTGGATACCATGATGATCGCGGTCTACAAGGCCCTGTTCGAGCGGAATCCGAAGGTCAAGCCGGAAGACGTGGAGGCCGTGTTCTGCGGAACCGCAAACCAGGCAGGCGTGCAGAACGACATTGCGCGCATGGCATGGCTTGCGGGCGGATTTCCGGAGTCCGTGGGAACGAACGGGATCGGCCAGCAGTGCCCGTCCGGCATGGCAGCTACCGAGCATGCGGCCCGGGCGATCATGGCCGGGGAAGGCGACATCTACATCGCCTCTGGTGTGGAAGACATGCAGAAGGTACCCATGGCCTTTGCCATGGAGTTCCCGGCCAAACTGGCGGAGCGCTACAATCCTGCCGAGCTGCCCATGGGCGCGACCGCTGAGAAGGTGGCAAAGGAGTACAAGGTTGCTCGAGTCGACCAGGAGAATATGGCTTTCTGGAGCCACAAGAAGGCATTCGAGGCGACTCAGGCGGGCAAATTCAAGGACGAGATCGTTCCCCTCGAGGGCGAAAAGGAAGACGGCACCAAGTTCGTGGTGGACAGAGACCAGTGGGTGAGGGAAACCATTTCCATGGAAAAGATGGCCTCCATGGATCCGGCCTTCGACCCTGAGAACGGGTCGGTGACCGCAGCCACGTCGTCCCCGCTTACGGCAGGCGCCGCCGCGTTGCTGCTCATGAACCGGGAGAAGGCGGACGAGTTGGGCCTCTCCTATCACATGAAGTACGTGAGCGGTGTCATGGTCGGGTGCGACCCCACGCTGATGGGTATCGGTCCGGTGCCGGCGGCCAAGAAGCTGCTCGACCGAAACGGGCTCAGCGTAAAAGACATCGATGTCTGGGAGCTGAACGAGGCCTTCGGCAGCCAGAGCCTCGCGTGCCTTCGGGAACTCGGGATCGCGGAAAACGCGCCTTTCGACAACGTCAACATCTGGGGAGGCGCCCTGGCCCTGGGACATCCCCTCGGCGAATCGGGCGTGAGGATTCTCGTGACCCTGAACAACATCATGAAGACTGATCGGAAGGACGCCAAATACGCCGTGGGTATGCTGTGCGGCGGGTTCGGCAACGCGAACGCCACCCTCTGGCAGAACGTCAGCAAGTAGGAATCATTCGTCCCCGGTCCGGCATCCAAACCCCGGGCCGGTAACAGCAAACAAGATGATCCGGGTCGCAGGGTAGGGGAATGCCTTCCCCTGCGACCCTCCCGATCTCTACCACATCATCCTGCCGTACCCTCTCCGGCCCGGCGACGATCCCTTTCCGGGGCCGGGGGCCTGCATTGCATCCTGAAGAGCCGGAAATCTTTCTTTGACGTCGGATAGGAAGGAGGCGAGACATGGACCCGAATGTTCTCTACCTGAGGATTGCCAAGGGGGGTGCGTCATGAAGAATCGGAACTTTCAGATGATCGAGACGAACGGGACCCGACTGCGGACCGTGGTGGAGGGCAAAGGGCCCCTCGTAGTGCTGCTGCACGGGTTCCCTCAGTGCTGGTATCTGTGGCGTCACCAGATCGACCCGCTCGTGGAGGCCGGATTCCGGGTGGCCGTGCCGGATCAGCGCGGCTACGGTGGCAGCGATCGGCCGGATGAGATCGAGGCTTACGACATCCTGAATCTGACCGGGGACGTGGCGGGCATCGCCGAAGCGCTTGGGCACGAGACCTTCCACGTGGTGGGCCACGATTGGGGCGCCCCTGTTGCTTGGCACACGGCCCTCCTCTACCCGGAGCGCGCCAAGTCGGTGGTTGGGCTGAGTGTGCCGTATACGCGTTGGCCGGCAGGCGTCTTCACACGTCAGGAGACCTTTGGGGACAACTTCTGGTACATGGTCTATTTCCAGACCCCTGGCGTGGCGGAAACCGAGCTGGAAGCAGACATTCGGAAATCGCTCCGAACCGTCTATTTCTCGATTTCGGGCGACGCGCCCGAAGGGTTGCTTGCGGCGCTCAAGCCGTCGACAGCCAAGTTCCTGGACGGTATGGTCAATCCTGATACGCTGCCTGCCTGGCTCACCGAGGAAGACCTGGACTACTATGTGGCCCAGTATGAGAAGAGCGGGTTCCGGGGGCCTGTGAACTGGTATCGGAACATCGACCGGAATGTGGAGATCACTCCCCAGCTCGAGGATGCGAAGATCGAACAGCCCTCCTACTTCATTGCGGGCAGCAAGGATCCGGTGCTGATGTTCGGAGGGGGTGGTTGGGTCGATGAGATGGACAAGTTTGTGTTGGATATGCGGGGCAAGCTGATCGTGGAAGGTCCGGGGCACTGGGTGCCCATGGAGAGTCCGAAAGAGGTCAACAACGCCCTCCTGGATTTCTTGAAAACGGTATCCTAGTCGAACGGAAACCAACCAAGGGAGGAACATTCCATGAAGGTAGTCGCATTCAACGGCAGTCCGCGCAAGGAAGGGAACACCAGCATCCTGATCAACCTCGTGCTCGGTGAGTTGACCAAGGAAGGGATCGAGACCGAGGTTGTCCAGGTGGGCGGCAAGAAGATCCGGGGCTGCATTGCCTGTTTCAAGTGCCTCGAGAACCAGAACAAGCGATGCGCAGTGGACAACGACATGCTGAACGAGTGCATCGAGAAAATGCTCGACGCTGACGGAATCATCCTGGGTTCACCCGTCTATTTCACCGATGTCACCGCCGAGATGAAGGCCCTGATCGACCGGGCCGGTATGGTGGGCGGCATGAACGGCTACATGTACTCGAGGAAGGTGGGTGCCGCGGTGGCGGCTGTCCGTCGTGCGGGCAGCGTGCACACTCTGGACACGATGAACCACCTGTTTCAGTACCACCAGATGATCGTTCCCGGGTCCACCTACTGGAACCTGGCCGTCGGCATGATGCCGGGAGACGTCAATCAGGATGAAGAAGGTGTCAAGACCATGCAGACCCTCGGGCAGAACATGGCCTGGCTGCTCAAGAAGTTGCACGGATGATTCTTACGGACAGGCTGTGGAGTTAAGGGAGGAGGACGCCATGAAGGTGATCGGATTCAGCGCCGGCAGTGTGGGGCGCGAGGGGAACGTCGACAGAATGGTGAAGGCGATCCTGGAGAAGAGCGGCCACGAGGCCGAATTCGTCAAGCTCGCCGATCTGAGCTATTCGGGGTGCAAGGGTTGTGTTCAGTTGTGTGCGAGACCGCAGGTCTGCAAGCTCGAAGATGATGCTCAGCCGTACTATGAGAAGGTAAAGGAAGCGGACGCCGTGGTCATCGGCACGCCGGTCTACTTCGATACGATGACGTCCATGGCATGGTCTTTTGTCGAGCGCTTCTTTGGTTATCGTCATGTGGACATACCGATCGCGGGAAAGCCCTTCGTGGCCGTGGTCGGGGGCGCTATGATGCTCGACTCTGCGGTCGAACAACTTCAGAAGGTGTTGGGTGCCTTTGAGGTGAACCTTGTTGACACGGTCAGGTTCCAGTCCAAGGTTCCACCCTGTTTCAAGTGTGGTCGTCACAAGGAATGCGAGATCGGCGGGCTGTACAAGATGCTCGGCGACGCGGCAAAGGAATTGACGATCACAAAGGAGATGTTCACCCAGTGGGAGGATGACGCGGCAACGGCAGCCGCGATCGACGCGGCGGCAGAGAAACTGAAGAACATCTGACAAGGAAACGGGGACGCGAGAAAAGGGGTCTGCGCAAGAAAAGGGGGCTGACCCCTTTTTCATATGAGACCTCCACCTGGGACGCCCTTCTTCCATAATGCCTGCGAAGCTTGTCCCCGCGAAGGCGGGGAGCAGGAATCCATTGGCTACAGGTGCTTAGGGATCCCCGCTTTCGCGGGGATGACGGCTAAAAGGCGTTTTGCGACATCCTGCCAAGGTGGCGACATTGGCCCTGAAGCGGCTCGAGGCAGCCGGTCTCCTTGAGAACCGGATCGATTCGGTCTTTGGCCTGGCCCTCCAACCCGGCATATTCTTCGCGAAGCCAGTTCAGGCACTTCACCTGATATTTGAAGGTGCCTTGCTCGTACGGCTCACCCAGAAGGCTCAGGGAGAAAGTGTCCTGTCCTTTCTCAAAGGCGCCGGCATTTGTCAGCAGGAACGGGAAGTAGATGTCACCGGCCATCTGTAGGAAGTCGATCACGCCCGAGGGGAGTGGCGCGTCCGGGTTGACCCATTCTCCCTCCTCCTCGCCGGAGGCATCGTCCAATCGGCTGATCCAGGCGCATACCGCGGGAGCCTTCTCGCGCATGATGCCCTGGGGGGTAGGATCGTAGCAGAGTTGGTAGAGCTGGCCGAACAGTCCGAAATCGGCCAGGGCGGGCCGGGAGCCGAAGAGGTAGACCGAAGTCTCGAGGCGCTCTTCGAGAATTTGCAGTACTTGAAGGAAACTCTTCTCGATGATGGGTCGGGTCGTTTCCGTGCATCCTACAAGGGGCATGCGGCCTACCTGGCGGTCAGTGAACCATTGTGCCATGGACTGGACGTCCGTCCTTGGGGCCGGCATGGCCATCATATGGGTCAGCCAGGCGCTGCAGTACCGCTGGTCCGCCTCGCGCCACCATCGGTAGACGAACATCATCTTCGTGACCCATTCGTCGGCCATGTCTTCGATCAGGTGGGAGAGAAAGGCGAGCCCGGGATCCTCAGGGATGATCGAGCGGTGATCCGGGTGGCGCGTCTCCAGGGCGTAGGCCATGGGAGTCGAGTCCACGTGATAGGAGCCGTCTTCCGGATACTGGAGGACCGGGATCACAGGGGGTTTTACGTGGGCGATCTCTTCGCTCACCTTCCGGTCCCGGTTCACCCAGACGAACGGGATGCGGCGGTAACGCATAAGGGCCCGCATCTTCATGGAATAGGGTGACCCGATGTTGCCGATGAGGCGGTAGAGGTCGTTCATGGTAGATCTCCGTTCTCTTTGCCCTGAGTTTGATCAGCCGCATGTATGGTTGCGATGCTTCCGGTACTCTAGCCCATGGCAAACATGCTCGAGAGCATGGTGGCCAGGCCGAGAAAGCTCATGAAACCGACCACGTCGGTGACGGTGGTCAGAATGATGGAAGATGACTGGGCAGGATCCTGGCCGACGGCCTTGAGGATCACCGGGATGACCGCTCCGGCCAGACCCGCAATGACCATGGAGAGGACCATTGCGACGCCGATGACAACGGCGAGGCCGAAAGAACGCATCCAGAGATAAGCAGCAGCAGAAGTTGTCAGAGCCACTGCACACCCGTTCACGAACCCCACGGTCACCTCCTTCCTCGCAATGCGAAGCCAGTGCCGTGTCCGGATCTCCCGGAGGGCCAATCCCCTCATCGTAACGGCAAGCGCCTGGGACCCTGTATTGCCGGACTGGCCGGCCACGACGGGCAGGAAGACCGCAAGGGCTGTGATCCGGGCAATCGTGTCTTCGAAGAGACCGACCACAGCCGCTGCGAGAAAAGCCGTTGCCAGGTTGATCTCCAGCCATGGAAGTCGCTTGCGAATGGCAAAAGTTGCCTTGGACAAGGCCCGCTCGTCCCTTCCGGCGCCGAACATGGCCTGCAGATCCTCTGTGGCCTCCTGTTTCGCAGCACGGACCAGCGTGTCGTACCGGATGATTCCCATCAGTCTTCCGTCGAGGTCTACAACCGGCAGGCTTGCGAGCCTCCGTTCTTCCAGTAGTTGAACCACTTCTTCCCGCGGAGACATGACGTGAACGCTGGCGGGCTGGCCTTGGGCGAGTTCTCCCAGCCGGGTCTTCGGTTCGGAGATGGCTACTTCCTGAAGAGGCAGAGTCGCCAAGAGGACTCCCTCATCGTCGACCAGACAGACGTCAAGAATACGGCGGTCTCGCAATAGACGAAGCCTCTTGAGGGCGGATTCGACCGTATCGCCTGGTTGAAAAGCAGTGACGCGCGGGTCCATTAGATATCCGGCTGTCCCCCTTGGGAATCCCAGCAACTCCCGGTACTCGTTCGCAACGCTCTCGGGCAATAGAGCCAGTTTCTTCTCGATGGCGCTCTCGTCCATGCGGGCCAGCAGGGGCGCCCCCCGTGCAGGATCGATGGCCGCAAAGAGCCCACGGAAGAGTTCCTCCTCCGTCTGTTCAATGAGTTCCGCAGCAAAATCGGGACTCATGCACAGGAGGACCTGGGCTGCGGCCGGGCTCGGTTCCTCCTCCAGATGGCGGAGGGCGTCTCCGATCGGCAGAGAATCGATGACTCGAGCCGCCTCCCGGGGATACTGCTCGAGGAAACCCTTTGCGAGAGCCTTGGCGGCGCCTGTAGATTTCTTCTTTGTCTTGGCCATGGGGTCTATTCCCTCTCCTCCGAAGGAGCGTTGGCGGCCGACGCAACCCATCGCAGCAGTCCGGCCAGGCCGATTCGATACAGGTCCGCCAGCGCCGCTCCCGCTTCCTGGGCGGACTCGGTGCGACGGCCTTGGGCCTCTTCATGCTCGAGTCGGCGAAGCGTCTGGTATCCCAGTGCACCGAGAAAGAGGCCCTTGTCGCTCACAACCGGAAGGGCGTGAAAACGCTGCCAATCCGGATGTCGCAGGATTGCGATACGCTGGAGCCTGGGGGAGAGATGCCCCATGTCCGTGCGCATGACGTACGAAATCGAGGAAGCGGGAGTTGCGAGCATCAGTTCCCTCAGGGTCGTGTACCCCCTGAAAGCCTGCTCTCTGTTCAAGACGTAGACATAGTAGATCAAGTGTTCCGGACGCTTCCGTATCTGCTTGACGGCTTCCCTGGCGAGGTCGTCTTCGAAGAGCGTGAAGACCCGTGGATCCATGAGGGATCCGGATGTCCCCTCGGGGAAGTCGAGCAAAGAACGTAGCGGGCTGGCAGCGTCGGAAGGCATGGCCGCAAGAATGGACTCCCGTGTCGTTTCAGCGCACCTCCTAACAAATAGAGCCGCGATGTCCAAAGGAAGCCTGGCGACAATCGATCCGGCATACGCGGGATCCATGGCTGTCAGGCATCCCGCCGAGGTCATCGCGGTCATCGGGGCTATCACCGAGGCGGCAAGGGGAAGCGAAACCTGTTGCAGGAACGGGGCCGTCTCCTCGACCGGCAGCCGCTCTAGAATGCGGGCCGCGTCAACAGGGTGTGCGTCGATGAATCGTGAGGATATGAGCAGATCACTGTCCATTATGAAGTTCCCCCTTCTATCAAAAGGGATATCTTTTCGTCGAATTGCTTGGCAGGGATGCAGGCACGCCCATCGACGGTTTCCAGAATCACGGAAACGGACGTTATCCGTTCGATCTTTCCTTCCATTCCGTCGATTCTCACCGTATGACCTTCCTTGTACACCCTCTTCAGGTAGTGTGAAGCGAGTATGTTGCTGACCGCAGTTCGGGCGCCGATGCCGAAGGCGAGGGCGAACCCGAGGAAGAGGCCGGACAGAAGGATCGTAACGAGGATGGTGAGGAACTGGATGTCTATTCCGACCTGCTGAATACCGACAAAGAGAGTGACAAGGAGGATTGCGTAGTAAGCTAGGTTGCCCAGGGTACGACCGTACAGAATCCCTGCAGACTCGGCGGCAGCGGCTACAATGTCCCGTACGATCAAACCTCCGATTACCCCAGCCGCTCCGATGAGAATGGCGACCAGGGCCTTGGGCAGATAGATCGCTACGCCGCTCAGCCAAGTCGTCACCACGGGCAGGCCGAGCACTTCCGTGGCTGCGGTGAGAAAGAAGAAGAGGATGATCCAATAGAGCACCTTACTGATCACCTCGGCGGACCTCTCCATTCTCTCCGGTTGGATCCGTTCACGAATCCGTCGGTTAGGAATGAGACGGTCCGCTTTCTTGAGAAGACGTCCGGCCAAGGTCCGTGCCGCGAAAGCGACCAGAAGACCCAGCAAAAAAATCAGGATCGCGCCGGTGAGATTGGGCAGGAATCCGACCAGCGCCTCCCGGATCTGGACGAAGGATTTGGCGAAGACGCCGAGCCAAGGGTGTTCATTCATTCGAATTCTCCTTTGCAGATGGAGATTTCTTGCGTCTCTTGGTGGCTCCCGGTCGCTTGCGAGCCAGCTTCTGCAGGTCGGCGACCCGGTCTGTTTCGTCTATGATCTCCATGCCGAGGACCGTCTCCAGGAGATCCTCGAGTGTGACGATCCCCCGCAGGCTTGCGTACTCATCCTGCACAATCGAGATGTGACTCCGCCGCTGTAGAAACTGTGTGAGCAACATCAGACAGTTCGCATCTTCCGGTACAAAAGAGATGGGCCGAATGATCGAGCGAACCTTCGTGTCGGGACTGCTCAGTGCCTTGGCGGTGCTCAAATCATGGATCATCACGTAACCGATGATGTTGTCTTTGTCACCCTCGAAGACGGGGATGCGGCTGAAGCCGGCTGATGTGAACGCCTGGAGGGCAGTCTCTATCGTCTGTTCGGCATCCAAGGCGAACATCACGGTGCGGGGCGTCATGACGTCTCGCACCGGCTTGTTTTCGAGTTCGATGATGTTGTGGAGCATGCGGCTCTCCAGATAGGAGATCTCCCCCTCCCGAGCCCCAAGTCGAATCACGCCCAGGATCTCTTCCTCGGATACAGGGGGCGGCGTCTTGCCTTTTGTCAGCAGGTTCGAAAACGCCCGGGTCACGATGATCGCCGGATAGAGCACTCGGCTGATCAAGTGGAGCGGCAAAACGATATAGGGCCAGACGTTTCTCCAATACACCGCACCGAGGGTCTTCGGCATGATCTCCGCCAGGAAGAGGATGGCAAGGGTGAAGACGATGGAGAAGACAGGGACGAGAACCGCACCCAGCACCGTGTGGGCATACATGCCGGCGATGGTGGCCCCGGCTGTATTCGCAAGGGTGTTCAGAATGAGAATCGCCGATATGGGAACCGAGATATCTCGCTTGAGTTGGATCATGCGAACGGCGGCGTCCTTCTGCTTCTTCTTGGTCTTTGCCGATTCGAGCGCTCCCATCCGGGTGGAATACAGGGTCGCTTCGTAAAGGGAGCATTGAAAGGAGATGAAGATGGTGAGAAACACGACGGTCAGAAGAATGCCCATTCCATGACTCCTTCACATCGAGGATCCTGACGCCGGAGCGAGCCCCGGGCGCAGACGATCGGACACACCTGTAGCTATAATAGTCTAAAACTATTGAATAATGAGGAGAAAAGCAATGACATCGGCGGATGGTGCGACGGCGAGTCCCGCGGGAGGCCGGACGGGTCCCCGGGGTGCGGTACGCCGACTCACGGAAGCATCTCGTCGCGCAGGGGTTCACCTTGGAGAGGTGTTCGCAGCCGCGCTTGTCAGGGCGCCCTGAAGGAACGCCTCAACCAGCCTTTGCCTTCTCAGCCGCTTTTTCGTCCCACACTTCTATGAGGTAGTCTTTCTGTTCTTCAAATTCGACGGCCTGCTCCTCTACAAGCGCTTCCGCCTCTTCCATGGACATCTTCCAACTCTGCCGGACAAAGGAGGCAACCCGGGCGAAATAGAGCGGCGTCATCATGTCCAGCAGCTTTCTCCGGTTCACGGCCCAAAGCTGGTATGTGGCAGCCAGCTCGTAGAGAATCTTGATCCAGGCGTCTACGGGAAGAGAGAACTCGCCCGTTTCCATTTTGGCGCTGTCCGTGATTTTGGCAAAGGTGGAGGGGCGGAAGATTCCCTTCCAGAGGGGCGAGAACTGCTGGTACCCGGTCTTGAAGAGATCGATCATCAATCCGAGGTTTACGTTGACCGGCTCGGGTTGCAGGGAGCCTTCAAACCCGAACGTCTCGACCGCCTCGCTTCCCTTGATGCGTTTCCAGGCATCTTCATGACGTTCCATGAGGAAGAAGAGTGCCGACAGGACTTGCCGGAACATGGGTCCCAGGTGCTCTCCGGGATCCTTGACATCATGGATCTTTACCCCGAGATTGGATTGACAGATCTTGAATCCCTGCGTCACGGCGTTGGTGGTCATCCAGATGTCGATTCCGAAACGGGCGACGTCCGTGGTCCACACGTCCTGTTCCACATAGAAATCCGCCAGATCCCTCGAAATGGCAAAATCCCCTCCGATGGGCTGACGGATACGCTTTCCATAGAGCGCCCGGGTCAGGTTGTAGACGATATTGTTGGTGATGGTTCCATCGTATTTGTGCCTCACGTAGACGGGAGCGACGTACTGATATCCCCTTTCCAGGATCGGTTCGAGGAGGTATTTCACCCAGTCCGGGGTGATACTTCGGAGGTCAGAGTCGACCATCCCACACACCCGAACCTTGAGCCTGTCCGCCGCCTCGAAGACGGATCGCAGGGCCGTCCCTTTGCCCGCCGGGCCCCGGTAGATGGAGACCATCTTTTCCTGCCATGGCTTGATCTCGAATTCCTTGGCGACCTCCCGGGTATCGTCCGTGGACCCTCCGTCAGCGACGAAGATTACGCTCTTCACGTCCTGGTAGTGTTTCGCAAGGCCGTGGGTTACCGTCTGAATGACGTGAACGATGGTTTTCTCGTTGTTGTAGCAGGGGATGCCGATCAGGATGTCTGCAGATCCGATCTCCTCGATCCTCTTGTTCGGGTAGGCCCGCAGAGCAGTGTCATAATCCACTGTGGCACCTCCCTGATTCGATTACGCAAGAAAATTGCGGGTCGGTGTCAATTCAGTCTTTGAACACGGAAGTCATGCGGCTCAGAAATCCGGGCTTGTTCTTTGCGATGAGTTGGTCGATCTCGCCGTCGTCAAAGTAAATCCCGAGGCAATCAGAACACTTGTCCACCTTGATGCCCTCAAAGGTGATTTCGACCATCTCCATTCCGCACTTCGGGCAGTGCATCCAGTGCTCTTCCTTCAGTTTCTTCCTCTCTGTGGACTTGATCTGTTTCTGCTTTTCTTTGAGAGCCTTCTGTCGTTTCTCGAACTCGATGCGGGCGAAGTATTCGTCCTCCTGCTTCTTCGTGTCTTTGTCGATGTCCATGTGCATCACTCCTCTTCTTTGGATGGGTATCGATCGGAAACAGTTGCCGAACCCGTGCCGAGGCTGTTTCTTCTTCCGAAACGTACGGTCACGACGAGCGCAACGATGATGATAGCGATAGCGCCTGCAAACATCAATATTGACTGGGGATCTTGCCAGAGGACGAGATGCTCCAGAAAGGTCACGATCATGACGAAGATTATGACGGCCCTCAGCCTGTCTTTCAAATCATCCAGATCCGATACGGCGAACCATCCGGGCAAGTCGAGCTTTCCGATGAACAGTTCGAACAGTCCGAGAGCGAAGATGAGCAGGGCCACGGCGATGAGAAAGATATCCATGATGGAGATTGCCTCCACCCGAATCTTGTGCGCCTCGCCGCCCATAGCAAGGACGAGGTGCTTACTCACAAGGATGGTCTTGTAGGTTCCCCATAGGAACGTCACCGCCGAGGCGATGAGCGACGAGACGACTGCCACGAGAACGAGATACCTGCTCTTTGAGAGAATCGAGTTCATATATCGCCTCCGTTTTCTGTGATTCGAAAGAAACTTGGTGTTTGGTTCTCGCATCTTTTGCTGTAGAGTTCAAGAGATCCATGGGCGTTTTGCGTTTTCAAAATAGATACTTATATGCCCTTTGCCCCGCCCGCGGCCTTGACTTCGGTGGGGAACTTGCTACAGGATTCGATTCGGAGGGGGCGCTGTGAAGGATTTCTGGCTCTGCTTTGTTCCTTTGTTCGTCGCGGTAGATGCGATGGGTGTGCTGCCCATGTACGTCGGCCTCACGGAAGGGTTGGACCCTTCCAGAGTGAAACGTGTTTTGTTTCAGTCTATCGCGACGGCAGCAGCCGTGGCCCTCGTGTTTCTGGTGGTGGGCAAAGGCCTGCTGACTCTACTGGGGATCACGGTTGCCGACTTTATGATTGCGGGAGGAACCCTTCTTTTCGTTCTGTCGATTTCGGACCTCTTGACGGCCGAAAAGACGCAGAGGCGCGTGGATCTGGATAGCCTGGGCGCAGTGCCTCTGGGTGTCCCACTGATTGCCGGTCCCGCCGTGCTTACCACCTCCATCCTCCTTCAGGATCAGTACGGCCCAGTGCCCACCGCAGCCGCGATCATACTGAATATCTCGATCGCCGGCGTTCTCTTCCACTTTTCGACGTGGATCAACCTTACCCTGGGCAGAGCAGGTAAGAAGATCATATCGAAGATCGCCAGTCTCCTGCTCGCCTCGATCGCCGTGATGATTATCCGCAAGGGGATTCTGGGCGTCTTGTGACGGAATCGGAACTGGAGATTCATGTCTGCATTTTGCTATCATATGCGGCCGGGCCCAGCCCGCGGGCTGAGCAATACGTTGTCGGATGGGTTCGACGGGATGTCGTTTTTCTCAAGAAGACAAGGGGATGATAATGGCTAATTCAGCGAATGAAATCAAAAGGGTCGTTAGCAGAGCGATCACCGATGCGCGCAAGGAAATCGGAGGGATTCCGGAGCCGCCCTCGCAGGCGAAACTCAAGTGGCCGATACAGTGCACGGTAGGTCCCGGCCTGGAGGGTGCGATTGCCTGCGAGAGCCAGGTCGGATTCGTAAACGGCTCCCAGGGCTCCCTCGTCTACCGGGGGTACGACGTGCTGGAGTTGTGCGGGCATTCCACCTTCGAAGAAGTATCGTATCTGTTGATCCACGGCAGGTTGCCGACGGAGAAGCAGCTACGGAAGTTCGAGAGGAAGCTGGCGGATTTCAGACGGATTCCCGCGACCATGCGGCTCCTCATGGGCTTCCCGGTG
The DNA here is from genome assembly GCA_028277985.1 of bacterium. GTDB lineage: Bacteria > Desulfobacterota > DSWW01 > DSWW01 > DSWW01 > S015-6. Next base: position 106,460 of record JANQFG010000208.1, on the reverse strand, counting down.
GAGAAGATGAACGCCATGTCCGCGATCCGGCTCGGCACGAACATGATGCGCCAGGAGTTCACACACCTGGACGAGATGGAAGCAAAGCGGGACTTGGAGACCGCGATCAGCACGGATGAGGACTCCATCCCCATGGAAGTCCCTCCCCTGGGAGAGGAACACGCGATCTATGAGTTTCGGAAAGGGAAGATCGCGAGGACGGCCAAATCGGAAAAGGCGATGGCCGAAGCCGCCGGTATTGCATCGGCAGCACACCTCGTCGCCGGAACAGCCACGATTACCGCTGCCGTGGCTCGCATTCGAGAGGGTCTTTTGCCCCTCGAACCCGATCCGGAACTGAGCCACGCGGGGAACTACCTGTACATGATGACGGGGCGGCGACCTACTGCAGCCGAGGAGAGGATCATGGACATCGCCTTGATCCTCCACGCGGACCACGGGATGAATGCGAGCACCTTTGCTTCCCTTGTGGTTGCCTCCACCCTGTCGGACATGTACATGTCGATCAGCTCAGGCATTGCGGCACTGAACGGGCCCTTGCACGGTGGGGCCAACGAACGTGTGATCCAGATGCTCGAAGAAATCGGTGGTCCGGAAAAAGTGAGGGCTTGGTACAAAAAGCAGAAGGCAGAGGGAAAGAAGATCCCCGGATTCGGACACAGGGTGTACAAGCGCTACGACCCTCGAGCCCGGATCCTCGGCCCGATCGCGAAGCACCTCACCGGGCGCAGTGCCGGGGCAAAGAGGCTTCTCGAAACCGCCCAGGAGCTCGAGAAGGTGGTGATCGGTGACCTAGGCCCTGAAAAGGGGATCTACCCGAACGTGGATTTCTATTCCGGACTCGTATACTCGTGCCTTGGAATTCCTAGCTTTCTCTTCACTCCCACCTTCGCGGTTTCTCGCGTGGCGGGCTGGACGGCCCGGGTGCTCGAGTACATGAAGAACAACCGAATCTTCCGGCCCAGGGCCATCTATACGGGCCGTACAAATAAGCACTACGTTCCTGTGGAAGGAAGAAAGAGTTGATCTCTCTGTGCACCCATGCAGCATGACGTCCATGAACCAACACCAGAGGGGAGGTCGGCAGGTACAATGAAAAGAGAGGGTTTCAGGTGGTCCGTCATATGTTCCGTGGTGCTGATCGCTTTCGGGAGTTGCCATCGGGTTGATGAAGAGACGTTGCCCAACTCGCGTTCCGGGCCAAAAAAAGTAACCCCCGTTCCTGGAGACGAACGGCGCGGGGAGGGCTCTTGGGCAGAGGGGCTTCCGTTCCCTGAGCCTGCCCAGGGTGCAGACCGGGAGATCGACAGTTTATGGGCCCTCTTCCCCGATGAACCTCAAAGAAGCTTCCAGGGAGCACGTAAGGACCTCCTGAGCAAGAAAAGCAGGAACTCATCTGAGAAGCTCCGAAGGAGTACCATGTATGTGAACCTGCAGACCCTCCGGGCCCAGGGGCCGACCAAGGCGGCATTGCGTGATGCCGAAATCTCGCTTCGGGAACTTTCGAAAGAGATGGCCCAAGGGAAGATTTCCTCCCCGGGACGCCTGGACAGAGTATTCGCGTGGACACAGAGATCCATCGCGAGACTTCACCATGAGAAAGCGAAGAGAGCCTATGCACGCGGAGACCTCGAGGCGGTAGGTATTGAGTTGCTGGCGGCGAAGACCAGCCTGATCAAGGCAGCGGCCTGGACAGGAGACCAGGCGGACCCTGCCTTGATCGAATCTACGGAGAAGGCGGGAGTCCTGGCGAGCCGGCTACTACAGAGTACGGAGCACAGACCAGCGGGGATGAGAAACGTTCTCTTGGACTTTGGGGCGCAGGTCGACCGTATGGACCTGAGGGCGGAAAGCGAGGCGGCAAGGGGCCTTTTCTCGGGCGAGGCGCAATCGTACATGAAGCAGGGGGAGGCTGCCCTTGTGAAGCGCGATGTGGGAGAGGCCGCCGCTTACCTACGCAAAGCCGCCTCCTGTATGGCTCTGGAGACGCTCGGTACCCACACAGATGTCAAGCCTATGTTGGAGAAGGAGATAGGTGGTTTGGAGCAAGCGGCGAAAGACGTGGAAAACGGTACATTGAAATCCCCCAAGCGACTCCGGCTCTATTTTGCGAAGGCGCAAAACGCACTCGCCAAAGCGCATCATATGGAGGCCGCCCGGAACCTGGATCGTCACGCCTATGAAAGGGCGGTGACATCTCTCCAAGCGGCGGTCAGAGGCATCGAAGGTTCGGCAGAATGGAAAGGAAAGGAAATGAAGAACAGCTCAGGGAAAGCTCTACAAAGAGTTAAGGAGCTGTCCAGAAGGGTGCGGGAAGGCGACCGCGTGTCCCCGGAGGAGATTTCGGCAGCGATTACTGATCTGAAAAGACTGGTCGCAAAATCCGACTCCCCGGCTGTGAGTCCCTAAAAGAAAGGCAGGTCGCAAAGACCTCGAAGAACCCTTCCAACCCCCAGGTGAGCACCAACCGCCGCCAGTATTCTGCGTTGGATACCTGACTTCCCTCGTTTTTCGAACGGCGCGCTACCGCTGTTTCTCCCGCTTTTATGTGTCTCCTCTTGAACCGCCTCTTCTATTCTCTCGATGCGACTTTCGCCCGAATTCTCTCCTTCAGCCGGGAGGAACGTTCCCTGAGCTTCTCCCTTATAGGATTCGAAATCAGGGTTCCCATAGCCGCTGCGATCTTGTTCCATCTCAGAAGAGCGGCAATGAGGACCGCCAACAGGAGTTGGAATCCGAACAGAGGAGAAGCGCCCAAGAAGACCCCGAGGGTGAGCCCCATGGCGATCTGTCTGGGGTCGCCCCGGATTCGAACGAATCTGTCGTAGGCCCTGCGCAATGCAGGCCGGAGTCCTGCGGCTCTGCTTTGATCGGTGTGTAGTCGATATCCATGCCAGGACTCAACTCCTTGTTTGCCGCCGAAAACCGCAGAAATTATAGGCACTTCTACGGGAGATGAAAAGGCGTCAATACGCAAATGGGAATGCCTGGGCTATAAAGTCTCTCTCCTTCGAGATTTTGCATTCTTGAGGTCGGTGTAATACATTCTTCGAGGCATTTGCTTCCGGGACGGCGAATTGCCTTCCCGGTCCGAGAACCTCACCCGGAGAGCACGATGGAGAGCCTGAAGCAGTTCTGGCTGGTCGTGGTAGATGTGTGGGAAAAGGGCTTGTTCGGAGTCGATTTGGGACGCATTGTCGCAGCCCTGCTGATCGTTTTCGGCTTTCTCATCATACGCCGGCTCTTTGCCAAGTTGCTAATGGGACGGCTCAGCGCTCTCGCCAAGCGAACACAATTCGAGTTGGACGATGAGATCGTAGAGGCCATGGAGGAACCGCTTGCTTTCATTCCCGTCGTTCTGGGGGTCTTCATCGCAGCAGAGTATCTGTCCTTATCGGGTCAACTACAGACTTTTGCAGAGCAGACCGTACGATCGCTCGTTGCCTACGTTATCTTCTGGATTCTCGTGAGGCTGGTTGAGCCACTCTCCTTTCTGCTGAAGAGACTCGAAGAGCTGTTTTCTCCCACGATGGTGGACTGGCTCATCAAGGCAATCCGGGTCGCATTCATCTTCCTCGGCGCTGCGACGATTCTGGAGATCTGGGGCATCAAAGTGGGGCCCATCCTGGCCGGGTTGGGCCTGTTCGGGGTTGCCGTCGCACTGGGTGCCCAGGATCTGTTCAAGAACCTGATTTCAGGACTTCTGATCATTGCAGAGCGACGTTTCAGTCCGGGTCAGTGGATTTGCGTCGACGGCATCGTGGAGGGAACGGTGGAGAAGATCGGATTCCGATCAACACTGATACGGCGATTCGATAAGGCACCCGTGCATGTCCCGAACTCGAAGCTCTCCGACAACGCGGTCACGAATTTTTCCGCCATGACCCACCGCAGAATATACTGGATGATCGGCGTGGAGTATCGAACGACGGTTGGACAGCTTCGAAAGATCCGGGACGGCATCGAACAGTACATCCTGGGTTCTGAGGATTTTGCGAAACCGCCGGAGGTGGCAACCTTTGTTCGGATCGATCGATTCAACGACTCGTCCATCGACATCATGGTGTACTGTTTTACGAAAACCACGGTCTGGGGAGAGTGGTTGGCCATCAAAGAGAAACTCGCTTACGAGATAAAAAATATCGTGCTGGGAGCCGGAAGCTCCTTCGCGTTCCCGAGTACGTCTCTCTACGTTGAGACGCTGCCCACAGAACAAGCGGAGGCCTTCGTTCCTCCTCCTGTAAAGGCCTCGAATTGACGAATTTCGTGCCTGGTACGCCTGTCTTTGTGGTAAAGAATTGAGAATTGAATGGGGGAAGCTGACAGTGGACAAGGCTAGTATCCTGAAAGAGTCCGTGCTTCTCGGCAATGAGCTGTGGCGCTACCTCGCCGTGTTCGTGATCCTCTTCCTCGGGTTCACGGGGGGAAGGATTGCCCGCTTTTTCCTCGACCGCAGAGCCCAGGCACTCCACCAGATCCCTGAAAGAGCTGTATACGGCGTCGTGTGCGAGATGTTCATGGGGCCTGCATCGCTCGTCTTCTATGCGCTCGGATTTCACATTTCCATGCTCTGTTTGAAGATGAGCCCGGCTGTTCGAGAGACTGCGGACAGTGTATCACGCATCCTCTTCATGATGACCCTGGCCTACCTGGCCTACAACTCGGTCTCCCTCGTGGACTTCTTCGTTCGACGATGGCTGTTGGCGAAAGGCGAAGGCGAGTTGGACGAGATGCTCGCGACGATGGTGCGGAAGAGCATGCGGATCACCATCCTCATCATTCTGGCTCTCTATATCATCGAAAGCCTTTCGGGAAAGCCAATCGGTACGATCCTGGCCGGCCTCGGGGTAGGCGGCCTGGCCGTGGCACTTGCGGCCCAGGAGACACTGAAGAACTTCTTCGGTTCCCTCGTCATCATGTCGGACAAGCCTTTCCGTGTAGGGGAAAGGATCAAGTTTGACACCTACGACGGTATGATCGAGACGGTGGGTTTCCGATCCACACGGATCCGGACGTTGGAGGGGCATCTCGTCACCGTGCCGAATAGCGAGATCGCCGCCCGGGCAGTGGAAAACATAGGGCAACGACCCTACATCCGAAGGCTAACCAACATCACCGTTACATACGATACACCGCCCGAAAAGGTGGAAAGGGCGGTCGAGATTCTCAAGGGAATCCTGAACAACCACGAGGGCATGCATCCGGATCGGCCACCCCGGGTCTACTTCAACGAATTCAATGATGCATCCCTGAATCTTCTGATGATCTACTGGTACGAACCGCCCGATTTCTGGATGTTCGTGGACTTCAACCATCGCGTTAACATGGAAATCTTGAGGCGCTTCAACGAAGAGGGGATCGACTTCGCATTTCCGACACAGACGATTCACGTGGCAAATGATGCGAAGCGTCAGCTTGCACTTCGTCTGCTGGAGGATAACACGGCTATTTCGTGATGATCTCGTCTGGTAGAGGTTGCTCGCCTGGGTGACGCAGAAGCGGACGAGATGAATCTTCGATTGCCACGGCAGCCTTAGGGGGTGCGTTCATCATCTCAGCGCACCCCCTTGCTGTCTACACTCCGCTTGCCGACTCTTATTCAAGGTCGGATCGGATGCGATGATCTAGTTCGCCTTGATCTCGATCTGCCTCGGCTTGGATTCCTCCCGCTTCGGCAAACGAACCTTGAGGACGCCGTTTTCCATGTTCGCTTCGATCTTTTCTGCGGCGACGGTTGCCGGAAGGGTGAAGGATCGGCCGAAAGTTCCGAAAACACACTCAATCCTCTGGTAGTTTTCTTTCTTGCCCTCGTGTTCGAGCTTTCGACTGCCCGATATGGTCAGGGTGTTGTTGTCCAGGTTGATCTTGATGTCATTCTGGGTCAGTCCGGGCAGGTCGAGAGACAGAAGGAACGCATCCTTGTCCTCGAAGGTGTTGACCGGCGGAGCCCATACGGCATCGGCCGACTCTCCTCGCTGCTTACGTGTCGAGCCCGCATCGTCGAAGAGGCGATTGATGCTTCTCTGTAAAGAGTCCATCTCGGTGAAAGGATCCCAACGGACCATCATGGCGCACCTCCTTTAAGTTGTTGAGTTTAATGGATATTATTGCCTTTGCAGAAAAATTTAATCACTCCTTGCCAGAGGGTCAAGGGGGAAAAGAGGAAAAAAATGCGTCTTCCTCAGGGACGAAAAAGCGGGTGGTCAATCCTTGACCCACCCCGGGTCCGTGATTAAGAAAATGATCATTAGAGAGTAGATCGAAACTCATCCTGATTGGCCAAGGCTCGCACAGAGGTTAGGAGGTTTCGCATGAAGGACTACTATCTAATCCTCAAGGTCGGAAGAGATGCGACCGAAGAAGCCATCCGCCGAGCCCACCGCAAGTTGGTCCTCCTGCATCATCCGGATAGAGCCGCCGAGAGCGAAGATGAGAAGTTCCGCGAAGTCCAGGAAGCCTACGAAGTGCTTCGAAACGAGGCAAGACGAAGGGCATACAACGAAGACCTGATGAAACACGAGGAAAGGTCCAGGGCCACGTCAAGGCCGGTCCACAGGGGGCCTGTTTCCGTTTGGGAGGAATTCGGATCGGTATTGCCGGGCATCGAAGAGATTCTCGATCACATTCGGAGGGACTTCTTCGGTCCTCTGCGAAAGGTGGATCCCCTCAAGGAACTCAACGTGGAATTCATCCTGAATCCCGACGAAGCCGCGCGCGGCGTGACCCAACCCCTGGACGTTCCGATCTATGAGCCGTGTCGGGTATGTGAGGGACGGGGCGGCGCATTTCCCTTTCCTTGTCTGCGGTGTGATGCAAGAGGATGGACATGGGGGAAACGAACGATTTCCGTGAAGATACCCCCAGGCATTCGAGCAGGAACCACCCTGCAAATCCCATTGCAGCGACTCGGGATCCACCATCTTTGTCTGAATGTACGGTTCCGCATAGAGCCTCACTGAATTGACCATCACCCGACCGTATGGTAACTTTTTGTATTTGCGCGTGGTTGCCATCCCTGTGTGGGCTATCCCCGGGTCAGAACTCGATGTCTCTCTCAAGGCCCCTCGCGTTTCCCATCCGAAACACCTGAATTGATGAACCAGATGGTGGAGACGTCCCGGACGGATGGCCTTCCCGCACTGGCCTGCGGAAGGAGAAGCGCCTCCGGCGTGCCTGCACCGGCCTTTGTGACCAACATCAGAGGAGAAAGCTTGAAGAGGAGATGTAGATGGACGATCAGAAACAGCACCCTGAGAAACAGAAGATCGAGGTGGGTATCATCGGTGGACGCTTTGACAAGGTCTCGACCGTTCTCGAAGAATTCGAGCCTGGAAACAAGGATTTCATTCATTCCTACGAGAAGATGAGTATCGAGCCCCGTAAGGTGGGCGATGTCGGGGAAAAGGAAGTGAAGGTCAAGGTCCCGGCAAGGCTCCATGCCACGGTCCTGGACATGAACTGCTTCAACCTCAACCGCCCCGGGGGAGGCGGCGTGGGGATCAGCATCGGTGTGTATTTCCATGCTACGGTAAAGGCGATCAAGGAGCCGGAAATCAGGACGAGCGGTGAGCGAGGGCTGATCGTGCAGCACTTCGCCCATATCTTCAAGGACCTGCTCGGGTACACCGGAGGGTTCGAGATCGAGCTGCACGACCACAAGAGGCGGCATGTGGGGCTCGGTTCGTCCATTGGTTCCATGTGTGCTGTGTGTATCGGCATGAACGAGGTGCTCGGCAGGCCGTTTCACGGCTGGGAGCTTCGCAGGATCATGGGGTATCATTCCTGCGAGGAAAGCCCTGGCGAGAACGGCTACCTGTTGCCTGCCTTCGAGACCGGCATTGGGGCCATGGTGGGCATCAACGGAGGCTGGGTCGTTGCAAGCGACGATCTTGTCATGGTGCACAGGGTGGAGTTGCCCGACACGAAAGTGATCGTATTCATACCGGAGGTGAAGAGCCTGGAGGACGAGTTCCAGGGCAAGGAAACCGCGGCCGAGTCGGAAGTCGAGCTGCTCCTCAGGAGAGCAAGGAGCCTGGACACGATGCAGGCGGCCGCAAAGGCACAGCTCGTGCTGTTTGATATGATTCCGGGTATGATCACAGGGGACCTGAAGAAGATGGGCGATGCCCTCTTCGATATTACCTACCTTGGCTCCAAGAGGGCCGAGTGCGAGCAGCACGGCGCATACGGGACGCCGATCTACAGTTACTTGAACGCGTTGCGAGAGGTTGGTGTCGAGATCGTGGGCATGAGTTCCGTGGGTCCCACCATCTTTGCCTTGACACAGAAGCAGGATGTGTACGACAGGGCCCTGAAGTACCTGAAGTCCTTCAATGTTGCCGAGACCCGCATCATCGAGACCTTCGTGGACAACACGGGCGGCACGGTCACGGAAAACGGCGTGGAGCGGACGTTCTTGAACGATACCTGGCTCAAAGGGTAGGGCATGAAAGGCGGCTACAAGGCGAAGATCTGCGGCACAACGAACCTCGAAGACGTAAGGCTCGCAGCCGATGAAGGCGCGGATTGCTTCGGCGTCGTGATCGAGGTCGATTTCTCTTCCCGTTCACTCACCGTCGAAGAGGCTGCCTCGCTGTTTTCCGACCCACCGATCCCCGGGGTCGCCCTCGTCTTCAAGATGAAAGCGGAGAGGATCGAGACCCTGATCGAGACGTTGGACCCGTTTGCTGTTCAGTTTCTGGGCGAGACGGATCCGGCTTTCTTGAAAGACCTGAAGAAGGCCTACCCGTCTGTAGAGCTCTGGCAATCCGTCCACCTGCCCGAGGCCGGGGAGGAAACCGACCTCGGCCATGTCCGGAAAACGATCGACGACTATCTGCGTGCAGGGGTGGACTCCCTTCTGTTCGATACGGTCGCCATGTCGAAAGGGAGAAAGAAATTCGGAGGGACCGGTAAGACCTCCGACTGGAACGTGGTGAAGAGGCTGATGGATGCGATACGGAGCCCGGTGCCGATCTGGCTGGCGGGAGGCATCAACCCGGAGAATGTGGGGAATGCCCTCGACACTGTCGACCCCTACGGCATCGATCTCTGTTCCGGAGTGGAGAGCGACCCGGGGAAGAAGGATCCCGGGAAGGTCAGGGCTCTCATGTCAACGATCAAGGAAAAATCGAGGGACGGTTGAAATGAAGGCAGCGGTCGTTCACGGCAAAGGCGATATCCGTATCGAGGAGTACGGCACGCCTGCGGCAGATGAAGGCGAAATCGTCCTGAGGACGAAGATGTGCGGGATCTGTGCAACGGATATCAAGACCCTCCTGGGCCAGGGTTTGCCGAAGGACCTGCCCACGATTCTCGGCCACGAAGTGGTTGGCGAAATCGCCGAGACAGGGAAGGGTGTGACCGACTACGCGGTCGGGGACAGGGTCGCGGTCTATCCCATCGCGGTCTGCGGGGAATGCTATTTCTGCAAGAGGGGACGCAACAGTCTCTGCGAGCACGAGTTCGGCCTGGCCCACGGGATCGAGGGAGGGTTTGCCGAGTTCGTCAGGCTTCCGAAACAGATCGTCAACATCGGCGGTGTGGTAAAGCTCGCGGATGATCTCCCCTTTGAGAAGGCGGTGCTGGCCGAACCCCTTTCCTGTGTGTACGCATCGTTGAAGGCATGCAATGTGGAGCCGGAAAGCACGGTGCTGATTCTTGGGGCCGGGCCCATGGGGCTCATGCACGTGAAGATGGCCAAATGGGCGGGCGCCCGAGTGATTTCGGTGGATCTCCTGGACAGCCGATTGGAAACAGCCAAAACAATGGGAGCGGACTTCTGTCTCAACCCGGGTTCCGTGAATCACATCGATGAAATCAGGAAGATAACGGAGGGGAAGGGCGCAGAGGCGGTGATCGCGTCACTCGGCGTTCCACAGGTGATCGAAGAGAACCTGAAATTGACGAGAAACGGCGGGACCTTCAATATTTTCGGTGGCCCTGCGGCGGGGCAGATGATCTCGGTGGACCCGAGGTGGCTTCACTACTGTGAAATCAATCTGACCGGAACGTTCGCTTGCTCTGTGAAGCAGTTCAGGGAATGCGTGGGCCTCATCGGCAGCGGTGCAATCGATGTGGAAGGTCTGATTTCCGACAGGTTCGAACTCGACCGATTCCTCGATGCCGTAGAGAAGGCAAAGAATCAGTCGATGATTCGGGGCGTGGTTGTTTTCGGATAGGTTTCCAAAGGAGGTTCGAAATGGACGGTAAACAGAGACGTCTACAGCGAATTCTGAACAGAAAGACAGGACGAAGCCTGGTGCTCGCAGTGGACCACGGCATGGCCCTTGGCGCCATGACCGGCATCGTGGACATTGCAAAGACGATCCGCGACCTGGACGCTACCGGCAAGGTGGACTGCTGGCTCATGACCAAGGGGATCTACACGTACGCTTTTGATCCTGCCGGCGATCCCGGCGTCATCCTGCGAGCCAGCGGTGGAGCCACGATCGCCGGCCCTGATCTGACCCGAGAAGGACAGACAGCGGATGCGGAAGAGGCTTTGACCCTGGGCGTCGACGCGATGGCCACAACGGCCTTCATCGGGTCGGAGTACGAACACGAAACCCTGATCGGTATGGCCGAGATGGCAACCGAATGCCGGCAATGGGATCTTCCGCTCCTGGGCGTCATCGGGCTGGGAAAGATCAACGAGGACAAGAAGAAGGATCCCCAGTTCATCGCCCTGGGTGCACGAGTGGGTGCGGAACACGGGGCGGATATCATCAAGACCTACTACACCGAGAGCGATTTCGACAAGGTGGTGGCCGGATGTCCCGTGCCCGTAATGATTGCCGGAGGGCCGAAGTGCGAGACCGACCTGGATACCTTAGACATGATCTACGGGGCGCTACAAGGTGGGGCAAGAGGAATCGTCATGGGTAGGAACGTGTGGCAGAGCCCTCATCCGACCGCTTTGCTCTCCGCAGTGTTCGGATTGATTCACGAGAACATGAACGTAAAAGAGGCTGCGGAACTCCTGGAACAGAAGATCGATGCTTCCTAACTCGTTCCGAGGATCAACTGTTTGAGACGAGGAAGGAACAGGAGAACCATGGCTTCCTTGAACCACCTTCGATAAGCCGGGCTTTGGGGATTCATGCCCAGAACGCCCGCATAGTAGGTTGCGGCTCCAAGGTAGTTGATGACCATGGTGTTGAAGCTCTCGGTGAACATCCTGATCTCTCGGGGTGAGTTCTGCAGGGCCGCGACCTTCCGAAAGGTCTCCGTATTTCTGGCAAGAAGCCCCTGCATCTGTTTGTAGCCGGGTGTGCATGCCGACCCTTCGGGCTGTACCAGATTGAGTGCTACGATCCGCAACGCCTCCGGATGTTCCGATGTGAATTCGAGCAGGCGATCCAGGTACAGGGAAAGCCCGCGGGAAGCGCTCAACTCCTCGAGACCTTCGAACCAAGACGTGTTCGCCTGAATATAGGTCTCCGCGACTTCCTCCACAACCGCCTCGAAGAGGTCCGCCTTGGTAGGGAAATAGTAGCTTATCAGGGGATGATCGATGCCGGCCGCCTTTCCGACCATACGGATACTGGCCGAGGAATAGGGGTGCTCGGCAAAGACCTGCTTTGCAGCTTCCAGGATCTTGTCGCGGGTGGCCACTCTTTTGTTTCGTCTCGGGCCTGGTTCCTGCCTCTCTGGGATCTTCTTCTTGCTCTTCTTCTTTGTCATTTTCCGATTCCTGGGTCCCAGTATGTTGACAGGGTGGGGGGTTGTCAAGATCTCTATTCTTTCGGGGCGAGGGCAAACCGCATACCGTCTTCCCCGAGGATGACCTCTCCGTCATACACATCCTTCACACCGCTCAGAAATATGGACTTGGCAATCCTGTTGGTAATGGGGGGGACCACATGATTGAACACAAGCTTCTTTGCCCCTGCCTCCTGGGCGACTTCTCCGGCCTGAACCGGGTCGATGTGATAGTCCAGGACATCCTTCATGATCTTGGAAAGTCTTGGCTGATTCTCTTCAGCCAGTGTCTCGGAAAGCAGTTTGACCGCCCTCATGGACAGGCCTTCGCTTATGAGGATATCAGCGTCCTTTGCATGTTTGGCGAGGGTTGGCGTCTTCACTGTATCCCCGGTGATCACAACGACGTTCCCTTTGTGCTCAAAGCGGTATCCCACGGCCGGCACCACCGGAGAATGGTCCACTAGAAAGGCATAGGCTTTGACCCCGTTTCTATCAAAGAAAAGAACGGCTTCATCCGGGTCTTTGACGTCTATGGTGTGGCTGACCATGGCGGACGCGCCGGGGGGAACGATATCCTCGCCGTGATGGGCGATTCTATATTTCTTGTCCAGTGCATAGGCCATGCTGAAACCTCTGACGACCTGGTCAACCCCTTCGGGTCCGTACACGTCCAGGTTCGTCTTTCTGCCCTGGGTCCAGGACCCGAAATCCGTCTCTCCCAAATCAGCGATATGATCGGAGTGAAAGTGCGTCAGGAACACCGCGCTGAGACCCGCAGAGGGCAGGTTGAGCAGATTTACATTCCGCCAGGTTCCGGCTCCCAGATCGACGACAATGAATTCCCCGCCGGCTATGACCGCGGTGCAGGAAGCCAGTCTTTCTTCATTGTCGAGCGGGCCTCCAGACCCCACCAGGATGACCTGCATGTCCGGGTCTTTGAGCATATCCATGGCCTCTGCTCGGTCTTCGAGCATACGCTTGATTCCTCTCTTCATGACGCTGTCCACCTGGTCGGTGGTACACGAAAGCGCCATAGAGGCAACCAGGGACAGGCAAGCCAGAATGATCCATTCTCTTCTCATCATGTTTCCCTCCTCTCGAGAAGGACTAGACCTGGAATTCGTCGACCCAATGAAGGGGATTCAGGTTGTCAATGGCGTCTATGATCGGCTGGTTCGACATTCGTTTCAGTTTGCCGAAAGTCTGTCTTTTCTTCTGAAAGGTCCTGGCAAGGGTCATGGATTCCTTCATTGTCTCTTCCGTATTGGCGCAAGCCTTTTCAATGACATGATGCTTCTCGAGTTCCGGTGCCGTCATTCTCTCTCCGGTCAACATCAACCGGTTGACCACAAAACTCGGATATTTGTGATAGAAGACTCGGTGCATGGCCGGCGTGAACTGAATATCCAGGTTGACCTCGGGCAGGCAAAAAAACCCCCGATCGCTCCGCATGAACCTGAAATCACAATGGGTGGCCATGATAGCGCCATTCGCATAGGCATGACCGTTGATGGCTGCAATGACGGGCACCGGCAGCACAAGCAGCTTTCTGAACACCTGGTCCATGCCATGCAGAAATTGTCTGATGATTTCGGTGTTCTTTTCGTTTATCTGTTGCATGAGCCATTCCAGATCAATGCCCTGGGACCAGTTTTTCGCGTCGGTAGAAGTCAAGACCGCGGCGGTAATACTCTCATCGTCGGCAACTTGATCGAGGGCACGGCTCATGCTTTCCTCAAAGACCTTGTTGTGTCTGTTTTCGCCGTTGGTCATCTTGATGACCGCAACGGTACCGTCCTTTTCTATTTCAACGACTGACATTTCTTATGCTCCTCGCGAGTTACTGAGCGATTTCCGGATTTCCTGCGATTCACGTAGTTTCTTACATCTCTACGGAGGAATGTCTAGTACTTCCCCTGCTTGGTGGCCCTGATCTTTCCCGTTCGAGCCAGATCAACTACTTCATTCCTTTGCGCCATGGATGTAAATCCCCGAGTTTCTTTCCCTTTCGTGGGCTCCAGGATAGTGAGGGGGCGGTGGCTTGTCAATAGGATTTTACGGGTGTAAAAGAGCTTGACAAGCACCCCCGGTGCGGGTAGGCTTTAACGAGTGTCAAAAGCAAGACGCTCATGGGGATCACAATGACGCCACAGCACCCGGAGCGTGAGCTGAGGGCCGCCGGGGCCCTGTTTGAGAGCCAAACGGCCCTGCAGGACATGTTCGCCAATCACGTCGTCGTCGAAGGTCGGCTGGTGACGGGCCAGAACCAAAACGCCGGTTCGGAGACGGCTCAGAAGATGATGAAGATCGCAGGCGGCAGCGAACGGTAATTCGAGGCTTTGACCCAATCAAGAGAGGAGAGAGAGCGATGGAGAACCTGAATGAGATCATCGTGGACGCTCAGTGGACGTCGGGGGCATGTGCCGTGGGTGTCGCCACTCTGGAGACCCTCGCCGGCGGACCCCCGTCTGTGGATCTCACGTATGTGCTGCCCAACGCAAAGTCAGCCATCGTTTTCGGATTTGCCCTGGATCAGGAGTTGATCGACAGATACCTGAGGAAAGAGGATCGCCTCTCTCATGAGCAGGACAATATCCGCGTGAACCTGCTGGCGAGCGGGACGGCCCTTTTCGGGGAGAAGTTTCTCAAAGAACTGGGCCACGACGCCTATGCGATCTGCGCGAACACGGTTTACCGAAACGATGTTCCTGGAGGCTCGGCCGTGATGATGCCGGATCTCTCCCTCCGGTACCTTGCGGTTGCTTCCGGGATCGCTCATTTCGGCCTGTCCGGAAACGTGATTACAAAGAACGAGGGGGCAGGGATCATCTTCGGCGCGATCGTGACATCTGCGGAACTGGAACCCACGCCTCCGCTGCCGGATGAGGACGACTACTGCGACGACTGCAAGCTGTGTGTCGCGTCGTGCGCATCGAGTATGATGGATCCTGATGGCGTGGAGCGGGTGACGCTGGGCGGAAAGGAGTACACCTACTCGAAACGTCGCACCTATCATCGATGTGATTTCGTCTGCGGCGGTTTTACCGGACTGCATCCCTCGGGCACCTGGTCTACCTGGTCGCCCGGCCGATTCCTTATTCCCGAGGCGGAAGAGGAGTTCTATCCTGCCCTGGCAATGGCCGTCCAGGCCTCTGTGAATCGTCCCCAGATCGAGGGCGGCTACCGCCACCCCATGTTGCCGGACCGGCGGATTGCGCTCACGTGCGGGAACTGCCATCTCATCTGTGTGGCCGACAAAGCAGAGCGTGCGAAGCGCTACAAGGCCCTTCGGGAAAGCGGATGCGTTGTTCAGAATCCGGACGGATCGCTGGAAGTCGTTTCGGCCGAGGAGGCGACCGAGCGCCTCGCAGCCATGGATCCGGAGAAACGCTTGATGTATGAATCATTCTAATGAATGACGACCTGACCCCGATATGGGAAGAAGGAGGGTAGATGATGGAGAGAGAGAATGCCGCAGGCGATCAAGCCTACATGCGAATTGCAGAGGGTATCGACAGAGGATTTCAAACAGCCCCAAAGGCTGACGGGGACATTTCGAAAGCCTTCCTTGCCTTCCTGAAAATCGTCTATTCACCACAGGAGGCGGAACTGGTACAGCATCTCGATATGTACATTCCCAAGACCGTGGAAGATCTGGCCACCCTCGCAGGCAAAGATGCAGCGGTGATCAAGGAGACGCTTGACCCATTGACACGCAGAGCCGCTCTTGTGGGATCCAAGGGAAAGTACCGGCTGCCTGTTGTGCCCAGCCTTCTGAACCTGCATATGTTCTATCCCGACATCAAACCGGATGACCTCGAGGCAGCCAAACTCTATCAGCAGTTCTTTATCAAGGAGAAATTCTACAAGTACTATGCAACCTCTGAAAAAGGCACCCCCGTGTTGCGGGCCATCCCGGTGGAAAAGGCGATTCATGCGGAGACAAAGACCCTGGATGCTGAAGAAGCCCATGCCTATATCAAAGGGCTTGGCACCGAGGATCTGGCGCTGGTGCCGTGCCCCTGCAGAACACGAACAGAAAAGCTGGACATCCGTGAATGCAAGGACAAGTTCCCTGTTGCTGCGTGTATCTTCATCGGCAGGACTGCCGCCCATTTCCAGGATATCGGATTGGGGAAGAAGGTCTCCAAAGAACAGGCCATCGAGTACCTTGACCAGATGGTAGATGTGGGGTTGATCCCCACCACGGACAACTATATCGACGATCCACACATGATCATGTGCCTTTGCTGTGGATGCTGCTGCTCGAACGTGCGCGGCAGGACTCTCTGGGACAATCCGACAGCCGTCCTGCCTTCAAGCTTTCTGCCTCGGGCGAGCGATGACTGCATTGAATGCGGGGAATGTGTGGACCGCTGCATTTTGGATGCCCTGTCGCTGGATGACAAAGCAGGGCGACCCATCGTGGACCCTGAGAAATGCATCGGCTGCGGTGTGTGTGCCATCGCCTGTCCGGAAGAAGCCATGAGGCTCCACCGGCATGAGCGTACACCCCCGTTTCAAACGGCCATGGATCTCTACGGCACGGTTGCAAAGGACAACAATCGGGCCTGAACCGGGCCAGGCGGTCAAGCCTCGAACCAGGGCAGCCGCAAACATCGAATCGACTTGAACTATAATCTCTAAGTAATAGAGAATATGAAAAAATATTAGATCGATATCGAGTGTTCTGGTCTGTTCAACTTTCCAGCGCCCGGACTTGACCCCAACGGGCTATGGGCTACGTGTAATGGCCGGGGTTTCGTGACTGTTGCCGCTGCCCTCACACAGACCTTAGGGGCGGGTCACGCGGGAACGAATCCAGGGTGAGTCAGGGCTCAGTGCAGGGTTCGGTGTTAGGTTCGGTGTCGGACTCGGCGCAATGGATCCCTAGCCCAAGATCCGTAACAGAACCCGGACAGTTGACGGCATCTCGAATCCAATCCTTCATCAGCACACCCCCCAAGGGGCGGAAATAGGATTCAATACGACTCGAGACCGTGTGCTGACTCATGAAATCGCGTCTGAGATACCACTCGATTCCGTTGAGCCCCTTGGTTCTGCAGTATGCCTCGCGGATGGCTTCGATCCACTCGAACTCATCGAGGAAGAATGCAGCAAGCCTCTGCTCATCATCTCTCTGGTTTGAAACTATGAGGTACTGTTGCCCCAGATCCTTGTTCAAGCGAGGTGCGTATGCGGCAAAGGTATTTGGTCCCACTGCGCAGTCACCACTGAAGCAATAAGGGGGTAGATTTGGCTGAATCTTCCAATTCTTTACCATGAGGGCTCCAAGATTCTTCACTCCGCGAATCTTATCGTTGTCTAGCCCGCAGCTGGCGTCGAGGAAGGCCGTTGTTCTTTGCCACAACAGATCGTCCAGCATCCAGTGATAGTTGTACATCGCACCATAGCCACCCGCAGACTGACCACCGAAGATCGCCTTGAGCTCATCCGGGCGATAACCCTTCTTGCGGATTTGGTCGTCCACCTCTTCGTCCTCTACCTCTTGGTCCATCATCTTCCAGATGATGTCCCGAAGCACACGCACCCCGGCACGTAGGTTGACCGCGCCGTAACGATGAACCGGAGGGTCAGGGACATAATCAGTACAACCGCCTCCGAGGAATACGTCCTGAGTACAATAAGGCAGGTAAAGCATGGTCCAGTTTCTGAAAGGGTTGTTCCTGATGGGAAGGTGCGCTTCGCATGTATCTATGAGGCCCGGGTCCCAATCAGGATCTGGGGGGCCATCGTGCATCGGGGGCCAATCCTCCGGGGGCCAACTATGCCTCGGCAGGCAATAATCCTCATCGTCGGCCTCGTTGTCGGCCTCATCGTCGGCCCGGAAGAGATGGTCAGGCCGTTCTTTGCACTGATCCCTTGTCAGGCAGAGGGCACCCCCCTGCAGGAGAATGACGACCCGGTCCAGAGGCTCATCCTTGGGCGCCAATCGAACCCATATGAAGTATTTGCCACCGTGTCCACACTTCGGGTACTTTACCTTTTCATCGTCTTCGTCAACTGCGTCACAATCATCGGTTACAGCATGTGGATCATTTCCATCATCTCCTTCAACTGGATCATCTCCATCATGGAGTTCCAGTCGCGTCCACCCGCCCGTGACCCTGGCCTCGGCCACCGCATCGTAATGGCCACCGTCGACGTTGGAAGGACCACACCGGGGTGTGAATGGCGCTACTTCGGGATGGGCTGTGGATATAATACAGTCAACCTGATCCGAGGCGCGGTCAACATAGATCTTGGGGGTCAGCCCTACCAGTCTATCCAAAGGCGCAAATGAAGCCGGACAGGCATTGGTGATGTCCCTGACCGCTTTGGTTCTTCTTGTCCTGATTCTTTCTCCAACCGTTGAGGCATCACAGGTCTCGCCGGCCAGGCAGTCGTTCATCTGCTTCAGCGCGAAGTCAACATAGGATGCAACGACTCTGTGGGCCTCTGTCAGACAGTATTGCTGTTTCGCGTAGGCTGTTGAGCCTCCGGCACAGGGACCCACCGGAATGTCAGTCCATGCGGCCGCCTGGGGACCACCATAGGTTCTCCAGGCAATCGAATCCGCATTGGATTGGCAGGCGTATTCGAGACGATCCGCCAGATGATCCTCAGATAGCGAAAACAGATCCCCGTCGTCGCAGGAATTCATGACAATGCTTCTCATCGTTTCGATGGCTTCGACAGAAGCGGCATCATTTGAAGCACAGCGCTTGGCGTCATTTTCTTGGAAAAGAGACCGGGCTGCATCATTTCCTTTGTAACAAGCATGGGTTGCCTCATTCACGTCCCTGATACACAAACGCAAGGCTTCCGGTACCTCATCAGCACATGCCAGAGGGGGGGGAGGGGGAGGCGTAGGTTGGAGGGCATCGTCATCGCCACATGCGAGAAGGAAAGAAAATGGGAGCACCATGAGTAGGGAGCGTCTCCATTCGGAGGCAACCATTGCATTCCTCCTTGTGTTTGCGGTGTCCAGATTACTGAATGCTGAGTTGCAAAACAAGGAAATAATTGTAATAAAGAATTTCTCTTTTCCCGGCCGGCGGGGATTGCGAAGAAGGAATCATTTCAAGCAAAGAGGTAGGGGTGATCCAGGGTTCTCGGTACGGTAGGGGAGGGCAATGATCGGCTTCAGGCCGGGCGAGGTGTCACGTCTGGACATCGGAAATCCGACTACCCAATGCCCAGACGTGGACCAGTAGGGTCTTCAAACCTGTTCTTCAGTAGTTGACTCTTTCGGTCAGGGCACCTTCCACATTCAAATTGACACCGGTCGTAAAGGCAGACCGGGGGCTTGCAAGGAATACGACTGCGCTGGCCACTTCCTGTGGTGTTGCCATCCGGCCCATGGGATTCTTTTCCAGCGACGTTTTGAAGAAGTCCGGCGCCAACTGCTCAATACTGTGCCAGACCCCGCCTTCAAAATAGACCATTCCCGGAGATACGATATTCGCACGTATGTTTCTGGCCGCATTCTGCTTGGCCACGCCCTTGATGTAGTGCACCATGGCAGCTTTCATTGCACCATAGGAAGACGGCTCAGGTGAGGTGGCGCTGGCAGTCGAACCGATGGCAACAATAGACGCATCCCCATGCTGCTCGGCAGCTTTCTCCAAATAGGGTAATCCGGCATCAACCATGTGTACGAGGCCCAGAACATCTGTGCTCAGGTTCTGCTGCCACGAGTCCCTATCTGCGCCGATGGCCATGGCCCCCACATTGGATACGAGAATGTCGATTCCACCCAGCTGTTCTCCAGCATGGGCAACCCATCCTTTCAATGCCCCCTCATCCGTGATGTCCACCGCGTCCCCGAAAGCGGAAACGCCTCTTGTCGCAAGCGCTCCGACGACTGCCTCCACCGGATCCGGGTTTCGGGCACATATGGCAACATTGCACCCTTCCTCGGCAAAGGTTTCCGCGATCGCCCTGCCAATACCCTTGGATCCACCGGTAATGATCGCTCTTCTTCCCTTTAGCTTGAGATCCATGATTTCCCTCTATCCATCTGTTTTGGGTCGTCCACCCGGTCATTTCCTATCGGTTCAACGCAGCAAATCGCATCCCATGATGCCTGCCGATTTCGTTTTAACGATCGGTAAATAGTGTTTGACTATTAACAAAAAGGAGGATATAAATCAAACTGGAATTGCCTCTACTTTAACACAAGTTGGGAGGGTGAGATGATCAAAACCAGGATGTGCGATTTGCTGGGAATCAAGCACCCCGTTATCCAGGCCGGGATGGGGCCTTTCAGCAACAATCAGCTCTGCATTGCAGCAGCCAATGCCGGGGTACTGGGTTTGATGTCCACCAGTGGAATCACTTCGAGCAGCAAGGATTTCCAACCGGAGATTTTTCAGCATTGGGTCGAGACAGCCGGCGCGGATTCTGAAGATGAGATGGAAACCATACTGTGCAAGGCCCTGGACCAGGCCTCTGAGAGAACAAAGGAATCCGGTGGTGTTTTTGGTTTGAACATCATGGTTTCGGACCTGATGCTGGAAGATGCGAAGAAACTGATCCGCACGGCCACTGAATATCGCGAAGAACACCCGGAATCGAGAGAACAATTCAAGGTGATCTTCACGTCCGCCGGCGACCCCTTGCCATGGGGCGACAAGATCAAGGGGGCAGGATTCAAGTGGCTTCACGTCATCCCCTCCGTAAAAGGGGCACTGAGATGTCAGAAAGCGGGCGTTGATCTGATCGTAGCCTCCGGACACGAAGGCGGATTTCACACCTCCTGGGAGCCTGTTCACTCCATGGTCTTGCTGCCTGCGGTTGTCGAGGCACTCGCGGATTCCGGAATCCCGGTTGCGGGCGCCGGCGGCTTCTGTGATGGCAGGTCCCTGGCGGCCGCCCTCTCACTTGGCGCAGCGGGCATCCAGATGGGAACCCGTTTTCTAGCTACCGAAGAAAGTGACTTCGCACTCCTCTGGAAACAGGGTATTGTCGAGGCGGGTGATCGCGGGACCCTGGTGGCCAGGGGGTATGTGGGGCCGGCCAGATGGATCAAAACCGCCACCTCTGTGGAGCACCAGAAGAATACGCTGGAACTTACACCGGAACTGTTCTTGGACACCCCGGGCCCCATTACCGAGGGTGCATTGACACTGATGGACAACGAGAACAAGGGAATCCGTGCCGTTACCGAGGGGGACCGTGAGAACGCCATGTATGCGGGCGGCGAGTGCGCGCAGCGCGTCAATGATATGCCAAAGGTCAAAGATATGGTGGATGCCATCATGGAAGAGGCCGTAAAGACGATTGAGAGCCTCCCTTCGGTACTGGAGAGCTAGCTGCAGCTCTGGTTCCGCCCGCATTCGCTGTGATCCCTTTGCCACCGTTGACACTTCTTTTCTGAGCAAGTTGCTTTGCGGCTTCGTTCCTGATCTTCATCCTTTTGACAGCCTCATTGTGTCTCTGGGGATTGTTCAAATCATGCTTGACATCTAATCGTGCTCACGCAAGAATAATTACACAATCGTGTAATTTCGAGAGCCGGGCATGCTGGTGCAAAATTACAAGGCCCATAAATGACTCTACGCTGACGCCGGTCTACAGCAGGATCACCGGGAACACCGCAAGAAGGGGCCGAGGAGGTCAGCCATGAAGAAATGGCTAATAGGCTTTCTTGTCGTCATGGTTGTACTTGCTGGAGTTGGATTCAAGTACAGGCTTGAGTTGGTGCTTGGAGGAATCAACCTGCTGGTGAAATTGCGAATGCCGGTGGGCCCTCATCAGGAAATCAATTGGAGCACAAGCACTGCTGAGGCCTGGAAAGGGGACCGCCCGCCGAATATCGTCCTGATCGTTGCGGACGATCTTGGCTGGAACGATCTGACGCTCAATGGAGGCGGTGTCGCCGGCGGCACGGTTCCGACTCCTCACATCGACTCCCTTGCGGTCGAAGGGGTTCAGTTCACCAATGGGTATTCCGCTTGCGGCACCTGCGCCCCGTCCCGGGCAGCCTTGATGTCAGGACGTTATCCAACACGATTTGGATTTGAGTTCACACCAACGCCTCCCGGGATGTTGAAGATGATTGCCAGGATGGCCAGAGGACGGACAGGGGGTCCACAACTCATTTCCCATTTCGATGAGAAAGGCGACCAGGAGCTGCCCTTTCAGGAGATGGGAATGCCGACCGAGGAAATCACACTGGCTGAAACGCTCAGGGAAGCCGGATATCACACGGTGCATATTGGAAAATGGCATCTTGGCCTTTCAAAGGGTATGGCACCGATCGATCAGGGCTTTCATGAGAGTCTGCTGATGGCCAGTGGACTCTATCTACCCGAAGATGATCCGAATGTAGTGAACTCCAAGCAGGATTTCGATCCCATCGATCTCTTCTTGTGGGCAGTCATGCAGCACGCAGCCAGCTTTAACAGCGGGGACGCTTTTGAACCCGGCGGGTATCTCACCGACTACTACACCGATGAGGCGGTAAAGGTGATCGAGGCAAACAAGCATCGCCCCTTCTTCCTGTATCTGGCGCACTGGGCCCCGCATACGCCACTACAGGCCACACGGGCCGATTACGACGCCCTTTCCCATATCAAGAATCACAGGCGGCGCGTCTATGCGGCCATGATACGTGCGCTGGATCGCAGCGTGGGACGAGTGCTTGACGCTCTTAAAGAGAATGGATTGGATGATAATACCCTCGTCATGTTCACATCGGACAATGGAGGCGCAGGATACATCGCTCTACCCGAAATCAATCAACCCTTCAGGGGATGGAAGATCACATTCTTTGAGGGCGGCATACATGTACCTTATCTGATGCGTTGGCCGGCGAAGATTGCAGCAGGTTCGCGCTTTGATAAGCCTGTCCACCATTTTGATATGTCCGCGACCGCAACCGCGGCCGCAGGCGCTTCGGTTCCGGCAGACCGGCCCATGGACGGTGTCGATCTACTGCCCTTTGTGACCCATTCATCTGTCGAGGGTGAGGCTGAAAAGGTCGCAAAGGCTCGGAATGGTGACCCTCATGATCGTCTGTTCTGGCGCAGCGGTCATTATCAGGTCGTAATCGCCGATGGTTGGAAGTTCCAACGTACGACCCGACCCGACAAAGTGTGGCTTTTTCATTTGGATATCGATCCCACCGAACAGAACAATGTGGCGGATCAGAATCCTGATCGAGTCGAAGAAATGCTGGCCATGCTTGATGAACACAATGCCGCACAGGCTGAACCGCTCTGGCCGGCTCTTCTCGAATCCCCCATCAAGATTGATAAGACGATCATCGATCCACCGGATGAAGGGGATGCGTATGATTATTGGGAGGAGGGGGACGAATATATCTATTGGCCGAACTGAACAGGTGCATATGGACTCAGAACATCCGAAGGCCAAGGAGGGCGCCCATGAGAGGACCTCGAACCGTACCTGCCTGCATCTTGCTTGTTGTCTTCCTCGTCGCAACGGTCAGCGCGACACGGGCTGATGTCTCGCCCGGGGATGTAATCGACAAGACGAACTGGGAAAAGGTCCAGGGGCTCCTGCCCGATTCGGTCCTCCAGTGGGTGAAGAAAGGCGATTTCATCCTCAACATCGAAAAGCCCAACTACGAGTTGGCCGACTGCTTTCCCCCATACCAGATCCGAGCATTCAAGACCAATGTCGGCAAGTACGAGCTCGATGAGAATGGCGGCATCATCGAAGCTGCAACGGGCAAGGCGGCATACCAGATCGTGGGTCTTCCCTTCCCAAAGATCGCAGAGGACGATCCGAGGCTGGCCGAAAAGCTCATGCAGAACAACCACTTCATGCAGTTCATGGGCGGCAACGTCCGGGTCCGTTTTCAGAGCGTCTATCTGAACCGTTCCGGGTATGTTCGAGAGGGAGGCCTTGTGGGCATGCAGATGCCGATGGTCGGGCACCCGGGAGCCGCGAAAATCCGGAACCCGAGGCGCATGGAGAAATGCTCGCTGGGGATCGTCAAGAAACCTCGCGATGCGGCCGGCTCAGCGTTGATGACCTGGCGGTATCTCGACCCCAAAAAGGAGGACAACAGCTTCGGCTATTCGCCCGCGATCCGGCGGGTGCGGCGCATGAGCGCCGGCAACCGGTCCGACTCTCTTTGGGGATCTCACTTCGCGGTAGACGATTCCAACGGTTACGACGGAAAGGTGTCGGCCTTCACCTGGAAGCTCCTCAGAAAACAAGAGGCCCTTCTGCCGGTACTGGACGTGGACATGGCACGGATCGTGAGGAACGACCGAGGAGAATGGGAGACGACCAGCGACATCAAGCCCGTGATCTACGGGTATCAGAAGAAAGGCTGGCAAGGGGCTGCATGGGCGCCGACAAACCTCTGCTGGATCAAACGGTGGGTTTATGTCCTGGAGATGCATTCCAAGGATCGCTATTACAATTACGGCAAGCAGTACCTATGGATTTCAGTGGACACATATACATGTACCTACAAGGTCATCCACGACAGGCCCGGGGATTACTGGAAGACGCTATTCATCACCGGCGTGCCTTGCGAGAGTGACGACAAGAGCATGCGGTTCCTGACCCGCAGTTCCCAACAGATGATCGACGACCGGAGGGACCTATCGGGGGTACTCAAGGATTGCACGCCGCAGAACATATGGACTTTCTTTGCCGAGTTGGATCCCAACTACTTCACTCTGGCGGGATTCCAGAAGTTGTGCAAGTAGACACAATAGCCCTAGAAAGCTTGCTTGGGGTGGTTGTCGGCCCGGAGGGGGTGTGAGAAATGAAGGCAAGCAGGAATACGAAGCAGATGATCGTTTCAACCTTGTCCTGCCTCCTGGTGGTCTTGGTTCTGGCTCAGAGTTCCCAGGCCGTGGTGATTGACGAGAAGCTGACCCTGGAGTTCACGGCCAAGCTCCAGTCCAGGGTTTCGCTCCGGCTGCGTGATTCCCAGGGGTTCACCGAGCCGAAACTCTCGGTAGGGGACCTGGTCCAGTGGCGGAACATCGCCTACCTGGAGGTGCAGCACGATCTGAGGGACTTGATGGGGCAGATCGACTTCATGAAGCCGCTGGCCCGGTGGGGCGTGGAGGTCAAGTACCGGATCGTGGGCCGGTTCATGTACGAGGCCGTATATGATGTGGGCCCGGAGGCGTTGCAGCAGGTTAAAGACCAGGACAAGGACAACATCAACAGCTTCAAGCAGGCCTATGATCTCTGGGAGTGCTACGGGGACATCGCCAAGGGGCCGGTCTCCTTCCGGATCGGGCGCCAGAATGTGAGTTGGGGGGAGACGGACATCTTCCGACTCTTGGACGTGATCAACCCGCTGGACAGCACCTTTGGGGGGATTTTCGAGGATCTGGACGACCGTAGGATTCCGATGTGGATGCTCCGGGGGAGCTACAACTTGGGCTACCTGGGGCCGATCGCCTCGCTGACGCTGGAGGGCTTCTGGGTTCCGGGCAACTGGGATGTGCGGGTGGCCCCGATCGCGCCGACGGGCACGCCGTATGCGAACCCGCTGCCGCAACCGCCGCTGCCGGTTTTTGTGAAGACACCGGGCAAGAAGATGTCCAACAGCCGGTGGGGCGCGCGGTTGATGGGGATGCTGTTCGATTCGGTGAATCTGTCGGTGGGCCACTACAAGAGCTACATGGACCTGCCGTCGAGGGTGCTCAATGTCAATGACACAGGCGGGCTGATCCCGGACATGGCGATCGAGGTCTACTACGACGACGTGCAGGTCACGGGCGGGACGCTGAACTGGTGGGAGTCGCACCTGGACGTGGTGATTCGCACCGAAGTGGCCTGGTTCTGGCAGGAGTCTGTGTTCATCCCGGAGGAGAATACGCCGCTGATCCCGACCGGGCTTCCGATTCCGGGGCTGGAGGGCCTGCCGGCGCAGGGGCACAAGACGGAGCGGGACATTCTGCGGTGGATGATCGGGTTCGACAAGAATGTCTGGCTCCGGAAGCTCAATAAGACGCAGACCTTCTTCTTGTCCATGCAGTACTTTGGGCAGTGGATATCGGATTATGAGGACAAGATCAAGCAGCAGGTGCCGATCTACCCGGATGATCTGAACTACGCGGGCCTGCGGGAGGTCGAGGGCACGGTGACCTTCCTGACGAGGACCTCATACATGACCGGGCAGCTCAACCCGCAGATCGTGGTGGTCTACGATGTGCGGGGGGCCTGGATGCTCCAGCCCCAGATCGGCTATCTGCGGGAGCCGTTCCGGTTCCTGGTCCAGTACAGTGGTATCTACGGGTCCTTTACGAACTTCGGGTTCTACCTGGACCGGGACCAGATCAGCTTTGTCATGAGCTACTTGTTAAACTGACGGCGAAACGAAGTGACGCCGTCATCCCTGCGGAGGCAGGGATCCCCTGGCAGCAGTATCGAGCCGTCATCCCTGTGAAAACGGGGATCCTTCGGCTTCAGGTGCTAAGGGGTCCCCGCCTTCGCGGGGATAAACTCCGGCAGGGATCCCCTGGCAGCAGTGTCGAGCCGTCATCCCCGTGAAGACCGGGATCCATTCGCGGTTTTCAGATTTCGAAACGATGAAGTTCAACTTCCAAAATGCTCCTCAGCAGCCACAAGCAGATCCGCGGTGTCTGGCCGGATACGATAATTTGTAGACACATAAGACCAGAGTATCTCACCATTGGCATCAAACAGAAAGGTCGCCGGCGTTGCCAGATCTATGCCTTCATCGGGAATTGCATCATCTTCATCGATCAATCCCATACGTTTGGCCAGTCTCCGATTCTTGACGGGAATTGCACCTTTATGAATTAATCCCAGATGTCCGGCCATTGCCAGATCCTCATCAAATAGAATTCCATAATCCACGCCCAACTCTTCTTTCATGGCAACAGCTGATTGATGATTCACTAGTACCGCATAAATATCGATACCCAAGGCGGAGAATTCACTTCTGAAATCTTGCAGCTCGACCAGCTGCTGAACACACCACGGTCACCACGCCCCTCGCGTAAACACGAGCACGGTCCCTCTTTTCTTAGCGAATAGCTCTCCCAGCGGAACCCTCTCGCCATCTAACCTAACCAGTTCAATTTGTTTCAAACTCTGACTGGCAACGTCGCCGGTGGCAATATTGGTTTCTGTATTGTCGATATCGGAAAAGATGGTCGTGTACCAGAAAAAGAAACAAACCACGAAGACACTAAACAGGGTCGCTGCCAGCCGTCGTTTTGAAAATTCCTTCAGCATCAGACCGACAAGCAGCCCTATGCCGATCAACATCCCCACATAATGCGGAATCGGGTGGTACATGTAGATCCCCAGTTTGGGCGTGATGCCCAGGTAAGATACAAATGAGAAAATCACCAGGACCAAGCAGAGCAGTGTCTTCATGAGACCCTCCGAGGAATGGCCTATCGCAATCCTGTTTGTACGGTCGTTCAAATTTAAGTTGACACAGGTGATTCTCGGTGTCAATATGAATTTACACGATCGGACAAAACCAAGCGTCTTCCTGTCAGAAAAGCAGGGTGAAATGGGAATGCTGGAGCAAAAGATCAGAGATTTCGTCAAGGAACAAGGGATAGCCCTCGTGGGCCTGGCCGGGCCGGACAGGCTCGCCGGACCTCCGTCGCTCGATCCCACTTACACCATGAAGGGCGCCAAATCGATCGTGTCGCTGGTCGTGCCGATTGCCGGGCACAAGGATCATGTGGGGTCCATTCCTCAGGCGGAATCAACTGTCGAAACGCCTGCCTCCTTGGAGGAGGGCATCCCTGTTCCGGTGAGCGCTGTTTCGGGGGCTTCTTCGCCCGCCGATACCATTCACTAACCTCTCGAACGTCGGATCGGAAAACCAGCTTTCGAAGGCCGGGCACCGAAACGGAGGAATCGGCAGTCCGGCCTTTCTTTCTGAAATGTCCGAAAACTCCATCTGATTCTTCTCAAAGAATTGCTGAGAACTGCGTGTCGCCCAAGCATTGACAAAGAACCGGCCTATACCTCAAGCTGTTTCATCGACTGTAAAACGATGGGGTCGGCCGCCGCTGACAGATGGACTGAATGGAGCAGGCGGCGCTCCATCGCCGACTTCAAGGTTTGCGGCCAGCGCCCGTTATGAGCACTGGAAACTTCCGGAATAATATCATCTCCTGGTTACGGAAGACGGGCCGACGTCTTCGTCGTCCGGAGCACGCCTTCCTGGTGATCGTCGCCTGCCTGATCGGCCTGGGCGGCGGGTTCGCCGCCATATTATTCAGATACCTTATCGAAGGCGCCACCTGGATGTTTTCAGGCGGGCACACGATAACGGCGAGCGGGTTTTCAACCCTGCCCTGGTGGTGGTTGCTGTTGATGCCAGCAGCCGGAGGACTGATCGTTGGGTGCCTGGTCACCTGGCTGGCCCCAGAAGTGAAAGGGAGTGGCGTACCCGAGGTGATGGTGGCGGTGGCATTGCGGGGTGGGCACGTGCGCAAGCGCGTCGGCCTGGCCAAAGCCCTGGCTGTGGCTGCCTGTCTGGGCTCGGGGGGTGCGGCCGGTAGGGAGGGGCCCATTGTCCATGTGGGCGCATCCATCGGTTCGCTGATCGGAAGCCTTCTCAGGGTCCCTGTCAGTCAGCTGCGCACATTCGTAGGGTGCGGTACAGCGGCCGGCATTGCAGCCACGTTCAACGCTCCTATCGCCGGTGCCATGTTTGCCGGGGAAGTGATCCTGGGCCAGTTAGGGGTAGTGAGTTTCTCAGCCATTGTGATCTCATCCGTGGTCGCAACGGTTCTTTCCCGCCACTTCATCGGCGACTTTCCGGCCTTCCTGGTCCCTGCCTTCAACTTGAACCACACCTATGAGCTCCTCTTTTATGCCGCTCTGGGGGTCCTGGCCGGCCTGGTGGGCTGCCTGTTTATCAAGACCCTTCAGTGGATTGAAGAGCTGTTCGAGCACATACCGGTTCACGCAATTCTGAAACCGGCACTGGGTGGTCTCGCCGTGGGCGGGATCGGAATCCTCCTGCCCCAGGTGTTGGGTGTGGGCTATGGGGCCATCAATGATGCCATGCACACGTCGGTGCCCTTGCTGCTTATGCTGGGCCTGCTGTGTGGGAAGCTCCTGGCCACTTCATTTACCCTGAGCTCCGGGGGTTCGGGGGGCATTTTCGCGCCCTCCCTCTTCCTGGGCGCCATGTTGGGAGGGCTGGGTGGCGCCGGTCTGGCTGAAATCCTGCCGGGGCAGGTCGGCAGCGGCGGATCCTACGCGCTGGTCACCATGGGCGCCATGGTCTCGGCCACCACCCGTGCCCCGATCACGGCTATCATTATCATCTTCGAGTTGACCAACAACTACACCATCATCCTGCCGCTCATGGTCGCCTGTATTCTGGCCACCCTGGTTGCCGGGCAGATCGTCAAGCCGTCCATCTATCATGCCAGGCTGCTGCGTCGCGGCATCGATTTGAACACTGAGCATGACATCAACATCCTTCGCAATGTGTCCGTGGGTACGGTTCACATGAAACCGTCCCTTTCCGTACAGGAAGACGCTTCTCTGGAAGAAATCCTCGAGATGGCTATAGAACACGGGGATCGGCACTATGTTGTAGTGAACCGCCTGGGACACTATATCGGGCTCATCCATCTCGACGAGCTGCGCTACTCCTTCTTCAACGAACAGGAATTGGCCCATCTCATCGTGGCCGCCGATCTGGTCCACCGCGACCTGCCGACCCTGCTTCCCTCCGACAACCTGGATTTGGCCTTGAAGCTGCTGGGCAATTCCGGCCTGGACACCCTGCCTGTTCTGGATCCCACCGATCCCACGCGGGTGGAAGGAATCATCACCCGGGATGCTGTGATCGACACCTACAACCAGGAATTGCTCAATCGCGACATGGCCGGTGAAACCGCCAGGCTGGTCGTCGCGGTGGAACGATCCCGTTCCGTTGACCTGGGGGATGAGACCCTGCTCGTGGAGATAGAAGCACCGCCTCAGTTCGTGGGCAGAACCCTGAAAGAACTGGAGCTGCGCCAGAGATTCGATATGCAGGTCATGCTGGTAAAGCGCCGGGAGGATGACAAGGGCCTCACGAGAATGAAGCGTGAAATGCCGGGGCCGGATTTCGAAATCCGGAAGAACGACCTGATTCTGCTTCTGGGTAGCGCTGCAAATATGAAGAAGATCACTTCGCTGTAGGCAGGATTGGGGGATCTCGATTACGAAGGACGAATTGAAGAAAGGCAATCAAAATCGCAGAGGCCTGCGAAAGTCCTTAGTCCCTTGTTCGTGTACCCCCGCCTTGCCCAGCTTAGCGGCGGCCCGCCCTGCGCAGCGCTGCGGGGGTGAACATGTCCACGGGATACTCCTCATCCAAGCTCCAGGACGTCCCCTCGTTCATCAACCCGCGAGCGACGTAGCGGCCGTTTTGCAGATCGATGTGGAACTCTGCCGCGGGCACCACGGTGGGTATGTCGTAAAGGTTGATCGTGTGATCCTCGGAGACCCGCCAGATGTCGCCCCGGTTGTCATAGAGATCCGCCAACACGATCGTCCAGGAGTCCTCGTCGAGGAAGAAGGTTCTTCTCCCGTAGATGTGCTTGGTCCCCTGTTTCAGCTTCGCTTCCACCTGCCAGACCCGGTGCAATTCGTAGCGAAGCAGGTCCGGATTTGCGTGCCCTGGCTGTATAATATCCTCGTACTTGTAACGACGATCGGCCACCTTGTAGGCATTATACGGTATGTACATTTCCTTCTTGCCGACAAGGGTCCATTCGTAACGGTCCGTTGCACCGTTGAACATGTCGAGCATGTCTACCGTAACCAGACCGTCGCACGTGCTGTCCGGCTGGTCGTACGCCACGTTCGGAGCCCTTCGTACACGCCGTTGTCCCGGGTTGTACACCCAGGCCTGCCGAGGCTCCTTGAGCTGGTCCATGGTCTCGTGGACAAGGTAGACTTGCCCCGCCATCCTCGGCGGTTCGAGTACCCTTCGGAGGTTATAGATCATGACGTTATTGATCGATTCGGCCGTCGCGCCTTTCACCGAGTAGCACAGAAAGGTATTTGCCTCCGCCAGCACGACCTTGTATGTCCCACCCGCAGTGGGAGCGATGGTGGCGAAGACCCGGTAGACCGTTTCAGCCCGGAAGCGTGTCAGGTGGTTCCAGACAGCCTCCAAGCCTTCGTTCGGAATCGGGAAGGGGATCGATTCCCGAGCATTCCTGAAACCGTTGCCCCCTTCGACCAGCTCTGCGGTCGCGGCATTCCGTATCGCCCAATCATAGATCCGCTGCGGATAAGAGCCGCTACGTCGGGTCGCGTACACGTTCATCTTGTAGGTGTTCGGGTAGCGCTCGAAGATGGCGACTTGTCCGGGAGACAGCTTTTCTGCGTATTCGCCCACGTTCGAGGCGGTAATCGTGAACAGGATCTCGTCCTCTGGAAAGGGGTCTTTATAATTCTTCTTCGTGTAGCCCTCAGGGATTTCGGTAATGCCTCCTTCCCAGGGGGGAATGGTCCCTGCCTCGTTCCCCTTCCTTTCGGCCCCAAGGGGCGTGAGTGTTCCATCAACGAGTCTCGTCGCCTCCTCTGCCGAAACCTTCGCTTCGGCCTGGGTCACGGTTACAAGCAAACCCAACATGCAGGTAAAGGCAAACCTCCATTTCAAGTTCCTCGTCATGCATGTGTCTCCTCTTGGATGAAGTCCCGGTCGCAGGCCTTGCTAGAGCGAACAGCGGACGCTCAGAAATGTCCATGCCCTCAACCCTACCTCCTGCTGAGGGCTTTCTCCAGCACTGGAAGAAAAATGAACATCATGGTGTCCTTGACCCATTTCAAGTAAGCAGGGCTGTCCGGGTCCAACCCCAGAAGCCTTGCTTCCGCGGTGGCGGAGCCGAGGTAGTGGATGATCAAGGCGTTGAAGGTTTCCAGAAATCTCGTGGCCGAATCCTTGTCAAAAGGCAGGATGTTGGTTTCCTCGGCATCCGCACGGCTGCCGGAAAGCAACTCCGCGAGATGGTCATAACCCGGTATGCCGAGCGGATCTTCCTGGGAAATATTCTGGACCATGGTGCGGAAGACCTCGGGGTGATCTTCGTAATGAGCGATGAATCGGTCCAGGTAAAGGGACAAGCCCTCCCTCGGGCCGAGCCCCGCCGTTTCCTTCAGCCACCTTTTGTTCGCTGCCCGTAAGTCTTGACTGGACTTTTCGGCGAGGGCTTTGAAAATGGCGGCCTTGCTGGAAAAATGGTAACGGATCAGGCCATGGTAGAAGCCGCCCTGTTTTGCAATCATGCGGATGCTGGCGGCGTGATAGGGGTGCCTGGAAAAGACCGTCCGAGCCGCGTTCAGGATCATTTCCCGGGTGGCCTCGCCCTTTTTTCCTGATTTCTTCTCCCCCATCTTCTGCCTGCGCCTTCCTTGCTGTAGGCCCTCTCTTTTTATCCGGTCGTGTAACTTAAGTTGACATAGGTCATTTTCTGTGTCAATCTAAATTTACACGATCGGATAAAATTGAGCGAATTGATTGAAAGAACTGGAAGCAATTCTCAGAAGGAGTATTCCCAGTGAGAAACTATATCATTGGACTTCTGACAGGTATTTTCGCGGGGGCCTTGTATTGCGCGGCTCCCGCGCCGCCTTGGTACCTATGGATATTCTTCCTGGCGGGAAGCGGCCTGGCGGCATTCGGGATCGACGTGTTCTTCGGGTCGTTCGAGGAACACCAGCCGAGGGCCGCATGGATGGGTTTTGCCCTGTTCGGTGGCCCCGGCGCCTTTCTTCTCTCCCTGGTCTGGTTGTTGGGTCTTTAGGAATATCTCCCCGGGAGGCATTGCCATGAGCCATAGGGAACCTGTTTATCGCGACCAAAGAGGACGACACCCCTGGTGGGTAGAATCCGTCGACAACATCACCACCGAGACGGACGATTCCAGGCTAAAAAAAGCAAACATGCACAGCATTATTCACGGCCTTGTGTTTGAATCCGAACGAATTCAAGAGCAAATGGAGGCGTCAAGAGGTTATGTCGCCAAAGGCATAAAGGAGAACATACCCGGACGGACCTTGCCCGACCTGGCACTGCATTACGCAGCCGCCACCTATATGCATACTACGGTCGGTTCTCTTGGCGATCCCTACATTCACATGATGCCGGGAATCGAGGAAATAAGCGGAAAATGGAAACTCCATCCGCCGCAATCTTTTGATTTGCCCGTCTGGGAGACCACACCTGAAGAAGCTTCGAAAGTCGTGGAAAAAGCAGGGATTCAGTTGGGCGCCGCCATGGTTGGGTTCACCACGATCGACCCGAGATGGCTCTTGGATATGGCCGCATCCATCAGCTCCGAGGTCGATGAAATGACCAGCGAGGGAGGGAAGACACTCATCCCCGAGAAGATGAAATATGTCATTTGTGTAATGGGCGTCGTCCCCCCCAATCTGGTCGACCGAAACTGGACCGAGCTGGGCGCCGCGGGTGACCGGGCCGGGTTTGAAGC
This sequence comes from bacterium, assembly GCA_028277985.1. GTDB lineage: Bacteria > Desulfobacterota > DSWW01 > DSWW01 > DSWW01 > S015-6. Next base: position 73,308 of record JANQFG010000208.1, on the reverse strand, counting down.
GGCCTTCATGGCCTCTACCCGGATGCTGAGATTTATCAAAGGCCTCGGCTACCAGGCTTTTGATCTGCAGCCGGTCGCGCCCGTGATCCCTTACGCAATCTCGGCGGGCCTCGGCGAGCTGGGGCGGATGAACCGGATGGTCAATCCCATATTCGGCGGTAACGTCAAATTGGGCGCCGTGCTGACCGATCTTCCCCTGGCCCTGGATAAACCCGTGGATTTCGGTCTGCAGGAGTTCTGCAAGAGATGCAAGAAATGCGCGGATTCATGTCCGGGCAATGCGCTCAGCAAGGTGGATGAACCTACGTGGGAACCCTTCAACCAGTGGCAGGACGCCGGAAAACGGGTCTACTTCGAGGACAACGAGGCCTGCATGCAGGCGCAAAGGTCAAAGGACGTGTACTGCTCGACCTGCATGGCGGTGTGTCCGTGGTCCAAGCAGGACAAGACCGTGCTCCACGAGTTGGCCCATATCACTGCAGCCAAGGTCCCGAGCCTGGCCAACCTCATGGTCAAGATGGACGATCTTTTCGGGTACGGCAGAATAACCGATGGCAAGAGCATAAGAGGATGGTGGGAAATGGACCTTCCCACTCGAGGAGTCGACTCTTATCAAGGAAGAAAAAAAGCAGTGCTGCGGAGACTATTCCGCTGAGGATCCAAGGGGCGGCCTGATCGGCCTGCACGCCGCGATCCATTGTCCCGACAAGATAAGTCGCTTCATTGCATGTGCGGCGCCGCGTCTGTCGAGGCATCGTGAAGTCGTCCCTGCACTCAGGAATATCATCCCTGATTCCGACCACTGGATCGCCCAGGAAGCGCCCGATGAGTTGGCCTAGATCATCACGGATTACCGTGATAGAAAAGGCGGAGTTCAAGGAGGAAATACTCCAATGATAGAAGCCTGCGTTCTCTATGGTGTGCCCTTTTCGCTTTACACCGGAAAGGCCCGTGCTTATCTGATCAAGCAGAGGATTCCTTATCGGGAATTGGTCAGTGCCACAGAACAATACTTCAACGTGGTTCTGCCCGCTGTTCATCGTTGGCGCATACCAACCATTGAGTTTCCCGACGGGACCTTCATTCAGGACGGGACCATCATCGTCGAGCATTTTGACAAACAGCCTGGAGTCGAATCTGCCGTGCCGCCGACGCCGAAGCAGAAAGTAGTCTCTCTGCTGTTCGATCTAATCGGTATGGAGGGATTGCTGCGGCCGGCCATGCACTATCGATGGAACTTCCCGGATGACAACGATGGGTATCTGCAGCAGAGTTTCGCCACCCTGGCCCCTCCCGGGACGGAAGATCCATCCGCTGTGGCCAAGAACGGGATGGAGAGAATGCGGGCTGCTGCCGTGGCTTTTGGCGTGGTGCCGGAGACCTTCGCGGTTGTTGAGGAACTCTTCGAGGAGCTGCTGGAGCTACTGGACAAGCATTTCCTGCAGGTCCCCTATCTGCTGGGAGGGAAACCCTCTCTCGGTGATTTCGGATTGATCGCGCCCTTCTACGGGCATCTATCCCGGGATCCGTATCCCTCCTCAATGATGAAGAAGCGCGCTCCGCGGGTGTTTCGCTGGACCGAACGCATGAACCGTACCGAGAGTGACATGGGAGAATTTCCCGAGCAAAAGGAGGCATTCCTCGAAGGGGACGATATCCCGGACACGCTGAAAGCGGTGCTGAAGAAAATTGGTGAGGATCTGGTGCCGGAATCCAAAGCTGCTGCGGAGTGTATCAATCAGTGGCTGGCCGACAACAACCCAGCGGCTGGAGATCCGGTGGAAAGAGGAGTCGGTTTCGGCGAATTTGAATTGCGGGGGACAAAGGTCACAGCCTTGGCCCAGCCCTGGCGGTTCTTCCTGTTGGCCAGGGTGCAGACGGCATTCAACGAGCTGGATGATACCCAAAGGCAAGAAGTGCGCGATTTGATGAAGGACCTGGGTTTGGCGCCGTTGCTTACACTCACCATCGATCGCCAGATCAAACGCCATGACCACCTGGAAGTTTGGGGCTAGCTGCATATTGCACGCAACTTCGTAGAACAAGGATTGGTGCAACATGCAGGCGGGCTGCTGTTCCGGGCGTTTCATGCATGGTGGCGGTGATATAGAATTGCCTGCTTGCCGGGGCTATACGGGCAGCCACCACCTCCACTGCGGTGCCTGCCTGGGCGCCGTGCTGATCCTTGCCGCCTTTTCGCTGACATTCTGACTTCACGACAGAAGAAGAATTCCTGTCGGTTCTGTCAGCCGCTCTTTTCGTCGACCTTCTTTCGTAGAAAGGCAAAGCCCGGAGTGATGGATTCGGTCAATTCCATGGCCAGCATCGGTTTCACGGGCTGGCCCATGTTCAGCCGTCCGCCCGACTTGAAGAGGTTCTCTGTCACGACGGGCAGCAGCTTGGCCGGGATTCCGACAGCCAGCTCGTGATCCTGCACCCCGGTGAAGACGCGGTCCCCCATGCCGGGAATGACCACCTGAGGCCGCCCCGTGACGAAAGGCACCATGCCACCTTTGGCACAAGTCTCCCCGAAGCCTTCGAAAGAAGACAACACCGGTGTCTTGTACTCGTAAGTCAGGGCGTGAATCAGATGGGTCACATGGACGCCGTCACCGAAGATGAGGATCGTATCCGGCTCTAGCAGTGCTTTGGAGAGGGGAGAGCATACGAAGCCGATGCGTTCCTTCGCCTTCTTCAGTCTCTCTTCCCCTTTCGGACCTTGGAAGATGCTCTGGCTGAAGTCGTACCGGTTCCGTTCCGATTCTCTGTCCTTGTGCCAGCCCTGTTGCACCTGGCTTTCGATGAAGTCCTCGGCAGAGACGTCGACCCAGTGGTGCATGGCCGAGGCGGGTACGCAGAAGTTGTCGTCAGCAGTCATGGCCAGGTGCCAGCCCCAGCGCCGGGCGTACGTGAAGGCCTGGCAAAGGGCCCATTTCTGACCTTGTGCGGATGGCCGCAAGGCCTTCTCCGGGATTTCATCCTCTCCCTTGATGTAAGTGATGCTGATTGGATGGGTGGGCAGTTTCAGCTTGTCGCAGAGTTCCTTTCCGGCGTGCCTGAAATCCTCCAGATTCATGGCGCAACTCCTTGATTGGTTTGATTTTCGATACCTCGGAGCGGCCTGTGTGAGACGATTGGACCGCCTCGGAAAGAGTGGCACAGGTCCGGGCGGTTGTCAAAGGGACTTTTACGATCGTAAAAAACTTCTTGACAGGGACGGACCGCGTTGTTTACAATTTCTTGGATGAGAAAGTGCTCCTCGAAGTCGACCCGCGGTAATCTCTCAAAGGGGGGAACATGGGAATGCAACGGACACGGCAGGAACGATATCCACTGTTTTTCCGCTTTCTCGCTCTGCTGCTGCCTCTACTCTTGTTTGCTCTTGTCGCCTGGACCGCGGACCGTCAGGATGTGAACGAAAGAGCCGGCCAGCACGACTGTGATCCCGTGACTGCATGCTTCCTTGACCTGATCATGACACTGATGCCGATCAAGAATGCAGCCGACCACCCTGTCGGACCCAATCAGGAGGTGTCATGGAGTCAAGGTCCTGAGGATCCGCCGGTAGATCCCCCACCGAACATCATCGTCATCCTTGCAGACGACATGGGCTTCAACGACATCTCGCTCTACAATGGTGAGACAACTGCGACCATCCCGACGCCCGAGATCGATTCCCTGGCAGAGCAGGGCGTTGTTTTTACAAACGGCTATGCGGCCAACGCGACGTGCGCCCCCTCCAGGGCGGCACTGGTGACGGGCAGGTACTCCACCCGATTCGGCTTCGAATTCACGCCTATTTTCAAAATCGGCTATACGCTTTTTGACTTGATGGACCGGGGGTGCAGTACGGATCCATACCCTCTCCTCATCGACATGGATCTTGCCGATACGCTGCCTGAGCTGGAGGAACTCGGCATGCCCCCCTCGGAAATCACCCTTGCCGAGACTCTGAAGGGGGCGGGGTATCATACCGTCCACATCGGGAAGTGGCATCTCGGGGGAACGGGGGAAAGCCGGCCGGAATTCCAAGGGTTCGATGAGAGTCTCTACTTATCGGGCACCCTCTATCTGCCGGAGGACTCACCTGATGTTGTCAATGCCAAGCTGCTGGACTTCAGCCCCATCGATTGGATGATGTGGGTGTCGTCATGGTACGGGGCACAATTCAACGGCGGCCCGGAGTTCGAGCCACGCGGGTATCTGACCGACTACTATACCGACGAAGCCGTGAAGGTGATCGAGGCGAACCGGAACAGGCCCTTCTTCTTGTACCTCTCTCACTGGGGAATTCATAACCCGCTGCAGGCCAAGAGAGAGGACTACGACGCCTTGTCCCACATCGGAGATCACCGCTTGCGAGTCTATGCGGCCATGATTCGCGCCCTGGACAGGAGCGTGGGGCGAGTCATGGATGCGCTGGCAGCAAACGGTCTCATTGACAATACACTGGTCATCTTTACCAGCGACAACGGAGGTGCGCCTTACGTCGGCTTGCCGGATATCAATCATCCCTATCGTGGCTGGAAGACCACCTTCTTCGAAGGCGGTATACACGTTCCGTATTTCATGTCGTGGCCGGGAACCATCGGTGCCGGCACAACCTACGACAAGCCCGTAAGCCACTTTGATATCTTCGCTACCGCGGCTGCTGCCGCCGGTGCTGCCTTACCGGGCGATCGTACCATCGATGGGGTGGATCTCGTCCCCTACGTCACTGGAGCGGATACCGGCGACCCACACGAAACCCTCTTCTGGCGATCCGGGCACTACCAGGTCGTGCTTGCAAAGGATGGCACCTCCGGAGACTGGTGGAAGATGAGCGTTGCGGATATCCCGGACAAGGTGTGGTTGTACAACCTGACGACCGACCCGACGGAACAGACAAATGCAGCGGATTCCTTGCCCGCAAAGGTTGCCGAACTGCAGTTACTTCTCGATGCCCACAACGCGGAACAGGTGGAGCCTATATGGCCGTATGTTCTGGAGGACTACGTTACGATCGACAAGACCGACGAAGAGCCGCTCCTCCCGGAGGATGAATACATCTACTGGCCGAACTGATGACCCGTAAGCGCGTGGGAGGCCCTTCGGCTCTCACGCGCCTCGGGCCCCTCGATTCCCCTGGATCCGGGCCTCCCTCGCGCCGGATCTCCTTACTCAAGAAACCTACAGGTGCTTCCCGAGCCCTTGTGGGTGTATCCTGAAAGACCGAGAGACCATCTTTTTTCAGCAAACGGAGGAGTTTCGAATGACACGAAAGCGAGAGATGGCATGCAATAACATTCTCAGAGTCGTATGGGTTCTCTTTCTGACGGTTGGGCTTTCTCTTCTCCTGGGCTGCACCCCCACACCTCTGACCTATCCGCCGCCTGCCAAGACAACCTGGGTGCCGGAGGGATGCCGTGCCGTGCCGAGCGACGCGGTGGTGCTGGGGCTTCCGGCCGAGTATTTCCGCGGGCTTCACGCGGACACACACAACAGCGACGAAGTGACGATCGCACTGGCCCCGGTTCTGGAATTCGAGTGGTCGGTCGAACCCTTCTTCTTTATTGCCGAGGGGCCGGTCTTCGACCGGGACGGCAATCTCTATTTCAGCCCCCTCTTGCCGGGGGAGCCTGTGATATTGGTCTCCCTGGACCCGGCGACCGGCGCCCGTCGGTGGACCGTCACCGGAACGTCTCCTTACGGAGGCGGAGCACCGCTGGTTCTGGACGATCCATCCAATCCCGGCGAGCAGGCGATCTACCTGGCCGTGTATGACAGGGCCCTGGCGATTCGGCCCGACGGGTCCATCTTGTGGGACGTGCCCACCGGACTGCCGGCTCCGCCGATCGTCCCCGGTGACGATGTCAACAGTTACCACTGCTTCGGCCTGAACCTTCATGTACAGGCGGACGCCCTGGTCGGCGTGATGGGGGACGGAAATGTGATCGTCCTGGACCGTTCGTCAGGCGCGCAGTTGCTCGGGGCCCCCTTCGTGGTTCCCGGGGCCCCTTCTCCTGCCAGGCCGCCGACGAGTTTGCCGGAAAGCATCGTGGAAGGTGCAAACGAAGCTCTCCGGCCGCTCATGGGCGCTATCCCTGCAGACGCGGCTCCTTTTGCCGTCCTCAGCGACGTGTTGCTCGGATTCAATGCGAAGGTAGCGAACTACTTCTCCATCGACACACACACGGGACGCATGTACGTGGCCGCCACCGCACCGGATGGCGAGGACGGCAGCGCTGACGGAGTCTCTGAACTGGGCGCCCTGTACTGCCTGGAGTTGGTCACGGCGGGCGGGCCTCCTTACACGGTTCAGGAGGTGTATCATACGAACTTCGTAGGGGGCTCCGCCTCCTCGCCCGCCCTCAGCGCGGACGGTACGAGGGTCTACTTGGGAGACAACCTGGGCGGCCTCATCGCTGTGGACGCTTCCAATGGAAACAAGATCTGGGAGACTCTCGTAGGAACCCAAATCTACGGGTCAGTGGCCGTCGCCTCGGATAAGAACGAAATCTATGCCTCCAACCAACAGGTGGTCGTGAAGGTCCGCGACGAGGGCAGCACGGCCACCGAGGTGTGGCGTTCCGTGACCGCCGGCTACGATCCCGGCTTTGGCCAGGAACTCTTCAACCTGAATCTAGCAACCGTCGGGGCGAACGGGGTTGTCGTGCAATCCGGTGCCGGGTCGGTGATCGGCACGACCGCTCTGCCCCTCGCGCTCGGGGTCGGCATGCTGGATCGGGAGACAGGGCAGGTCCGCTACTTTGCCGACGGTCTGGAAGAGACGGTGTCTGCAGTGAGCGTTGGGCCGGACGGGGCCGTGTATCTGGGGCATTCCCCGGTGAGAAGGGCGGCGTCATGGGCACTGTTCGGATCCACCTTCACCTATCCCGTCACAGGAGGTGTAGGCAAGTACGCAGCCAGAAGGCTCGACCTGCTGATCCGGGATGCTGCGTGTGCGGCATCCGCGCGTGCTCTGAACGCGTTCGACAACCGGATCGCCTGTCCGGCTTCAGCAGAGGCCGACATCCGGCAGATCCAGGCCTTGATCGATCAGAGCAGAAGGTCTTCGACACAGGCGATCAGCGACGGCGACCTTCAGGCCGCGGACTGGACCATGCTGGAGGGGTATCTCTCGCTCGCAGAGACGGCCCTCGCGCCCGCGACCCTGGACGTTGCCGCAGGCCACCTGCAAACGGCGTGCGATTTCTTTGCGAACTGAGGAAAGACTTGTTCATTGACGGGGAGGCAAGGACGCAGGCCGCTCCTTCCGCTGAGGTTCCGTTTGCCGCCACCCGAGTCGCTTGAGAGCCCGGTAGGCGTACCACTGCTCATACCAGTTGTCGGAAGTGTTGATCTTGTCGAGGACAAACGGGATATCCGTCCTGTTCCCCCTTCGCCCAAGCGATTCCAGAGCCATACAGACGACGTTGAACCGGGTGTCCCCGAGGAGATGATGCAGGGCCTCATGGGTATCGTTTGTGCGGCTCCCACCCAGCGTCTTTGCCAGCCAGTATCGTTCTGCGACGTGGGGGCTTGCCAGCATTTCTCTGTAGGCCGGGAACCCGGAAATGTCGATTTGGTTGCGAAGCATGTGCTTCAGAGCCCTGGTCCGCGAGCGAGACGCATCGGATTTCATGGCTTTCGAGAGGTTCGTGGGATCGCTCAGGTCGATGGCACCCGAGAACTGGAAAGTGAAGACGAGAGCGAGAAATGCCAGAGACCAGAGAATGCCGGCCTTGATCGCTCTGGGCGTGTCTTTCCAGAAGAGTCCTGACAGGAGATAGCAGGGGACGTAGCTGAATCCGATGAGGAGGAGCACCGCGAGAAAGACGATGGAAAACATGGTGAAGGCGAGAAGAAACGAATGCCTGGCCGTTCGTGCTTCGTATTGTCTCAGGGTGCCACGGGGATTGTGCAAGAATTCCTTTGTGGTGGGCTTCAGAACCAACCGTCCCTGATGGTAGAGGGCAACGTCCTCTCCCGAGGGCGTTATGCGCAGATCAGGGCGCGCTTCGTTCCGCAGGGGAAGGTAATCCTGGGAAAGCAGGGCCCGGGTCACCCGTGTCTTCAGAGACGGGTCGGATACGTCCGTCAGGCGACAGGCCCTGATCACTTGCTGCCGGGGGGATTCGAAGACCCGGGTGGAATACAGGCTGTTCTCATAGTAGAAGGCGTTCACCTTCCGGCCGATTGCATTGGAAAGGAGCAGGTGGTCACGGATGTCCAGGAAACGATCCTTGCTCACGATGCCGGGCTTCCATGCGATGAGAATCAGAACAGGTGCCAGAATGACGGCAAAAGGGTAGATGACATTCACGTAGTTCCGATTCCTCGGCGCTTCGGCAAGCCCCTTCAGGGTGAAGCGAAACACCACAAAAGGGAGGATCAGCAGATAGCCGGTGATGAGCGGTGAGAAACCTTGGATGTTGGCGGCCGCAAGACAGAGGACCAGTAGAAAGGAGAGCAGCAAGAGGACGGCTCTGTTTCTCGAGAACAGCCGGTCCCATGCCCAAGCCAGACCGATGGAGATGAGGACAAGGCTTGCGCCGGCTGTGAACGTGAAGAACAGGCCCCCGAAGAAGGCTGGGGAGAAGTTTTTGAGGGATGAGGATACAACCTCATTCGGGACCGCGAGGTAGCCTGTTTCCCGGACGGCGGTCAGGAAATCGAAATACTCGAGATTGGAGACATACACCTGGGCGGTGGACAGGGTCTGAGCGATCAAGAGCCCCAGCAGAAGAGCCTTGGCTGTCAACGAGAGATGGGCCATGGAGGGATTCTAGCAAATCCTTTCTCTCGGATCGATGATTCGTGACGGATCTGCTAGCATAGGAACGTACCGGTGAAAAAGGTGTCAGGAACCTTTTTCCTCGGAACAGATGTCGAGCGAGGAGCGACAAAATGAGTCGTGCGAATGCTTGGGGAGCCGTCTTCTTGACCTTGTTCTTGCTGTCGGCTTTCGGCTGCGGGGGCTCGGATCCTCTAATCCAGGCGGCAGACGATGAAACACCGCTGGTGATGACCCGGATGCTGAGGTTCAATGAGCAAGCGGAAGGGCTCGAGGAGGCCCTGTCCGGTCGCGAGGCGTTCTTGCGCTACAGTGAGTCCCTGCTAGGGGTCGTAGAGGAGGCTGGCGGGCGTCTCGTCTGGACGGGAAGCACCGGGCCCCTGGTGATCGGGGAGAGCGAGGGCGAGTTCCACGAACTCGTCTCGATCGAGTATCCGTCTCTTCGAGCCTTTCGGGAAGTCATGGACGACCCGCGGGTCACCGAGAACGAAGCTTATCGACAGGCCGGGCTGGAATGCCAGTGGCTCATCCCGGGGTTCACCGACGATGAGGTCCCGGACGATGTGTTGTCGGGTGCGAGGGGAAGTGCAGGTGCCTTCCTGCATACAGCCCAAGCAGAGGATCCCGTTCCTGAGTGTCCAGCCCCGGCCGAATTGGGCGTCTATCCGAGCCCCCAAGGTCTGTACAACCTACTGCAAAGGCCGAATGACGTTCCTGTCGTGATGGTCAATCTACTTCGCTTCAAGCAATGGACCGAGGAGCTTGGGGAGGGCATGACCGGAGCCGAGGCCTATGGGCTCTACGCCGAGGCTGTGCTCCCCCTCGTGGAGAGCTATGGTTGCCGCATGATATGGTCAGGGCGAGTCGAGGCCTCCATCGAGCCTTCCGGCAGGGGGGATTTCCACGTCGTGGCGTTTCTGGAATACCCGTCCGACATCGTCTTCCTTCAAGTGATGTTGAGCCGGGAGATGGCAGAGATCTCCGGATACCGGGCAGCCGGTCTCGTCGGCCAGTGGCTCATTCCGGGCAGGCACTACCACTGAGTTTGTGGAGGGTTGGTGGAAAGTGGAAGAACCGCGCAGCCGGCAGAAGCACGAACCTTATCGACTCTACCTGTATGACGTCTCGTATTACAGCGGAAAGGTAGAGATGTACATGCGCTACAAGGAGATCCCCTTCGAGCGCATCGAGTTGACTTCCAGCCGGCTCGTGAATGTTCTCTACAAGAACACGGGGATCATGAAGGTTCCTGCCGTTGAGACCTCGGACGGTCTGTGGCTCAAGGACTCCACACCCATGATCGACTGGTTCGAAAAGGAGTACCCGGAGAGTGAAGTGGTGCCGAACGAGCCGGTCAGGAGGTTTCTCTCCCGGTTGATCGAGGATTACGCGGACGAGTGGCTGTGGCGGCCGGCCATGTACTACCGCTGGAAATACGATCACAAGCCCCTGGGGCTGAGACTGGGAAACGAGATTTTCGATCGCAAGAGCTTTCCCTTTCCTGTATCCGTCCGGTCCAGGATCGCTGCGGCACGCCAGACAACGCTGTTCCTCAAGAAGGATGGGGTCACGAAAGAGAACGAGCCGCATATCGAAGAGACCTACCTGAAGAACCTCGAGAGCCTGAAGCTCATACTGAAGGACAGCCCCTATCTTCTCGGAGAGAGGCCCACACTGGTCGATTTCGGGTTCATGGGGCCCATGTTTCGCCATTTCAGCCTGGATCCCACGCCGGCCCGCATCATGCGGGACGTTGCACCCAGGGTCTATGAATGGGTGGCCAGGACCTGGAACGCCAGGGCGAGCGAGACGGATCTCAGCAGTCCCCTGAACGACTTCTCTCATCCCGGCTGGAAATCCGTGCTCGAAGACATCTGTCGGACCTATCTGCCCTATCTTCACAAGAATGCCCTTGTGTGGAGGTCGGGAGAGAGGCGCTTCGATTTCGATACACAGGGCGTCGTGTATCCCGCCCTTCCGGTGGTTCACTACCGGGTCTGGTGCAGGGAGGAACTGCAGAGATGCTTTCAGGAGTTGCAGGAAGGGGCCAAAGAAGAGGTGCACAGGTATCTCGACTCCTTCGGAGGCCTGGAGCCTTTGCTCGAAGAAGGCACCATCCGGTCCGGTATTGACCGTGAATTCGTCCTGCCCCTGGAGCAGAGGGAACGGCCTCTGGGGCTTCTTCACACCCTGAAGCTCAGGCTGACCGGCACCCCCTGGGACATGCCGAAGTAGCATCCTCCTCCCCATAGGGGTCAGGGCTACACTCTTGACAAAAACCACTAGGGACTAAAATCCACGGTCAGTTCTGTCAAGAGTGTAGCCCTGACCCCTACCTTAGGAATAACCAGGGGTGGGTTTCTTGCATCCAAAGGAACAAACGGAAGGCAACCTCTGTTCACCGATCCGGATGAGGAGGATGGCTTGGAGAGAAGGATTCCACTGGCCGCAGTCCTGGTGCTGCTCCTTTCCTTTGGGTGCCAGTCAGCTGAATACAGACAGGCAAAGAAGCTCTTCGAGGCAGGTATGTACGAAGAGGCTCTGGAACGGTTGGACGAAGAGATAGCGAACCGTCCCGAGAACAGCAAGGCGTACATTCTGATCGGACATTGCTGCCTGGGGCTCTTCAGAGACTCCGGTTCCCAGAGCATGTGGGAACAGGCGCAGGTAAGCTTTGCCAGGGGCTTTCGCCTGAACAACTCCGAGGCGAACAGGGAGGAGATCGTGCAAGCCTACATCCGCCTGGGCAAGGAGCAACTCGAATCCCGGGGACCCTATAGCGTGCGTGCCTTCCAACACGCGGTCAGGGTTGATCTCCAGAAGAAGTTCGAGATTGCCCGGTATCTCCTGGAACACCAGGAGCGATCGGTCTGTGAGGACGAAGAGCGATATGTCGAGGCATGCGACGCCGGGCTCCTGGTTCTTGCGACCATCTATGACGTGAGCCTCAAGGAGAGGGCGGTTGCGTTGTACTTGGACAGGTTGAGGAACTGTCTCACGGCAGATGTCATATGGAAGAACGCGGCCGATCCTGAAAGTCTCGAGGTAGAGACGAAATATGAAAGGGCGATCGACTGCTATCGCACCCGTTGTTCCGAGATGAACCCGGCCTGTGAGCAGATGTTCTTCGGACTCCTCGTGGAAAGAGCGAAGAGGTCATACGCCGAGGGAGACGCTAGAAGCGCCCTGTTCTTCACGTCCGTCGCATCATCCCATACGGCCGAGAAAGACGGTCGGATCATCGCAGGGCTCCTGACCGACATCGGAACGCTTGCTGCGGAGCGGGATGAAGCAGGGCTTTCCCTAGAGGCCCTCCGGAGAGCCCGGGAGCTTGGTCCTTCCCACGACGAGGCGGTCGAGACGACTTCTTATTGACCGATGCAAGCGTTTTCCTACTTTCGGGAGGCGTTCTCTCGCAACAATCGCGCCTCTCGTATGAAGAGTTGCTCGGCCAGGTCTGCGTTGCGCTCCTCGATTGCCTCCACGATCCGCTCGAAGCTGATCTGCGTTCTCTCGCTGTCCAGGGATTCCCATTGTAGATGCTCTTGCAGCCTGAGGTAATGGCGGCTCATCGTGTTGAAGAGGAGATTGAACACGATGTTGTGAGTGGCTCCTGCGAGCACGCGGAAGAACTCGAGGTTGACTTCCGTGAGTCGCTCCGGATGTCCCAGTGATTCGCGGCGCTGGTTCACGAGTTCCTTCAAGCGGGCCGCTTCGGCCCGGGTCCGGGATGAGGCCACACGACGGACCACCACACGGGTCAGATCCTCCCGCGCTTCGAAGATGTCCTCTAGGAAATCCTCGTTGATGGTGCCGTCCTCCCTGTAAAGGAACACATCGATGAGCTCCGGGCCCGCGGTCATCTGAAAGTCCTCGACAAAGATGCCTGCACCCTGGCGGATCGTGACCAGCCCCAAAGCCTCCAGCCTCTTGAGTGCTTCTCTCATCACGTTGCGGGACACGCCGAAGTCCTCGGCGAGCCTTCGTTCGGTGGGCAGCCTCGTGCCCGCGGCGAAGGTGCCCGAAGAGAACTCCCTGAGGAGGCGCAGGGTGATTTCGCGAGAGGTTGTTTGTGCTTGTTTGGATCCCGCCAATCGGGCTCTTCCAGCCGTCTTCTTCGTTCGTTTCGCCATTTTGGTAGAACCTTTCAAATTATTTCTTGACAGATTATGGGTTAGTATGTCAAAAAGGTAGAACCAATTATCCCTCGGGCGGGATTTACTGTCAAGAACAAAAGACAGACCGGTAGAGACGGTCGCAGCAACCATGAGCGAACCGAAGTTCCAAGAAGGCGGGAGGGATTTCTATGGAAACGGTTGTGAAGAAGTTCGCGGATTTCCTGGCCGAGGGTTGGGGAAGAAGCGCCACGAAATTCCTGAAAGAGGGTGCTGCTTTTCGAATCGTCATCGGCGAAGAGCCTTTTTCGCTGAGAAAGACCGCGGGGGAGTGGGTCATCCGGGAGGAAGATCCCGAGGATTATGATGTCCTGCTCGAGACCACGCCATCGGCGGTGGAATCTCTGTCGGAAGCGGGGTCGGAGAACGACTATCACGAGAGGGTTGAAAGGCTCATAAATCAGCCAACCCCTGAGGAGTATCTTCGAATGAAGATCATGATGGAGCCCACGAAGAGCAATGTCAGAGATTTCTACTGGAAAGGGTATCTGATGTGGGCTCGGCGCCTGCGGTTCGGCGTTTGATTCCTGCAGGAAAGGAGTGATGGTCATGTCTAGCAGAAGGATGAGTGACCGAAGAAAAAGTGAGGTTGCTCGGGCGTTAACAGACGCCCTGGGAGAAGAGAACTTCAGCGCAAATCCTGCTGTGTGTGCAGGCTACCGTGGGACGAACTTCAATATCCTGCTGCCCTGGGGAGAAGGCCCGGAGTTCGTGGCCATGCCGAAGACAGTGGAACAGGTACAGAATACGCTGAGAGTAGCCAACAGGCATCGACTCAGCGTGATGGCGATTTGTTGCGGGACTTTTCCGCCTTTCTGGGAAGCGGACATCTTGCTCGACATGATGGGGATGAACAAGATCCACAAGATCGATACCAGGAACTCCTATGTCGTGGTAGAACCCGGAGTCACGTTCTCAGAATTGTTGCCATTGCTCGTCAAGGAAGGGTTTACGATCCCTTACGGGAGTTTTCCTCTTACGTTCTCACCGGTGGGCAATCTCACGGCGATGAAGGGCTGGAACCATAATTACGGCGGTCGTTTTTGCGATCAGACCCTGGGTGTCGAGGTCGTGACGCCGGAAGGAGAGCTGGTGAGAACATCCACCGCCACGTTCGGCATCGACTACTGGTCGAGACTCACGGTCAGCATGCCGGATATTCAGGGGTTGTTCGTTCCGGCGATGCAGCTCTTCCCATCGTCCGGAATCATTACCAAGGCGGCGTTGAGAATCTGGCCGATCCTGGAGGAAAGGGCATTGCCCATCACGGCCTTCGATTCGTTCGCGAAGGGGATGGAATACTCCTTGAAGGTTACCCAGGCCGGCATTGCGGATCAGAGCATGGTGTGGAACTGGTCGTTGGTGGGCATGTCGAACGTGAGGCTTGGAGGCTCGGAGGAAGAATTCGAGATCATGAATTACCTTCTGGACAGTGGCACCGACTATACGAAGCCGTACAAAGACATGGACTACTGCTACAACTGGACGCAGTTCGGCGGGTACAAGGAGCAGGTTCAAGCGAACGTGGAGGTGTGTCGAAGGATCGCCAAGGAGGTTGGAGGAAGGACGCTGGAAGAAGCGGAGCTGGAAGCGACCATTCCACACATATGGCAGGACTGGAAGGATCGCTACATTGATTTCAATCCTCGCGGGGACAAGAAGATGCTCTTCGGTTCGGGCGTCATTGATGTGTGGTACCACATGGGCAAGGTGGACGACATCGTCAAATTGGAGTCCGACTACAACCTGCGAATGAAAGAGAAGCACAAGGTTCGAGTGATGCCTTATTACACCCGGGTCCTCGAATACGGAGTGAGCTCGGCTCTCAGGTACATGGTATCTTCCGAAGGCGCGGATAAGGAGGAAACGGAAAGACTCCTCGGTGCGAGAGCGGATATGGCGGACTGGGTATCGCAGAACTATCCGGATGTGCACATGTTCGAGTCGCCCGCTCAGTCTATCCAGAACAACAGCATTGGCGTGGGAGATCTTGTCGGCAAGATAAGAGATGTCTTGGATCCGAATCATGTCATGTACGTGCCTGGCGAACAGAGGCTGGAACCGGAGGAAGCGGAAGGCGAATAGCGAAACCGGCAACGAGTCTTTCCGGCGAAGGAGGAAACGGAAAATGGAGAACCAGTTCTTGGAACCATATCTTTCATCACTCTACACCTGCATAAAATGCCGGGACTGCATGAGTGGCTGTGAAGGATTCAGACAGGTATGCCCCATGACCGAGCGATACGGGTTCTTTTCCTACTCAGGAGGCGGCATGGTCACGCTATGCCGTGGAATCTGGGAAGGTGCGGTCGAATGGTCCAGGGATGTGAGCGATGTAGTCTACAACTGTACCATGTGCGGAGGCTGCGCGGAGAATTGCGAAAACACCGCATATCTGACGAACGAGCATTTCAATCATCTTTCCCTGGTGCGAATGATGCGCAGGGAACTGGTGAATCGGGGGTTTGCCCCTCCGCTCGCACGAGATTACTTCAAGAGCATTCTCCAATACGGCAACCCTTTCAAGCTGCCCGAGGAAGAACGGGCAAAGTGGGCGGAAGGCACGGGAATCGAACCCTACTCGGGGCAGGAATACCTCTATTATGTGGGAGACATCGGATCGTACGATGAAAGAGGGCAGAAATGTGCCCGAGCTGTAGGAAAGTGCTTGCTCGAGCTGGGTGTTTCCTTCGGCATACTGGGGGGTAAGGAAGTCAGCGACGGGAACGAAGTGAACACCATGGGGGAGTGCGCAGAGGATGGACTGTTTCAGTTCCTGGCGGAAAAGAACGTGCAGCAGCTCAGCGAGATGGGAGTCAAGAAGGTCGTGACTCTGTCTCCTCATGGTTACAACGCAATGAAGAACGAGTATCCCCGATTCGGAGGAGATTTCGAGGTGGTGCACTACACGCAGTTGTTGTCCGATCTGACGGAAGGCGGTCAAGCTCGTTTTTCCGGGTACGAGAAGAGAGTCACTTACCATGATCCCTGCTATCTCGGCCGACACAACGATCAATATGACACACCCAGGAATGTTCTGGAGGCCGTTCCCGGCATAGAGATGGTTGAGATGGAATGCACCAGAGAGCACGCCTTCTGCTGTGGCGGCGGCGGCGGGAGCTTCTTCACGGACATGCTGGGCAGCCAGGGGAACAGTCCAAACAGGATACGGGTCAGGCATGCATTCGAAACAGGCGCTCAAGTCCTGGCAGTGGCGTGCCCCATGTGCGCGAAGATGTTGGAGGACGGGATAAAGGCCGAGAACCTGGAAGGAAGAATGCGGGTAGAGGATGTCGCGGAAATCGTCAGCCGTGCGCTTGGAACCGAGTGAAAGAAGTCGTCGGATGAGCCTGAGACAGAGCCCGATCAAGTTCTTCGGTGCAGGCCTGGACGCGCTGGATACCTCTGAATCGATCGATACGAAGCGCGCTTACTTGCGCGCGGTCACTTCCCCAGGGGGCTCCCCGATCGGTTTCAAGGATCCCTATGCCTTTTTTCGACATATTTCGGGTGAGGAGATTCGGAATACGGGAAATCAGCTATTGGGGCGGTTCAGCGTCGACAGCGTCCTGAGCTCAAAGCCCCGGCCGTCTGATTTTGAACGCATCCGACCAGAGACATTCCGGTCCTTTCTCGAGAATGATGGTTTTCGAGTTTTCTCTGAATTGATTCGACAATTTGTACACGCTCACGTGTTTCCCTGCCGACCGGGCATGATAGGTGTTGACCACTCCCTCTCGGGGGGGGTGCTCACGGCGCTTTCTGAAAAGATGGGCCCGGAGAATCTGGGTGTGCTGATATTTGACGCTCATACAGATGCGGTGCCGTTATCGCTTCGTACCGGTTTGGTTGAATACGCGTTGGACAAGGGAATCCCCGCTCCGGTTCAGACCAGAAGGAAGCATTGCGAAGAATGTTACACCGCGGGGAATTTCCTATTGCACCTCATGAAATCAGGCACGATCCTGCCGGGAAACTTGATCATCGTGGGCGCCGCAGATACGGAAGACAGGCTGAAGGAAACAGAAGACCCAAGGGTCGTGGATTACCAGAGTCATCTTGGAGATCTCGGAAGAATGGGGGTAAGAACTCTGAGCCGTGTTGAGCTCGAGCAGGGTGGAGCAGGTGTCCTGACCGGGATGCTGCAGGAGATGGAATGCTCGAATCTATACATTTCGTTGGATGTGGACGTTTCCGCTCTGCGTGGTGTTCTGGCGACAAGGTTCATTGAATCCGAGGGCAGCCCCTGTTCGACGATCCTGCGAATGGCCGGGGAAGTGGCCGAAATGATTGCTGATCAGAGGTTTTGCCTGATCGGCCTCGATGTGATGGAAATAGACGTTCACAAGTTAGGGGCACGACTGGAAGGCGGCCAAACGGACCGGACAGGAGAATTCGTCAAAGAATTCGTTTCAACATTGCTCGCCGCAGGGTCGAAGATGGCGAGTCACCCTCCCTTCGCAGACAACCCACCTCCCGGACCCGCCTGGGACACGTGCGTATCTTTGCAGAATGAACCCGGATCGATACCGATGAGCTCGAGCATCCCGGACTCGCAGGATTGAACCCGACCCCCGGGGCTTCCTCTTGGGAGGGGCTCGGATATATGGTTGACATATCAACCATTGAGATATATACAATAGAGACATAAACGATAGACGAGGGAGCAAGCCATCCCGACTAGAAAGGAGACAG
This sequence comes from bacterium, assembly GCA_028277985.1. Classification (GTDB taxonomy): domain Bacteria; phylum Desulfobacterota; class DSWW01; order DSWW01; family DSWW01; genus S015-6. Next base: position 55,662 of record JANQFG010000208.1, on the reverse strand, counting down.
CGATGGAACAGGAATCCCTTTACGAGGATCTGGCCCGGCATTTCGATCGTTTCCCGATAGGGGCGCCCATGACCCCTTCGCTCATGGAGATTCTGAAGATCCTCTTCCCGCCCGAGGAAGCCGAGGTGGCGCTCCGCATGCCCGTCATGGGCAAGACGACGGTCTCGGATTTGAGCCGCGAGAATCCGGAACAGGGGGACGCTCTCGCGACGATCCTGGACCGTATGGCTGAAAAAGGGACGGTCATGAAGAGGGCGACCCTGGGCCAAGAGGCAAGATACACACTCCTGCCGTCCGAGAAGGGCTGGTGCGAGACGGTCTACTGGCCGGGGAGAGAAACGGAGTACACGAAAAAGCTGGGACCCCTCTGGGTGAAGTACCGGGACGAGGGATACGGCGAAGGCCTCGCCAGGGGAGGTGTCCCGGTGTTCCGGGCGATCCCGGTCTCCAAATCACTCGAGAGTGCCACGGAGATTCTGCCCTTCGAGGTTGTGAAGACCAAGGTGGAGGAACACAGCCTGATCGTCGTGGGGCACTGCCCATGCCGGCAGATCAAGCGTACGGTGGGAGCGGGCTGTTCCCATTCCCTCGAGGTCTGCTTCAGCTTCGGTGCGATGGCGGGTTACAAGCTGGAATACGGGTTCGGCAGGCAGGTCTCATTGGGCGAGACCCTGAAGATCATGGAGAAGTGCGAGGAGGAAGGCCTCGTACATTCGGTCGAGAACTACGACGGGAAGATCGGCACACTCTGCAACTGCTGCGGATGCTGCTGCCTCTTCCTCGACAGCAGGAAGCGGCTCGGGGTCCACAGCATCTCTCCCTCGAACTATCGATCCATGGTGAACGAAGCGAGCTGCTCCGGCTGTGGAACGTGCGAGGAGATCTGTCAAATGGGGGCGATTCGGGTCGCAGAAGTCGCTGTGGTCGACGAAGGTCGTTGTATCGGATGCGGGCTCTGTGCCTCTGCCTGCCCGGAGAAGGCGGTCGGTTTGTCGCCCGTCAGGGAGATCGAGCCTCCTCCTGACCCGATGACCCTGTTCATGGCCAGAACCGGGCAGACTTGAGGCCGGGTTTTCGAATCGGCGGCCATGTAACTTTTTCGGGACCGTCTTCGAATCCAGTAGAAAAGTTCCCCGTAGCGCATTCGATGGATGGAACACGGGCGAAAAGGCCCGAAAGGAGATAGAAATGAAACGGTCACGATTCAACACATACTCGGTGTCAATCCTAGGGATGCTGATGCTGAGCATCGGCATCTACGCCGATGCACCGGTGGCTCACTCCTACGAGAGTCGCGTTGCCATCACCGGCATCATCCTTCCACAGGGACACGAGAGCGAGGAGGGTGCATACACCCTTAGGATCAAGAATGAAAAATGGGTGTTCAAGATGACGAACAGCAGTGCGGTAAACGGATACCATTCGAGCACCCATGGATTGCCCCTGTTCAACGCAGTGGGCTTCAACCAGATGAGGCTCATGGGAAGCGACGAGGCCCTGGAGGCCTTGCGAAGCGAAAACATGACGTGCAGGGGGCTCCACATCAAGGGCCATTTCTACAAGCACACGGGAACGCTCTACGTTGCCACGGTGGAGGAGGTGCCTCCGGAGATGAAGCATCCTACCTGCATATGATTTGCACTGCAGCTTGCCGTGGTGAGGCCCTGTACGGGGGCATGTCTTCGCTGACAGTTCTTCGACAGGGCCTTCACTTTCCTCTTGACACGTGCGTTATCCTGCCCTTATCCTTCTTTCCGCTGAGCCGATAGCTGTCGATCCGATCCCAGTCCAGCCTGTTCGACGCCCTGTATTCTTCTTTTTTTTTGCATCTTTTGAGCGAAGCAATGATCGTGACGGTGTTCCCGTTTCCGATAGTTTAACAACTGTTAAGGAGGTTTTTTCGGCAATCGGGTGGTGCCTCCGGTCCCGGAAGAACCCAGAAGGAGACCTTCCATGTCCGGATTTCAGAAGCTTCTCGAGCCCTTTCAGATCAAGAACGTCAAGCTCAAGAACCGTATCGTCAAGCCGGCCACCTGGCTCGTGTACCCCGAACAGGATGGTACGGCGGGTGAGAGGGTGTGTGCCCACTACGAAGCCCTGGCCCGGGGCGGCCTCGGGTTGATCGTCCTGGAGGAGAGCACGCCCGACTATCCGATGGGGGCAAGCAACTGGCCCCACATCCGGCTGGATGAGGACAAGTTCATCCCGAGCCTCAGTCGCCTGGCCGAGCGTATCCACGGCCAGGGTTGTCCGGTATTCGTGCAGATTACCCACGCCGGCCCGGCCCACAACCCGGCCTGGGACGGGCTCCAGCCGATAGCTCCATCGGCCATCGACCCGCCGGCAGAGGGGTTCATGGCCCTCGCGCGGGAGATGAGTCTCGAGGAGATTCGGGACGTAATCGAGAAGTGCGCCCAGGCCGCTCTGCGGGTCAAGAAGGCCGGGTTCGATGGGGCGGAGGTTCATGCGGCGCACTATGCCCTGATCAACGCTTTCCTGTCCCGTTACCAGAACAAGCGTCGGGACGAGTACGGTTGCGACACGCTGGAGAACCGGGCGCGCGTTCCGGTGGAGATTCTCCGGCGCACCCGTGAGCTCGTGGGAGAGGACTTCGTGGTCGGCATTCGAATGAACGGCGAGGAGTGGGGGCCTGACACGGCCATCACATTGGAGGAGGGGATCGAGTTCGCAAAGATGTTCGAGAAGGCAGGCGCCGACTACATTCAGGTCAGCGGCTACGGGTACGGCGAGTTCGACCACTGCGCCCTGCCGGATCTGGTGCTCTACCCGGAGATTCCTCCGGTGGCCAAGGCGTTCGCCGAAACCATTCCCGGAGGCGCCCTCATTCCTACGGCTGCGGCCATCAAGAAGGCGGTCTCGATTCCGGTCTCCGGCGTGGGGCGGCTGTCGGTGGAGGCGGCGGAAAAGGCGATCGAGCAAGGGCATGTCGACATGGTTTGCATGGCCCGGGCCCTGATGGCGGATCCGGACCTTCCCAGGAAGCTGGCGGAAGGAAGGCCGGAGGACATCCGGCCCTGTCTGGGCAGCAGCAGCTGTCTGCACCAGGTGTCTCTCAACATCCCGATCGAGTGCGGCGTGAATCCTTATCTGGGCTTCGAGTACGAGCTCGTCCTGAACCCGGCGGCGCAGATCAAGCAGGTACTTGTCGTGGGGGCGGGGCCCTCGGGCCTCGAGGCGGCACGCACGGCGGCCGAGCGCGGCCATAAGGTCACGCTCTGCGACAAGAACGACCGGATCGGGGGGCGCCTGAATCGGCTGGCCGCTCTGAAGGGCACGGAACTGGAGGATTACCCGGGACTGATCGCGTACTATGAAACCCAGCTGAAAAAGCTGGGCGTCGAGATCGTCCTCGGCAGGGAGGTGGACGAGGGAGAGGTTTCCGCGAGGGCCCCGGAGGCGCTGGTCTGGGCCACCGGCGGGAAGGAGGTGCGCCCGAATCTGCCCGGGGTCCATGGGCCGAAGGCAGTTCCCGCTTCGGCCGTCGACCCGAGCCGGTGGGACGACTACGGTCCGAGAGTTGTGGTGGTAGGCGCCGATCACATGGGAATCAATGTGGCGATCCGCATGGCGAAACTGGGAAAACAGGTAACGGTCCTCGAGGCTGCTGAAGCAGCGGGGGAGGGGATGATCATCTTCTGGATGGCCAAGGGGCTCGCCTGGCTGGCGGCCCGGAACGTGCCGGTCCTCACCGGAGTCCGCTATGCCGGAATCGATGACGAGGGGTTCTCCTTCATCACCCCGGAGGGTGAGCAACAAACCGTGCCGGCCGACACGATCATCGTGCCGGTTCGCGGCGCCCCGGACGAGGAACTCTACGCCTCCTTGAAATCCCTGGTTCCGGACCTGCATACTATTGAGAAGAGTGACCAGAACGAACTCGCCTTCATCGGTGGGGCGATTCAGAAGGGCGCCCGGGTCGGATTGGCCCTTTGAGCAAAGAGAAGCGATGGCCCGATCCAGAGGGGCTGCCGGGTAGGGCCGTCCTCATAAGGAGAAGAAAGGATGTACAAGCTAGCACCGCCGTGTCGCGTAGCCTGCCCGGCAGGCATCAACGTCCAGGGGTACATCTCGCACATCGCCGACGGTCAGGTGGAGGAAGCACTGGCCGTGATCCGCGAGGATAACCCGTTCCCGTGTGTATGCGGAAGGGTGTGTATGCACCCCTGCGAGGCCGAGTGCGAGCGGGGCCGCATCGATCAGCCCGTGGCCATCAATGCACTCAAGCTGTACGCCGCCCAGCAGGGAATCGAGGCAGGCGTCTTCAGGTCTGAGCCGGTTCCCGTGGAGCACGACGAGAAGATTGCGGTCATCGGTTCCGGTCCCGCCGGGTTGTCCGCCGCCTATTTCATGGCGTTGAAGGGGTATCCCGTGACGGTCTTCGAGTCCACGGACCAGGCAGGAGGGAAGCTGCGCGGCTGTATCCCTGCCTTCAGGCTGCCCCGGGAAGAGTTGGAGGCGGACATCGACTACATCCGCGGCCTGGGAGTGGAGATTCGAACGGGTGCCGCTCTCGGAAAAGACTTCACCCTGGACGACCTGAAGGCGGACGGCTACAAGGCATTGTTCATCGCGATCGGTGTGCACCGAAACCGTACCCTGGGGATTCCGGGTGAAGATCTCGACGGCGTGGTCTATGCCCTCGACTTCCTGCGGGGCTCCAGCCTGGATGAGTCTTCGAATCCCGGCAAGACGGTCGCGATCATAGGCGGCGGAAATGCTGCCGTGGAGGCCTCCAGGGTCGCCCTGCGGCTCGGGGCGGATGTCCAGGCCTTTTCGATCCTGCCAAGAAAGGAATCCCCGGCCGAGCCGGAAGACCTCAGGCAGGCGGAAATGGAAGGTGCGGCGTTTCAGTTCTCTGTCACGCCGACCCGCTTCCTCGGGGACAACGGTCGGATCCGGCAGGTGGAGCTGGTGAGAACCCGGCAGGGTGCGCCGGACGATCTCGGCCGAAAGATGCCCGTGCCGATTGCCGGTTCGGAATTCCTCATCGACGTGGACACTGCTGTGGTTGCTATCGGCGAAGAGCCCGGCGACCTGGAGTGGCCGGAAGGAATCGAGGTCTCCCGGTGGGGCATGATCTCGGTAGATCCCGCGACCCTGGGGACCGGCCGGCCGGATGTGTTTGCCGGTGGAGATGTGGTGACGGGCACATCGAGCGTGGTGGAGGCGATCGGTGCCGGCAAGAGGGCGGCGGCTCACATGGACGCGCACCTGCGTGGGACCCAGGTGGAACCGGTGGAGGTGATCCGTCATGCACCGGAACTGCCGAAAGACATCCGGAACCGGCATGGGCGTCACCCCATGCCCGAACTGCCATTGGAGCATCGGAAAGGGAACTTTCTCCCCATCGAACTCGGCTTCTCCACCGAGACGGCCGTGGACGAGGCGACCCGCTGCCTCCAGTGCGGGAACTTCTCGAGCCTGCTCTACGGAGAGGTGATCAGCAAGGGGTTGTGTACGGCCTGCGGCGCCTGCATCGGCGTGTGCCCGAACGGCTCGGTCACGATGAACGGTGTGATCCCGGAGCTTACCGGTACCTGCGGTGGCTGCGGCAGCTGCTACCAGGCCTGCCCGGGCAAGGAGATCAACATCCAGGAGCTGGATCAGAAGATATCCGGGCGTGATCGAAAGCCGGAGGAAAAACGCATCGGGATCCACATCGCCTGTCATGCGGCAAACGCGGCGGACCCTGCGATCCGGGAGAACGGAACCAGCGGCGGCGTGATCACGGCCCTGCTCAAGTATGCCTTTGACAAGGATCTCATCGATGGGGCGCTGGTGACGACCATGAGCGAGACAGATCCGCTGAGGTCGGCCCCCGCGCTCATCACGGGGCCGGAGGAGCTCCCGAAGAGCCAGAAGACCAAGTACATGCTCGTTCCAGGCGGCCTCCTGTCGATTCTCACGCAGGCGGTCGTCGAAAAGGGAATCGAGAGGCTGGCCGTGGTGGGCAGCCCGTGCCACATTCACGCAGTTCGGAAGATCCAAACGAGCCCGAACAAGTATTTGCGGACTCGAATCGGAAGCAGGATCCGTTACGCCATCGGACACAACTGCGCTTTCAACTTCTACCCCGATGGAACGGACACGATGATTCAGGCCCTGGGCCTGCAGGCCGACCAGATCGCCTCGGTCGGATGGCGGGACACGAGCGAGATCCCGTTCCCGGGCCAGTTCTGTGCTGTCACCAAGGACGGCGAGAAACGCTGCATGCCCCTGCTCAATGAATATGTGATCCTGGGGGCCATCTACGATCACCCCCGTTGCCGGATCTGCTACGACTGGGCCAACGAGGTGTCGGACATTTCGAGCGGAGACGAAGTGGATGAGACCGGATTCCACAAACAGGGGTCCAAGCGGTCTCATACGGTTGTCCGCACCGAGCTCGGGGAAACCCTGTTCTCCGGGGCGCTGGCCGACGGGTACCTGGAGGCCGAACCGGTGACCGAGGACGCCGTCGCAGGCAACCTCGGGTTCATTATCAAGAAAGTGGGCAATATTCCTCGAATCCAGGAGGCGATGAAGCTCGGACTGCCTCTTCCGAATTACGGCAATTTCCCGTTCTTTTAGGAGGAAGTGGGCCGGACGGTGTTTCGAGTCACCTCTGAACAAGGAGAATAAATCATGGCATTCAATCTGGCGAAGTGCGACTACTGCGGCGACTGCCTGGACCTGTGCAAGTACACGGACTATGACCAGAAGAGCGGCGGAGAGCAGATCCGAAGGCTTACGCAGGGGGAGACCGCCGAGATTCTCACCGAGTGTGTGACCTGTGCGGGCTGCAACGTTTACTGCGACAAAGGCGCCAACCCCTTTGATCTGATCCTTCAGTGCCAGGAGCGGACGGGCGTCTATGAGACGACTCCCACCTACTACCAGCTGGTGGAGACGATCGACCAGTCACCCGGCGAGATCGCGCATGGCGAGGCGGGCAAACCGGTGATCAACGCATGTGTCGTAGAGGTGATCCCCCATCTGTTCGAAGGAGAGATCTTCGAAGGGTGTACCTACCTGCGTGGCGGTGCATACGAGAGCATGCTGGCCTGGATCCACGTGGGAAAGGAGGCGCCCCTGAAGAAGACCCTCCAGACGAAGGTGGATGCCCTGGCAGAGACAGGTTTCGACGAGATCGTCATGTTTCACGACGACTGCTACGCTGCCTACACGACGAAGGCCCTCGAGTACGGGATCCACGTTCCTTTCAAGGTCATCCACTACATCGAATATCTTCGGGACTACCTGAAGGCGAACGCCGACAAGGTCCGTCCTCTCGGCCTGAAGGTCGCCTACCAGCAGCCCTGCTCCAACCGGTACACCCCCTGGATCGATCAGCACCTGGACGAGCTTTTCCAGATCATGGGCGTCGATCGGGTCGACCGGGCCTACGACCGGAAGAACGCCCTCTGCTGCAGCTCCCCGGTATCGCCCCACCTCGGTAACGAGACCGGAGAGGCCTACAAGACGAAAAACATCCAGGACGCACTGGATCACGGCGCCAAAGCGATGGTCTTCATGTGTCCCTTCTGTGCCCTCCAGATGCGGGAGGAGGCGGATCGGGCCGGCCTGGAGCCGATCTTCCTGACCAACCTCGCCCGGATGGCCTTGGGAGAAAAGCTTCCGGGCCAGGCGGCCGGTTTGGATGACGACCGGGAGCAGATTGCCGGCGCCGTCCAGATCGTGAAGGGACTGCTCTAGCCCCGGACGACAAGGTCGGGGATGTAGATTGCAGATCGTTAAAGGGCTCCTCCAGCCCTCCCCAAATTGGGGACAGCCACCGATTTCTCTGCTAATTAGTGGCTGTCCCCGATTTGTAAGTGCTGGATTTTAGGTGATTTCGTTTCCCCAAATGGGGGACAGCCACCAATTTCTCAGCTAATTAGTGGCTGTCCCCGATTTTGGGGAGTGAGTCCCGAAGATGTGCGTTCAGTGGTCGTCCCCGACTTCTTCTCTTCCTCTTCTCCGCGGGCCGGGAACGGCGGTGTGGCCTGATCCCTGACCCCTGATCTTGGAACCCTGTTTTTTTCATTGACAGGGGTTCGGAGACATGCTACTAATTAACAAACCGACCGGTTGGAAGGTTTTGTTTACTGACGGCCAGGGTCCCTATGGTTCGCACATCCTCACAACCCGCGCAGGTCTTTCGCTCTCATTCGAGACGTCTCTATACGGACGGCCCTCAACCAATGTCGACCTTTTTGACCCTAACACATCGAACTCTAAAGAGATCTGACGCGTAGATCTTAAGGGAGGTTTGCCATGGATTTCACCCTGAACGAAGAACAACAGATGATCAAGGACTCGGCTCACAAGTTCGCGCAAGAGAACATCGCCGCCTATGCAGAGGAAGGGCAGGAGACGGGCAAGTGGCCCTACCACATCTGGAACCAGATGTCCGAGCTCGGGTACACGGCCGTGATCGTGCCGGAGGAGTTCGGCGGTGGCGCCATGAGCTACTTCGACTCCATCCTGATCATGGAGGAGTTCGCCCGTGCGGACGACGCCTTTGCCACGTCCTACCAGGTGCACAACATCATCTGCGACATGTTCATGCAGTTTGGAACGGACACGCAGAAGAAGACGTATCTCCCCATGCTGGCCAGCGGTGAGAAGATGGGCGCCTTTGCGCTGACCGAGGCGAACGCAGGCTCGGACGCCGGCGGCGTGCAGACCCGTGCGGTCCGTGACGGTGATGAGTGGGTGATCAACGGCACCAAGATCTTCATCACCAACGCCGGGGTGGACAACAGCCTGGGCGTGGTCCTCATGTGCGTCACGGGAGAGAACGAGAAGGGAAGAAAAGAGATCAGCAGTATCCTGGTTCCGAAGGGCACCCCCGGTTTCATCATCGGCAACAAGTTCCAGAAGGTGGGGTGGAACATCATGGATACCCGTGAGCTGATGTTCGAGGATTGCCGAGTTCCGGTAGAGAACCTGATCGGGGACGAAGGCAAAGGGCTCGCCCAGGCGCTGCACGGCCTGAACCTGGGCCGCATCGATTTCGGCGCCATCGGCACGGGTGTTTGCCAGGCTGCCGTGGACTACTCCCTCGAATACGCTCAGCAGCGGGTCCAGTTCGGTAAACCCATCGCCTCGTTCCAGGCCGTTGCGTTCATGCTTGCCGACATGAATGTCAACACCGAGCTTTCCCGCCTCATGACCTGGAAGGCGGTTACCCTGAAGGATCAGGGCCTGCCCCACGACACGGAAGCGACCATGGCCAAGCTCGTGGCGAGCGAGAACGCAGTCAAGAACGTGGACATGGGATTCCAGATCCACGGAGGGTACGGCTTCATGAAGGAGTACCCGATTTCCCGGCTCTACCAGAATGCAAAGATCCTGACCATCGGCGAAGGAACGACCGAAGTGTGCAAGATCGTTATCTCCCGTGCAATGGGGTGCAGGTAGATGAAAAATCCAGGCGGTGTGGACATCACAAATGTCAACATGACGACTCGGGACCTGATGCGCGAGGCGACCGAGGCTGCGGGTGACAAGACGTATCTGGTCTACGTTCAGAGGAATTCCGAGGAAACCTTCCGGGAATTCGAGGCGAAGGTGAACCGGATCTCCAACTATCTCGTGAAGGAGTGCGGCGTCAAGAAGGGGGACAAGGTCTGCACCATGTCGGAGAACATCCCCGAGCTCCTGCACACCATCATGGCGATCACCAACGTGGGCGCGGTCTGGGTGCCGATCAACAGCATGCTCGTGGGCGAGAGCCTCAAGTACATCGTGGAGGCGTCGGACAGCTCCTTTGTCTGTGTATCGGATAGCTACACGGACACGGTCGCCCCGGTGCTCGAGAAGTTGAAGACGCCCGTGCGGATCCTTCCGATCAACCAGCTGTCTGAATTATCCCAGGCCATGTCGGAGGATTTCGAGAGCCCGGCAGAGCCGAACGACGAGTCGATGATTATCTTCACCTCCGGCACTACGGGTTTTCCGAAAGGGGTGCTGCACACCCACAACACGTACATTCGGACCGCGGTCCGCGGGCTCGAGGCCCTGGAAACGGACAGCGACCACCGGATCCACGTGTACCTGCCCTTCTTCCACGGGTGGGCCTACCTGCTCATGTTGGGCACCCTCTATCACAAGTGCACCATGATCATGGAAGACCGGTTTCACGCGGAGGACTACTGGGAGACGATCGAGAAATACAAGATCACCCAGGACCACTGGACCGGCACGGTGCCGATCAACCTGATGAAGATGGACAAGGGCGAGTTCGAAAGCCGCGTGCAGCTCAAGATCCTCGGAACCTTCGGTGCGCTCTATGCGACCATGAAGGAGCGGTGGCCGAACCTCTCGTTCCAGAGCCTCTACGGGCAGACCGAGCATCCCTTCATCACCGAGGTGCCCCCGGACCAGATCTATCCGGGCTCGGACGGTATTCCGAAGCCCCCGGACGAGGTACTCATCCTGGACGATAGCGGGAAACCCGTTCCCCAGGGCGAAACAGGCGAGATCGTGTGCCGGTGCAAGTGCGGTGTCCGCATGCGGGAGTACTACAAGAACCCGGAAGCAACGGCAAAGACGATCCAGGGAGAGGACCTCTACACAGGGGATCTCGGACTCCTGGATGAGAAGGGGCATCTGCACTTCGTGGGCCGCAAGAAGGACGCCTTTCGGGTGCGTGGCGAGATGGTCTCCGCCGAGCACGTGGAGCACTTGATCAACGGGCACGAGGATGTGGCGGAATGCGCCATCGTGGGCTACAGGCCCCCGGAGAAGGAGGCCCTCAAAGAGGATGAGATCATCGCACACATCGTCCTGAAGCAGGGGGAATCTCTGGCGGCAGAGGCATTCAACGACTGGTCGCAGGAGAATCTTCCACGCTTCATGCGTCCCCGGTACCTGGTGTTTCGCGACAAGCTGCCCAAGACCGCGACCGAGCGGGTTCAGCGTTTCAAGCTGCGGGAAGAGGCAATCGACAATTGCATCAAACTCTACTGACCGGTCTGAGGGGCCAAACCCGAAGGGACCGAAAGCTGCGCTGAGCTCTGTTGACCGATCTGAGGGACCGAACCGAAAGAGGGGAGTCTCGATGATTCGAGCCATTGATGTTCACGTTCATCTGCCCACGGAGGATTTCATGGTCCGGGCAGGTGGTGAATACATGGCGGCCGGCCTCAGGCTCTTCGGGAACGACAAGCGGACCTTCACCATCGAGGAGATGGTCGCGGAGTACGAGGCAGCGGGCATCGTAGGCATACTGCTCGGCTGGGACGCGGAGACGAACACGGGCCTGCCCCCCCTTCCGAACGACCGGGTCGCGGAGGTGGTCCGACAATACCCGGACCGGTTCATCGGCTTCGCGGGTGTGGATCCCTGGAAAGGCAGAGTCGCCGTCGCCGAGCTGGAAAGGGCAGTGCTCGACCTGGGCCTGAAGGGCCTCAAGCTCATGCCCGCCTGCCAGGGTTTCTTCCTGAACGACCGGCAGTTCTATCCCCTCTGGGAGAAGTGCGTCGAGCTGGGCGTGCCGATCATTACCCACACCGGCAACACCGGGATGGGGGCGGGCAACCCGGGCGGTTCGGGGCTCAAGCTCAAGTACCTTCGTCCCATTCCCCACATAGACGATGTAGCGGCCGACTTCCCGGAGCTCACCATCATCATGGCCCACCCGGGATGGCCGTGGGAGCAGGAGCTCCTGTCCGTGGCCATGCACAAGGGGAATGTCTATATCGACCTGTCCGGCTGGAAGCCGCAGTACATTCCTCCACAAGTGGTACAGCACGCCAATACCCTGCTTCAGGATAAATGCCTCTTCGGAACGGACTACCCGATTCTGCGTCCCCTTGAGCACCTGGAGGCATTCATCGGGCTCGGATGGAAACCGGAATCCCTGGCGAAGATACTGAAGACGAATGCACGGAAGCTCTTTCCCTTCTGGGAGATCGAAGAAGCTGCCGAGGACACGTAGCAAGCGGAACGTATAGGAGAAGAGGATGCGAGGCGTATCCATTGTAGGCATTGGTTCCACGCCCTTCGGGGTGTTGGAGGATCAGAGCTTGAAATCCATGGCCGTCACCGCGGCAAACGAGGCGATCGGCGACGCGGGCGTCGACCCGAAGGAGATCGAGGCCCTCTACGTTGGGAACTTCATCTCCGGATTCCTTGCCGGGCAGGCAACGATCGCCCCCCAGATCGCCGACCTGCTGGGACTGAAGAAGGAGATCGCATGTACCTCTGTTGAAGGCGCTTGTTGTTCCGGCGGGATCGCCCTTCGCCACGGATACTTCCTGGTGGCTTCGGGTATGGCGGAACGGGTCCTGGTAGTAGGCGTCGAGAAGATGACCCACGCCCCGACGGCGAAGAACACGGAGGGGCTGGCCCTGGCCATGGACCACGAAACGAGCGAGGGGAAATCAGGGCTCACCTTCCCAGGCTTCTTCGCCCTCGTGGCCCAGCGGCACATGCACGAATTCGGAACCACACCGGAGCACCTGGCACGGGTCGCCTTCAAGAACCGGCGGAATGGTGCGAGGAATTCCTTTGCACGGTTCCGAGAGGAAGTGTCCCTGGAGGACATCACGAACTCCAGGGCGATCTCAGATCCTCTGCGGCTCTTCGACTGCTGCCCGATCGCCGACGGAGCGTCCGCCGTACTGTTGTGCCCGACCGAGCAGGCCGGGAAGTTCACCGACGCACCGGTGGAGATCGTAGGCTCCGCGCAGACGACCGGGTACAACTCCCTGTACAACACGCCCTCGTCCACCACGCTGGATGCGACGGTGCTGGCAGGCCGGCAGGCCTTTGAGATGGCCGGAATCGGCCCGGAGGAGGTGGATGTGGTGGAGCTGCATGACTGCTTCACCATCGCGGAAATCGTGGACGGGGAAGATCTCGGTTTCTTCGAAAAGGGGCAGGGCGGGTTCGCCGTGGCCGAAGGACTGACCCAGGTGGATGGGAAGATCCCCATCAACCCGAGTGGAGGGCTCCTTTCCAAGGGCCATCCGGTGGGCGCCACCGGGGTAGGGCAGGTGTACGAAGTCGTGAAGCAGCTCCGAGGCTCGCACGAGAACCAGGTGACGGATGCGAAGATCGGGCTGACCCACAATCTGGGAGCCACGGGGCAGGTGTGCACCGTGCACATCCTGCGGAGGGTTTGACATGAGCGGAACAAAGAACATGCCTGTGGTTCGATGCAAGGATTGCGAGGCCCTGTACATTCCTCCGGTCTATGTATGCCGGAAATGTCACGGCCAGGGCATCGAGGAGGCGAGCTGTGCCGGCGATGGAGTTGTGTATACGCACACCACGATTCGGGTCGCGCCGGAGGCCCTTCGAGACCAGGCCCCGTACACGATCGTGATCGTGGAACTCACCCCCGAGCTTCGCGTGACCGGGCGGCTCGAGGGAGGCGATATAGAGGGGCTCGAGATCGGCCAGCCCGTTCGATTCACCCGGGTCGACGAGCAAGGCTACTGGTTTTCCTGCTCTTCCTGAAGGCGGGTAGAGGCGAAAAAGGGCCTGTTTGCGTGCATAAACCGACCGGGTGGTAGGTAGGTATCAAACATTTTTTCAAGATTGAAAAAGAGCTTGACAAAAGTTGCAGGATGAGGTTAGTCTAAACCGACCGGCTGGTAGGTCGGTGTACCTCAGAGGCTTGAAAACCGATAAAAAAAGAAGGTTGACAAGCGAAAGTGGATCACGTTAGCCTAGCATTCCAACCGGTTCGTCGCATCTGTTCCAACGTACCCGATTTCCCAGGTGTTATGTTGGATAAAATTAGACCGAGCGGTTGGGAATCAAGTCCTGCCATCAGCCGGGGGCATACGAGCCCTCGAGCCTGTCGTACCTCCTTCTGGCCCCGCTTTCGATCGGTTCACCCCGTTTCTTTGCGGGACCCTGGTCCTTTCCGGATGGATTCTTCTCTTCCTAACCCCCGTGCCCGCGTAATGCCCGAACCTCGGTCGAGCAGAAGGCTTCGTGCGAATATGCGGGCGGATCGCAGCACAAGGAGTATTCCATGAGCAAGGGTATGGAGAACCTGTTCAAGCCGGGCGACATCGGCACCCTGAAGCTGAAGAACCGCGTCGTGTTCAGCCCATGCGAAACCCTGTACGCCACCGTGGACGGACAGGTAACGCAAAGAATCATCGATTACTACGTCCGGCGAGCCGAAGGCGGCGCCGGGATGCTGATGACACACACCGTGCAGGGCTGTACGAAGATCGATACGAACGATCCTTTTGCCCACTCCCTGAGGATCGACGACAACGCCTACGTTCCCATGCTCTCCGAGCTTACCGAGGCGGTGCACAGGGCCGGGTCCAAGATCGCGGTCCTCGTATCACCGGGCAGCGGAGCGCAGTCGATGGGCTTTCCGTACGACCGGGGCCTCGAGGGGATCACCGAGCCCTTGAACGTCGGAGCCAGTGAAAGGCAGTCCAACGTTGCGCAACGAAAGGTCCGGAGACTCTCGGTCGACGAGATCAAGGACCTGGTCAAGATCTATGGGCTGGGTGCCGCAAGGGCGAAGAACGCAGGGTTCGATGCCATTGCGATCCACGCCCTGGGCGGTTACCTGGTGGCCCAGTTCCTCTCCCCCCTGTTCAACGACCGGGACGACGAATACGGCAAGGATTTCGATGGCAGAATGCGGCTCCTTCTGGAGCTCGTCGAGGCCTGCCAGCAGAATGCGGGTCCGGATTTCCCGATCATCGTACGGATCTCGATCGACGAGTTCGTGGAAGGTGGGCGGGGAGTCGAGGAATCGGTGAAGATGGTCAAGCGGCTCGAAGAGGCGGGCGTAAGCGCTATCGACGCCCATGCGGGCATCTACGACTCCATGCATTTCATCATCCCTCCCGTGTTCCTGCCCAAGGGCGTCCTCGTGGACCTGGCGGCAGCGGTCAAGGCGGAAGCGAAGATCCCGGTAATCGCCCAGGGCCGACTCTACGACCCGGAATTGGGTGAATCCGTGCTCGAGGAGGGCAAGGCGGATTTCATCGGGATGGCGCGGGGCCTTCTGGCCGACCCGGACTGGGTGATCAAGGTCCAGGAAGGGCGCGTGGAGGAGCTGAGGCGCTGCACCTCCTGCAACCAGTGCATTGGGCGCATCTTCATCGGGCTCCCCGTGCGCTGTGCGATCAATCCTACGGTCGGCAGGGAAAGCCAGTTCGGCGCGACCCTCCCCAAAGCAGAGAAGACGAAGAAGGTCTGCATCGTCGGCGCAGGTCCCGCCGGGATGGAAGCGGCCCGGGTGGCGGCGGAAAGAGGCCACAAGGTGAAGCTCTTTGAAAAGACCGGAGAGCTCGGGGGAGGCCAGCTCCATCTGGCCACGATGGCCCCCTTCAAGGAGGAGTTCAAGAACATCGTCCGTTACTACGAGAGCCAGTTCAAGAAACTGAAGAACCTGGAAGTGGCACTGAACTGCGAGGTGGATGCGGCCGCCCTCGAGAAAGAGAAGCCGGACGCAGTGATTCTTGCGACCGGAGGTGAGGCTCTCGTGCCGGACATCAAGGGAATCGATTCGAAGAACGTGGTCACCAACCATGACCTTCTGGAGGGAGGCGCGGCCGTCTCCGGCAAGGTGGTGGTTGCAGGAGGAGGTTGCGCGGGGGTCGGATCGGCCGACCTGCTCTCCGAAAAGGGCGTGGACGTGACCGTGGTGGAGATGGTCGAGCAATGCGCCCTCGACGAGGAATTGATCACCCGACTCACCCTGCTCCACAGGCTCGGGGAAAAGCAAAACGTGACACTCCTCAACAATCACATCGTCAAGGAAATCACGGATAAGGGTGTTCGCGTCGAGACCCCGGAGAAAGAGGAAATCCTCCTCGATGCAGACCATGTAGTCGTTGCCTTCGGAGCGGTCCCGTACAATCCGTTGGGGGAGATCGCCGACAAGTTCAAGGACTGCCAGATCATCGGGGACACGGTGAAGCCGGGTAAGATCCTGCACGCGGTGGAAGACGGGTTCTATGCAGGGTTGAAGGTGTAAGAGGCAAACGGCCAGGGAACGTTCCTGGTTCAACGTGTGCGCCATCAAGGTGCCGGGAAGACAAGGAGACAGACATGAAAGTGATCGACATGCACACCCACTGGTGGAAGGATATGAAGTTCTTTCCGCCCGGCTTCCAATGGGGAATCGCGGACGTGGGGGCCAACTTCATGCAGCACCCCCCGGGTGACCCCTGGGAGGTCCTGAAGAGCGGTGCCATCGGGTCGGAGAACTTCCTTCCCCTGGATCCGGAAGGCAAACGCATCATCTCGGACCAGGACTTGTGCGAGATCAACACATCGGTGATCTTGCCCCTGGACTGGGGGTTCATTCGATACTATGACCAGCACTACCCCCAGTGGAGAGAGGACCACGGATATTCCCAGGACGACATCAACCGGTACTCCTGTGAGATGGCGAAGAAGTACCCGGGAAGGGTGTATTCCTTCGCGGGCGTCGACCCCAGGCGCGCCGACTGTGTGAAGATCCTCGAGAAGGCGGTCACAGAGTACGGAGCGATAGGCCTGAAGATCTATCCTCCCTGCGGATTCACTGCGGACGATCCGAAATGCTACCCCCTGTACTCGAAGTGCAGGGAGCTGGACATACCCGTACTGATTCATAGCGGGTACACGTTCTCGGCCATGACGGAGAGCATGACGAGCCATCCGAAGTACATCGAGAAGGTCGCCCTGGATTTCCCCGAGTTGAGGATCATCATCGGCCATTCCGGGATCCAGACCTTTGCGAGCACGGCCTGGTGGGAAGACTGCATGGGGATCGCGCGCAGCAAGTGGAACATCTTCCTCGACACGGCCGCCTGGAACGAGAAGGTCTCGGGCCTGACCATGGACATCCCGAAGCTGCTCACCATGCTCAGGATCGAAATGGACATCGTGGGCGCCCATCGGGTCATGTTCGGCACCGACCTGCCCGGGTTCACCCTTCCGGACGATCAGATCGAATCCAAGAAGTTCGTCAATATCCTCAGGAACCTGGTGGATGTGGGCAAAGAGCACGGCATCGTCTTCAGCCAGGAAGAGGCGGAGCTCTACGGCTACCAGAACGCCCAGAGAGTTCTCAAGATTCCGGAATGATCTGAGAGGAAAGGACCCGAAAGGATATGGCTTCGAATCTAGAGAAATTCCTGTTGGAGGGTAAGACCTTCGAGTGGGCGCTCCGGCACTGCCAGGGCGATGATCTTTCCCCGGAGCGGATCCAGGAGATTCGCGACAGCCTGGCAAAGGACGGGATCGATCTGGCCACCCTTGCAACTCTCCGCCAGCTGAATACCTACATGGCGCGGAGCGCTTATCCGTCCGTAAAGCGTATCGATCATTCGCAATACTACTTCTTCCCGATTCCGGCGTTCGACATCGAGGTGTTCTTCTCGGTGTTCATCACGGAGCGGGGTTGCGACCTCGGCGCGGAACTCTTCCCAAGCAAGGTGGACTGGCAGTTCGGCCACCGGGAAGTTCAGTACGTGATCGGTGGAGAAGTCAAGACCGACCTGATCGTATCGGACAACACGAAGGTGACCCGAACGGTACGGTACGGTGATGTGGTGGCGGCACCGGCAGGGGCGAACTTCATCACCCACAGCACCGAGGAAGGGGGCAAATTCGGACATGCCCACATCTTCCTCGCAAACGAAGGAGGCGTGACGGGAAAGTCCTATTACGATGTGGGCGGTATGCTCAGGCTTCAGACGCTCGGGTTGGTGGATCCACCTCCGGGTGAGGCGGCTCTGCCGTTTTCCGACATCGGCGACCGGATCCAGGTCAAGGCGTGCCACGAGCTGCTCGAGGTGCACGAAGGCCGGGAGAGGGATCTGCCTACGTGGCTTCGCAGTGGCTGGGAGCGAAGGGAAGTGATGCGCGCCCTGGACTACGCGGAGGGAACGAAGCGGGTCGTGCTCAGCTCGCCGGATCGTGGGCCGTCGGATTTCATCGAGTGGGGAGAAGGGGTTCGCAAGTGCCACGTGAACCCGCTGATCGCCGAGCATACGGCTGCGGTAACAGACTGCCGTTTTCCTGCCGGCTACAAGCGTCTGCATGTGGACCAGGAGTTGTGGACCGTTCTCAAGGGACAGGCCACGATCAAGCAGTCCGTACCGCCTCTGCACAGCGAATGGGCCGAACGGACGGTTCAGGAGAACGACGCCATGGTCGCAGCAGGAGGGGCGCACTTCCAGGTCCTGGAAGCCACACCCGATTTCGTGGTGCGCCGCATGGCCGAGTCCTGCGCCCGGAATCAGCATCACGCCATGATGGAGTTGAAGCTCGAAGAGGAGGGGGTGCCGAAGAATCTTTGATGAAGTAGGAAGTGAAGGATTACGAAGGAGTAAGGGTTAAGCCTGCGGATCGGGTCGCAGGGAAAGTCGTCTGTCCTAAACCTTTCCACATGAACAAGAGGGGGATGGCTATGGAAAACATCAGGAAGTCGATGTTGTGTCTGGTGCTGGTCGGGGTTGTTGCATTCCTCGCCGGCTCCGCAACCCAATCCCTTGCGTACGTTTCCAGCGTGGAAGAGTACGTCAAGGACAAGTTCGAGTTCCACGGGTATCTGGCTCAGCGATTCTCTCTCCAGCTGGGGAACGTTCCGGAAACATCGGAAAACGATATCTGGGACCTGTCCATGATGAGAAGTACGCTTTACACGGACGTCAGCTACACGCCTTTCAAATGGCTGCGCCTGGTCACGGTCTTCGAGCTCAGCCTCGAGTATCAGACAACTTACCTGAAGAGGTTGAACAGGCTTCCCACGAGCACCTTCGACATCATGGATGAGCTGAACCGGTGGGATTTCCGAGAGTTTTATGGTGACTTCACCTTCGGTAAACGCGTGCAGCTTCGCCTGGGAAGGCAGCAGGTGGTCTGGGGCAAGACCGACTTCTTCCGCGGGTTGGACCTGATCCATGGATTCGATTACACCTGGCGTTCCTTCCTGGAGGTCGAGAACGAATACCTGCGTATTCCCCTGATCATGGCGAACATGGTGATTCAGGTTCCGGAGTTGAACGGAAGCCTTCAGGGTCTGGTGCGGCCCGGCTGGGACAGGGACAACTGGATCGGCAATCGGTATGACCTCTACGGCGGTCGCTGGGCCTCGCAGCCCGGCAAGGGATTCAACTTCCTAGACGCAAATGGAGTGCCGTACAACCTGGATCACTCGGAGGGAGACCAGAGCGATCCTACCTTCGGCGTTCGCTGGAGCGGCTCTCTGTTGGGTGTTGAGTACACGTTGAACTACCTCAGGACCTTCAACGAGGACCCGGTTGTCAACTCGATTTTCAATCCCTGGAAGTCGACCCCCCCCCTCGCGGGCGGTCTGGGTGAGTTCATCTACCCGATCATCGATCTTGCGGGTGTTACGCTGACCTACTACGTCCCGTGGGTCGACGTGGTGGCGCGAACCGAGGTCGTTTACACCTGGGACAAGCCGTACAACGTAGGCCAGAATTTCCTCGGCGGAGCGCTGCCGGGCTTCAACGGCATCATGGAAAAGGACACAGTGCGCATCATGGTGGCCCTGGACTATGTGGCCGGTTTCACCAAGACGATCTTCCGCTCCGAGCGGCCGGGCTTCCTGAACATACAGGTTTTCGACACCTGGGTGGTGGACCATTCCGAGGCGGACGATCTCGTCAACCTGGCCGGCTTCGGCCACAAGCTGCCTGAGCACAGCACCATCATTACCGCCATCCTGGCATGGAACTACATGCACGATCGCATCAATCCGACCCTGGCAGCCGGTATCGATCCGAGGGATGGCAGCGGGTTTTTCATTCCCTCTCTCGCGTTCGTTTACGGCGATCACTGGCGGTTCCGGATCGAGTACGACATGTTCTTCAACAACAAGGGCAAGCTGCCGGGTGAGGTCGAGAACCAGGCGCGGGTGTTCCAGTTCTTCGACAACAATGATCAGCTCTACTTCAGGATCATGTACCAGTTCTAATTCCTGCTGATCAGGGAGGACCGGACAGATCGGTCGAGCACGACCCCGCGACAGCAGGGTCGCAGGATATGAGAAACCCGAAGGAAAGGAGTGAACGAACATGACAGGACCAACCATGAGGTTTGTATGGGCAATAGCGCTGTGCGCCGCCCTGTCTGTTGTCGGCATGAACACGCCCGCAGCGGCTGAAGACCTGGCGGCCGGTACAGTCATCAACGCAGGCAACCTGGACCAGATGCTCGGAAAGACCTTCGAGGGGAAGAAGATCGGGGACATGATTCCGGATGCGGTTCAGGGGATGATTCGGAATTGGTCGCTCGCGATTACCCTCAAGGCGTCTGAGGAAATCCCGGTAGATCCCCGGTGGGTCGAGGCCACGAAGCAGTATGCGTCTTCGGTCCAGTTCGACCCGGCTTCTGGCAACGTGACCGGATACCAAGCGGGCCTGGCCTTTCCTCAGATCGACAAGGACGACCCGAATGCGGGCATCAAGGTCATGTGGAACTTGTACCTGCACTCTGGCTATCCCCGTCCGAACTACCAGTTCATTCCCGAGTTCGCCTATCTCATGATCGACGGCAACCGGGGTATCGAACGGACCATGACCTGGGCTTTCTTGAAGGTATGGGGCGCCGGCTGGCTCGACGGGGACCCCGTCAAGTCCGACAGCTGGTATTACAAGCAGATTCTCCTGGCCCGTGAACCCTATGACATTCGCGGTGTCGGTACCTTCCGGATTCGATACAACGGTGGGAAAAAGCTGGACGACGGTTGGGCATACGTACGAACCGTCCGACGGACCCGCCGTCTGTCCGGTGGTGCCTGGATGGACCCGATCGGCGGAACGGACCAGCTCAACGACGAGATTTCCATTTATTCGCCCTACCCGACCTGGTATCCGAACTACAAGCTGCTCGGAACCAAGCACATTCTGGCGATCACTCACAGCCCCATGTCCTGGGTACCGGATGCGGCCAACCCGTATCCGAACACGGACCTGAACACCGCTCCCTATTGGAATCCGAAGAATAACTGGGAGCCTCGCGAGGTCTACGTGGTGGAAGCTACGCTGCCGGAAGAGCACATCTACAGCCGGCGCGTCTACTATGTGGATACCAAGACATGGGTGCCCTATATCGGTGAGTGCTATGACAAGCGCGACGAATTGGTCAAGATGCTCATGAACAGCAACCGGCCGTTCAAGGGCAACGATGCGGTCAATAGCTGGGGCCTGGAAGAGACCGACGGGTACTCGATCGACCTGAAGCGGAAGCACGCTACGATCTTCCTGCAGGGTCCGGTGAGTCGTCGGAATCCGCCCAACATGGGCCCGGACGACGTTTCCCTCAGTGTGATGGAGGCCATTGCGCAGGGAACGTATCAGCAGCCCGATTTTCCGAAACCCGACTGGTAGATTTCGCTGGCAGTCCTCTGTTTCAAGGCGGGCATCGAACGCACATGCCATTGTCCCCCCATGCTTCCTGCTTCCCCCTCCGCGCAGGGAGCATGAGGGGGAACGCCTCTCCGTTTTAGACCCGCGTGTAAGGGGCCTTTAGAACCGGAGACAAGAGGAGTCTGCTCAAAAATAGGCAAAAAGCAGGATTCTGGACCCTGTGAACCAGGGGGAGGGGGGGAATAAGAGAGAGATGGAATGGGAAACCGGATCATAAGCTGGATCGTCTTCTGCGGGGTGGCTTTCGTCCTCGTGACGGTGGCGAGGAAAGCGGAACATCTCATGCCCGCGTCCTTCGATGCGAGCCAATTCACCGCTTCCGTGGTGGAGCCACGTGACAACCTCTACGGCGTGGTCACCCTGGGTGAGAAGACCATCTGGATGGCCGGAAGCAACGGCAAGGTCGTGCGGAGCGACGACGGCGGCGAGAGTTGGGCGCTCCAGGAAACGGACATCACGGACCACCTTCAGGACATCGCGGCCTGGGACGAAAACCGTGCCGTCGCTGTGGGTAACGATGGGGCGGTGGTGGTGACCGGAAACGGGGGCAAGAAGTGGAAGAAGGTGCCGTCCCCCCGGTCCAAGGTGGCGAACAAGCTGGTGGCGGTGGAATCGGGGCCGGACGGAAAGGGGTGGGCCGTTGGGGTCATGGGTGCGCTGCTGGGGACGGAGGACTATGGTGCCTCTTGGGAGAGGTTGATTCCGGAAGAGGACGTTGGCCTGAACGGGATTGCTTTCAGTGACGCGCAGAACGGGTGGGTCGTCGGCGAATTCGGCCGAACGAAAAGGACCGTCGACGGCGGCGAGACCTGGGAGGAAGTGGATCGGCTGGTCCAATCGAGTCTCATGAACGTCGCATTCCGGGATGCAAACAACGGCATCATCGTTGGCCTGGAAGGCGTCATCATGACCACCTCGGATGGCGGTGACAACTGGACGCTCTTGTCCGACAAGCCCACGGCTCAACATCTCTGGGACGTGACCTGGCACGAAAGCGCCGATTCCTGGGTGTGCGTGGGAAATCAAGGTGTCTACGTGATCGGAGACAAGGCCGCCCAGTCTTGGAAGGCAAATCGACTGTCGGATACGGAACTCCTGTGGCACACATCGATTGCGCCTTTCAATTCGGCCCTCTACATCGTGGGAGGGTCCCAGGGGGTTCTCGACAAGGGGCAGTGGTCCTATATCTTCTAGTTCTGACGGGTGACCGTAGATCCTGACAATGAGGATTCTTGAGGCATGAAAACGAGCGTCATACTACGATTGGCAGAGTTCTTCATCGCACGGCGGACCTGGGTGTTGAGCGTGATCGGCATCCTCACGGCCGTCTTCCTCTTCCTGGCGACCGGGGCGCAGGTGAAGACCGTGTTCGATGATCTCCTTCCCTCCAGACATCCCTACATGGAGGTGCACAACGCCTACAAAGGGTCCTTCGGGGGATCCAACCTCGTGTCGATCGTGGTCCGTGTGAAGGAAGGGGACATATTCAATCTGGAAGTCCTCGGCAAGGTCCAGAGTATCGGCAAGGATCTGCTCAAGGTAAGCGGGGTCAACGAGTTCCAGATCATCTCCCTTGCCTCGAAAAAGCTCCGGGATGTTCGGGCCGGCACCTACGGGGTGGAGACGAAGCCCCTTATGTGGCCCTATCTGCCGAAGTCGCCCGAGGCGATGCAAAAGCTCAAGGAAGCGGTGCTGGCCAATCGACTGGTCTACGGCACCTACGTGTCGAGGGATCTGAAGGCCGCGTTGATCACCGTGGACTTCATCGAACAACAGATGGACTACCCGACGGTCTACCGGGAGATCATGGAGATCCTGGACCGGTACGAGGGTGACGACATCCAGATCAGTGTGGTGGGAGAGCCGATCCTCCAGGGAATCATCAACGCGAAGCTTCCCCAGACCATCACGATCTTTGTCTCCAGTCTGGGGGCGCTCGGGCTCCTTCTTTTCGTGTTTTTCATGCGCAGCTACCGCGGCACCCTGGTGCCGATGCTGGCGGCCATCGTGAGCGCGATCTGGGCGCTCGGGATCGCCCGACTCCTGGGTATGAACTTCGACCCGCTGGGCGTCGTCATCGCCTTTCTGATCACCGCAAGGGTCGTCTCCCACTCGGTGCAGGCAGTGAACCGGTTCGATCTGATGATTTCCGGCGGCATGGAGAACTCCAGGGCAGCGGCCCAATCGGTTCTGGGGCAGCTCTTCAAGCCGGGGATCCTGGCGGTGATCACCGATGCGGGAGGCGTGTTGATGGTGGCCCTGGCGCCGATTCCGCTCCTCCAGAAGACAGCGATCATCGGTGCCATCTGGGTTTCCTGCATCTCCGTCACCGGTGTGATCCTGACGCCCGTGCTCCTTTCTTATGTGAGGAATCCGCACAAGTATGCCCATCGCTTGAGCATCGATCCCGCGATCAGCGGCTTCTTGCGCTGGGCCGCCCGGAGTTGCGCAAGCAGCAAGGGCAGGGCCGTGATCGTGTCGGTCGCCCTGGTCTTGATCGCCGTGTGCGGGTACTTCGGCAACCAGATCGAGATCGGAGACGCGAACCCGGGAACCCCGCTCCTGTGGCAGGATTCGGAGTACAACGTCGCGGTGGAAGAGATCAACAGCACTTTCCTGGGTACGGACCGCATGTTCGTCGTCGTGCGAGGCGAAGAGAAGGATGTGCTGAAGGACCCGGATGTACTGCAGAGCATTGTCCGATTCCAGCGATATGTGGAGCGGCAGCAGGAGGTGGGCGGCAGCATCTCGCTCGCGGACTTGATCCCCAGCACGAAGCGGGTGCTCTACGAAGACAACCCGAGGTTTGAAGAGATTGGATGGGACAATTTCGCAAATGCCGAGCTGCTTTACATGTTCCTCGCCGGTTCGGATCCCGGGGATCTGGACCGCTTCTCGGATATGGTGTACCAGACTGCCGGGATTACTCTGTATTTTCGGGACCACAAAGGGGGGACGCTGCGGACGGCTGTAGCCCGGATGAAGGCCTTTATCGATGCGAATCCGCTCAAGAACGCGACCTTCCAGCTTGCCGGCGGTCTCGTCGGTGTGCTGGCTGCGGTGAACGAGGTGGTGTTCCGGATCGAGTTGCAGAGCGCGGCACTGGCACTGCTCGTTGTTCTCATAACGAGCGCCCTGACTTATCGCTACGGCACGGCGGGGCTGTACTTCATGATCCCCCTCCTGCTCTCCAATACGATCACGTTCACGTTCATGCACTTCATGGGGATCAGTCTGAACATCAACTCCCTGCCGGTGACCGCCCTGGGTATCGGGTTGGGTGTGGACTACGCGATCTACGTGGTGGACTGCATCAAAGAGGAGTTTGCAGGGTCAGGGGACATAGCGGAAGCCGTGGAAAAGGGGCTGCTCGGCGCAGGTCGAGGCGTGGTCCTTACGGCAACCCCACTCGTCCTGACGACGACTCTCTGGTACTTCTTCTCCTCCCTGCGGTTTCAGGCGGAAATGGCGATCCTGATCGCTGTCTGGATGGCTGTCGCCGCGCTGAGTGCCTTGCTGGTCATGCCCGCGGTGATCCTGATCGTTCGTCCCGCGTTCATCGTGGCGAATGGGACATCGGGTGCATCCACCCAGACCGCATGAGGCGTGAGAAGGTACGCTCGGTATTGGGTCCCTCGAAGACAGAAGCTCGATGCGAAACGATCGAGCCCTGCCTGAAAAGATAAGGCTTCCTTTGCTCGGAAGACGGGAGGTCGTCGAATGGCTATCAAGAAAGGATATGTAGATACACGGGACGGGCAGATCCACTTCCGCACCGCAGAGGGTGGCTCTGGGACTCCTGTAGCCATGTTCCACCAGACGGCCAGCTCATCTCAAAGCTACGAGAAGATCATGGGGCGCCTGGAAGGCAAGTACCGCATGTACGCGCTGGACACGCCCGGGTTCGGCCAGAGCTTCTTTCCCCCGGAGGCGGCCACGACGCCCTACTATGTGTCGATCCTGCTCGAAGCACTCTCGAACCTTGGCATTCAAGAATTCCACGCAGTGGGACATCACACCGGAGCAGCGATCGCGGTCGAGATGGCGGCCGTCGCACCCGAGAGGGTGAAGAGCATCGTCCTAGAGGGACCTGTCTGGTTGAGTCAGGAAGAGAGGCAGCACTGGCTCGATACCGCCATCGACCCGATGGTGATCCAGCCGGATGGAAGCCATCTCGCAAAGATCTGGGATCGCGTGGTGGGGCTCGACCCGAATCACCCTGCCGATCTCTGCCACAGGGAAGCGCTCGATACGCTGAGGGCCGGGGAACGATGGCACGAGGCATACATAGCCGTTTTCAACCAGGATTCCTACGAGCTCTTCTCCAAGGTGACCTGCCCCATGCTCCTTCTCTGCGGAGAGGAGGATGTTCTTTTTCCATACTTCAAACCCGTATGCGACGCCTATCCCGAAGCGCAATCCTCGGTGCTGCCGGGCTGTGGTACCTATGCCCCGGACAATTGCGCGGACAGACTCGCAGAAGAAATAGATGAATTCCTGAACGAACAAGCCCCAGCTTAGGAGGTGCTCCATGGCACGCAAGAAAAAATATGACAAGATCTTCAACCCCTTCAAGATCAAGAATATGGAACTCAAGAACCGCCTGGCCAAATCGTCCCAGTGGTTCATCTACCTGGAGCCGGACGGATCCATCGGCGACCGGATCATTCAGTTCTACGAATCCATCGCAAAAGGGGGCGTGGGTCTGATCATCGTCGAGGAGACAGTAACGGAATACCCGCTCGGGTGCAGCAACCTCCCCCATCCCCGCTTGGACGATGACAAGTATCTGCCCGGGTGGCAGCGGCTGGCGGATGCGATTCACAAGCACGGCGCCAAGGCGATCGTTCAGATAACACACGCAGGGCCTGCCCACAAGCAGGAAATCGACGGCGTCCAGCCTGTTGCGCCTTCGGCCATCGATCCTCCGTCCGAGCCGGCCCTCGATAAATCGCGAGAGCTCACCATCGAGGAGATCAAGAATATCCAGGAACAGTGGGCCCAGGGAGCCCTCCGGGCAAAGAAGGCAGGGCTGGACGGGGCGGAGATCCATCTCGCCCACTACGCCCTCGGTAACGCGTTCCTTTCCCGATACCAGAACAAGCGTCACGACGAGTACGGGTGCGACAGCCTGGAGAACCGCGCGCGGTTCGGCGTTGAAATCATCCGGCGGGCCAGAGAACTGTGCGGAGACGACTTCGTTCTTGGCTGCAGGATTTCGGCCAAGGAATGGGGCATCGAAGAGGGCACGACCATCGAGGAGTCGATCGAATTCTCGAAGATGTTCGAAGAAGCGGGGCTCGACTACATCCAATCGAGCGGTTACGGGTACAACGAGTACTTCTGCTGCTGGGCGCCGCAGCAGGTGTACTGGCCCGAACCGCTGCCCAGCACCAAGGAATTCCGGGACCAGATCCCCACGGGAGCCATGCTTCCCGAGGCGGAGGCAATACGCAAGGCGGTGTCGATCCCTGTGACCTCCTCCAACGGGTACAACTACGACAGTGCTGCAGAGGCCCTGAATAAGGATCGGATCGACCTGATCTGGATGGGCCGTAATCTCATGGTGGACCCTGCCTATCCGAAGAAACTCGAGGAAGGCCGCATCGAAGACATCCGTCCCTGTACGCGATGCATGCACTGCGTGGGAAAGCTCTGGTTGAACCTGCCGATTGAGTGCCGCTGGAATGCCTTCATGGGGCACGAGTTCGAGATGGGCGACGGACAGGATTTTGCCCCGGCCGAGAAGAAGAAGAAGGTCATGGTGGTCGGTGCGGGTCCGGGGGGAATGGAGGCGGCACGTGTTGCCGCCCTCAGAGGACACGATGTGGTTCTGTACGACAAAGATAAATGGCTCGGCGGACTGATGCCGCTCTCCGCCTTCATCAAGGAGAGTGGTCATGACTTCGACACGGTCAGGCCCATGTTGGAATGGTACGAGAAGCAACTGAAGAAGCTCAACAACGTGAAGATTAAGCTGGGTACGGAAGTGGATGCAGCGCTCGTTGAGAAAGAGCAGCCGGACGCGGTCATCGTGTCTCCGGGGAGCAAGCTGGAGGTGCCGGACATCCCCGGTGTCGACCTGAAGCACGTGGTGACCACGGGCCAACTCAAGAAGAAGTCGAAGGAGCTGCTCAAGCTGTTCGGGCCGACCGTGATGAGCAAGCTGACCAAGATGTTCCTACCCATCGGCAAGAAGATCATCGTCATGGGAGGGGACCTGAAAGGCGCGGAATCCGCGGAGTTCTACGTGAAGCGGGACCGGGATGTCGTGATCCTGGAGGAAGGGGAAGAGCTCTGGGACGGCATGAATTTCCACCTGCAGATCGTCTGGAACATCTGGATCGGGGCACGGCAGATTCCGGTTCACAGCGGCGTGAAATACGAAGAGATCACCGAAAAGGGTGTCTGGATCCGGACCAAGGAGGGAGAGAGGAAGCTCATCGAAGGCGACACGGTGATGATCATCGAGAAGGACCGAAAGAACGACGACCTCTACCAGGCCCTTCAGGGGAAGGTTTCCGAGCTGTTCCTGATCGGCGACGGCAAGGAAGACGCGAACGCCTGGTTCGACGGGAGTGTGCACGACGGGGCGCGGGCTGCCCTGAAGCTGTAGGTCTAGGACCGACTGCTGGGTCGGGTCTGACGAGCCGGTGTTTGGGTATGTACATGATGCGGATCATTAGAATTAGGGTTTTTCACTTGACAAGATGAAATCAGACGTGATACATCTAGGATAAAACAATCCGACCGGTCGGTAGGTATTTGCGAAGTTCGAACCTGAGAAGGAGTCCAATATGGCGTATGAAACGATCCTTTTTGAAGTCAAGGAACACGTGGCGCTCGTCACGTTCAACCGGCCCAAAGTGCTGAATGCATTCAATACCCACATGCTCCACGAGTGTATCGACGCGATGGAGAAATGCCGGGACGACGAGGAGATCCGGGTGGTCGTCTTCCGGGGCGCGGGTGACAGGGCCTTCAGCGCTGGAGCCGACATCGACGAGATCAAGGACAACGGCCCCTTCGAGCAGCTCGCCTACAATCGTCTCTGGGTCGACTTCTTCCACATGATCGAGAACATCCGAAAACCGATGATCGCCTCTATCCATGGTTTTGCCCCGGGCGGTGGAACCGAGCTCAGCCTGTGCTGCGACATGGTGATTGCGAGTGAAGATGCGAAGCTGGGCCTGGCGGAGATCAAGATCGGTGTCATCCCGGGTGCCGGCGCGACCGTCCGGCTGCCGCGATGGGTCGGCAAGGCAAAGGCGATGGAGATCCTGATGACGGGTGACTTCCTGGATGCACCGGAAGCCCACCGCATCGGACTGATCAACCAGGTCGTTCCGAAGGATCAGCTCGAATCGGTCACCTGGGAACTGGCCCAGAAGCTCACGCAACGTTCTCCTCTGGCCCTGTCCGCTGCGAAGGCAGCGGTGAACGCGGCTGCCGAGTTGGACAGAGATCGAGGGATCGAGTACGCACTGAACGAATTTCTGCTCCTCTTTGCCACAGAGGACCAGAAGGAAGGAATGCGCGCGTTCATCGAAAAACGGCCGCCCGTATTCAAAGGCAAGTAGAGAACCATTCAGGGGGCTGCAAAATGGCGGACGCAGGCAGTCAAGCCACCTTTTCTGAGGAGGTTCCTATGGGGAAGGATCCGTCGGAAACAGGTTCTGGCCAGCGCAAGCCACGCAAGAGGGCTGCAAAGAGCGAGCGTACGAGGGAGCAGATCCTTTCGGCGGCGCTCAAGCTCTTTCGGCGCAAGGGGTATCCGGGCACCTCGATGACGGATATTGCGGATGCGGTGGGGCTGACCAAGGGCGGTCTCTACCATCACGTGGACAAGAAAGGGGACCTGCTCCGGGAACTCCACGACGAGATGGTAACGGCCATGTTCGACCGGGTGAGGCGAAACGTGGACCCGGAACCGGACTCGAAGACACAGCTGGAGAAGTACATCCGGATGCATGCCTCGATCATGCACGACTATCTCGATCAGATTGCGGTCTTCTTCACCGAGATGGAGCACCTGGACAAGAAGACACTCAAACGAATCATCCCCCGTAGAGACGAGTTTCACAGGCGTCTTACCGGAATCATTCAAACGGGGATAGAGCGAGGAGAGTTCCGGGAGGAACTCGACCCGAATATCACGGCCCTGCTCATCCTCGGGACTTTGAACTGGTTCTATCAGTGGTACAGGCCAAAGGGGAAATTCTCTCTTGATGAGATCGCGGATGTGGCGATCGGGCTTATCTGTCATGGCGTCTACAAGGAAGCGAGCACGTAACCAAGTGAGGATAGGAAGTATGGAACCGACAAAAGAACTGATGCTTCAGATGTACGAACGAATGGTCCTGATCAGGCGGTTCGAATCAAGGGCTGCCGAACTCTTCAAAGCCGGGAAATTTCCGGGCTGGGTGCACGTCTGCATCGGCCAGGAGGCTTCGGTCACCGGGTCGGCCTTTGCACTGAGAGA
The DNA here is from genome assembly GCA_028277985.1 of bacterium. Lineage (GTDB taxonomy): Bacteria > Desulfobacterota > DSWW01 > DSWW01 > DSWW01 > S015-6. The sequence goes on along the minus strand of JANQFG010000208.1, from coordinate 25,797 downwards.
GGACGATTCCATTTGCCCGACCCACCGTGGGCACGGCCAGTGTCTGGCCAAGGGCATGGATCCGAAGAAGATGATGGCCGAGCTCTACGGAAAGAAGACCGGCAGCAACCAGGGCCGCGGCGGCTCGATGCACCTTGCGGACACGGCCAAAGGGATCCTGTGCGGCATCGCCATCCTGGGAGGCGGGCTTCCCTTTGGTGCAGGCGTGGCAATGGCGAGCAAGCTCCGGGGCGAGGACAAGGTGGTGCTCGGCTACTTCGGCGAGGGGGCGAGCAACGAGGGCATCGTGCATGAAGTGATGAACATGGCCGCCGTGTGGAACCTGCCGATGGTCTTCTTTTCAGAGCAGAACCAGTACGCCGAGCTTTCTCACCGGGACTTCCACCTGAAGATCGACACCCTGGCGAAGCGGGCCGAGGGATACGGTATGCCCGGCGTGACCGTGGACGGCAACGACGTACTCGATGTCTACCGGGCGACCTCGGAAGCAGTGAAACGGGCGCGCGAGGGTGGCGGCCCTTCGATGGTCGATTCGATCACCTGCAGATGGGACGGCCACTACGTGGGAGACCCGCAGGCATACCGCAAAGAGGGTGATCTGGAAGAGTGGAAGAAGAAGGACCCGATCCCCCGTCTCGAGAAGAAGCTCATGGATGAAGGGATGCTCGACGAGGCCGGCAAGGAGGCGATCATCGCCCGTATCGATCAACAGATCGCGGAGTCGGAGGAGTTCGCCGAGTCGAGTCCGTTCCCCACACCCGAGGAGGCGCTCGAGCTGGTCTGGGCCTGAAGAAAAGATCTTCGAAGGTGTGCGCATATCGTCTCAGGGGTCTTCCCTGGTGAAAAGAGGAGAGAGTCGTGAAGGATATCAAGTTCTGGAAAGCGTTTCAGGAAGCCCTGGAAGAGGAGATGGAAAAGGACGGGTCGATCCTCTACATGGGCGAGGATGCAGGCGGTGCCGTGGGTGGCCCCTTTGCACTGGCAAAGGGCCTGCAGTTCAAGTTCGGTGAAGACCGGGTCTTCGATACCCCGGACAGCGAGGCCGCCTTCGTAGGGATCGCCCTGGGTCTGGCGGCGAGCGGGTTCAGGCCCGTGGTGGATATCTCCTTTATGGATTTCATGCTGGTGGCCATGGATCAGATCATCAACATGTGCGCCAAGATTCGCTATATGGCGGGCAGCGAGAACGTGACCAAGGTGCCCATGGTGATCCATACGATGGCAGGTGGGGGACGTCGCGCCGGGGCGCAGCATTCGGCCCATTTCGAGAACTGGTTCATGAACGTGCCCGGCCTGGTCGTGGTGGCCCCGTCCAACCCGTACGACGTAAAGGGAATCGTGAAGAGCGCAATACGGGACGATAACCCCGTGATCGTGGTGAAGCACAAGTTCATCCTCAGCATGAAGGGCCAGGTTCCCGAGGGGGATGATCATGTGATTCCGCTGGGCAAGGCGTTCGTGAAAAGGGAAGGTTCCGACGTGACCCTCGTGGCGGTTTCGCACACGGTGAACCTTGCCCTGCAGGCCGCGGAGAAGCTCGAAAAGGAGGATGGGGTCAGCGTGGAAGTGATCGATCCTCTGACCTTGGCACCTCTGGACAAGGAGACCATCCTCGAGTCCATCCAGAAGACCGGACGGCTGGTCACGGTGCACGAAGGGTGGCTTCCTTGCGGGATCGGCTCCGAGATCGGTGCCATCGCCTATGAAGAGGGCTTCGACTTCCTGGAGGCGCCCCTCATTCGTCTGGGCTCCACGTTCAATCCGAAACCGTACAGTCCCGGCATGGAGGATTTCTCACTGCCGGACGTGCCGAAGATCATGGATGCGGTGCGGCGTTCGTTGAACGCTTGATCGAGAAGCCGCGGACAAGCTTTCACGGCCCCTGATCCGAAACCGATCGAGCGACCGACCGGGTCGCGGGCCGTCTTTCTGACCAAGGAGGTTGGTGTGGCAGCAGAAATCCTGATGCCGAAGCTCGGCATGACCATGGACGTTGGCAAGATCGTCGAATGGCGGAAGCAGGACAAGGAGTCCGTCAACAAGGGCGATGTGATCCTGGAAATCGAGTCGGACAAGGTCTCCTATGAAGTGGAGGCGGAAGGCTCTGGAATTCTGGCCATCCTGATCGAGGATGGTGAAGAGATTCCGGTGGGGACGGTATTGGGTTACCTGGCGGCTTCCGAGGATGAATATGCCGAATTGAAGGGTGGGGCTGCAAAGCCTGCAGCAGAAGCCCCTGCCGCAGCGGCCGCAGACGCGGCGCCCGTTGCGGCTGCTCAGGAGCAGCGGGCCAAGGGAGAGAAAGTCAGGGCCTCGCCGGGAGCTCGGAAACTGGCGAAAAAGTCGGGTATCGACATTGCGCTCGTGACCGGTACGGGTCCCCAGGGCCGCATCACCCGTGAAGACGTGCAGAAGTTCGTTGACGAGGGCGGTGCGGCAGCAGCCGCCGCCGCAGCGCCCCCTGTGATCGAAAAGGGAAAGCGGCTGATGAAGAAGGAGAAGATGTCCGGGATGCGTGGAACCATTTCGCGGAGGATGATGGACAGCCTTCACCAGTCGGCCCAGATGACGGCCTTTGCCCAGTGGGACGTGTCGAACCTGATGACGTTGCGCAAGGCGATCAACAAGGACGCAGAAGCTCAAGGGTACAAGGTCTCGATTCCAGGGCTTATGGTCTTCTTCCTTGCCCGGGTGCTCAAAGAAATGCCTGCCCTCAATGCATCTATCGAGGGAAACGAGGTTCACTACTGGAAAGATGTGAATGTCGGGGTCGCAGTTTCCGTTGCGGATGGGCTCGTGGTGCCGGTGGTGCACGGCGCGAATCGACTCTCCTTGAAAGATATCCAGATCCGGCTCGATGATCTCATCGAAAGGGCCCGGAACAAGAAGCTCCTTCCGGACGACATGGCCGGCGGAACGTTTACGCTGAGCAACCTGGGGAGCTACGGAAGCGAGTTCGAGACCGTGATCATCAACCCGCCGGAGGTGGCTTTGCTCGGCATCGGGGCTGCAGAGAAGAGGCCTGTGGTGGTGAACGACGAAATCGTGATCCGACCGATCATGCCCGTGAGCCTCAGCTTTGATCATCGGCTCATCGACGGCGCTGCGGCGGGCGAGTTCCGGCAGAGACTGAGAAAGCTCGTCGAGAACCCCGGCATGCTGGCCACTTGCGCGCAGTTCGGATTCTAATTTGAACGCGGCAACCGATGGGTGCCGCATCGAGGGATGCAAAGGGAACATGAATAGCGAAATGGGCAAAGGACACAGCATTGTAGTGGTCGGTGGAGGCCCGGGCGGATATCCCGCGGCGATCAAGGCCGCTCAGCTCGGTGCGGAGGTAACACTGATCGAAAAGGGCGGGGTGGGAGGCACTTGCCTTCATCGCGGCTGCATCCCGACCAAGTTTCTGCTGAAAGAGGCGAAGGAGCACTCCCTGCTGGCGAAGTATTTCAAGAAGGCCGGCAAAGAGGAGATGGTTGTCCCGGAGTTGGCCTCGCTCATGCAGCAGAAGGACAAGGTGGTGGGGCAGCTCACCAAGGGGACGCAATCGCTGCTGCAGCGGAACAAGGTGAAGGTGGTTTCAGGCACCGGGGCTTTCGTCAACCCGCAGACCGTGCGCGTTCTCGAAACAGGAGAAGAGATCAAGGGCACCGCGGTCATCATCGCGACCGGGTCCGACAGCCTCTGGCCGCCGATAGAGGGAAAGGACCTTCCCGGGGTGCTGGACAGCGATCGCATCCTGAGCCTGGACAAGCTGCCGAAGAGTCTCGTGATCATCGGTGGCGGGGCGATCGGTGTGGAATTCGCGCAGATGTTCCACCGGTTCGGAACAGAGGTCACGGTCCTGGAGCTGCTTCCGAAGATCCTGCCCTGGGAAGATGAAGAGCTGTCCAAGATGATGCTCCGGCTTCTGACCAAGTCCGGGATCCCGATCCAGCCCTCGTCGCAGGTGCAGGGGATCAAACAAGGCGACGGGGTGCTCAAGGTTGCGGTGGTGCAGGGAGGAGAGACGAAGGAGATCGCTGCAGAAAACGTGCTGGTTGCTGCTGGAAGAAGGCCCTTTCACGAGTCCCTGGGCCTGAAGGAGATCGGACTCGACGTGCCGCCGGGCAAGCCGATCCAGGTGAACGAATACCTCGAGACCGGCGTGCCGGGGGTGTATGCGATCGGTGACGTGGTGGGCGGCATGATGCTCGCACACAAAGCCACGGCAGAGGGAGAGATTGCTGCCTGCAACGCAGTCGGCATGCGCAAGGAGATGCTCTACACGGCGATTCCGAGCGTGGTGTACACGGACCCTGAAGCTGCGTCGGTGGGTCTGTCCGAAGAAGCTGCCCGTGAGAAGTACGGCAGCGAGGTTCTGGTGGGCAAATTCCCGTTCACGGCCAACAGCCGGGCCATGATCGAGGGATCCTCCGGTGGCTTCGTCAAGGTTATTGCGGAACCGAAGATGGAGTGTCTGGTGGGTGCCTGCATGGCAGGGCCTCAGGCAGGGCACCTGATCGCCGAGGTGGTGCTCGCCATTCAAATGGAGGCGACTCTGGAGGATGTGGCCGAGACGGTCCACGCCCATCCCACCCTGAGCGAGGCCGTCCGGGAGGCGGTGATGGATGCGAAAGGCGAGGCCATACACATTCCCCCTCCCCGAAAGCGATAGGTCGGTTCACCGGTAAGGCGCCCGTTGCGATTTTGATGCGACAGGGCGGCATGCTATCCTTTTATGAATGGGAAAGAACATCCGTTTCAGCGGTGCAGGGACCGCATAGAAGGAGGAGCACGATATGCTCAAGATAGAAGCCGTTGAGAAACTGGCAGGCCGGATCCTTCGCTGTGATGAACCCTCCGATGAGCTGGGAATCAGCAGCTACACGATCCTCCGGGAGTTGATCGAGAAGGGGGACAAGGAGGAGGCGCTCAAGCTTCTGGACTATGTGCAGCATGAGTTCAAGTGGCTCCACGACGTGTACACCGACTGGACCTACACGGATCTGGATTACATCGCAGAGACCTACGGCGAAGAGGAGATCCCGAAGATCCTCAGGTACGTGAAGAACAAACTGGATCTGCTCGCCTACAAGGGCTACGGCAAGATCGAGGCGGTGGACGTGCTTCGCATGTTTGCAGAGGGAATGCGCGCCCATCGATGCGGCCCGGGCGAGATCGGCACCCATACGATTACCGAAGAGAAGGATCGGTACGTGATGAGCTTCGATCCCTGCGGCAGCGGGGGGAGAATGCGCCGCATCGGCCAGCTGGACGGGATCCCCCCACGAACCGGCGATCCGATCAACCTGGGTGTGACCAAGAAGGCGTATACTTGGTCCTGGGGCTTCAAGGAAGTCCCCTATTATTGTCTGCACTGCTCGGTCTGGCATGAAATCATGCCGATCGAGAAGACGGGTGTGCCGGTGAAGATTACAGCCTACAACCCGGATCCGGAAGCCCCCTGCGTCTGGTACATCTACAAGGACCCACAGGCCATACCCGAGGAGTTTTACACTCGCATCGGCTTCAAGAAGCCGAAAAAGGCGGGCGACCCCGCCGAAAAGCTCCCCGAATAAGCCGTTATCCCCGCGAATGCGGGGATCCTTTCATTTTGGGGGATGTCCTTGACTCATTGTACTCACGCCGTAAGTACACTGAGTCACGGACATCCCCCTTTTTGTTTTTGATCCTACACACTTTGGGGTCAGGCTTTCATTTTACACTTTAGATCTCTGCGATGGCTAAAGTGTAAAATGAAAGCCTGACCCCTATCTTGTCGACCCCTATCTTGTCTATTTGAGAATTGCGCCCTTGTCGCCGGAGGTCACGTTCCGGGAATACCAGGACAGGATTCCCTTGTTGTGTTTGGGCGACGGGGGATTCCAAGCTGCAAGCCTCTGCTGAAGCTCGGCATCCGGGACGTCCAGCCGGATAACGCGGTTCGGAATGTCGATCTCGATCATGTCCCCGTCCCGGACCACGGCGAGGGGACCTCCGTTCGCCGCTTCGGGCGACGCGTGACCGATACACATCCCGTAGTTGCTGCCGCTGTAGCGTCCGTCGGTGAGGAGGGCGGTCGTCTCTCCAAGCCCGAGGAGCTGCAGGAGGTGTGCGGGAATCGCCATCTCCCTCATTCCCGGCCCCCCTTTGGGTCCTTCATACCGTATGATGACACATTCGCCGGGCGTGACCAGGTTGTTGAACATGTTGTAGATCGCGTCTTCTTCGCACTCGAAAACGCGCGCCGGGCCCCGGTAGTTGAACATCGGCGCGGGCACGGCGGACTTCTTGACGATCGCTCCGTCCGGCGCGAGATTGCCCCGCAAGACGGTGAGTCCGCCGTCGGGAGCGAAGGGGTCTTCCATGGGCCGGATGATCGTATCGTCCTTGACCTCCGCCTCTTCCAGGACCTCTCCCAGTTGTCGGCCTGACACGGTCATGACATCCAGGTCGAGAAGGCTCGAGATATTCTTCATCACTGCCGGGATCCCACCCGCCTCGTAGATCGAGTTGATTGCGCGAAGCCCGTTCGGCTTGACCGCGCAGGTCTGGGGCGTCTTCTCGCTCAGCTCATCGAAGAGATCGATCGGGATCCGGATATCCAGCTCGTTCGCAATTGCAGGGAGATGAAGAAACCCGTTGGTCGAGCCGCCCATGGTGTGAAGCACCGTGATCGCATTCCGAAGGGTCTGCTCGGTCATGATCTTGGAGGGCGTGATCTCGCCGTCGATCAGGATCCCGATCGCCTTGCCCGCCTCTTCGGCGAAATCGAATTTCTCGTCGCTTTCCGCCAATAGGATGGAGGAATGGGGAAGGGCCATGCCGAGGGCCTCTGTCATACACTGCATCGTGATCGCAGTGCCGATCATCGGGCAGGCTCCGGGTCCGGTGACGATGCCCTTCACCGCTTTCCGGAACTCCTCCTCGGAGATCTTGCCCGCGTTCTTGGCGAAAAAGAACTTGCCGATCTCGTAGTGGGCGAATTCCTCCTCTTCGGCGAAATCCTGGTCCGGGTAACAAAAGGGGAGGTGATAGCCTCCCGTTATGATGATGGACGGGATGTCTACCCGCGCTGCGGCCATCAGCAGGCCGGGCACGATCTTATCGCATGAGCCGATCAGAACGAGCCCATCCAGTCGGTTCACTTTGGCCATGATCTCGACCGAGTCCGAAATCACTTCACGGGCGGGCAGGATGTAGTGCATGCCTTCGTGGCCTTCCGACATGCCATCGCAGGGAGCGATCGTGTTGAACCCGAAAGGCGTCATGCCGGCGCTTCGGATTCCCTCGCGCACCCGTTCGGCAATCCGGTTGAGGTGCACATGGCCTGGGTTCAGTTCGGTCCAGGTGTTCGCGATCCCGACCCTCGGGGCGTTCAGCTCGGCCTCGGTGTAGCCGCATCCGTAGAGAAGCGGCGGAATCACCACATCCTCGAGGAGCTCGTGGATCATTTCCGGAACCCTGGGGTCCTTGGGGCTGATCTTCTCTTCCTTGGAAGAGCCGTTTCCCTGGTCGGACATAGTGTGTACCTCCGCTTCCTTTTTCGTCATTCCGGCGAGCTTGTTCCCGTCCCCGCCTTCACGGGGACAGGCTCCTGCGGGAATCCCCAACCACATTGGACCAATGGATCCTCTCTTCACGGGGATGACCCGTTTTGTGATGTTTCAGGATATTGCGAGCGTGAGCGAAGCAATCCCCCAGCTTCAAGAATTGTCACGGTCAGAGGGGGGGTGCCACAGGCGCTCCGCGCCCTCGCAGTTTGCGCGTTGTACTTGTCCGTAGTGCAGCAAGGATGTTCTAAGCTAGAACTTCGTAGGCCAGTTCGTCAGCCTGTGCTCGCTCAAGCGATTTCCATGGCGCGCGCACGTCTTTGTGAGAGTTCCTCCAGCTGCTTTTCGAAAGCCATCTCGTCCTTTCCGCGAAAAGGTCAGATGACCTTTGCGTCCTTGAGGGCCTGAATCTCGTCCGCGCCGAAGCCGTAGTCCGAGAGCACCTCTTCGGTGTGGGCCCCGAGCTTGGACGGCGGGGTGGGCATTTGAGGCTTGGTCCGCGAGAAGCGGGGGGCCGGCGCTCCCTGTACGACGCCATCCACTTCGATGAACGTGTCGCGTGCCTGATTGTGCGGGTGCTTGTGGATCTCGGCGAGCGACAGGACGGGTGCAAAGCAGACGTCCGTGCCTTCCATGATGTCGCACCACTCATCACGCGTCTTGGTCTTGAAGATCTCGGCCAGCCGGGCCTTCAGCTCGGGCCACTTGGTCTTGTCGAGCTGGTTCTGAAAGGCGGGATCATCGATGCCGGTGTGTTTCAGCAACAAGGCATAAAATTGCGGTTCGATGGAGCCGACCGACACGTACTTGCCGTCCGCCGTCTCGAAGGAGTCATAGAAATGGGCAGCACCGTCGAGCAGGTTGTCCTCGCGATCGTCGGTCCAGATTCCAGAGGCGAAGAAGCCGTAGACCATCGCCATCTGGGCGGCCGCTCCGTCGATCATGGCTGCATCGATGACCTGGCCCTTTCCGGATTTCTGGGCTTCCAGGAGGGCGCAGACCATGCCGAATGCCAGGATCAACCCTCCACCGCCGAAATCACCCACGAGATTCAACGGTGCTACCGGCGGTTCTCCCTTTCGGCCGATGCAGTGCAAGGCGCCGGTCAGAGAGATGTAGTTGATGTCGTGGCCGGCGGCAAGGGCGAGGGGCCCTTCCTGGCCCCAGCCGGTCATTCTGCCGTACACGAGGCGAGGGTTCCGTTCGAGGCACACATCCGGACCGAGGCCGAGCTTTTCCATCACACCGGGCCGAAAGCCTTCGTGCAAAGCATCCACCTGCTCCACCATCTTGAGGAGGGCATCGACCCCTTCCGGCTTTCTCAGATCGATCAACATGGATCGCCGATTGCGCTTCAAAACGTCGAATTTAGGATCCGTCAAGCTCATCTGGTCTTTTCGTTCGATGCGGATCACCTCGGCTCCCATGTCCGATAGAAGCATTCCGCAGAACGGCCCCGGTGCAAGTCCGCCGACTTCGATCACTTTCACGCCGTCGAGTGGTCCCATTTTTCTGCTCCTCTCCTTTCATCTGGTCTAAACGTGAGTAACCTGGAGATTTTATGCTCCATCGATCGAATTTACAAGGCGTCTGGACTTTGGGTATTCATGCTCTCATACTGGGGAGGACCTCGAGACGGAGCGGAAATGGTTGAAAGTGACCCACTTGTGCGGGTCTACTGCGAACAGGATCTGGATGCATGTGAGTTGAGTTCGATCGCGAACGGAATCGCCTGCGTCTTCACGGCGAAGAACCCTCGGAAGGAGTCGTCGAACCAGGATGCGGCAGCCCTGCTTCCGTTCGGAGCCGGGACCGGTGTTCTTGTGATAGCGGACGGGGTAGGGGGCCTTCCTGCAGGGGCCACGGCATCGGCCGTCGCGATCCGAGCGATCGAGCGTTCCCTGGCAGAGGCTGCCGCGGCAGGAAGCCAGCTGCGCGGCGCGATCATGAATGGAATCGAAAAGGCGAATCAGGAATTGGCTGAGCGAGGTGGGGGTGCAGCAACCACGCTCGCGGCCGTCGAGATCCAGGAGAACATGGTGAGGCCCTATCATGTGGGTGACTCGCAAATCTTGCTCGTGGGCCAGAAGGGGAAGGTCAAGCTGCTCACGAGACCGCACTCACCGGTTGGATACGCCGTGGAGGCAGGCATCCTGAACGAGGAACAGGCCATGCACCATGAAGAGCGACACGTCATCTCGAACGCGATCGGTTCCTCGGAAATGTATATCGAAATCGGCTCGGCCCTCGAGATGGCAGCGAGAGACACGCTGCTCGTGGCCTCGGACGGGCTGTTCGACAATCTTCACACAGAGGAGATCGTCGGAATCTGTCGCAAGGGACAGCTGGCCGACGCGTGCAGGGATCTCAGAGAAAGGTGCCGAGAACGCATGCTGGAGCCGAAGGAAGGGCGACCCTCCAAGCCGGACGACCTGAGCCTGATCCTTTACAGACGGGAGCGGAACGTCACCGCTTCGAGCCCTGCCCGAGGAGCTTGAGTTTCAACTCGGCAACCTCCCGCTCGTAGATCTCCCCCGGAAAGAACTTGTAGAACGAGTTCGATCGTATCTGGTTCATCTTCAAGGAGGCGTGGGCCGTGGAGCTCCCCTTTGCAATGCTGAGCAGATAGGACTTGATGTCCTGGAGCTGCACCTCGATCACGAAGTCGCTGGGATGATTGACAAAGTAAGCCAGCCGGTTCCTGAGTTCCCTCTGTGCCTCCCGGTTGCCCTTGGTGAGCTGCAACATCTTCTTTACCTGGGAGATGGAGGCGTGGGGAAGGGTGATGTCGTAGATCGCCTTCCAGACGAAATACTCGGGTGAGGAGTATTCGCTCAGGCGACGTCTCCCGAACCGGTGGTAGCTGTTCTTCTCCATTTTCCGGGTCGAACTCCCGCCGAGGAAGGATTCCAGCTCACGGATGATGCTGGGGATCTGGTCCTCCTTTTCCACGACGATCTTCACGCCGATCGTGTCATGCACCTGATTCGGGAACTCGAGGTTCTTCCTGCCCATCTTCTCCACATAGGAGGTGTAGGAGAATCGTCCGCGGCTTTCGAACTTGTTCCGGATTTCCATGTGCAGGATCTGGTTGCCCGAGTGAGTCTTGAAAGGATGGCAGACGAATCTCTGGAGCGGGTAGATCTTGCAGGCCTGCCGCTTGCGGATGGCCAACTCCTTGTCATAGGTGCTCCGGGCCCGTTTTACGTCCGTGGTGAACTCGACCTTGTGTCTTGCGTTGAGCCACAGATAGTACTCTTTCTTCCCCTTCTTTGAGCTTCGAAGTCCTCTGTCGAAAGCCTTCCAAACCTCCTTCTTTCTTTTCTCCAGGTCCTCCATTTCAACGGTTCGGTCGATCCGCGCGCTCAGTACGATCAGCCCGATCTTCCGCAGGATCTCGTAGTGAAGCCGGTTGGTCGTTGCCGACCTGAAGAGGCGAAGCATCTCGTAGAAATCGAAACAGGTCTTTACCTCTTCCTTCTCCCTGAGGACGGCAGCGATTTCCAGGGGAAAGTCGGCCCGCAGCAGAATCTCTTCGATGACCTCCGAGGCGATTTCGGATCTTTCGCGGAAGAGAAAGGCGTTTTCCTCGTATCCCTTGCTGTTCGTGATGTCGTGGAACTTCACATTCAGGTAGGCATTGAGCCTGTCCTTGATCACGCGGGCCGGCCGCTTGTCCTCGGCGATCCGAAGGAAGGTGATCCCCTCATGGGACCCGTCCAGGACCGAAGGGTCCATGTGTGCGTATTTCTTTCGGAATTCGGGTAAGTCCTCGGGAAGATCCTTGTACATCAGGTCGGCTGTAAGGACAACCGCGAGTTCGTCCTGGGTGAGATCGGGGTTGGTTTCATAGAAAAGCGAGATCTTTCCACGGTAGTCTTCAATCTTCATGCAGGTCCCCCCTGACGGTCCGGGCTACATATTATACATTTATAATAGGGAATGTCATTCCCTGCCTCTTCCTCCAGGCGCAATCGCCGGGGCCCCTGGGAGGGGTTGAAAAGCGATGAAGGAATCGCCTATTGTGGGTTTTTGACCATCCCTGAAAAAAGGAGAGCGACCATGACGGCCTTCCCGCACCTGTTCTCGCCCCTGACCATTCGTAACGTGACCATGCCGAACCGGATCTTCTCCTCCGGGCATTTGACGCATTTTGGCGAAAACAATCTGCCCACGGAACGGCACAAACACTACTACGAGGCCCGGGCAAAGGGCGGGCTCGGCATGATCACCATGGAGGTGCAGAGCGTCTCCCGGCACTGTTGGCCGGTTGCTTCCGTCTGCTTCGCCGACACGGACGAGATCATCGACCGATACAAGATGATCTCCGATGCGGTGCATCCACACGAGACAAAGCTCTTCGCCCAACTCTGGCACAACGGGCACCACACCCATTCGAAGATCTCCTCGCTGCCGGTTCAATCCGCATCACCGGTGCCCAGTCCCGCAATCGGCGAGGTGCCGAAGGAGTTGGAGGAGGAGGAGATCCAGGAAATCGTGCAGCAGTATGCACAGGCCGCATTGAGGCTGAAGAAGGGGGGCTTCGACGGTGCGGAGATCCACGCCGGCCACGGGTATCTGCCTCAGCAGTTTCTCTCTCCCTATTCCAACCGTCGGACCGACAAGTATGGGGGAAGCCTGGAAAACCGGATGCGATTCAGTGTCGAGATCATCGAGGCCGTTCGGGAAGCCGTGGGGGAGGACTTCATTGTAGGGCTGAGGACGAGCGGAGACGAGCTCCTGGAGAGCGGGCTCCACCTGCCCGAAATGCTGGAGGTGTGCCAGGCATGGGAGGAAACGGGCGATGTGGATTTTCTGAACGTCACGGTGAGTACTTACAAGACCGCGGTCGTGGCCATCCCTCCCATGGGAACCCCGCCCCGGCCGTTTGTCTGGATGGCCTCTGAGGTTAAGCAGGTTGTGGATATTCCCGTGTTTACTGCGATCAAGATCACGGATCCTCAAACCGCGGAAGAGATCATCGCGAACGACGAGGCGGACATGGTGGCGATGACCCGCGCCACGATCTGTGACCCCGATCTCGCGAACAAGGCGAAAGAGGGGCGAGAGGACGAGATCAGGCTCTGCATGAACTGCAACGAGGGATGCTGGGGCAGATGCGAGGAGATGGGTCCGATTACATGCGTCCAGAACCCGGAAGCGGGCAGGGAAGGGGAGCTCAAGATCTTTCCCGCGGCGAGCCGAAAACGGGTGATGGTTGTCGGCGGCGGGCTGGCGGGAATGAGCGCGGCGAAGGTGGCTGCAACCAAGGGACATGAAGTCATGCTGTACGAGAAGGGCGCGGAGCTGGGTGGTCAGACCCTGGTCGCCTCCAAGGCTCCCCTTCGAGGGGACCTGATGGAAGCGGTGCGGAACATGGAGAAGGATCTCGCCCGCCTTTCGGTCCCGATCGAGCTCGGAACCCAGGTAACCGAACAGATGATTCTGGATCAGAACCCGGACCATGTGATCGTCGCGACCGGTGCGCTGCCGATCGAGCAGCCGACGGCCGATCTGGTGGGGCCGGATATGGCGCTGGACATCCACCCGGAAGCTCACGTCGTGTCGGCCTGGCGTGTGCTGAGCGGAGAGGAAGAAACAGGGGATCGGGTGCTGATCTATGACGTGCAGCCGCACATTCAGGGATTCACCGCGGCGGATTATCTTTCAGGCCAGGGCAAAGAGGTCGAGATCCTGATGATGGGCATGCGCATGGTCTGGTCCGCCTTTGATACGGACGGGCCGACCCTGCTGACCCATTTCATGAGCCTCTTCATGAAGAACGTGAAGTTCACTTATATGACGGCCCTGAAAAGCGCGCAGCCCGGCCACTGTGTCGCCTACAATCCGGCGACCTTTGTCGAACACGAGATTCCCTGCGATACGCTCGTGCTGTCTTACTGGAGACAGGCGAACGATTCGCTGTACAAGGCGTTGAAAGGAAAAGTGAAGGGGCTGACCCGGGTCGGGGACGCGGTGACTCCCCGATACATGCTGCAGGCGGTCTACGAGGGTTATATGGCAGCCAATGCGATCGACTAGCCGTCTCCTACCTGCACCTTGCGGATCCTTCTGGGGAGTGGGTTGATGGATAGCGCTCTCTGCTGGGTCATGATGGAATGCCCCCAGGGTAAGATTCTTCGCGAATCTCTGGAGGCCCTGTCCGTAGGCCTGTCCTTCCAGAAGCAGTACAACATGGAGACCTCGGTTCTCTGGACCGGTCTCCTGCCTGAAGATTCTCAGCTCGATTATCTGGCTTCTATGGGTGTGAAAAGGATCCTCTGCCTGGAGGAGGCAGGGGGCAGGGGCGACAGGGATGAAGCACTGCTCTTCGGCTTGCAGGAACTCTACCTCCAGAACAATCCTCAATACGTATTCTTCGGCGCCACTCCCTTGTCCTTGTTTCTGGCGCCTAGACTCGCGGTCCTCGTGGATGTGGGCTATGTAGCAAAGGCCACCTACCTCCGCAAGATCGGGGATGCTCTATCTCTCACTCGCCCCCTCATGCAGGGAGCCCTCTCGGAGGTGCTTCGATTTATTCCCCCCACTCGCGGATTGGTGAGTCTGTACCCGAGGGCCTTCGATGTGCCGGGTTCTCCAGGGGACCGGCCCTCCGAGGAGTTGACGAAAGAGATCCATCAATCGGCAGTACCAGTGGAGGGGGCAGGGTACCGGGAAGTCATCGAAAGAACACTTGAGCCGGCCGAGGCTCTCGAAGTTGAAGATGCCGAGATCGTGGTAGCAGGGGGCAAGGGTATGCAGACCGAAGCGAACTTCGCGCTGCTCCAGGAACTCGCGAAATGCCTGGGTGGCGCGGTCGCGGCCTCCCGGATCGCCGTGGACCTGGGGTGGGCACCAAAAGAGAGGCTCGTGGGACAGACGGGAAAGAAGGTGTTCCCCGAACTCTACATCGCATGCGGCATCTCCGGTGCGCATCAGCACCAGGCAGGCATGAAAGAGGCCCGCCACATCCTTGCGGTCAATACGGATCCTCAGGCGCCCATATTTCAGATCGCCACGTGGGGCATTCTCGGAGATGCCACCGAGGTAGTCACCCAGATGATCGGTCGGCTGAGAGGCATGAGGGAAGAGCAAGGGGACTAGAGCAAGAGGTCAGGGATCGGGGATCAGGGGTCAGGCCCCGCCCAGCCAGATGCAATTATGTATATATATCATAATATTATAGGAAATAGTTAATGTTTAATCTACTATTCTGGCCATCCAATGCTGGGAGCCGGCGGCTTCAAATGAATGCAAGACCTGACGCCATGAGTGGCGAGGGGGGCGAGGGGTGATGCGGATTGTTGTCTTTGTGAGGCCGGTGCAGAACCCGGCCGTGCAGATCGAGCCTTCCTCGACGCGGGTCCTGGAGGAACTGCAAGGGTATGCACCCATGCCCAACCCCGGGGACGGGCTCGCGCTGGAGATGGCCCTGCGCCTTCGGGAGCAAGCATCCTTTCCGGTCAGGATCGAAGTCTGCTCCGTTGGAGGGGAGTGGGCCAGAAAAGTCCTCCGGGAATTCGTGGCCTGTGGGGCTGATGGTGCGATCTGTATCGAAGAGGCCGGCTGGGAGCCTGATGGTGCAGTCACCGCGGCCTGTCTGAGTGAGTTCTATCGGGCCGATCCGATCGATCTCTGCCTGTTCGGGGCGAGGGACCTGGACACCGGCGCGGGCGAGGTAGGTCCCATGTTCGCGGCATTTGCAGGAATTCCTTACATCGATTCAGTGGTGAACGCAAAGTGGAGTGAAGAGGGTCGGCTCGATGTAACGCGGAAAGAGAAACGTCTTCGCGAGGAGATTCGTGTCCGACTTCCCGCCTGCCTCGGGATCCTTCGTGGTGCCTCTCTTCGATACCCTTCCTTCTGGGGCAAACTGGAAGCGGGGGCATCCGAGATCATCAACCGTTCTCCGGGCGACGTCCAGCGAACCGCAAAGCTCGAACGAAAGAAGTTCTCCAGGCCCAAACCGAAGCGAGGTTCGGTGGCGAACGCATACGCGGAATCGAGGAGTGTCGACCAGATGCGTCAGGCACTCGGGATCACAGGGCCCGGCGGACAACAGGCGGAAGACTCTGTACTAAAAGGAGACACGAAAGAAGCCGCAGAGCGGATCGTAAGGATCTTGAAAGAGGAAAAGCTAATCGACCTGAATCCCCCCTCCCTCGAGGGAGAGCCATGAAGTCATTCCCTGTGGGCATGGGAAGCGGGGACCTATAGTAGTGATGAGCGAGGGGATTGCCGCGTCACTTCGCTCCTCGCAATGTCCGAAGGGCGCTCACGACGACCATACAATAAGGATCTTGCGAGGCCCTTTCAGAAGGGCCGAAGCAATCCCCTGGCTGCAGTAGCACAAGGACACCGGAATGCTCGACACACCGACAAGAGAGATCTTCTGGCAGGTTTCGAACCGTTGGATCTTCTACGTGCTGTCCTTTGCGACCCTGGCCTTTCTTCTATGGGGAATCTTCAAGAGCATCCGCTTCATTCGGCAAGGCGCAGCCTGTTCGGCACCTATCAATCGTAGGCTTGGCCTTAGGGCAACCGTGTCCGACATCCTTTCCCAGAGTCCGCTGGCCGGAACCGATAGCTCCCGGTGGTGGCACCTCCTCGTCTTTTGTGGGTTCGCGGTGCTTGCCTTTGTGACCTGCTACCTGATGCTGGCCCACTATGTTCACGAGGGGCTGTTCACGGGGGTGCCTTACCTGATCGTCACGCTTCTGGCCGACCTTGCCGGAGTTGCTGTGATCGTGGGTGTTGTTGTTGCCCTGTGCACCCTTCGAAGAGATGCTTCCCCGGCTCGGGACAGGACCTTCTCAAAGATCTGGATCCTGTTGTTTCTCGCCACAGTGTGTCTGACCGGTTTTCTCGTGGAAGGACTTCGAATCCGGGTGGAGGGCGATCCTTGGAGCATGTGGAGTCCCGTCGGGGCTGCCGTCGCCCGGCTATTCCCCGAGGTCAACGAGCTGCAGGGCCAACGGCTCTTCGAGCGCCTCTGGTGGCTGCACAGCGTGCTGGCCCTGGGGCTCCTTGCCTGGATTCCTTTTTCCGGTCGTCTCCGGCACATGCTTTTCCTTCCCTTTAGCCGAGCCGGTACGCCCCTGGATCCCCGCAGTCCGGCACCTTCCCTCGACCTGGATGGTTTGCGCCGGTCCAGACCTTCAGCAGGCACGGTTCGCCTCGGTATCGAAGTCCCCGAAGACACTACTCGGAGCCAGAGACTCGGCCTTCTTGCCTGCATGGAGTGTGGGCGATGCGAAAGGCTGTGCCCAGCTTTTCAGACCAGGCAACCATTGACGCCCAGGAAGTGCCTCCAGGATCTTCGCGATCTCACCGTAGGTTCCGTGGGGGAAGGGGAGGGGGCCCAGGCGCAGTCTACGCCCACAGCGTGCGAGGCAATCACAGCCGATTCCCTGTGGGCCTGCAGGCTTTGCAGGGCCTGCGAGGAGCTTTGCCCTGCCGGCATTGAACATGTGCCCCAACTGACCGAGATCAGGCGCGCCGAAGTGTTGGGTCACGGGCGGTTGCCGGAAGATGGTGCTGCCGCCCTGCGAAGTCTGGCCCGAACAGGCAACCCTTACGGGGCCGGTCCTTCGGAACGGGCGTCGTGGATCAGGGCCCAACGATTTCCCGATTCGCCATCAGACACGTCGAGAAAGCCCCTGTTGCTCTGGACCGGCTGCTTCCAGCCAGGGGACGAACAGAAGCCCAGGGTGCTCTCCTGCCTGGTGAGCCTACTCAACAAGTTCGATGTCCCCTTCCTCGTCCCGGAAGACGCGACCTGCTGCGGTGATCCCGCTCGGATCCTGGGCGAAGAGGATCTGTTTCAAACCCTGGCGAGGCAACAGATCCAGAGGATAGAGGCATCGGGTGCCGAACGAGTCCTGGTCCACTGCCCCCATTGCTACTCGGCCTTGAAGGATCTCTATCCCCTTCTGGGTGCCCGATTCTCCGTGATTCATACGAGCGAACTGGTTCGAGACCTGTTGAAAGGGGAAAATCTCCAGGGTCGGGGCTTTCCGAACCCCCTCTCCGTCGTGTATCATGACCCGTGTTTCCTCAGTCGGCACCAGGATCTTGTCGAGCCTCCGAGGGAAATCCTCGAATTTCTTTCCGGGCTCGAACTGAAGGATCCGCCTAGATCCGGGAGGCAAGGATTTTGCTGTGGGGCCGGCGGAGGGCACTTCTTCATGGACCTGGACCTGGAGGATCGTCCGTCCTCGCAGCGGTTCGAGGAAGTCGTGTCGCTGGACCCCGAGGTCCTGGCCGTGTCGTGCGGGTTTTGTTTTTCTATGTTCGATGATGCTGCGAGGCGGCTCCCGGAACAGCCCTCCCTGCGCATCGCGGACTGGCTGGAGCTACTCGACGAGGCAACCGGGTAGTTCAACCTTTATCCACATCACGAAGCAAGGAGAAGACCCATGGACTTTGCCGTATCCGAGAGACTGCAGACGATCCTGGACATGATCGAGGAGTTCATCGAGAAGGAGCTGATTCCCAGGGAGGCCCTGTTCGCCGGAAAGGACTTCAGCGAAATCGAGCCCGAGATCGAGGATCTGCGCAAGATGGTCCGCCAGATGGAGCTTTGGGCGCCCCTCCACTCGAAGGAATACGGGGGAATGGGCCTGAGCCTGATGGAATACGCCATGGTTGCCGAGGCGCTCGGCTACACGCCTTATGGTCTGTATGTGTTCGGGTGCCAGGCCCCGGACGCAGGCAACATCGAGATTCTGGAGAAGTTCGGCAACGAGGAGCAGAAGGAGAAGTACCTGCGGCCCCTGATCGAGGGGAAGATCCGTTCCTGCTTCTCCATGACCGAGGTCGAGGTGTGCGGGTCGAACCCGGTCTGGTTGCTGACCACGGCCGTGAAGGACGGGGACGACTACGTCATCAACGGCAACAAGTGGTACACCTCCTCGGCCGATGGTGCGGAATTCGCTATCGTCATGGCCGAGACCAACCCGGAGAACGAGTCACCCCACATGAAGGCGAGCATGATCATCGTGCCCCTGGACACGCCGGGCATGAACATCGTGCGGAACATCTCGGTCATGGGCCACGTGGGTGACGGCTGGGCCTCCCACGCCGAGGTCCGGTACGACAACTGCCGGGTACCCCGGAGCAACATCCTGGGCGGCGAAGGTCAGGGCTTTGTCCTGGCCCAGGAGCGGCTCGGGCCGGGTCGAATCCATCATTGCATGCGCTGGATCGGGATCATGAACCGCTGCTACGACGTGATGAACAACTACGTGCTGCAGCGGCGCCGTACGCCCACAGAGGTGCTGGCCGACTCGGACATCATCAAGTCCTACATTGCGGACAGCGCTGCCGACATCATGTCCTCGAGGCTCATGGTCCTGAGCACCGCCTGGACGATCGACAACGTGGGCGTGAAGGATGCGATGAAGGAGATCTCCATCATCAAATACTACGTGGCCAATGCGATGCAGCGGGTCGTGGACCGGGCCCTGCAGTGCCTCGGCGGACTGGGTATGACCGACGACACGCCGATCGCCTACTACTGGGCGGGCGAACGGGCCGCGAGGATCTACGACGGTGCGGACGAGGTTCACAGACTTTCCGTGGCCCGTCGTGTGCTCCGGGACTACAAGAAGGGCAAAAAGGTCCGTTTCGGCATGTAAGCAAGGGGAAGTCGCCGGGAAGATCTTTGCCCGTGTGCCTTCATGCTCAGTCGTGCCGGAAGAGCTGGCCTTCCTTTTCGAGTTCCTTGAGGAAGAGGGCAATTTCCTCAGCCCCGTCCCGAACCCGGTCGTGACATTTGGCGATCGCGTTGGTCACGATGAAATTGATCGCCTGTTCCGCATCCGTGAAGTCCACATCGGTGAGCTCTTTGCAGGAAGAGGAGCCGATGCGTTTGTCCAGTCGCTTGATCAGGTCCTGGGCGGGCGTCATGATCGGCATGAGCCCATCGAGGCCGAGCTCGATGTTCTCCCTTCCGATGAGCAGGCCCAGGACCATCAGACCCGCCGTATGCACGCCGCAGGTAAGGGAAGCGGTCATGCCTCCGTGAAAGGCCCCGGCTGCGCGGATCACCATCGGGTCGTTTATGCCCAACTCGACCATGAACGCTTCCACGATGCATTGTGTGCAGCTGTGGTGGTTCTTCATGTTGTCGTAAGACCTCTGCTTCACCTTTTCGATCCAATCCGGCGACTCTGGAAGCGTTACGGGCTTGATCATCGAGGGTGTCTCCTTTCAGCAGGTAATGAGCTTCATGTCTTGATCGCCTTCACACGAATGCTGGCCAGCTTGTAGGGCTGCTGTTCCGAAGTCTGGACGTAGTCGAGCCTGTCCACGATCTCGACCTGCTCAAAGCCTGCATCTCGTATCATACCGAGGTACTCGCCTTCGGTCACGGCTCCCGACACGCAACTCGCCCAGGCAGAGATGTCCTCACGCATTTCCGCGGGAAGATCCTCGGCCACTACGTCCGAGATGAGGATGTGACCGCCGGGTCTGAGAACCCGGAAAGCCTCGCCAAAGACGTCTCGTTTTTCCGGAGAGAGGTTGATCACACAGTTGGAGATGACCCAGTCGACGCTCGCAGAATCCACGGGCATCTCCTCGATCTTTCCGAACCGGAACTCGACGTTGTCGTAGCCGTTCTCCGCGGCCGTCTTCGTGGCCTTTTCGATCATCTCCTCGGTCATGTCCAGGCCGATCACCTTGCCCGATTTTCCGACCCGGTCAGCCGCGATGAAGCAGTCGATCCCTCCGCCGGAACCAAGGTCCAGTATGGATTCGCCCTCGTTGACCTCGGCAAAGGCCAGGGGATTGCCGCATCCGAATGAGCTGCCGGTCGCCTCCGCCGGAACGGTCTCCAGGTCCTGCTTGGTGTAGCCCACGCTCTCAGCGATTCCGGTGCTTGCTTCGGGCCCGCAGCAAGTCGTGCCGGCCTCGGGTGAGCAGCAACTCGTGCAACCGTCGCTGGCTTCTTCCTTTATGAGCCCTGCGTAGAACTCGCTCACGCCTTTGTGGATTTCCTCCTTCTTCATAGCCATGATCGTCCTCCCTGTGGCTGATATTTCTGGATTTCGAAACAATTCGAATTAAAGGTTCAAAAAAAACTATGCCCCCTCCGCCTGCTTGATAGACGTTCCCCTTACCAGCGACTCCGAGAACTCCGATATGGCCTCCAGGGCCTCGGGATTGGGAAATACCTTGATGAACTGGCCGTTCCGCTCCACCTTGACCAGGCCTGCCATGGCGAGCTCCTTGATGTGATGGGAGATCGTGGAGGGTGCCAGCCTGAACCTTTCCACGATATCGCCCACGCAGCTACAGTTCTCCGTGCACGGGTCCTCGCCTTCAAAGGTTCCTGATATTCCCTCCAGATACAGGGACTTGAGGATTTCCAGCCGGCTCTCGTTCGACAGGGCCTTGAAGATCTTGACCGGGTCATATTGCATGATGGGGAACCCTTTTCGATATTTCGAAGTTTTTCTAATTATAGAACCGTCGAAATGATCTGTCAAGGCTCTTTTTCCGGTTTTCTTCGCCCTAAGGGGTCACAGCCCAAAGGGGTCAGGCCGAAACTATCAACCCTGGCAGGTCGCTGCCAGGGTTGATAGTTTCGGCCTGACCCCTTTTTGAGGGCTAGGGCTCGATTCTCGAGGCCCTGCGTAGGAAGGCGGGTTCGTCAAGGTTGGTGATGCGACTCTTGTTGGTGCCCCCTCCTGTGTGGATGCCATGAGAGAGTTCCTTTCCTCTCCGGTCTTTCAGGAAAGAGGGGAAATCAACTTCATCGTCCACCACAGGTTCTTCTTTCACGACCGGGACAGGCTTGAGAGAGGAGGCCTTCTTCTCCTGCTCCATGAGCTTCCCGGTTCTGCCGATGCCGGTCGCAATGACCGTAATCCGAATTTCCTCTTCCTGGGTCTCATCGATGACGACCCCGAAGATGACGTTCGATTCGGCGTGGGCGCGGTCCTGGATGAGGCTGATCGCTTCGTGCACTTCGTGCAGGCTGAAGTCCTTCTGCGCGGTAACGTTCACCAGGATTCCGCGGGCCCCTTCAACCGAGATGTCCTCCAGCAGGGGGCTCGAGATGGCCATCTGGGCTGCCTTCACTGCCCGGTTCTCTCCGATCCCCACACCCTGTCCCATAAGGGCCATGCCCTTCTCGCTCATGATGGTCCGCACATCGGCAAAGTCCAGATTGATGAACCCTCTCACGGTAATCGTGTCCGAGATGCCTTTGACGGCGTTGTGCAGAACCTCATCCGCCTTTCTGAAAGCGTCGGGCAGGGGCGTGTTGCTTGGCACCAGGCTGAGAAGCTTTCCGTTCGGGATCGTGATCAGCGTGTCGACACTCCGTGTGAGGCGATGGATCCCTTCTTCGGCCTGCCTCATACGCACCCGACCCTCAAACTCGAAGGGCTTTGTCACAACCCCGACGGTGAGGGCTCCGCACCCGCGGGCCACCTCGGCGATGATCGGCGCGGCTCCGGTACCCGTACCTCCCCCCATGCCTGCGGTCACGAAGACCATGTCCGCTCCGTCCAGCGCCTCGCGGATGCGCTCCCGATCCGCCATGGCAGATCTCCGGCCAACCTCCGGATCTCCACCGGCGCCGAGCCCCCGGGTGATGCTCTGGCCCAACTGGATCTTTATAGGAGCCTGATTCTGGAACAGGGCCTGGGCATCCGTGTTGGCCCCAATGAATTCCACCCCTGACAGGCCGGACTCGATCATGGTGTTCAGGGCGTTTCCCCCACCGCCCCCGGCACCCACGACAAGGATAGTCGCCTCCTGCGATGAGTGCTCTCCGGGCTCGTTCCCGGCGCTATCGACGAACCGGATCCTGTCCTCGCTGACGACGGCTTCTTCAATTTCGATCGGCATTTTCCTTCCCTCCCTTTCCATGGCCCCCGGGTGGCCGCCTTGCCGGCCCTCTCCGGGTTCGGCGGTTTGCCCGGGGCCCTCCTGCAGTTGATAGGCAGTAAAACGCGCCTCGCTTCAACCCCGGTTCGAATCTCTACGTTCTGGGGTAGCCTATTCGATTTACCGGTGCGGGCCTAACCCGAGGGGAGGGAGGTAGGGGGAAACAGTTTCTTAGTGTGCAATCACGATTGAACGTGATCGTTCAGGAACATTAAATATCATTCAACAACGATCGAGAACAGAAATTCATTGTATAAATAGATAGAATATGATAGTGATCAGTATTGAGCGATAGTGAAGCATTGTCAGCACCCTGCCCGTACTTCCTAATTTCGGAATAATGCTCGCAAATCCTCTCGATTTCTCCGGATTCCTCTAACAGCTTTTCTTGAGTGAGGAGGTGTCATGAGTACCCTGTTGACCTCTCAGGAGCTGGTCAAGTCGGTGGGGATCACCATCAATAAGATCCGGAGATACACCAGGTCGGGGATCCTCACTCCGATGAGCAAGGATAGAAGAGACGGTAAGAGCCTGCTGTACGATACCAGGTGCGTGGAAATCAAGCTCGAGATTCTCTACCGTCTGAGTCTCGACTATTCCAAGAAAGAGCTGGGGGAGAGATTCAGGAAGGTCTTTGGGAAGAGGAACGTCCACCTCATCAGGGCCCTCGAATCGATGAGCGAACAGGAGGACATCCTCCAGAAGTTCTCAAAGGAAATAGAAGACCTGGAGCACGACTGAAATAAGGTTGGTGAGCACCCATGCTTTCCGACAGCGGATCAGGTTTCGCCTCAAAGCCGTTACCCGTATCCCCCTCCTTAGAGTTGCACCTTTCAGCAGTACCAATCCCTTCTTCAGTGAGAAATCCTTCGGAGTGTATTCGTTGGAAGGAGGGCCTTTCGGAGGATTCTCGAGAAGCCCCAGCCCTGGTATGCCGCGCATCACCCTGCGGGAGGAGGGACTGGAGTGGAGCGTCTCCGAGGAGGCTGATGGTATGGTGAAGAAGACGCTGACGCCGGAATGATGACTATGCTGGCTCTCACCCGTGAGAAGCTGTTGGAGCACTTGCAGGAGGTTAACGCGCTGGTGAACCGTTACCAGTCGCGGGACTCGGTTTTTGTCGCGAAAAGCCTAAATTGGCTGCAGGAAGTGGAGAAGTCGCTCTTGCAGATTCGGAGTCCCGCAGCCTCATTGGTCGCCGGTGAGCGGGCGAGGCTCCTGGCGGCTGGCGACGGATACAGAGACCCATCGCTCTCGGATCGGACCACGAGTCGGCGCAAGGCTATCCTGGCGATGACGGCGCTAGTAGTCTCGCGGGTCAGTGATAACCTTAGGGGTATCATCGCGGACATCGACGCCAAGTTCGATCCCTGGCGTGACAAGATGGCACAGCTCTTGGCCCTCGCGACCGAAAGCCGGCCGATCCCATTGCCGCCGACCGAGCCGCGCCATCTCTGGCTGCAAAACGTTTGGAGACAGCTCGGCCGGAATGGCGATACACACCGGTTGTTCGACTACTTGAATGCGTCGATGACTATGTCCGACCGCCTGTTTCTGCTGGATGAGATGATCGAACGACTGCTCAGTGAGAGCACGGGCCGACCCGAGGAGGGGAATATGTCAGGTGGCCGATGCAGTATGCCACCAGAGCACCCGGACTAGAGCTTGCCGCGATTGCCTTTGGCAAGACCTTGTCGCAATGGACTGCTCTCTGAAAGGAATCTTTAAGGAAGAGGTGGATAGAATATGCTTGTAAAAAGGGGATCCGAAAGCAGTGTGGTCAGATCCATTCAAGAGATGCTCAAGGAACTCGGTTTTGTCGCAAGAAGAGTGGACAAGGGCGTGCTGAGCGTTCATGCCCTTGAGGTCGATGGCGTGTTCGGTCCAAATACAGAAGCAGTCGTCCTCGATTTTCAGGGCAGTCATGGCCTTCTGCGTGACGGGATCGTAGGACCGAACACGATGAAACTGCTTGAGGACGTATACTCGTCTCACATCCTAGAGTTGAATTCACCTGGTTTGGACGCTACAGACGGCATGCCCGATCGCTACGTGTTTGAGAGGGTGAAAGCGGACAAATATGGAGACGGATACGATCGCCTGTCCTTACGCAACGACGTCGTGGTTTCCTACACTGAGGTGCTGGAGGAAGTCCATAGGCGAGGTGGAGTGCTGACCTCATCAGGCGGCATTCGAAGTCTACGTGCCCATGTGAATCGGAGCAGGAGTGCGATCTCCTTTCATTACTTGGGAAGAGCTCTGGATCTCTATGTGTATAGCGGAATGGTAGATCCGAAGAGTGACCCGTACGTTATCAAGCGGGAGGAACCCAGAAGTTACCGCGTCTATTGTCGTTGCCGCAACAAATCTGCCGAGCTTGATCATATCGATAGCGCCATCTCCTACAATGATCGCATTGAGGGTCAAGGCGTTGACGGAAGCTTTTTTGACTTGACAGCACTATTTGCGGACAATATCAACCAACGTTGTGCTGCCAATCGAATGGCCCGGCGCTGCAGAATTGGATCGAATACGCGAACTTACCTCTTTCGAGGGCGAACCCCTTCCAGTAGATTCCCCCAAAGAAGGTGAACAAAGTCTCTATACGCGGGTATTGCATTTCAGACTGAGAGCGCTTGGTCTCTATCACCAATCCGTTTCACGGCCATTCAATGAGCAGACACTGCTTGCTTTGGGTCTTTTGACAGATTGTATAGGGGTGAAGGAAAACAATGGGAACCTTCTGAACCTAATCGGCGACATTGATGCTCTCGGTCAAGCAGTTCCCAATCCTTATGAAGGTCGACTTCCTGACATGCCGGATCTTGGGCTTGCCGTCGAGAAGCTCGACGACCCGATAGTCTTCCGCTCTTCTAGAGAAGAAGCGGCCCATGCAGAATACAATAAACTCGTGATCTACGACGATCGCTTTGTTTCGAGCAAAGGGGAATGGAGACAGCTGAAGCGGCGCGACCCTGAATCATACGAGTTGGCGATTCAAAAGGTCGAGGATCGAACTACAGTGGACTCTGACCTTCACAATCCTCGAAACCGTTTCGTACTCCAGCTCATTCAGATTAGATTATGGATGCACGGCTTCTATGGGGGGCGGCTCGATGGCTATTGGGGCCCAAAGTCTAGGAAAGCATTGCCACTAATGGCAAGCTGAAAGGCAAGAGCATGTGCATCTAGGTCTGCGTTTGACCCACCCCCTAGATCCGGTCCGGGTTGGGATATGGACTCCGCTTTCATGCGGAGCCGGGTGTTTAAGCAAAGGCAAAATGTCCTACTAACTGCAACGCGAAAATGTCCTATTGGCTAAGGCACTGGATTTGGTGCCGAAGCAGCATAGACCCAGTGA
>JANQFG010000171.1 GCA_028277985.1 bacterium | reverse complement strand
CTGGGTCTATGCTGCTTCGGCACCAAATCCAGTGCCTTAGCCAATAGGACATTTTCGCGTTGCAGTTAGTAGGACATTTTGCCTTTGCTTAAACACCTCTTCTTCTCCCGCTTGCCTCTTCGTCGGTCTCATGATACTATTTTGTTTAATAGAACAATGGTTCCCGCCAAGGCTGAGAATTCATAGGGGGCACATGATGGCGAACGGTAAAGACTTCCTCCGGTCAAAAGACGTGGCTTGGATTCTCGATTGCAGTCCCGACGATGCTGTCGAGCTTGCACGAAGGGGGAAACTCAAGGCCACCAAATCGGGCCGCTTTTGGAGGTATGCTCGCCGAGACGTTCTCAAATACAAAAGAGAGAACGGCGGCTAGTGATAACATCTACCCTAGTCCTTCTTCGCTCCCGGCGTGTGTCAGTCCGAAAACTCCAGAAGGTTCACGCTTCCCCTTCCGGCTTCCTTACGATGGATATGATCTCAGCCAGTTCCACAATATCCCGGTCTGACGACTCGCGGCTTTCCAGGGCATCAAAGTCGAGATCGAATACCTTCACCAAACCGTCTCTGAACACCAACATCTCCCCCCAGAGGAAATCCTTCTCTTTTCGCAGCTGGTTCCATTCTTCCACTTTGATGTGCGGCTGTGGGAGTTCTAACGACCTTATTGTGGATAGCGCCAAGTCGTCGAGCATGCGCGCAACCCGTTTGGCTGCATGGTGGGCTATCTCGGAGTCGATACCGTTCTCTTTGCACTTCTCGGAAAAGGAGTCGTACGCCATCCGACCAATGTCTGCCAAGAAGTCACCGACCCATCGATCGATCTTCTCCTGGAGCCTGGTGTACTCAATCATTTTGTTGACGGTATTTGTGATTGCAGCCTCGTGAGCATCGGATCGCTTACGACAGTTTGCGCAAATGGCATAAAACAGGTGCCCTTCGCTCTCAATGGACGCGCCGATCAACCGTTTCTCCTCGGGAGAGGGTAAGTGTTTTCCCATTTCCCACTTGGGGTCCGCGAGTTCGTCCTCGTGTAGCACTCCACAAATGCGGCAGGAGCTAACCAGTTCAGGGTCGAACCCTGGGTCTCTTACTGCCTCTTCCAAGAGCTCGATCGGCCCATCTCCTGGCATTTGATCCTTTTCTCTTTCTCCGATCTTCCGCCGTTTTCTCATGCCCTTCTCCTTCTTGCTTCGTAGTCACTGAGCACCGTTTGCTCCCTTCGCACACCTACATTCTCGTCAGGAGAAGACACCCGCGCAACAAATATTACGAGAAAGTCAGAGTGCAACGTTACACACAGTCTCGTTGCACATCTCAGCCTCTGCAACATGCAGGGAATTGTCACTTCCAGTCCGCGCAAAACCCGGAATGCGTAGTGTTGGGTAGTCACGTTGCACCCCTTTGTGCCCGGTGGAATTCTTGGGCCGTCGGGATAACTGGGGATTGCCCCGTTTCGAGACACGTGATATCTCTACCGCAGATAAATGGGAGGTCATAATGTGAAGGCGTTCGTATTTCTCATTCTGGCCACTTTGTTGGCCGCAACGGTAGAGTAGCTACTGCGCAGGGGAGAACTAGATGGAAAGAACCGAATCAGATTCCACGTTGTCATCATTGGCCGTGAAACTGATCGCCCTGGTAGTGCTAATCATGTTTGTCGCGCCCATAGCCATACAGTACTTCTACGGGAAGCCCGGAGGACCAGGGATCTTCGGGGATATGTTCGGGAGTATTAACGCTCTCTTCTCTGGATTAGCTTTCATCGGCGTTATCTTTGCCATCCTGCTGCAACGTCAGGAACTAGGTTTGCAGCGCAAGGAACTGGAACAGACCAGAGAGGAATTGAAGGGACAGAAGGAGCAGCTAAAGGCGCAGAACGAAACGTTTAGGCTCCAGAGTTTTGAGAATACTTTCTTCCAACTGGTGCGCTTACACAACGACATAGTGAACTCAATCGATATTGTTAGGGAGGAGACCGCAAACTTGAGTGCCGTAGCAAAGGGCCGGGACTGTTTCGCTGGGTTCTATGCTGCGTTCAGAACTGGATGGAACAAAGAAGTGAAGGATAGCCAAGGCATTGATGCCATAACCATAATAAACAACGCATATAGGCCATTCATTCGCAGACACGAATCGGATCTCGACCCATACTTCAGGAATCTCTATACAATTCTGAGGTTCCTGAAAGATAGCCAAATCGGAAACAAGGCTTTCTATTCCGAGGTAATACGTGCCCTGATCTCGCGAGTGGAGCTTCTTGTATTGTTCTATCACTGTCTGTGTGATGAAGGGACCCCGGAACTCAAAGCCCTCGTCGAGGAGTTTGGGATTCTCAAGGATGTTCAGGTTGATGTTCTTCAGGATCCATCCCATACGAAGTTGTATCGTCCATCCGCCTTCGGGGACCATATATAAGCCTATCCTGAAAACCGCTACCCTTGCGGGTATGCAACGGCAATAGAGAAAGGGGCACCGTTAAGCGCCCCTCCCCCATCTCCTACGCACACTGGATTACCGGCCCAGCGCCCTACACACTAGTTTCCGGTAAACATTTGGTAAGCATCAGCCTGATTCTCAGCCCGTTTGGCTCACCACCTCTACACTTGACGTTATAGTCCTTGACACAGGGCTATTAATCCTATTAAGGTTCCCCTGATCAAGACCAGGCACCTCGTCTTGCGGACAAGGGATCTCCGCTCAAACGACCAATGGCCCCCCACCCGCTGTGCTATTCCCGTCGGCGGGCTGGGAGAAGACTGAGACGAACGTTTTCACAGAGGAGTTACGTAATGGCATTAGCTGAACACAGTTTTCGGATCTTCAAAGTTCCGGATAGGGAATTGGTGGATAATCTCGTGGCCATTGCGGACTCATTCGGTGGTAAAGACAATGTAGAGGTTGAAATCTATCCAGCACGCGAGCACAACCATCCCCTTAAGTTGCCCGCATCAGACATCAAGACTGACGCCGTCATTCAGAAGGTCCTACCTACCGACTATGGTATTATTCATCGGTTTCATATGACTTTTCCAGCCCCTGAACATACATCGGTGACTGTGTTGCGCGAGGACTGGTCTGATTTGGTAACCCTGAAATTCAAGAATGATGTGGACGTATCGACCGTTGCAAGACTCTCTATCGCTGCCCGCTCGCACTTCACGGCCTACGAGCGTACTGAGGCAACTGACAAACTGCTAGGAGACGAGCTCGCCGAGTTTTATAGAAAAAGAGAGCAGACGCTCTTGCGCCTTGAACAACTTAGCGAGCAGCTCATCAGGCAAAACGAAGAGTATCGCAGCAGTGTTGATAAGGAGTACTCCGAACTCAAGACCAGACTCATTGGAGAGCTCGAGGCCGAGAAGGCGGCGCTGCACAAAGACCATAAAGAGAAAAAGGAGGGCCTTGAAGCAAGGGAGCGCGCCCTTGCAGAGCAGAAGAAGGAACTCGATGATAGAAGCAGCACACATGCAAGACGCCAGCTGCGCCAAGACATCAAGAAGGAGTTGGCGGAGAGAGGGAAACAGTTTACTCTAACAGCAAAAACAGCGAGAAAGAGGCTTCCGATCCACGCACTCTTCCTGGCAGCCATCCTGACCACTGGGGCGTTTTTTGCAGTTTTTCTCAATTACCAAATCTGGAAGGAGGGGACCATTCATTGGTACGAGCTGTTGCGCCTTTCCTTGAGTGCCGCCGCTGTAGCCGCAGTAGTCGTATTCTACATTCGATGGAATGACCAGTGGTTCCGCGAACATGCCGAAGAGGAATTCCGCTTCAAACGCCTTGAACTCGACATTGACCGGGCCAGTTGGGTGGTTGAAATGGCCCTTGAATGGAAAGACGAGAAAGGGACCGACATACCCACGGAACTGCTTCTCCCGCTCACTACAAACCTCTTCGCCGATCAAGGGAAGATAAAACCCGTAAGGCATCCAAGCGAGGATCTTGCATCAGCATTGGTTGACGCATCAACCGGACTGAAGGTAGACATTCCTGGTGGCAGCGCCTTATCTCTGGACCGCCGAGGCGTCCAGCGCTTCGCGAAAGCGGTGGAAGAGCGGAGAGAAGAAGCCACGTGAGGGCGGGCAAGGACGATCTTCGGAGTGAAGGTGTCGAGCCTCCAGCACCGATAGCGGGCGGGAGGGCTAGGCAAGGCCTCTTGAAAGCAGTCAGTTAGCTTCCCCTTCATCCGAGTCAGGGCACGCGTGTTCGAATGCTTCAGTTCTTATCATCCCTCCTGGACAGTAGGTTTCGAGACTTAGTCTACCTTTTCTTTCATCTAGCCAGGCTTGCCATTCCTTGGGGTCGGACACGTCGAAGCCGTCGTAGTCATCAGCCGTTTTCAATTGACTCCCTAGTATTTCCGTCAATGCCCTGGCCGCAGCAGATCGAACTAGGTAGTTACAGTCATATAAGGCGAGTGCGAGCGCTTCCACGGCACACGGGTCCCCAATCTCGCCCAACGCCAGAACCGCCCACTCCCGCGCTTGAGCATCACTGTCCTCAAGTCCCACACGAACTAGGGGTAGCACTGCATTATCAAACACCCCTGTTCCCTCTCGGTCCTTCGAATCTACCGACGACCCGCGTTTCTCTGTCCTGTGCGCTATCCTTCCAAGCGATTGGGCAGCAGCAGCGCGAATGCCAGGGGAAGGGTCTGTCAAGCATTCAAGCAGTGGATCTACTGATTCCGTCCCTATGCTGCACAAGGCGTCCATCGCAGACGAGCAGATCAAAGAAGTCTCATTTTCGTCCTTCACCACACGAACGAGAGCCGTTGCAGCATGTGCCTGGCCTATGACTGCTAACACACAGATTGCATCTTCCCTTTCGGATGCTTCGCTTGCCTCCCCGACTATTAGCACGGTCTCTTTCTCTGCCTCGCTCAGCTTCTGCCAGAGGATGAGTTCGATTACCTCTGAAAAGGCGCTGCCAAATCTGTCCGCGATCACGGCTCCCAACGCATCAAGGAGGATGAGTTTCTCCTGCCCCTGGTCATCCATGATTTGATCAATGCTCTCACCAAGGCGTACTATTGCCCACCAGTTTCTCCTCCGATCCTGGTCTCGCCTTAATGCCGTTTCAAGATAGGAAGTAAAACTCTTCTTTTCGTTGTCGCTTGCCTTGCTCGTTAGCGTTGCCCTCTTGCCTAATAGTTTCAGGGCCTCAATGCGCACACTCTCACTATCATCCTTGAGTACAACTTCCCTGAGTATGTGTTTCGCTCCCTGCCCACGGAGAGATGCCTCAGCGAACACGCCGCAGTGCTTAAAGTGAAGCTCTTCTTCCATGGCATTCACCAAGCCACATCTCCTTAGATCCTCAGCCGGAACCCAAAAACCCCACTCGCTATGTGGTGTAGGCAGCGAGAAGCTTTCCCCCTCCGAGGCTTCAAAGAAATAAAAAGGATTTCCGTCAGTGTCTCTGAGACTGATCTCACAATCGAGTGCGGTTCCGATTGGCACCCGCATACCCCTGATGTATTTTGTAGTCTGCTGTTTATGGCAAGAAAGGGTAAGGGTTGGGACTCCACCCTTTGATCCCTCCGGAGTAGTCCAGATCCCGGCATTCTGCAGTTTTGAAATGATTACATTTCTGATTTGAGCCGCTTCGCGATCTAGGCTGTCGTCACCTGTATATGCCTTTTCAAAACTCCATAACTGTACTACAAGCCGGACAGTCATGGAGTGCTTCACATGATCTTCGTCTTCTCTGACGAAGTTAGTTCGCCTTTGAGTTTGAGGAGTACGGGAGGAAGAGCAGGCAAGAATAAAGACCATTACACAAAGGAGTTTTACCAGGACAACGGGAGCACGGATCCTTGGTAACTCCTCGAAAACCCTTCTCATTCCTCTCGGGGGGCTCAGGCTCATATGGGATCCCCTAACCGTCTTCGGGTTCCACTAGAAGCACGAGAAGCCTGCATCTTTGTCTCTTCTGGGGGTAAAGGATACTACCTCGCCAACCTCCAGCAGTTCCCTACACAACAGACTCTTGCAGGCCGCCAGACCGGGGGGTGGAATGGGGTGCTAGCGGAACTAGGCTACTCGTCAATCAGGAAGGTGCCACCTTCTTCCGATGACGTCTCTGCTTAAGGTGGGCCCAGCTTCTTGAAATCTCTCTCTGTTTCAGAATCCTACCAGTACCTTTGCGAGGCAGCATGCTACGCAGTGAATCGTTTTCCCACCATTTCGAAGGCTTGTGTTCCGGACAGTAGTTGCTTTTCGGTAAAGCCTCGCGGGGACAGTCCTTTACCGTACATTTCATGACACGCCCTCCATGCGAATTGGCAGAATGAGTGAGATCGTCATCACCCCTACAAGGAGTACTGACGCAAACAGAAAGACCTGAGCAAGAAAGACACTGCGGCCTTTCTTCTCCACCGCATCGTTTGCAGAATCAGAAGCTTCTCGCCAGAGTAGAACTTGATCGCGTATGAACAATCGTACGCGTTGGCGAAATTCATCTGTACCCTCAATTTTGAGAGCGAGGAGATCTTCAACCATAGCCTCGATTGTTTGTCCTGATGGGGAACTGGTAACTGAAGTGATTCTCAAGGCAAGGAGGCAGAAGAAGACACATACTGCAAGAAAGAGAACTGATAGAAGCAGTAGCTGGGATTCGGTTGGGGTAAGTTTCACGGCTATCTGCCGTATGAAAGCAAAAATAACAGCTATAAAGATGCCTGCAATTGCTGTCGTCCCCTGTGCTTTGCGGTCCAGATCCCTCCAGATCTCCGAAATCTCGGTGTACCTCTGCTGATATGATGCCAATACCTCTCTGAGCAAAATGTCCTGTGTTGTCTCTTTGTCAACTATTAGTTCGCACACGAGTCTGTCCCTGAGTGTTGTCAACGTCTCTTCCAAGCGTTTGCCGCTATGTTGATTGGCAGAAAAGACAATTTATGCTAACATTCATAACAAATTTCTTGTCTCTCTCACAAGAGAAAAATGGAAGACTTGGGACCAGAACCTGGTAGAGGTATTTCGGGGGTAGTTCCAACAAGCGAGAACAGACACTTTGTCAAAGGCTAGGAGTGCCCGGCTACCCACCCACGCAGAGATGAGGCCACCCCAGAAGAATGGGAGCCAAAGTGGTTAGACCGCATACGAAAGACTGCCGCCTCCGCATTCATGGGCCAATCTTACGAATCAGTTCCTTCATCAGGTAAATGAGTCCTCTCATCAAGATGAACCATCCGATAAAGGACAGAACGATGAACAAGAAGACCGGATCCTCTTTGAAGTAGTCTACCAATTTGATCATCTCCATCACGCATTCCTCCTCTCGAATGGGCTCCAGAGTTCTTAGATCACCTCTTTCTTTTCCTTCCATTCACCAACGTGGAACGGTCGGGCACCTGTGATGCACCCTGCCCGATCAGTACAGGCAACCTTTGCGGAAATCGATATGTTTTTCAAAAACTTAGACCACACACCCCTAACCACGACTGCCATGTTTGATCCCAGCGATCCTCCTACTGCTCACCGTCGTGCGCTCACATGTGAAACCAGGACTGCGCCAAGAGCGACCAAACGAAAAAAGCCAGGCCTCGCGTTCGCGGGCACCCCGATAATTGGGGTAGAAGGCCCGTCTACGCGTCCGCCTGGCTTCCGATTCCAGCCTTTTCATGACAATATTTTCGTCAAGGTCAGAAGTCAATGATTTCTCCTCTGTTCTTGCTCTTCGAGCCACTTCTGTGGATACGGCATATCAGTTGGTTCTCGCCATCCAGCAACCTCAACTATCCGCCATGGCTGACAAATCTCGATCGGGGCGCTCATAAAGTGTCTGGGAGCAGGGCAGTTGGGTTTCATGGTAAGTCAGAGAGCAAACCAAGAACGCGTTGTTCCAATCCTCCCCCCCAAAAAACTGGGCCGCCTAAGAAGATCGTTCGATGGACCATTTCGTGGAGAATGGCCTCGACCAGGACGGTGTCCCTCTATCTGAGCATGGTCGAGAAGATCGGATCCTTGAACCACCCAATGGTGCTGTAGGCCCCCACAGGCCTCGAATAGGTGTCGTATCCAAGCTTCTCCATCCTGGCCGATTCCCGTGCGGCTCGCTGCTCGGAGAAGAAGCCCTTATAGGGCAAACATCCGGCGATCGGAAATCACCAGGTGTACGCCTCGAACTCGTACTTCGGACTCGCAGTAATGTTGTGGGCTGCAATAGTCCACAGAAGGAATTTGCAGGAGGGGCTACCTAGTCTCTACTAATTCGGGGTAAGGGGGCTTTGGCCTCGATTGCCATCGGAAGGAGGGGGGGAATGGGCCAGGATTGCCACAGAGGGCCATCGATAAACGTGCCAACGTCCAGACTTGATATGAGGTTCTTCGCCGGGTCAGTCTCTAGCGAATTCTGTATATCAACGAGCTTGAGATCCTTTATCCAGTCTAAGACCTTCTTCGGATCCATCTTTCAAACTAACGATTACACCACCGCTCAAATCTTTTTCCTACCAGAAAGGTAGAGTTACACTTACGGTTACACCTGGACTTTCTGGGCATAATAGAACAAAGGGGCTACCGGATAGTACGCGGTAACCCCTTGAATCTGTTTGGCGGGCATCAGAAATCCGTCCAGGTTTCTTTCCCGCCGGCAAAGAACGCGTCCGGATCGTCGATCCATTGGCGCGGATCC
This sequence comes from bacterium, assembly GCA_028277985.1. Taxonomy (GTDB): domain Bacteria; phylum Desulfobacterota; class DSWW01; order DSWW01; family DSWW01; genus S015-6. The sequence continues at coordinate 88,676 of JANQFG010000171.1, read as the reverse complement.
GTAGTCCCTGCATCTACCACCGGAAGAATGAGCCTGGAGGGATGTTCCTCGTCGTGCAGGATCTCGTTCTGCGAAGGGACGAGACTCGGAAGCAGATGGGGGTAGTCTGTGACAGCCACGTCGATCCGGATCTGGTGGCCTGCCAGAAAGACGTTGGATGCGGGCCAGATCTCGATGACATATTCGTAGATCTCGCCGCTTTCGGGCTGGACAGGTGCCCGATCCTCCGGATACAGGAACGGATCGTAGCCCTCCCCGGTCCAGTCCGGCCGGGTCGGGTCGGGCCTGTGGGAGCCGGCCAGCCATCCCGAGGTGATGTTCCGAACCCGCCCATCCGGGAAGACGTCGTTCAGGTTGACGGTCCAGTGTACATCCGGCCTTTGTGCCCACGGGATGAGCGGGGAGAGGTCGGTCCGACTGGCCCTGCCCTGCTCGAACCAAATGGCAGGGGGATCTTCGCATGGGGCGCCGAAATCGGATCGGGCCCAGAGTCGGAGCACGGCCGGGCCGGTCACCTCCACATCCCGGTCGAGGGGGGCAGTGGTGAAGGTGAGTAACAATTCCTCGTTCTCCCTTTCATCCTCCGCGTAGGGCACTTCAAAGATCTCTCCGCCGCTCCAGCGGACGGAGGACCGGGACTTCTGGCCCGTGAAGCGAGACGGGTCCTGCTCCGGATCATAGTCGATGCGGCTGGTCGCCCCGTCGCCGGGGATCGGGCCCCCCTCTCCTGCTTCCCAAGACCAGAGGAGGCTTCCGTTGTTCAGGGTCACATTCTGGTCCTCTTCCCGTCTCTGCCCCGACAAGTACAGCGTCTCGTAGCGAGCCCGGGAAAGGGGCCACTCCTTCTCCCGCCTCCATTGCTCTCTTCCAAGGACATAGAGGATAACCTGCGCAGAGGGATCGAGAATATCGAAGTTCCGGTAGTCCGGGTCCTCGTCCGCCTTCAGGTGCCAGTCGAACCACCTCTTGTGGAGCCTCTCTAAGGGCAGCCCCTGCATGAATGCGCCGCTCGTGTGATACCATGGCCCCACGATGATCCGCATCGGGCCCACCATTGCCCCTTGCATCTCCCGCCTTTGCTTCTCGCGCGCAATTTCGGTGTAGTTCAGCATGCTTCCCCGGGTGAAGATGCCCCACCAACCGGCGGTCGTCATGATCGGCAGGTCGGCCACCTCCTCCCAATAGGTCATGGGAGACCGCTCGTCAAAGAAGGAGCTGGCCGTGGTCCGGGTGAGCCACGACAGGACCTCCGGTTCCTGCGCCCTGTGCTCTTCGAGCGCCTTCAGGCCGGACAGGACATCTTCGAGCACGTGACCGCGCCTGGGGCTGATGAGCTGCGTAGGCGGCAACCTGTAAGAGAGGTCCAGGGTTGATCTTGCCCAGAACAACATGAATTGCTGCTCGAAGATCCCTCCCTGGAAGAAGATATCCCGGTAGGTGTCTGCATGGATGACGCCGGGAAAGATCGCCTTCAGGTGCTTGGGCTTCCGGCCCGCAGCAAGAAAGGAGGTGATGCCCATATAGCTCGGGCCATACATACCTACTTTGCCGTTGCTCCAGGGTTGATCCGGAATCCAGTTGTCGATGATCCATGCCACGTCGTCGATCTCCCTGGCGGACAGGGCCTCCCATCCGCCCTCGGACGATCCGCTGCCCATCACGTCCAGAATCACCACGGCATAGCCGTTCGCTACGAGTGAATCGAAGGCGAGAATCCGCACGAACTCCCTCCTGTAGGCGGTCGCGATCAGCAGGACCGGAAACCGTTCGTCCGACGCTGGGCGGGCGACGTTCACGTAGAGCTTCCTCTGCTCCGGGTCATCCGGACGAACAATAGGAATCCCTCTCTCCTCGAGCACTGGGTAAGGCGTAGCCGGTTCCATCTGGGGAAGCGCGATCCTGCCATTGCTGGAAGACCTGGCTCCATGTTGTGTCTCTGAATCGCTTCCACAGGAGAGCAGGAGCAGGGTGCCCGCGAGGACAGCAAGGGAAAGGAGGATTCTCTTCTTCGTCATCGTCAAGCCTCCGCGTCATTGCCAAACCAGAGCCCGGTCCAGGGGCAAGAGCCATGGTAGTATCGATCCCCGGATCATTTCAAGCAGAGAAGGTCCCCGGCCCCGGACCGGAGGCCTTGTCCGCCCGTTCGTCCAAGTGCGTACAGGGCGGGGTTGACCGGTCCAGCCGGCTTGGCCTATGTTTCCATCTTGCCCCGAGAGCATCTCGAGTTAGAGAGGAAAAGGGGAACTGCGTGGCAGATGGTCGGTATCCATTCGAAAAGGCACGCTTCACCGAGCTGCTGCTGGAATGCAATGAATGGCGCAAGAACCGGTTCGCAGGGTGGGCTTTCTTTTCGGGTATGTTCTTTCTGGACCAGGAGAAATGGTGGGGTGACCAGGGTCCCCGTGCCACGCCTCACGAGGGAATCGACCTTTGCATGTATACGGACGGGCGGGGTCAGGCCCATGCACTCGACGAATCGACCCGGATTCCGGTGATGTTCGACGGGGAGGTCATCAAGATCGAGAAGGACTACCTCGGCCAGTCCGTGTACGTTGACCACCACGTCGATGACGGGCAGGGAAGATCGCTCTGCACCATGTACGGACACACGAGACCGGCAGACCACATCCTACCCGGGGAGCGGATCCACCGTGGCGAAATCATCGGATCCCTGACCCGGAAGAGAAGAAAGACCACAGGTCCGCGCCCCCACCTTCATCTGACGATGGCATGGATATCCCCGGAAAGGGCCCTACGTGACCTCAAGTGGGACACCCTGCACGACCCGGAAATCGCCATGCTGCTGGACCCTTTGCATGCCGTCGACGCTCCGTATAGAATCTTGGGCCGAGACCATTCGGTAGAGCATTTTTGATCCTTGACGTCTGCTCATCCAACCCGCCGGAGGACCCTCGTATTGTCGGCGCCGGCCAGGACCGCAACCGATTTCCAGGGCTATTTCCCGGGCGCTATCGGTCTGATCACCGAGGCGCACGCCGTGTATTATCACGAGCACTGGGGTTTCGACATCTCCTTCGAGACCCAGGTCGGCAGGGAGCTGTCTGAATTCATGGTCGCCTTTCAGGAAGACCGCGACGGTCTCTGGATTGCCACCGAGGACGGTCGATTCGCGGGTTCGGTGGCCATAGACGGCAGCGAGGCCGGTGGCACGGAGGGGGCTCGCTTGCGCTGGTTCATCGTGGTCCAGGACCACCAGGGGACGGGCCTGGGAAAGGGACTGCTCAGCAGGGCGGTCGAGTTCTGCAGGCAAAGGAGCTACCCAAAGCTCTATCTATGGACCTTCGAAGGACTGGACGCCGCCCGAGGCCTATACGAGGGCGAGGGGTTCCGGCTCTGCGAGGAACACGTTGTCGACCAATGGGGCCGGAAGATCACGGAACAGAAATTCGAACTTTGTTTGTGATTGATAGGCCTACACCGTGAAGCAGTCGATTCGTCTCGAGGCGACAAAACCAGGGGAGGTTTTCCATGGCCCAGGCAAAGTCACTGGTTGATCTGGACAAGGCACATCTGATTCATCCACTGACCCACCCCAGACACTTCGAGACCCATCATCCGCCGAGGATCATCGTAGAGGGAAAGGGGGTGATGATCCGGGACCTGGACGGCAGGGAGATCGTCGACGGTTTCTCCGGGCTCTGGTGCGTGGCCGTAGGGCACAATCACCCGAAGATCATCGAGGCCGTCACGAAGCAGATGAACACCCTCAGCTACTTCACCTCCTTCCACGGCGTATCCACCCCTCCGTCCATCGAGCTCGCTGCGAAACTGGCCGGCATGTTCGATCCTTCCTACAACCTTACCCGGGCATGGTTCACTTGCGGAGGGTCCGAATCGAACGAGACGAACATCAAAATGGCCCGGCTTCACTGGGCCCTGCAGGGGAAGACGGACAAGCACAAGATCCTGTCGCGAAGATACTCCTACCACGGGATGGGATTGGCCACCACCGCGGCCACCGGGATATTCCCTTTCCACATCAACATGGATCCTCTTCCCGAGGGCTTCGTCAAGGTCGCCGCCCCCTATTGCTACCAGTGTGAATTCGACCTGGAGTACCCGGCGTGTGGACTGGCGTGCGTTAAGGACATAGAGGAGGTCATCGAGGAGGAAGGCCCGGAGACGATCGCGGCCTTCCTCGCCGAGCCGGTCATCGGTTCCGGCGGGGTCATCCCGCCCCCGGCCGAATACTTCCCCCGGTTACGCGAGATCTGCGACCGCAACGAGATTCTCCTGATCCTGGACGAGGTGATCACCGGCTTCGGACGGACCGGCACCATGTTCGGCCATGAGCACTGGGGAGGCATTCGGCCCGACATGCTCAGCCTGGCCAAGGGACTCTCCTCGGGCCACATCCCGCTTGGAGCCTGCGTGGTGCGCGCCGACATCTACGAGGGGATCGGGACGTCCCAGGACGAGAGATTGCCACTTATGCACGGATTCACCTACATGAATCACCCGGTCGGCTGTGCCGCGGGCCTGGCCAATATCCAGATCATCGAGGAGGAAGGCCTGGTTGAGAAGGCCGCCCAGAACGGGGACTACCTGCAGGAACGCCTCCAGTCGCTGACCCGATACGATTCGGTGGGGGACGTCCGGGGGATGGGCATGCTGGCCGCCGTGGAGCTTGTGGCGGACAAAGAGACCAAGATGCCGATCGAGCCGGAGAATACGGCCCCCGAGATGCTCGTCGATCTGTGCTGGGAAAAGGGTGTGTTCATCCGGTCGTCCACCATGGAGACGGTGTGCATCGCCCCTGCTCTGATCGCGGATCGGGAGACCATCGACCGAATCGTCGACACACTGGATGAATCCGTACAGGAAATGGAGCAGAAGCTGTTGAAGTAGGAGGGTTTTACGTCATGGAGAGAAGATTTCAGGGAATCTACCCGGTCGTTTTCACCCCGCTGACACACGAGGGCGCCGTCGACGTGTCTGCGTTGCAGAAGCTTGTCGATTTCCTGATCTCGAAAGGCGTCCACGGGCTTCTCATCCTTGGGAGCAATGGAGAATCTCCATTCCTGACCGACGAGGAGAGGAAGCAGGTCATCACCTCGACCGTCGAGGCCTGCGGCAGGCGCGTACCGGTCATGGTCGGGACCACCTACATGGGCACGGACCCGACCGTCGAGTTCGGACTATTCGCCCGGGAGGCGGGTGCCGATGCCCTCCTCTCAGCGCTGCCCGTCTACTACCCCCTGGAGGAGGAAGACATTTTCGAGCACTATCGGATCCTTTCCGAACGGATCGAGATGCCGATCCTGTACTACAACTTCCCCATGGCAACACATCTGACCCTGTCCCCGGAACAGATCCACCGCCTGTCGTTGCTACCGAACATCAGGGGCGTAAAGGAGTCGATCGCCGACCTGGCCGAGTTGGCCGCGCTGGTCGATCTGACGCGGGATACAGCCTTTGACGTCCATACCGGGACCTCCATCAACTTCTTCTTCGCCCTGCAGAGCGGCGCCCACGGTGTCATCTGCCCGCTGGCGAACCTTGTCCCGGAGACGCTTGTGTCCCTCTGGGATGCCTTTCAGGAAGGGGATATGAAGCAGGCCGAAAAGCTCCAGTTCAGCTTTCCCGAGCTGATCACGATCTTTGCGAGCACGATGCGGCCTCACGCCATGCTCAAGGAGGCGATGCGGCTCCTGGGACACGACATGACCCCTGTGGTGAAGAGCCCCCTGCCCCAGTTGACGGGAGAGCAGGCGGCCTTCGTCAAGGAGAACCTGACCCAGGCAGGGATGATCGAAGGATAGAATCGCTCATGAATGCGCTCGTCTTCGACATGAGCATCCCCAGGATGGCTGCGTCAAAGGTGCTGGGAATGTTCTCTTCCCGGGCTTACGTAGGAAGGCTTTCAGCCCTCAGATACCTCAAAATCCCCGAACCCACCCTTCCCGCCGACGATTGGGTCCTGATCCGGACCCGCTACTGTGGGATCTGCGGAAGCGATTACAAGCAGGTCTTCCTGGACGGGAATATGGACAACCCGATGACCTCCCTGATCAGTTTCCCCCAGGTCCTCGGGCACGAAGTGGTCGGATACATCGAAAAGGTCGGCCCGGGCGTCCGGGAACGGAAGGTGGGGGAACGGGTCGTGCTCAACCCATGGCTCTCGTGCGGGCCGCGGGGTTTCGAGCCCCCCTGCGCCTCCTGCTCCGAGGGCAACTTCTCCAGGTGCTACAACTTCCACCGGGGCCTCCTTCCCCCCGGCATTCATACGGGCAACTCCAGCGCAGCCACGGGAGGATTCGCCGAACTCGTGCCAGCGCACGAATCCATGTGCATCCCAATACCGGACGACATCCGCTTTGAGGAGGCCGTCCTGGCGGATCCTTACAGCGTGTCCCTGCACGCGATCCTGAATTTCCCGCCGCCGGAAGACGGAACCGTTCTCGTCTATGGTTGCGGGACGCTAGGCCTTCTGAGCATCGACATCCTACGGACCCTCTACCCGAACATCCGGGTCGTGGCTGTCTACCGGTTCGATCACCAGCGGGAAATGGCCCTGCAATTCGGAGCCCAGGAGGCGATTGCGTGGCGCCCACTCGAAGACATCGTCCCAGCGGTCGGAGCCCTGACCCGAGCAGAGGTGCTCGAACCCCAGCACGGAAAGCCCATGCTGAACGGAGGCGTACAGGCCATCTACGATTCGGTCGGTACGGCAGAGACCCTCGAAGTCGGTGTTCGCGTGTGCGATTGGCGGGCTAGAATCGCGATCACCGGGGTGGCCACACCCCGGCGGTTCGAATGGACCCCACTTTATTTCAAGGAGATCTCGCTCATAGGCTCGAATGCCTTCGGGATGGAGACCCATGAGGGTCGTCGAAGCCACTCGATGGAGATCTACTTTGACATGATCAAGACAAAGGGCGTGGATGTCACCGCCATCCTGACCCACCGGTTTCGCCTGGACCAGTATGCCGAGGCGCTGCTCGCCTGCAGACATCAGGGGAGGAGCAGGGCCGTGAAGGTATTGTTCGAGTATTAGGAAAATCTTGAGCGGAGGGATCCCATGGAGACGCAATTCCTCGATCTGTTGAGAAGGCGGTCCGCCTACCGGGCCATCGATCCTCGTCCGGTGGAGAAGGACAGGCTCCAGGCAATGCTGGAGGCGGCCCAGCTTTCGGCATCCTGCATGAACTTCCAGCCCTGGCGATTTCTCGTCCTCGACGAGGCGGAAGCACTGGAAAAGGGAAGAGAGGCCCTTGTGGACGGCAACTACTGGGCAAGGACGGCTCCGGTGCTCATCATCGGTCTCTCACGGGCGGAATTGGACTGCCGCCCGGCCGATGGGCGTGAATACTTTCTTTTCGACCTGGGTCTGGCCGCCCAGAACCTGATGCTTCAGGCAACCGAGTTCGGCCTAACGGCACGACCCATGGCGGGTTTCCGACCGGATGTGATCCGGGACGCTTTTCAGATACCGGAGACGTATACCGTCCTGGTTGTGATCGCGGTAGGCTATGAGGGAGATCTGAATACCCTGAAGGAGAATCACCAGAAGGCTTCGACCGCCCCAAGGACGCGAAACCCTCTGGAAGAGAACTTCTTCTTCAATCGATTCGAGGAGCCCGACCCCTCCTAGAGTCCTGTCCCAGAAATAGCATTGCAGAGGATTGCGCTGAAATTGGGGACAGCCACCGATTTCCGCACTGCGCAAACGATCTATTCAGTCTGTGGAAATCGGTGGCTGTCCCCAATTTCGTCCCCTCGGAATCGTGGTGCCGTATTTCCGGGACAGGAAACTAGTTGTCCGCCAGGTAGCGTTTCAGTTCTTCCTTGATGAAGAACCGGCCCCTGTGCAACCGGGATTTGATGGCGGCAGGAGTCGTGTTGAGTATCTTGCTCGTCTCCTTGATCGAGTATCCCTGCAGGTCTCGTAGGGAGAAAACGTCCTGGTAGATCTCCGGCAGGCTGCCGACGATCTCTTCGATCTTCCCGTACAATTCCTTGACCATCAGCAGGTCGTCCTGCGACCTCGCCTCTTCGTCGAACCGAAGCACATTGTCGGCCTGCCCAAGGAAAGGCCCGACGCTTTCCAGAGGCACCATGGACTTGGAATGGCGCTGGCTCCGGCGTTTCATCAGGGCCGCGTTTACGGTGATCCGGTAGAGCCAGGTCGCCAGCGTCGAACGCTCTTCGAACCGGTCTATCTTCTGAACGGCTGTCATGTAGACATCCTGGAGCACCTCTTCCGCGTCCGGGTGGCTGTTGCAGATCCGGTACGCCACAGAGTAGAGCTTGTCATGATACTTTCGTTTGATGTAATGCAGACCGTCCGGATCGGCCTGCTTGAGAAGACGGAGAAGGTCTGCTTCCGCTATTGTGTCGCAGTCCGCTTCCGAGGAACCTCTGGCGGGCAGAAAGCCAGCCACCTCATCCGTGCGCTGCTCGGCTCGTTCCACACTTTCTGTTCTCATCGGATACCCCCCTTCGAGTGGCGTGCCCCGGGTTGTCAGTGTGAGTCGTTCTTGGGGCTGAAGGGTATAGTATTCATTTCACAGGGGAAGTGAATCGGGTAAAGACTGTATTTTCAAGGTAGGGAGGCTGTATTTCGGGGTAGGAACGGTCAACCGGTATCCGCTTCGTTTGCGTCCATACCGAGCTCCGACAGGATCGATTCGATGAGGCCCACCAGCTTCTGGCCGTTCGTGGTGCCCTTGGCGAGGAAATAGTTCGCCCCGTATTTGTAGGCCGCCTCCCGATATTCCGGCAGGTCGTAGCTGGTAAGGATCACGACGACGATTTGAGGGAAATCCTGTTTTATTTGGCGGGTGAGCTCCAGCCCGTTCTCCCCGGGAATGTTGATGTCCATGAAGATCAGGTGAGGAGGATCGGCTTCGATCTTGGGCAGGACCTGACTGCCCTCAGAAGCCTCGTCGACCGCCGCCCGGGGAAGCCTCCCTGAGAGAACCTCTTTGAGTGATTCCCGAAAGTCCTGGTGGTCTTCGACGATCAGTATCCTGAACACGGCCACCTGAAGCAATCCCTTACAGATCGATGGTTTCCATCATCGCGGCTGAAACGTCAATCGGGACCGGGGAACAGACTCGGCGGGGCTGACTTCTGCTTTACCAACGGGCCGCCGGCATGATAATTAGTTCCTATTGAGGTATTGGATGCATCATTCGACCATGTGTTTTCAAAATAGTTGTCGTCGGAGAATCGGTCCGTGAAGCTCAAGAGCCGGATCGTAATCGCTGAGGATCACACGATTCTCAGGGAGGGATTGCGGGTCCTGCTGTCCTCTCATCAGGACCTCGAAGTGGTCGGCGAGGCGGTGGACGGTCGGGAGGCGATCCACAGGGTGGAGGAATTGGCACCGGATCTGGTCCTCCTGGATCTCTCGATGCCGAGAATGGACGGCATGGATGCGATTCGCGAAATCCGTAAAGGGTCGCCGGAGACGAAAATTCTCGCCCTGACGGTGCACAAGGCCGAGGAATACGTACTGACAGCCCTCCAGGCCGGAGCTGACGGCTACGCTTTGAAGGACTCGACCCACGCGGAGCTCGTAACGGCCATCCGCAGCGTACTCGCAGGAAAGCGGTATTTGAGCCCAGGCGTATCGGAACAGGTTATCGAAGGATATCTCGCGGGCAAGAAAGCGGACGGGCCCAAGTCGCTCTGGGCCAGCGTTACCCCAAGGGAGCGGGAGGTGCTCAAGCTCATCGCCGAAGGCAACAAGAACAAAGAGATTGCCGAGATCCTCTGTATCAGCGTGAAGACCGTGGAAAAACACCGGTCCAACGTCATGGAGAAGCTGGACCTCCACAACGTATCCGACCTGACCGCCTATGCCATTGAAAGAGGCATCGTCACCAGGTAGCAGGGGGCCGATTGGCTGTTAGGTATCAGGGCTAATACCTGATACCTTCTTTTATCCCTCGCCCTGAGAAATTACGTTCTCTCCGGGTAAGGGATCGGGTCCTCCAGTCCGGCCTCGGAGAAGCCCTTTCGCCGCAGCAGGCAGCTGTCGCATCGACCGCAGGCCGGCCCATCCACCGGCGGGTCGTAGCAGCTGTGGGTCATCGCAAAATCCACGCCCAGACCGTGCCCTTTTCGGATGATCTCGGCCTTTGTGAGACGAATCAGAGGGGTATGGATGCTCACAGGGCGGCCCTCCAAGCCCATCTTCGTGGCCAGCGCGGCCATCTTCTCATAGGCCTGGATGTACTCGGGCCGGCAGTCGGGATACCCGGAGTAGTCGAGCGCGTTCACCCCGATGAAGATTTCGTGGGCACCGACCACCTCGGCCCAGGCAAGGGCAAAGGACAGAAAGATCGTGTTGCGTGCCGGCACATAGGTCACCGGGATGCCGCCACCGATTTCGCCCTCGGACCGGTCCTTGGGCACCTCTTCTTCCCCGGTCAGAGCAGAGCCGCCAATGGTGCGCATGTCGAAATCCACCACGATGTGGCGCTCCACGCCGAAGTGTGCCCCGATCTGCCGGGCCATGTCGAGTTCCCGGAGGTGGCGCTGGCCGTACCGGAAGCTGAGAGCATACAGGGCGTACGCCTGCTCCCTCGCTATGGCAAGGCAGGTCGTCGAATCCAGCCCCCCGCTAAGGAGCACAATCGCTTTCTTCTTCTCTTCGCTCATAGCAGGCCCCGAGGGATTTGGTAGCTGCTGTTGGGCGACGGCTATTAGGTATAAGGTTTTAGGTGACCGCTAACACCTAATACCTGCTTTCACCCTTCGGTTTCGCTGCCTTCCGTCTTCCCCCAGCGTTCCCACCCCGGGGGCGGTGCGGAGGGGCCTGATCCCCGACCCCTGATCCCTGACCCCTTATCTGCCTCGATCACCCCTTGCCTTGGGCATCGTACTTCCGGTCTTCCCATCGCATGAATTCGGTAATCGCGCGGCTCGCCAGAAATCGGAAAGGCTCGGGCGGCCAGGGGATGGTGGTGCGATTGACGAAGAACACATCGGTCAGATCCGTGCTCCTTCCCAACAGCAGATCGGCGCAGGTCCTGCCGTTCAGGTGCGTCAGCGACACCCCGTGCCCAACACAACCAAGACTGTAGACCGTATCCTTGTTGCCCAGATATCCCAGAGCCGGGGCGAGATCCACCGGCACGGAAACCGGTCCGCCCCAACGGTGGGTGAAGGAGATGTCTTTCAGTGCAGGGAAGATCGTGCGAACGTCCTTTTCCAGCCCGATGAAGATCTCCTCGTTCCTGTCCAGCTCCATGTCATTGCCGTAGGCCATCGAGACGTCTCTTCCACCCATGAGAAGCCGGTTGTCAGCGGTGAGTCTGTAGTAGTGGACCAGATCCCTTGCATCCTCGATTCCCTGCCGGTTCCTCCAGCCGATCTCTTCGAAATGCTTCTCCTCCAGGGGCTCTGTCAGGACGATGTAAGTCCAGATGGGCGCCTGCTTTGTCTTGAGCTGGGGGATCAGATGGGAGTAGGCGTTCGTGGCCAGGAGCAGCTTCTTGGTGACCACTTCCCCCCACGGAACCGTGATCCGGATCTTCCCTTTCGCCTCCCTCTTGATTTCGATCACAGGGGTCTGCTCATAGACCTCCACCCCCTGCTTCTCGATCACCTCTTTCCATCCCCAGGCAAGCTTTGCCGGGTTCAGAATGCCGCATCTCGGCTCCCACCACGCCCCCTTGTAAAGGGGGCTCACGACCTCGCCCGCAAGCCGGGCCTCATCGAGCCATTCGATGCCTTCCAGCCCCAGCGATTTCGCGAGCTCGATCTCGTGGAGAATCCGGTCCCTGTATTTGGCCGAGGTGGCCACTCGCAGGAATCCGGGGTGCTCATAGTCACAATCGATCCTATGCCCCTGAATCAGATCCCGGAGCAGATCAACGGCCCTCTCCATGTAGTGATGCGCCTCCTTGGCCTTCTCCTTGCTGAACCGTGCTGCGGTCAGGCCGAGGGTCATCCCGAAGAGGGTCATGGAGAATCCCCCGTTTCGGCCGCTCGCCCCGTAGCCGATCACCTGGCTTTCCATGAGGGCGACCCTCAGGCCGGGTTCCTCCTGCTTGAGAAAGTGGGCTGCGGACAACCCTGTGAATCCGCCTCCCACCACGACCACGTCCACATCCTCGTGACCCTTGAAGGGCGGGCTCGGCTCATAGTCCTTGGTGCTCAACCAGAAGCTCTTGTCCCGGAAGGTCTCCGCCATCATCGTTGACTCCTCTCCTGATGCCTTGTCCCTCCCGCATACTGCACTAAGCCTTCCTCCGCTCCAGCCACGAAATTTCATACAGTCTGCGGGCTATCCGTCCTTCAACCTGTCCGATATCTCCTTCTTCTCCTGGGCCCTGCGAATCCTCTCGAGGAGCGATTCCGAATCACACGGCTTGAGCAGAACGTCGAAGGCCCCTCCCTGCATGCCTGCAAACGCCGTGTCCGCCAATTCGCATCGGGTCAGGATGATGACTTCTGTTTCCGGGCGGCTCTGTTTGATCCGAGCGAGCGTCTCGAGCCCGCCCGTCGCTTGCGCCTGGGCCTCCAGGACTGCAACGTCGAAGGAAACCAGCTCGATCAGCTCGAGGGCCTTGTCACCATCGCTGGCGGTCTCCACGTGGAAACCGACGGCTTCTATATCTCGCGCGAGAGCTTCGAGGGTCTCACCCTTCTCGTCGATCAGCAAGATCCGGTTGCTCAATCCCACGGACGTCTCTTCTTTCCAGGGTCTTCATTTCACCGGAGAGTGGAGGTCGAAGAAATTGTACTGGCCCTTGAGAAAAAGGTCCACGAAGTAGTCGACCCGCTGGGGGCTGTCCATTGCCACGTCGAGCTGGCGGGCACACCCCATCAGCCTTCCCAACATCACCAACCGATCGAGAATGTCCTGCTCGCCGGATCGTTTCATGTGTCCGTTCACCAGGTCCTCCCGCTGATTGACCCAGAAATCGTGGGCATCCAGGATCCGGGCGATGAATGCTGCGCGGCGCTTCCTCTTTTCCGGAGAGGCCGCTCCCCCTTTGAAGCGAAACGAGATGTAGCCCCGCCTCGTCTTCCGCCCGCAAGAGGCATCCAGAGTGGAGAAGTGATATCCCAGCCTGGAGCTGAAGTTCAGATGCCTTCCGGAAACGAGCGCATAGCTTCGGGCGCCCAAGTTCCTCTCGTGCTTGACCGGGTCATACAGCGTATTGGCAAAAACAGAGACCATGCTCCGGAGGCCCAGTGGCACGTGACCGGCCCAGCGGACGCCTTCGGTCGTCATGCCCTCGATGAGCGCCTTGAACGGAACCGACACGACGTTTCCGACGTCGATGACCGCCCGCTTCTTCTCGACACCGCTGAGCCCGCCGCCCAGGTCTGCAACAAAGATCCTGAGTGGAACGCGTATACCGAGCTGGTGGAACCTGCCCTTTCGGACAGCCTCCTCATCGTTCCTGGCAAACATGCGATTGATCGACTCCTCCTGACAGAATCGAAGGATGTCATGCACCGTTCGACACCCGGCCGGACGAAAAGAGCGGTCTCCGGGATTTGCCAGATTCAGGGGGGCGAGCAACTGGACGATCTGCTCGGAACCGCAATTCCCTGAGGAGGCGGCTTCGCTCGTCGAAAGCCCGTCATCGATCCGGCTCGCCAGGGCGGCTAGGGTCTCTCGAAGGATGGGATACGACCTGCCTGCCAGGGTTTCCAGGTTCCGGATGCTCTTGAAGGCCTGGACGGTGAGCTCCGTGGCCCTGGATCTGAGCTCGCTCAGGGGGAGCCCACGCGGCTCCGTAGGGCCGTGCTCGAGTGCGACAAGGTCGCGGAGTGCCACATCGTTCGCGCTGGACAGCTCCTTGAAGGCAAAATATCTCTCCTCGAGATCCCCGTCGCTCCTGGGATCCCCCCTCAGTCTTTGCAGGAGACGACCCAGCAATTCAATGGCCTTTCCTATAGACAAACATCTTTGTTTCCTGTATTCTTCGCAACTCAACTTCAGGCCGGACCCGAAAAGCAGTGCGACGCGGCTTTTCTGCACACACATCCTACAAAGAGGACCGGTTTTCTGCAAACCGGACCCCGTGTGGCGCGACCTGATGATGATTGCCTTTCCTGCTGATGCTGACCGCTCCTCTTTGGACCACCCTCCACGGTTCCGCTTTCCCGAAGTGAGTCTCGCCTTTCTGTCCGGAAAGGACTCAAACCGGCAAACCGTTTGGGCAGATCCACCAACCAGAACAGAGGAGACCAAGAAGGATGTTTAACGTCTATCTACCCATCGCGGATATGACCATCAACTTCTTCCTCGTGATCGGCATCGGAGGGATGGTGGGATTCCTCTCCGGCCTGTTCGGGGTTGGAGGCGGCTTCCTTCTCACGCCCCTGATGATGATGATCGGCATCCCCCCTGCGGTTGCCGCGGCATCGGATTCGAACCAGATCGTTGCCAGTTCCGCATCCGGTGCTTACGGGCACTGGAGGCTCGGCAACGTGGACATGAAGCTGGGGCTCATCATCCTGGCAGGAGGCGTCTCAGGGGGCACCGTGGGCGTCCACCTGGTCTACTACCTGAGGGCCATGGGTAATTTCGAGTTCGTCATGAAGCTTGTCTACGTGGTGATGCTCGGGACGATTGGAGGATCCATGTTCGTGGAAAGCCTCCGGGCCATTCGCAAGTCCCAGGCAACAGAAGGACTCGACGCGGATCCGGGAGAAATGAAACAACCCGGTCTGACCAGGATCTTCAACAAGCTCCCCCTCCAGATGGACTTCCCGAAATCTCACTTGCGCACGTCAGCCATCTTCCCCTTCTTCATCGGTTTCGCGGTGGGCGTGCTTGCTGCCCTGCTCGGTGTGGGTGGCGGCTTCATCATGGTGCCCGCCATGATCTACGTCATCGGCATGCCGACCATCACAGCCATCGGCACCGACCTGTTTCAAATCGTCATGACGAGCGCAAACGTGACCCTGCAGCAGGCGATCACGAACCGTACGGTGGACCTCGGGCTCGCCCTCACCCTGTTGATGGGCTCGGTCGTAGGAGCGCAGTTCGGGGTACGGGCTTCGAAGTACCTCCGGGGAGAGCAGATCCGAATTCTCCTGAGCATCATCGTGTTGGCCATGATGTTCAAGCTCTTCCTTGACCTGGTTCTGACCCCTGACAACGTTGTAAGCTTTGCCGCAGGCGCGGGTGGAGGTCACTAATGATAAGAACACTACCGATTCCGCTGGCTGTCTTTTGCGCCTTCTTGATCATGAATCCTCTGGAGGCATCCGAGACCGAAGCCCCGGCGACCGAGGCCTTCGTCCCTGATGCGAGCAAATCGGTCATCGAGGTGGGGCTCCGCTACAACGGCGACCGGATCGATTTCTCCGGCAACTTGGCCGGGACCGGAGCGGACGGCCTGATCGTGAAGCTCACCTCCCCTGCGGAGAAGGTGAAGATCAACGTGAAGGGTCGCGTGGGTCCCTTCTGGATGAACACGAGGCAGTATGACATCGAGAATGTGCCTTCCATGTACCAGGTTCAGGCTTCGGCCCCCCTTGACGAAATCACGACCCCTGAGCTGGCCAAGGAACTCGAGATCGGTTTTGAAATCATCAAGAGCCAGATGAAGTATCACATCTTGAAGGGGGAGGACGAGGGCAACGACGAGGAGACGATCTTCGAAGGGCTCATGCGCATCAAGACCGAAGCCGGTCTCTACTCGATCGATGATACCGGTCGGGTGGAAATCAAAGAGGGTGCGCAATTCAGCCACTATTTCGACTTTCCGTCCGATGCGAAACCGGGTGTCTACAATGTGGAGTATTTGTTGATCAAGGACAGGAAGCTTGTCGGCAAATCCTCCAAGACCATCCATATCGAAAAGGTCGGGATGGTGGCCTTCATCGCCAAGGCGGCAGATGAAAGACCCGTGGTTTACGGGATATGCGCGGTCCTGATCGCTCTCGGGGCCGGCCTAGCCGTGGGCTTCGTCTTCAAGGACTCGGGGCATTAGGCCCCGCTCGCTCCACCGCTCTCCCAAGGTCAAAGGGGAAAGGTCAAAGGCAAAAGGGCCCTCCCCTCCCTGGGGCAAGTCGAGCCCCTTTTCAGTGCCGCTTTTTGTCACTCCCGTGGAAAATCTGCGTGGTTCGTCAGGGCTTCAGGATCCTTGCAAGCACATTCCTGAAACCCTGAGAACACTCCCGGGCATTCTAGGGCCCCTTTGCAGCCGGAATGGGACGCCAAACCGGCATGTTGAAAAGAAATCCTTCATCAATATTGACCCGTTAGATCTTTGGCTGGCAGATGCCATGAAAACGGCACGCATGTTGCAGTAAAGCGGTACCGCGGGAATTCCCCGCACGGAGACAACGTTGGAGATCTGGTCATGGAAGTAAAATCCGATGCGATCCAGACAGAGGTGGCAGAGGCCTGGGTGAGGCGACAGCAGGAAGTCAAGCCCACTCCCCCTGTCAAGCCGGTCAACGAAACCGAGGCTGCGGTCTTCCGTAAGAAGGAAGAGAAAGAGGAAAAGCAGGAGAAGAAGGGCGCAAGCCTCAGCGACCTCGACCCGGCTGCCGTCAGGGATGTGGCTGAAAAAACCCAAGCCTTCCTGGATGAGCTCAAGATCAAACTCGATTTCGAGGTGTACGAGGAGACCGGAGACATGGTCATCCGGATCTTCAACCGAGAGACCGAAGAGCTGCTCCGGGAGATCCCCCCTAAGGATCTGCTGGAATTACACAAGAAGGTCGCCGAACTGCGCGGTGTCCTGTTTGACGAAAAGGCGTAGGGCTCGGGTTCCTCTGACTGCAGGACCCGCATTCCCAAAGCCCTCCGTGTAAGCCCTCCCCCTTTTCATCTCTCAACCCCTTTCTTCCGTCGCCCCATTTCCAGACCGCCCGGTAGGTTTGTGCATCAAGTTCAATCTGGACATATGCCCGGCTTGCGCTATAATGGGGCTCTTTCGTCCCGCGGGAAGGTGTTTGCCCGTGGCTGACAGCGTGACGTGGACAGAGAAATCACGGATCTATTTTTTGAGAGGAGGATCTGCAATGCCCATCGATGTTGACAAGGCCCATGCCGCTGAACTGCCGCCGATGACCTATGAGTTGACCCGGGACAGGGTGATCCTGTACGCCCTGGGTGTAGGCGCCGTTCCGAAAGATGACGAACTCGTTTTCGTTTATGAGAACGGACTCAAGGTGCTGCCCACTTTTGGCGTTGTGCCGCCTTTCCCGGCTCTCATGGAGGTGATGAACGTGCCGGGAGTCGACATCAACCCGATCATGATCCTTCACGGCGAGCAATACCTCGAAGTACGGAAGCATCCTATCCCCACCGAAGGCACCCTTACCTCGAAACCGCGGATCGCGAACATCTTTGACAAGGGAAAGGGCGCCCTGATGGAGCTCGAGGTGGACACGGAGGATCAGGATGGAAACGTGATCTTCCACAACCGGTTCGCCACTTTTGTCCGCGGCGAGGGCGGATTCGGCGGGGAGAAGGGGCCGCCCCCGGGTAACGAGCCTCCGGACCGGGAACCGGACGAGGTCGTCGAGGAGACAACGCTTCATCGTCAGGCGGCCATCTACCGGCTCTCCGGAGACTACAATCCCCTGCACATCGACCCGCAGTTCGCCGCCATGGCCGGCTACGACCGGCCGATCATCCACGGGCTCTGCACCTTCGGCTTCGTGGGCAGGGCAGTGCTCAGGACCTATTGCGAGAACGACCCGGAGAAGTTCAAATCGATCAAGGTGCGGTTCTCCCGTCCGGCATGGCCCGGAGATACGATCGTTACAGAGATGTGGAAGGTGGAGGACAACAAGCTCATCATTCGGGCCAAAACCAAGGAGCGCCCCGAGGAGTACATCCTCACGAACGGTGCTGTAGAACTGAACGTCTAACCCCTATTGCACGAGGGCTCGTGCAATCTACGGGCTAGCAGGGCCCCAAAGAGAACAGCAAGAAGGGAAGGGAAGATGATTGTAGTCGGAGAGCTCATCAACATGACTCGCAAGCCGGTCGAGCAGGCTTGGAAGCAAAGAGACGAAGAGGCGATCGCCACCCTGGCCAAGAAGCAGGCCGAAGCGGGCGCAGACTACATCGACGTGAACAGCGGCGTTCCGGGCGAGGAAGCCGAGTGCATGGCCTGGCTCGTCGAGGTCGTACAGAAGGCTGTCGATGTTCCCCTGAGCATCGACACCTCCCATCCCGAGGCCCTGAGTGAAGGCCTCAAGCGGGTGCAGAAGACCCCCTTGATCAACTCGGTTTCAGCTGAGAAAGAGAGGTGGTCGAGCTTTCTGCCGCTGCTGGAGGGCGTGTCCTGCAGGGTCGTGGGGCTTCTCGTGGGCGACAGCGGCCTGCCGAAGAGTGTGCAGGACCGGCTGGACAATGCGGCCTTTCTGATGGAGAAACTCGGCGAAGCGGGCTTCGCCGAGGAGGACATCTTCTTCGATCCCTGCGTCATGCCCGTCAGCACAGACCCAGCGGCCGGCGCCGAACTGATGGACGCCCTGCGCGAACTGGAGTCCCGTTGGCCCAAGACGCACCGGATTGCTGCTGTTTCCAATGTCTCCTTCGGTCTGCCCGTTCGCTCTCTGCTGAACAGAACCTTTCTTTCCCTGGCGATGGGAGCAGGACTGGATGCTTTCATCATGAACCCGTCCGATGCGGGCATGGTTCAGGCGCTTCGGGCCGCAAGTTCCCTTCTGGGCAAGGACGAATACTGCCGCGAGTACTTGCAGGCCTACCGGGCAGGGCTGCTCAAGTAACTGCGACCGAAGGGAGCAGTTATCCCCGCGGAGGCGGGGATCCCCCAGCACATCAGCGCTATTGATTGGGAAGGCACCGTCATCCCCGCGCAGGCAGGGATCCCCCAGCACCCTCGGGACATTGCGAGGAGCCGCAGGCGACGCGGCAATCTCCCAGCTCGCAGGCAAGCGGCTTCCGCCTACATCGTCAAGAGACTACCGTTCTCAAGTACTCCCGAAACCGCCTCTCCAACTCCTCAACCATCCGATCCCGGTTCTCGGCGTCGACCTCCCGGCATTCGAGAGCCGAATGCTCGTGGATGCGGCCGATGAGGCCCCCGCCTCGAAGCGCGACCGACCCCAGGATCGGGTGGCCGGACAGGATGAGCTCCAGCACCTTCTGTTGAAAAGCGCTGCTCAGACACTCCATCTTGCCCACCTCGTCTATGACCACCAGGGGACGGTCAGCAGTGGGCGTCAGAAGGTCGAGCCCCCATTCTTCCAGAGGCTTGACAAATACGGAGTACTTTCCCACGCGTGCCCGGGATCGGCCGCCTTTGCGGGCGAGGATCGCTCGTTCTCCCTCGTGGCTGACGAGATCGAATCCGATCCTCTGACCGCCCTTGTCTCGAACTTCCTCGGTGTAGAACCCGGTCACGGAAGCCGACAGTCGACCGGATACCCCCTTGATGATCGTGGTCTTTCCACAACCGGGCAGGCCGGTGAGAAACACTTTCGGTGGGATGGGGCAGGCCATGGTCCAACCCGCTGGCCTTGGGTTGCTGCGAACTACAGCCTGGCCAGGACCTTGTCGATCTTCTCTTTGTGCTTTTCCTCTTCCTCTGCGAGCTTGGCGAAGAGGTCCGCCACGTCGAGGCCCTTATATATCTTTTCCAGGGAGCGATACAGGCGGCCGGAGTTCTCTTCCGCCTTGGCCGCTTTGCGGAGGACCTTGACGGCTTCGGTGGAATTCTCGATCTGGCGTACGTCGTCGTTCAGCACGCGCAGTTCACCGGCCAGCTTCTGTCCCTTCTTCCCCAGCATCTCCAGATCGGAGCCTTTGTTTAGGACCTTCAAGAGCTTGTTCGCATGCCCGATCTCCTGCCTGGCCAGTGTTTCCAGGACCTTCTTGGCCGCCGGATCGCGCATCTTCTTCGCCTTGCTCACGTAAGCCGCAGAAGTTCGCTCTTCACGCCGCACCGCGGTCTTGAGCGCATTAACAATCCTCCTGGAAGTCGCCTCCATTCGCTTCTCCTTTTTCGATTTCGTTTTGGGTCTGTACAGTTAAAGCCTATCCCACTATTTCTGTCAAATCTGTTTATAGATATAGAAGCAGACAGAGAAGCACTTGATTCCTGGAAATGCCCGGGTTTTGACAACGGGTCGCACAGTTGCTAACAAATATCCTAGTGTCCGCAGGCACGCCCGCACTCTTGCGGAGGGATGGCCGAGTGGTTTAAGGCGCCGGTCTTGAAAACCGGAGTCCGAAAGGACCGTGGGTTCGAATCCTACTCCCTCCGCCACTTTCCTATTTGAGTTTCAATAATTCTCCTTTTTGCCCTGCCCTTTCTTGAGGTGTCAGCGGGGTGTCAATCCTGCTCTTTCCACTCTTTGCGGTGTCAGCGCAAATACCTCGAATATCATCACATTCGACATCGAAGTATCGGTCAAAGGCTTTGTTGGTCGAATGCATGGTGGCCTTCTTGATTTCTTCGGGCTGAGACTGAAGATAACTGATATGTTTTTGTTGCCTGCCACGCCGGTAGGAACTAAGATTTTCAGCGCATATGTGTGCCCCAGGGGGAATGCTGAGGATTGTGACGGTCCCCCGATGGAAATGAATCTTCTGCTGTTGAGATGCTGGCACAGCATCTACTGGAATTTGGAGAGGCAAAGCCTCTCCCCCTATGGGCAATCACCCTTAGCATGAGACCCACAGTATTTTCGTTTCAATAACTCCTTTTCACTTGTCAGCAATACAGTCTTGTGATATGTGTACGACAAAATGGACTTGGTCACAGCCTTTGTACAACGTTCATCTTGCACTCAAGACAAAGAACGGGAGGTGAATTGACACAAGACACCTATCATTGAGACATCCACCACCAACGCTTTACGATTGTCGGCAGAGATGCGATTTCGTAGTTCATCGAGCAGTCTTTCCCTACTGTACAAATTAATGGAGGCTGAAATGCGGAAGATCGGCTATATCCTATGCCTTGTCGCTTTCTTTTCAACGCAAGATGCTCTCGCACAGTGCGTGACATATAAGTCCGGGACGATTGTAGATGAAACGTGGACGCTCTCAGGGTCACCCTACTGTGTGACAGGAGACCTGCAAGTCAGCCTCTTGACTATTGAAGAGGGGGTTGAGGTGCTTGTGGATGGTCACTACCAAATCAATGTCCTCACAACTATTACCGCAATCGGATCAGAAGGAATGCCCATCCGATTTTCGTCCCTATATCCTGACGAGCCGGACAATCAACGCTGGAAAGGAATTAAGTTCCAAAACACCATTCCGGGAACAGTTTTTCGCCATTGCATTATAGAATACTCCGATGATAGTGGCGTTACTATCATCGATAGTACACCTACATTCGAAGATTGCGTCATAAGGAACAATACAAGTAGCGGCAATGGAGGGGGCATATCAGCTTCCTTGGCCGCAGGACTGACTTTGACGTTAGACCGATGCACAATTTCGGGAAACATATCTAATCCTTTGTCTTCGACAGGGAATTACGCAGGTGGTGGCCTATATGTTCTTGGAGACGCCGAGTTGTCCAATTGCCTGATTGAGAACAATGAGGTAAACGCTCAGTGCACATCTGCTTCCTGCAATACGTATGCTAGAGGCGGTGGGGTCTATGTAAATGGCAGATTGCAGATCCTAAACTCAGAAGTCAAAAACAATCTTACCTGGGCACGCTCTGCCGGGCCAAACCCACTCAACGGCAACTCCTTTTCACTTGGAGCAGGAATCTATCTTCAAGACGGCAATTCAGACCTAACGAACACGATCATCTCCTGTAATACAACGACAGCCATATGCAATGGTAGTTACTGTGGCGTAGCCTTTGACGCATACCCACGTGGTGCCGGTGTTTATGTTAACGCTGGGACGCCACTCATTGAAAACACCACAATAGTGAACAACAGTACTCAAGGGCTATGGCATGCCAGTGGCGACAGTACCGTGATCAATTCTATTCTGTTCTTCAACAATGATGATGGTGAGCAGATCCGCGTTTCGGGAGGCACCATTTCTGTCTCCTACTCCGACGTTCAGAACGAATATGAAGGAACGGGAAACATAAACAATCACCCTGCGTTCTTAGGGACAACATGTGACGATCTCATAATAATCGCTGGTTCTCCTTGTATTGACGCTGGCGATCCGTCAACCCAGTACAATGACGCCTGTCTCCCTCCTTCGCTTGGGACAACCAGAAATGATATGGGGGCACATGGCGGTCCCTCGGCATGCGGTTGGTCGGGTGCAAGCTCATGCGTCGATAGCGATGGTGACGGGTATGGCGACCCTGCAGATCCTGAATGTACGCATCCTGAACTCGACTGCAACGACGGGAACCCGAACATCTTCCCCACCAACCCAAATAATAACTGCGACTGCGCTGAGCCCATTCCGGAGGGGACCACAGAGGGGCCGGAGGGTGATCCCACTTGTGGCGACGGTATAGACAACGATTGCGATGGCAGCACCGATGGCGATGATTCAGGTTGCACAACGACGTCTTGCTCGGCTGCTTCGTCAACTGTTGGGGCAAGTCCATTCTATGGGGGCTCCGACCTTGCCAAACACTTGCTTTACATCCTGCTTCCATTGGGAGCGATTATTGCTGCAAGAGTCTCGCGCAGGAAGAAGTAGTCGTTTTTCCCGCCATTGGCAGAACCATGGGGCGGTGTCCGACCTGGGTGCCGCCCCTTTTCGTGTATGGCCAGGGCATCCTACAATTCAACCGCCGGTCGATCTCTCTGCTTCTTTGGCTTTTTCCAGAATGCCATCTCGTCCCTCCTTTTTCCTTGACCTCGTAAAGTCATCTCATGAGGGACGTGTCAACCTATTCTAGGTCATCAGGGGGGACACTACTTGTTGGTCGGTACAAGGGGATCATTGTTTGATGGGTTTTCATCAATATGATGAATCTGCGGGCGAGGTGCGCCACAAATCGAACATAGATGGTTGTATTCTTTCAAAACTGCGTCTTCGATTCCCTTTGGCATTTTCTTTCGATTAGACGCCATTAATCCTCCAATGCCGAACACCACGGGCAACCGGGCGGGAAAGGTGGTAGCCTTTTCGGATCGGCGTTGAACGAGATGTCGGCACATATTGCGAACTGGCTAGTACGTGAACAATCAAGCCCTCACCCTCGTTTTGGCAAGGCTGTCAAGAAAATGCGATTGAACGGCTCTTTCGAGTTCGCGAAACATATGCGTCTCAATTTCGTTTAAGTGCTCAAGCATGTGAATGAATTCATTTCCAAGCTCGAGTGTATCGGTCTTGAGTTGGTCGCGAGATTCTACGGCAGAGCGGATGTTGAGCGTAGGCGTGTTAGAGTGCGCCGCGTTGAGGTTACGGCGGCGGGCAACGATCTTCATGTGCTCACCAAGGCACTGTTCGAACTTCCCACAAAGACCGTATCGATGGGCCAATGATCCAAGAAGGGACAATTTGTGCCTTCTTTGGCCTGCGCTACGGCATCCTCTGCATTCCGTGGACAGCAAGGTTCCGAGACTCGCCTTGTCGTAGTTTCGCCTTGGTATCTGCGTACAAAACAATAGCTGCTTGGTGAGCGCTTCACAAACTCGAGCAATGTAAAGGACTTGCTCATTGTAGTTACGAACGCGTGCGATTTCAGCATCAGTGGGATCCACCAAGTCAGCATTGGTCGCGATTGAGTATGAATCGTTGGTGACATCCGCGAGAATAGAGACTAATGCTGAAGCATCGTAGGTATACGGATTCGTGTATGAGAGGGTGTCACCTTTGTGTTCCTCAGCAAAGATCGAGAAGGGACCTTCACGTAACAGCCACTGCCGAAGCTCACCCGCAATCGGGTGAAAATTCGGTCCAATCGGTCGATCGTCGATCCAGCGGAGAGCTTCTTTTCTGAATGCCCACTCAATGTGATAGGCTATCTTTTTGTTGCCATGGCCAACATGGGTCGTCTTGTGCATAAACATATCCTAATCGCGTACAGATGTGACATACGCTGAATGATCAGATGATTCCTGGCATCGGATTGTGGCCGACGTTCGTAAGCCGTGCGGCCTTCCGGGCCTGGTTAATCAGTCCTGTTGGGCCACCTTTTCGTTTTCAATGGCATTGAACTTTGAAATGTCTGGCTTCGGGAGATCGGGAATCACGATCAATTCATGGAAGTCCACGTGTTCAGCATAGTCATGATACCAATCTACGACCGATTCCTCGATATGGATTGGCCCACCACCGGCCCAATGGCGGTTTGACCCTCGCTTCTTCACGCCGGAGATCCAATATCTTTCCCTTGTTGTCAGGTCGTAGTGATTTGAGTCATACCCAGAACATCTCTCTAGAGCCATATCATTGAAGTAGAACGTCTTGCCGCTTGCCGATGGCCATACCCGAGCGATCCAGGCCATTCCTCGGTCTGTATGCTCGGCTGGTTTGTGCTCGATGTATTTGATGATTGGCTTCATGTGGTTCTCGGCAGCCCAGCGTTTGAAGTCGCGGTCGTGGCAAGGCGCGCCCGAGGCGCGGATTCTCAAACGCCGCTCAGTTCGTCTTTGGGTCCTTCTTTTCAACTATTACCCTTTGGTGGCAGGACTCACAGATCCAATCATCACCGTCAGTGAAGCCGATGGATGTGCAATTCTCCCCTCCGCAATCACAGATGGACTGCCAACAGAAAAGGCAGTGATCGTGGTCCCACCCGTCATGCACCAACTCGTACTGCTCTGGATCATACTGCTGACCCTTGTACTTGGTAGCCATGCCTTGTGGCCCTTTCCCGACCAACGCAGGCGAAGGAGTCCACTTCCGCTTGCTCCATTCCTTCTGCCTGGAGTCCCTTGCAAGGGTCCGCATGTGCTCTTCGTATTCCATATTCATGGACCTAGCGTTCGTCTTTTGGGATTCCTGGATCGAGAACTGCGCGTTACCGAAGAGTGCGGGGTGTTCATGCCTCAGAACGCGCTGTGCCGGATCGAGAAACGTCCATCTCCTCGTTATTACGTCTATCACGATTCGTGGAATAAGGGAACTCAGGAGAGGGCGCTATGGTGGGTCAGGTGCCCTAGGGCTTGCCACGGGCTTACCACCCTTGGTTTTCGTCTCAAATATTGCTTCAAAAACAAATAGTTACAAAATGGAGGGCGGGTTCGAATCCTACTCCCTCCGCCACTTTGCTTGACCCAGATCTCTTTTGGGTCTACCCGAAACTACCTCCCGATCACTGTCGAGAGTCTAGTCCAGCCCCTCGGACCAGGGCAGGCAGATGCAATCTCCAAATTGTGTTCTCTTTTCCGTATCTGCCACGATGATCCCCCTCTCCGCCGCGCTTCCGGCCAACTCTCGCCATGTCTTGAGGGACCTTACATGGGCAGGGACCAATGTCGCTGTTGCCTTGCTCTCAATGGGAAGAAGTTTCCCATTCCGATCTACGATCAAATCGACCTCCAGCCCGGCCTTCGAACGCCAATAGTACAACTCCGGCCTTTCGCCCCTGTGGTAAAAGAGCTTAGCCCATTCCGAGACAACGGCATTTTCGAACAGAGGCCCAAGCATAGGGCCCTCCATAAGAGGATCCTTTGCATGCAGCCCGAGTAGGTATGTCGCGACACCGGTATCCATGAAGTAAAGTTTGGGACTCCTGACGATGCGTTTTCCAAAATTGTTGAAATGAGGGGGCAACAGATAGATCTGGTAACTGGCCTCAAGCACGCTGAGCCATTTCTTTACCGTCGGCACACTGAGACCGAGATCTCTGGAGAGATCGGACATGTTCAGGGTTTGACCAACCCGGGCGGCGCACAGCCGCAGAAAACGGTTGAACGCATTCAGATCGCCGACGTTTACCAACTGTCGAACATCTCTCTCCAAATAGGTCTGTATGTAGCTGGCACACCACAGCTGTCTGTCCACGCCTGCGTCTGCCCTGACTTCCGGATAGGCCCCGCGAAGCAACCAGTCATAGAGTTCGACTGTTCGCTTGCTTCCCTTCCGTTTTCCTTCTCTCTTCCCTGTCGCCAGGATCCTCTCCAACGTTTCATCGATTCCTTCAGGCTTGCCTGTCAACCGCTGGCTTTCTCCCAGCGAGAAAGGAAGCAATGTTAGAACAGCTACTCTTCCCGAAAGGGATTGGCTGACACCCTGCATTAACGGGAAACTCTGTGAGCCCGAAAGAAGCCACTGCCCATGTTCACGGTTCTCATCAATTCTTGACTTGATATAGTGCAGCAGATCAGGAACGTACTGGATCTCGTCAAATATGACAGGTGGAGGGTTCTCTTTGAGAAATCCCACGGGGTCTTCCATGACCCTCGCTCGAACATCAGGGTTTTCCAGAGACACAAATCGATGAGTGCCAGAAAACCGCTCACTCAACAGCGTGGTCTTCCCGGACTGCCTCGGCCCGGTGACCAGCACAGCCGGAAAGGTCTTCATCGCCCTTTTGATCGTTGTTTCCAGGACACGCGAGTAGATCATGAGAGAAACATATCATTGCCATATTTAAATCTCAAGTTTAAATATGGACAAATGGATGAGGCTTTCTTCTTGTGGAGCCCCATTGTTTATTGCGGTGTCAGCAGGGTGTCAGCCGAAAACAAACGGTCTGATTTCATTACAGATTTTATGCTCGGCCGCAGGTTCGAATCCTACTCCCTCCGCCAATTCTTTGCTCATCTTTCAATCTGTCAGAGGGGTTCCCTGAACGGCTCATCGTAGTCCACAATCAGAATACGCCCTTGATATATCCCGTCCCTGCCTTATTCCGGGCCTAGGACATTTCGAAGGGTTTTTGCCAGGTTGTCGAGCGAAAAAGGTTTCATAAGCATTTCCCGAAAACCGGCCTCTCTGGCAGTCTCCGGACTGACTTTCTCGCTGAACCCTGTACAGACGACTATCGGGATATCCGGTCGGATCTTCAGAATTTCCCGGGAGAGTCCCCTCCCCGTCATCTTCGGCATAGTCATGTCCGTGATGACAGCATCGAAATCCATCGGGTTTGCCCGAAATGCTTCCAGGGCCTCGACGCTGGAGGTTTTGGGAACCACATCATATCCAAGTCTTTCCAGCATTTTCATGCCAAAGTCGACGATTCTTCTTTCATCATCCACGAAAAGAATGCGCCCTTGTCCAGTTGGGGCCTTCTTAGGAGAAACGGCCTCCATCTTTTCTGGTACGCTCTTCAAGCATGGCAAAAGGATGTGAAACGCGGTCCCTTTTCCCAGCTCGGTTTCAACCGAAATATCGCCTCTGTGGCTTTTTACAATGCCATGCACGACCGACAACCCCATGCCTGTACCCTGGCCGGTTTCCTTGGATGTAAAGAACGGTTCGAATATTCGATCCCGGATTTCCTGTCTTATCCCGACCCCACTATCTCTCACCTCTATCTTAAGATGGGGACCTGTCATCAGATCCGGCTTCAAAATAGTCTCCCTGTAGGTGAGATCAACCTCCGTCAGAGAGATGTCCAACGTGCCGCCCCTTTCTCGCATAGCATACGATGCGTTTGTTCCAAGGTTGAGCAGGACCTGATGGATTTGAGTCGAATCGCCGAGAATTACGGCCGGGTCTACCTGGATGTCCTGCCGAATCTCGATCGTGGTGGGCAGCAGAGATCTTAAGAACGTCTTGGATTGCTGCATGACAGGAACGATGTCGACCGGTTTCATTTCCGGAGTGCTTTGCCGACTAAAGGCGAGAATCTGTTTTGTTACTTCTTTTCCACGCAGGCCGGCTATAAGCACTTCATCCAGATGAGCCCGTAATTCCGAACCTTCAGGAGCTTCGAGAACTGCCATTTCAGCAAAGCCTGTTATGATGGCAAGGATATTGTTGAAGTCATGAGCGATTCCACCGGCCAAGGTGCCGATTGCTTCCATCTTCTGGGCTTGAAGAAGCCTGCTTTCAAGCCTCTTCCTCTCTTCCTCCAACCGTTTGCTTTCGGTGATATCCCGAGCAACACCCACCATTAGACGGGGATTATCCACTTCATCGAACTCCGTCACATGGCCAACTGCTTCAAACGTGCGAATCTCACCGTCCGGTCTGATTACGCGATAATCGAAGTCGATCGATACAGCCTCGGACGCTATTTGATTTCTCATCGCTTGTACCAGGTCCTGGTCATCAGGATGAGTGAGTGCAAGAATAGAAGAAATCGTGGGAGTGAAGTTACTCGGGTCTTGTCCATGGAGGGAGTACATTTCGACGGACCAGTGCACCTCCCCCGTTTGTATGTTCCATTCCCAGCTTCCGATTTTCCCGACTTGTTGTGCTTGGATCAGGTTTCTCTCGCTCTTCTGTAACGCCTCCTCGGCTTGCTTCCTTTGGGTGATGTCTATACCAAAGCCTCCAACCAGGACGGGCCCCCGTTCCTGTACTATAGGGAACTTGTAAGTAAGCCACTCTGACGAGCCCGATGTGTGGGGCACGGTTTCTTCGACAATCAAGGTACGGTTCTCCGACACAACAAGGCGGTCCTGTTCGACAATCTTGGAATAGAAATCGGGAGGTACATACTCCTTGAAGTTTCGACCAATGATCTCCGTGCCCTCGAGGCCATAGAAATCCGTGAGCCTATCGTTTGCAAGCAACAGGCATTTCCCGGGATCGCTGATAAAGGCTACACCGGGGAAATTGCTGATGAACAATCGCAGGCGATTCTCGCTTTCCAGTAGTCTTTCTTCCATTTTCCTGCGCTCGGTGATGTCCTGAGAAACTGCGGTAAAACCAACAACCTCGTCACCTCTCTTTGTTTGTACAAGGCCAAGAGAGATTGGGAATTCATGGCCCTTCTTGTGTTTTACGAGAAGTTCGCCTTGTACTCTCTCACCTGCTAGAGCCCTCTGAAAAAGTTCTTCGGCTTTATGTAACCGCTCCTTGGTTAGGAAGGAGCTGAAGTGCATTCCCGTCATTTCTTCACGCTCGTACCCATACATTTCAGCCCCG
Organism: bacterium; assembly: GCA_028277985.1. Lineage (GTDB taxonomy): Bacteria > Desulfobacterota > DSWW01 > DSWW01 > DSWW01 > S015-6. Next base: position 59,815 of record JANQFG010000171.1, on the reverse strand, counting down.
GCAGGGTTCGTGAAGATCAGGTTGCCTTCAAGATCGAATAGACTGATCAAGTCGGTGGAAGATTCGGTAACTGCCCTGTAACGTCCTTCGCTTTCCCGGTGAGCCTCTTCGGCCATCCTGCTTGCCGTGAAATCCTGTGAGACAATCTGCACGGCAGCTATTCTGCCGTCACTCTCCCGGATAGGGTGGAGGCTGGTGACGAACCAACGCTCCCCTTCGGGGAATTGCACCTGATCGTGATACTCCCGGACTTCGCCTGAATCTATGGTCTCGCGGATACGGCGGATGTACTCGTCCCCCTGCTCGGGATGCAGGTCGCGGAAGGTCTTCCCGATAATATCGGAGGGCTCACCACCGAATTGCCGGGCCACTTTGCGATTGCAATAGAGGCACACGCCATAGGGATCAAAGGCGGACAGGAAGACCTCGGCACCCTCCACAAGCTGGCGATAGACCCCTTCCCTGCTCTGAGGGGCCTCCTCCGCCTTCTGCCGGGCGGCGGCCTGTTCCAGGCTCCGCACCCTGCGTTCCAGCTCCTCGTAGGTCGGTTTGTTGTCCATTGCACCCATGCCCTGCTATTTGGCCCACCGAACCATGCAACAAAGCAGTTGTTGACCGATTCGGATCGAATATAGAATGAAGATAGTCTGGTTTTCAATGGAAATCTTCAGCGAAGTGGCATGCTTGGAGAGAGGAGGTGTTCTCCATACTGTTGATATGCCAATGCAGACGGGTCAAGGGGTCAGGCTTTCACTTTACACTTTTAGCATTCTCAGAGATCGCTCTCCGAATCCTGCACAGCACCCGGTTGACTACGGGCAGTAGATGGGAGGGTCAAGGGGTCAGGCTTTCACTTTACACTTTTAGCGTTCTCAGAGATCGCTCTCCGAATCCTGCACAGCACCCGGTTGACTACGGGCAGTAGATCGGCCTGCCCTTCGCGGACCTTCCGCCGGATGTTGCTCACGGCTGATGCACCTATGCCGCCGTAATGCATTCCCACGGCGCGTCCGCTCAGACCCGTTAGCCGGCAAGCCAACTCGACCGCCACCAATTTGGCCGGGCCCGTCCGGTGGCCATGTTCCTTCAATTGGGTTGCCTCGATCCCATAGTGCTCCGCCACATAGAGGTCGATCGCGTCTATGTCGAATGTGACCCGGGGCAGGGCGAGGTCCTTGTCCTGGATCCTGCCCGTCCGCAGTTTCCCGAGCCTCTTCTTGGTCTGCTCGACAAAGTTGTCCGCCCCTATGGCATATCGGCTCGCTCGCATCGCCTCGAGGAGCGGCTGGTCGTCTTCTGTGACACAAGAGCGCACATAGGCCCGATACTGCCGCCGCGCTGCGGCAAGGCTCGAGCCGTACTCCCGAAGCACGTCATAACAGACGAACCCCTGGGCCTTCCCTTTCGCCACGTACCCGGGGTAACTGCTCCAGGGGTACGATTCCAGCCGCATCGCCCGTTCCGCTCCGCTCAACCCTCGGCAGGCGCTGATCTTGATGGGGTTCAGGTGGATGTACCGAGTGACGGCCAGCAGGTAGGCATCGTCCTGAACGAGTTTGGCCTTGAACCGCGCCTCGAACTGATGGCCGGGCCTGCGATGCTTGTGCCGCGCGTACAGCGCGTAGCTCGTGTTCAAACGCTGCATGAACTGTGACAGGTTGGCGCGTGGCGTTCGCGCCACGAGGTGGAAATGGTTGTCCATGAGGACAAACGCGTACAACATCACCGAATGCGTCAGGACGTTGTCTTCCAGCTGACGCATGAAACGGTCCCGATCGTCATCATCATGGAAAATCCTCGCCCGTCCGTTTCCTCGCGAAGTCACGTGATAGACCGCATCCGGAAAGTTGATTCGAGGCGAGCGTGGCATTTCCCGAAGATACCAGAACGCCCGGCTCGAATAAAGTGTAAAATGAAAGCCTGACCCCGATGTCGGTGAACAGCCTGGCCGGGTTAAATACTGATTCATCGACCTCCAGTTCTTCGGTCGTGAACTTCTTTGAAATCGCCTGTAAGCACTGCTTCAGTATGTCAACATTTGCTTGAGTGTTTTCGAGGTTCACTTTGTAGATCAAATGAGCCCCGTTCCCGCTGTCTCCGGTGAGCGGTTCAGGCCACCCCAGTTCTTCAAGGTAGGATTTGATTGTGTTGGCAAGCGCAATCGCCTCCTTGTGCTGTTTTTTCGTTGAACTTGTACCCTCTGGCCGTCTCGGGTCAATGTCGATCGGGAAGTTTGTGATCTTCTTGATCTCGTGATCCTTTGTCCTTGAAACACCCGCCTTCATGCGGTGATCTGCTCGGGCCAGAAGTGCAGGGTCACAGGAGTTCAGGCTGATATAGATGCCTTCGAATCCTTCTTGATCAAGTTTCACCACGGTCTTTGCGGCTTCCTTCTTCGTCTTGAACCAGCCCGCGACAATTGCCTTCGGGCCGCCCGCGAACCCTTCCCACAAACGCGATTTTGCCTTCTTCGGTCTTATGCCGCAGATTTCGAATGTTGCACCTTTCGGGTGCAGGTAATTCATGGAACGCAGAATATCTTTAACTCTACTCATCTCAAACTCCTCCCTATCTGGCGATCTGCAAGAATCGCCTACTATTGATCGTAACCGAGAATACCCGCCGTATCGGTGAGCGGGCGCACCTTCGCCGTGTACCAAAACGGCCAATCAAAACAGCAGTTCTTCTCTTCTCTCGGAATTACGCCTATCGGCGGCTTGAAGTCTAACGCAGCTTGAAAGCCGTGCGTTTCTTACCAGGGAGGCTCTTCTGAGGAACTTAGCTGGCCTTAAGGCCGTGTGGTCCACTTCGCCTCAGGCCCTTGAGGGCACACTTTGCTTAGCTAACTTGACATACCAGAGCACTCTTTTCGCTTCACTTCCTTCTTCTCTTGGTTTCACCCCCTTTCACCTATTGGTCCTCTGCTCCTGCCTATTTGCACGGGGACCATACAGACACCGCTGCCTCTTGTCAAGCAGTTCTCAGCTGCTCGCTCCTGCATAGGGAGCCTGCTCAGGCAACACAGCTGAATGTGTTCGTAGCAAGGGCGGCCTCTTTCCCTCTGGACTTTTACTGCCTCATCTTATCCAACCATTTGATAAGTTTAGTTTTTTCTGATCTTGACACGGGCCCTTACCCATGAAAGAATCCCGTTCTACGGATGATGTGCTGCTAATCGTGAACGTTCTTCATATTTGAGCGAATAGCTGATCACCGCAAGTAGAGGGGGGAGAGGAATGGAGGCGTTCTTAACTTTTCTGGCATCCTACGTGGCCGGAAAAGCCTTGGATTTGGTAGGCCGAGTGTCGCAGGCGAGCCTGGACGACGCGCTAAGCGCCTTGGAGGCAGATCCATTGCAGGCTAACTGGACGTCGCCGGAATTATCAGTGGAGCAGAAGAGACTCCTGCTGGCAGTGAGGAATATTCAGAATCCGCGTTGGTGGGGCTGGATGGCAAAGATGGCACTCGTTCCTAAGAGATCGATGGCCCTAATCGGACCTTCTGGCACCGGGAAGTCAAGGATTGCGTTGCGCCTTGCCAATAGGGATCCCAACCTTCAGCTTGGTCAAAGCCGAGACATCGAAGATGACCGTCTGCTCTTTCATTCAAGGTACTGCCCGATACTTGTTGCACCCGGAAGCACAAGCCATGGTGTAGAGGGCCTTGCAGAAATCAAGAGGCAATTCGAGAGTGACGAACCTCCCAAGGTGGTCTGCGTCGTGGTTTCTGACGGTTTCCATGCGACCGAGAGTGACATACTCGCAGGAACATTTGCCAGACCTGATAGCATGGATGATCCTGTGCCTTCTAATCTGGACGAGTTCCTAGAGTACTGCCGAGGAGAGGAGATCAAAAGCCTGTTGTGGTACCTTCGGTCGTGTGAGGTTCGCCATAGAATTCCGTCGATCATTACACTGGTCAACAAACGAGATCTGTGGGGGTTGACCCATGAATCGATGATTCCCAATCGGTACACGGACTTGCAAAGCGAATACTGCAAATTGATCTCGAATTTGGCAGAGAATTGGGGGTTTGGCCAACCTTCAACACATGAGCAGTTTCCTTTCTATTGCCATGGAGGTGGATTCTTGCCAAAGGAGGATCTGGCGGCTCTTGCTCTTACACCGCGAACGGCAATGGCCGACACACTGATCTTCCAAGCATTGCTTTTCTATCGCTATACGGAAGGGACTCTACGATATGGATAAATCGAGTTACAATGATGACGTCTTCAAGAAGTACACGCGCTACAGCAATGAGTTGAGTTACTATGAGTTGCGGGCGAGAAGTTTCCTGATCAAAGCTGCAGCTTGGCTAGCTGCGGGTTTTCTGCTCAGAATCAAAGAGCAACCAAACCTCGATGTCTTGGACTGGGAGGTTCTTGTCAGAGGAGGGGCGGTAATGACAGGAGTCTTCATGACACTTTGGCTTTCCCGATTCGTATTTCTCTATGACAAGTACACCAGGGACATAGAAAGCCACCTTGCCAATGTCGATACCCAAGAAGGTCCGCTAGGGAGCAGTAGTAAGTTGCTACAATCAAACATTGGCCGAGAGAGTCTTCCTTATGCAGGTATCGCTTATGCTTTGATACTGGGTGCAGCGACGCTGCTTCTCAGCCAAATGCTTCTGGTCCTTCGTGGTCTGACCGGCACCTGATTCTCGGGCCCCACAACGTCCCCGTGCCCCCCCACCTGGCATTTACAAGAATATGAACATAAAGCACATGATAGGCAAAAACGCTATTTCTCAAGAACTACCGCATGTAAGCGTTCTGCGTAGTGCAGACGAAGGATTATATGAGAAGTTCTTTCAAACGGACTCTATCATAGCTCCATTTAGTTATGGAAATAGTTGGGCCTACATTTGTCAGGCGGCTAGAGATAATCCCTACAAGTATTTCGATGGAAAAACTCTGCTTACGATAACTTCCTCTTCCAATCCCAAGAATCCTATTAGAATTGTCCGTCCTATTGGTGAAAACACTGTTGATACAATCGCCACATTCTGCAATTCATTACGTTCTAATACTAACCGATCAATACTTCTGTGCAAACTTAGGCATGAAGATTATATATCCTTGAAGTATCGCGGCTTTGAAGACCCCGTTTGGAATTTAGCATCTCTTGAACATTTACCAGATGACATTTACCCGCAGCCTATATGTACTTTGAATAACTATTTCAAAAGGGGTGAAATCTCCCTAGAAGGTCGGAAACTAGCCAAACTGAGAGGAAAGATAGCAAGAGTGAAGTCATATACTGACGAATTCAAACTGCATCCTCTTTCTCCGATGAATACTGGAGATGCAAAACATGTCATAAAAACATGGAAGAGTTCTTTTGTTAAGAGATATTCGAAAAGGAGTATTATTCTTCCAAAGGAGAGTGGATATTACTCCGATCCGTACACAAATATCATTACAAGGTTCTCAACCAGAATCGATAATGAGAGGTACTTCTCTCTAGTTTGCTATGCGAATAACATACCGGTCGGTTTCTCCTTTTTGGGACGCATTTCAGATATAGCTGTAGCTCAATATGTAAATGTATGCGGCAACTTCTACAAAGGACTATCGGAGTACTTGGCTCTGTCTACTTTCTTGCTAGCGTTTAGAGCCGGCTATGAATACGTTAATATGGGTGGTTCAGAAACTGAGACTTTGTTCAAATATAACCAAAAATTTGCTCCCGAAAGATACGAGAAGGACTACTACCTGATCTTTTGAGGTATGGCATTCAATTCACCAAATATCATAGAGCAAGATCTAAGTAGCATTCCCTGGCGATATCTATTGGATAAGCCTTAGGAGATATTGCGATGCCACAGGATGACAAAGAAATACTTGGTTGGAAAGTTGTTACGACGCGTGAATTCTGGGTGGCTACAGCCCTCGTTGCCTTTCTCGCATTTCTCACTGACTGGCAAACCGATGACCTATCTCCAGGAAATGTGACGCAGTGGATAATGATATATTCATTCATGGTTGTCGTAATGATCCTTGCATATTGCACAATCCTTTATATGCGCTATTCGGCAAAATTGAATTCGAGTATCAAAGACCTAGAATTACTTCATGATATTCTCAGAGAGGATAGTCTAAGAAACTCTATAAATGAATCAAAATGGTTAATCCACGGGAAACAGGTTCAAGAAGCAGAAGAATCAGATGATGTGTGCGAAAACTGGACGCTTACTCCAGACTTTCACTATGAGATAACGGATTTTCAGAATGTTGTAATTGAGAATCTTAGAAAGAACTTACTTCCTCGCGGAAGCAAGACCAAATATGAATATATTTATCCGGACCATCAGAAGACAAGACAGCGTCTTGATGAATTCAGGGAATCAATTGTAACAAGTTTGGCAAGGAATCTCCCCGAAGATGGCATAGTAGAAGAATTGCTTAAACTAAACAAATACGTAAGACTCTACCCTATAAGGGAGGATATAGTGCCACTTACTGAAGGTATCCATAATCCAATACATGGAAAGAACAAGACCGGATTGCTAATGACCCCAGAAGAATCATTCCCTTATTATATTAAACTTGATCAGGAACAGACAAATTCGTTGGTGGTAAAATTTCGGGAGTTAAAAAGCCTGAGTAACCAGGAATATAAAGAATCAATCCCTTCTTTCTTGACACGCGAGATTATTGACGAGTGTCTTATTCAATTGACATGAAAGGAGCTATTCCTTCCATGGATACCCCTATAGTGTACAACTGTTTTGAAAGAAATTGAGCGATTCTAGGGTCTTCTGTCGAATAAGAGAATCCCGGTGAAGTGGCAAGCGGAGAAAGGCGGCTTTCTGAGCTCTCTTTGCAGCGCTTTCCGTCACAAGTTGTAACCCCCGTTCTCAAGAGGAGCAGAGAGTAGGTAAATCGGGGGTTGCATGCCAGGTCAGTGTCATTCTGGTGTCAGCACGGTTCCAGCGCGAACTAACCATTATATTTCGTTGAACTTTTTCTATAAGGCCAAAGGTTCGAATCCCTATACCTCCGCTACACTTTTTCCTTTAAATTCAGGTCGTTACAAACTCGAAGATCATCAAACACTGTCGGGTAGGCCACCCACTATAGGGAGACTCTCCACTCTGGATGGCTTTTCTGGTGGGCCTTTCGCGCAGTTTTTTCTTCTTGACATGGGGAAATCTAGGACCATAGATTAGTTTGTGACTCTGTAAACGTCGTTTTCCTTGCCATCCGAGATCGTTCTTACATCATCCTTCGGGCATATGCTCTCAATGGATGGGGCCCTGCATGGTCCAAGGCTCCATATCGTACATTTGATCGGTCAACGATTGTCGTGACAGCTCATCCGGATGGAGAGAAACCGATTATCGGCTCTCGTATCCGTGTCCCCGCTCGAAATCGGAGGCAGATGTGCGAACAAAGCTATCTTCTTTCCTGTTGAGTGCGGTCCTCTTTATGTTCGTTGGCACCTTGGGTGTGGCTCCTGGTGTTGCCGCCAACAACATCTTGGTCAGCTTCTTTTGTTATCTCGCGCTGATCATAAGTCTTCAGGCGGCATCAGCAGCGACTAAGCTCAGGTATAGGACGTTCGTGTTCTTCGCTCTATGCGCGGTGGGGATGGCTGGCATGGCGACGCATGTATCGAAACTAGCTGGCCACTGGTTGTGGATGCCTCCCTGGTTGTGGATCGGTTTCATGCTTCTAGCGGGCGGCCTCTACATTTCTCTGAAAGGTAAGCGATGGATTGGGATTATCAGCGTAGGGGGTGCGATCGTCTGCGTCCTTTTCTTAGTGCTGGGTCCCGTCTTTCCTTACGAAACGCCCGATATAGCATCATGGCACTCGGATGTTATTCTCAAGACTGCGCTAATGCATATGCTGATTGTCCCTGGTGGGACTCTCCTCCTTCTGCTCACCCTGCTGCTTGGTGTGAAGCGACTAAATCGTTTACAAGAACGCAATATGAATATGGCTCATAAATGGCCCATTGACCCAAGCCATCCGTTTGACTCAATCGCTTATATAGAAGAGAAACGGCACACATTCTTCGGTAGGAAGAAGAAAGCATTGGTTGTCCACAGAACTTGGCTCGATTATTTAAAGGGGTGCGGTTGTGATGATGCGGAGAAATCTGATTTGTTGAAACAAGTAGCCCAACAGCAAAAAGAAAGACATGATATGAAAACAAATAAAAACAATGCGTTTTACGGAGATGAAACAGGTTTCGAACAGTACTGCAGAATAAAGTACAAGAAACTATATGAACATATCAACCGAATGATGCAGAAATTGTTCGCAGAGAGACTACGAACTAAGACTAACTAGATTTGGAGGAACTATGCCAAAAAGCACAAAAAAGCAATTTTCAATTGTCACCAGTCAACAGCAAAGAGATGTAGAAACAATGTTTCCAGCACCAACTGCTCTTATTAGCAAGTATTCGCAAGTCGGCTATGATCAGTTAGAGAAGAATCTTGGGGATTTCGTAACAATGCTATCAAATATCGTTGGCGCATGGCCTGAAAGATCTGGCGAGTTTTATGTTGACCAGGCAACCTTCTCGCTGACTGTCAATGCTGAGGGGAAAATATCACTTATTGGAGAAGTCGCGGCTGGATTGAATTCATGTATTACAGTTACTCTTAAGAGAGGAAGTCCAAGTACATGACATCATACCTGGATAGAATCAAAGAACGGTTTCAGATGGATTTCGGCGTTGAGGTTGATCCTGGTGAGCTAGACGATAGTGTTCTACAAGATATGCTCGACAAACTCCTGCCCCATGTGGCAGGAAGACTAAGGACACGGCCTCATGACCTGAATGCCAAATTGGAAATCCACATCTCGGAAGAACAAATAATAAATGGATGCACGTATCCAGAAGATGATGGCGAAGGGTTCACGATTGAAATCGCCTGGGGACTACTCATCTTCTTCCATAAAATCATTAAACTATTCGTGAGTAGAATGAGCGTACGAGACGATGATGAAATCATTGAAGAGACACGCATCTCAGAAGAGCACATGCTTGAAACATCCAGAAGACTGTTGAACGGCTTCTTTGATGGGACCATATTCAACCTCCCAAGCATTCCGTTGTCTAATTTGACCAAGAGTCAGATTTTGCTGTCAGGCTATCTGTTGTATTTTGCTGAACTATTTGTTGTAGGTCATGAATTAGGACACATCATAATAAACACCGATTTAGAGAAAGCGAAAAGGGAGATTCTTATAGCATCTGCATCAACCGAGGAGAGGAATCGCACATTTCTAGATGACATCGGAATAGAAGAAACAAAGAAAGAAATAGCAATGCGGAGATGGCCGCGTGAACTTGCTGCTGATATGATTGGCTTACAACTATGCATGCAGCTGTATGATGATTTCATCGGGCGCATGGTTATAAGAGCATCTGCAGGATTGATCTTCATTACGATGATATTACTTGAAAACTTCCACAAGAAGAGCAAGGGTAGCGACTATTGGATTGATATATATCGATACCACAATATGCCTAACCATAACGAAATGAATCATCCACCAACATGTCTTAGATTGGAGTTCTTACAGGCGTACATTGACCAAGACTATCCACAATTAACTGCAGATGAGCTAGGTAAAACCTTTGAAGAGTGGGGGCAATATATATTGAGTAAAGTTTGAATTGGGTAGGCGGCAAGAAAGGTGTGTATTCGCCGTCTTTGCCGCGCTACTTGCTGTGTTGTTATAGAGACTCCTGGAACGGCTTCCATCCTCTTTTCAGAACAACAAGTACGTTTTCAAATTGAGCTCCCTTGACGCCGTGTTTGGTTGAAAAAGGAGGGACGAGCAGCTCCTGCATCAAATAGTTGAACGCTCCCGAGATCCACGCCACAAAAAGGCCGAGCAGGAATATGAGCAGATGTATCAGATGAGGATGGGAATTCAGGTAGTCTGCGGCTTCACGTATTGTGCTGAGATTCATTTCGCTTTCCTGTCATCTTCAGGCATAACGAATCGCTCAGCCTCGAGGGAACCGAGTCAGCTGAAGAAGAATGTTATGGTTTCACAATGTACTGCAGGAATCGTTGACCAAATGGCGTAATTGAATGCCTCAAATCTGCTGCCCCATGCCCTGTCATCATGGTCTTTAGGCTCGTCAGGTTTGTAATCCGAAAATCATTCAATTGCGAAACAATCTCACCAATTCGCTCTTCCTCCAGATCAGGTAGCCTTCGGCGTAAGGTTTGATTTGGTGAACCCATCATTCCAGGATTTGGATCGGGAGGTTGGGATAAGGCTTGTATAACCAACAAATGATCCGGCTGTAATTCTTCGAGACTTCGCAGAAAACGAATTTGTTCGTCATACAGCTCACCGGGCGATTCGATGGCGTTTGTTAGAAACGCTCGGTAGATTCTTCGTTTCGCTTCATTTCTCTCTTCGGCCGCGCGCCTCAGTGTGTGTTCAAGAAGCTCCTCAAAATCCTCTGTCTTCACATATTCTTCCGATATTTCAGACTTGAATTCAGCTAGGTCAGAAGATAGTCCTTCAAGAACCTCTCGTACCCTCTCAAATTTGCGCCCCCATGACCTACCACTTAAGACATTGCTTACAGGGCCTCCTATCCAGGGGACAGCACTCCCAACGAATGCAGCAACATCCAACACGGTTTCGGCTCTTGTGGTTGATGGAATGAGCTCTGAACTATCTTTAGACATTATAGGGTCCCTTCATGGGTACATAACTCCTTCATATGCTGGAAAGGAATCCAACCGAAAAGGCAAAATGTTCATCATTGTTGTGTGAATCTAGGCTACACCCGCCCTTTAACCTCCTTTGTGTTCTTCCTCCCCCTAAACAAAGCCTTCACGGTCACCTTGAAAAACATATACACCAACAACCCACCGATCAACACCGTATCTATCGGCGGATAGATAAACGACCACCACCCCTCTCTACTCCTTTTATCTCTATTCCTGGCCTTTTTTTCTGTTGTCATTCGGAATACCGACCTTTAAAGTATCCATAAAGCCGTTTCGGGGGGCATGGGCACATCAATAATAGCGATTGATCAAGCTAGGGTCAATGTGAAGAGAATAGGGGAACCGGCTGGATGCCCCGTGAATTCGATCTCGAGGCTCAATGAGGGTGTAAGGGAAGGTTTGTGCAGCCTTCTAGGTGGGCTTCCGGTGCCAACCCGGTGCCAGGCGAATAACAGCCCCAATTAACTATTTAATTCTATTGTGTTTTTCTAGCTGAACCTTGGGTTCAACTCCCTCCGCTTCCGTGGTACACTGTGTCCTGCCCTTTATTGCCAACCCCTCAAGAATGGGCGTTGAAGTCAAGCGCAAAGGCTGTTTCGCCACAAACAGAACCGTCGATGTCTCAAAGGGTGAGTCATATGTTTGGAGAACATGATTTCTACATGACTATATTTGGGAAGGTCGCACTCGTTGTGCTTTCCATTGGCTGTATCTACCACGGGCTGATAAGGGGGAGAAAAACTGTACCAAGAAGAAAACAGGTCGCGCTTACAATTCTCTTATTCCTGTGGATAGCCTATGGCGTATGGTACCTCATACTGTAACCGAAGCAATGAAGAACCATGCCCTTCTTTCAGCGGGTTTGCCTTTGGTGTCAGCCCGGTGTCAGCCGAAAATGAACCTCTTGATTTCATAGCGTTTTGCAGGCAAGGACACAGGTTCGAATCCTACTCCCTCCGCCATTCTTCTCTCTTGAACGAATGTTCAAGGGACCCTCTGTAAAAAAGAAACGGTCACCCCGTGAACCACAGGTCCAGGAGATCTGCACGTGTCCGTGCCATGAGAATCCCGGCGTGATACACCCTGTAGCATGTTATGAGGTCTGCCCCCAATGTCACAGGCGAATCGTCACGGCATGCTGGGAAGTCCATGAAGCACGCTGCGGCAAGCCGAAAGAACCGACCATCGGGAGTAATTCGTGATGGCTCGTGTGTACAGTTCGATTCACGAATCATTGCTGGAAGCAATACAACTTCAAAGCTACATGGCACCCTGCCGGCAACTGTGTTACCTCGGTCCACCAATTGTCGGCTCGAGAGGTGACTCCCGGTATTGCGTCATTTTCCATGCTGTTGCTCGTGAAATCTGCGCATGTAGAGTCGGGCCCAGTGGCGGCAACCTGTCCCGTGGTGTCGGTGTTCGTCCAAACATAGCTTGATTCTGCATCGACGCCTTCGGCTGTGAGATTGATTGGATTGTCTATCTCCCCATCTGTCAAGTCGGCCCAGTTTGCTGCTACTTGAGTACCGTCAACCAACGTATACGGCACCGTGGCTTGAACAAATCGTGTATCCGGTCCTTCTACTGAATCGCTCAACCATGCCTTAAATACCCCAGGTAGCCCAGCAGCTGTCACCTCTGCTTGACATATGGCATCAGCACCTGCCAAGCCTCCCAGGTCGCCGTCAAATGCACCTTCAGTCACGAAGACGATCTTTTGCTGGGGCTCCCAACTTTCCTGCCCCATGAGAAACATGCCTGACAATGCAATGATTCCTAACCACATTGGAATGAATCTGCTTCGGAACATGCCAAGCTCCCCTTCTTCATTCTGATTTGCATTCCAAGAAAACACAAAATCGTTCAATAAAGACCGTTCTATATTTGTCTCTGTTGTTATTACATCGTACCTGTGTCCATACTGCTATGTCCAGACAATAAGATAATAAATTACCCTTCGGGGTTTTCATAAAGTATTCATTCCATATTCTGCAGGATTCTTCCCTTCACGTTGACGACCGCGAGCCATTGTCCGTTCGGCTCGATCTCATCAAGGTCAGAACGATTTTCTTGACTCGAAACCAGTTTTGAATGATATTCTATTATTTGATCATCCTTGAGTGTCTTTCCTCCGGGGGGGTGAAAATGAAAGTCTCAAGGTTTCCTGCTGTAGTCCCAATCATGGTGCTGCTGGTCTCGGGATTCTCCATGAAGGCGCATGCCCTTCTGGAACTCCTGGGTCAGGGCACATCGGCCCATGGCACGTGCAACCTCATCTATGACACGGACCTGGATATTACATGGTACGACTATACCCACAGGGGACCGATAGGCGTGGGGGATACCTGGCAGAATCTGTTGGACTGGGCGGAAGGATTGGAGGTAACGACTTCGGCCGCTACGTATTCAGCCTGGCGTCTGCCGTCAACGGTAGACGGTCCTCTTGAATATGGTAACGACGGAACGACCACGGCAGGCTACAACATTACGACCAGTGAGATGGGGCATCTGTTCTATATAGGGCTCGGGAACGAGGGGTCGAAGGATATCCACGGGGAATACACAGACTGTCGTATTGGGGGTTGCCTGACCAACACCGGAGACTTCCAGGATATCCAGGGATCTGCCTACTATTCAGGGACGGAGTATTCCGTCGATCCGTTGTATTCGTGGTATTTCTCGCTCGACCGGGGCAACCAGAGTATCATCACGATCGACCGAGTCCTCTACGGTGTTGCCGTGCATCCCGGACGGCTTGTAACGGAATTCGATCCGGTTCCCGACATAAAAGCCAATGGTGGGGATGATCCCGTTATCCTGGATGAGGGAGACAACCTGACCGTGAGCATAGGTCTTGCCCCTGGAGGATATGACACGGTCAATGCAGACTGGTTTCTCATCTTGTTGTACTACGACTTTTCTGCAAGCCTGTGGGTACCTGCTCCCATAACCGGTTTTCAGGTGCCTCTATTTTATCTGCCCCAGAGGGACATATTCAGCACCTCCATCTTTCCCTGGGGAGCGTATATCTTCTTCTGGGGTGTGGATTTGATTCCAAACGGTTCGTTTGATCCTTCCCAGTTGTATTCGGACCTGGTTGTTGTAGCCGTGCAGTAGTGTCTCCCACCATTGTTGCTCGGAATAGCAGAGAAACGTCGCATCTTTCCGCAAGAGGCGACACCCCCCCCGAAAAGACCCCTGGAAGTGCCCCATTCTCCCTTGTCCTCGGCAGAAGGATCTGATACACTCCATCTAGTCGTTCTCTTGTTTAGCACGTTGATTTCGATTTCTCGACACAACCCGGTCGCGGGGGCGAGAAGAATTCGGTGTCTATTGTAGAAGGCAACATTCGCTTGGTTCGACAACTTCGAGAGGCGCGAAGCCCGGTCTGCACCAAACCGTGGACGAGCCTGGAGGAGCGCACCAACCGGACGGGCAGGATACAGGTGTGCTGCTGGGCCAGGCACCCTCTGGGTGAGATCGGCAGCCAGGGTTCTACCGGTGATCTGCTCGCAATTTGGCATGGGGAGGAGCTCCGGACCGTTCGGAGAAAGATGCTGGACGGCCGTGTGGGGGACATCTGCTCGAGTCGATGCCCCATCCTGAGAAACCGGGATATGTTCTTCGAAAAACAGGAGCTCTATGCCTACTCCCGGGATGAGCTGTCCTCCTTTGACGAGCCGTTTCTCAGAAACCGACTCAGGGTCTTACGGTCAATCCTGAAACGGGAGACGGCTTGCGATACCTTCCCATTGCGGGTGAAGCTGCACCCCAGCACGAAATGCAATTTCAAGTGCGTCATGTGTGCCGTGGGCCGGAAGGACGAGGATACGGACAAACCGCTTTATTCCGAAACCGGCCTGAACGCCCTCGGCCCCTACCTGGAGGAACTCAAGGTTTTTGGCGGCGAGCCGCTTGCCTGCCCCACCTCGCAGAGAATCCTGTTCACGGAACGAGGATTCGCCCAGATCCAGTATGCAACGATAACCAACGGCTCCCTCATGAAAGGGCAGAACCTCGACGATCTCGCTCGTCTTCGTATCGGATGGATCGACCTCTCCCTGGACACCTGCAACCCGGAGACCTACAAGAAGATCAGGGAGGGAGGGGACTTCTCCCGCGTGATGGAGAATGTGAAAGCCCTGATCGAGGTGCGCGATCGGCATCCGATACGGAGATTTCCCATCTACGGAAATTTCGTGATTCAGAAATGGAACTACAAGGAGATCGAGCCGTTTGTCTCATTCTGTCTGAGACTGGGCATTCACCCCAATATGAATCTCGTCGTGGGGAACACGGAGCTGCTCGGCAACCTGGATGCGGTGAAGAAACACCTGCGCCAGGGGATTCGCTCCGCCCAGCAACTCGACGATCCCTTCGCCATCCAGAATCTCAACATCGTGCTCGACGATTTGCCCCTGTACAGGAGGGAACTCCAGAAGCTGCTCCTGACGAACCTTGCGAACAGCACCCGCGTAGGAACTAGGCTGGTGGACGTCGCCAAGCGGGTACGTTCATCCATTTCCGACAGATCGCAGAAGACGGCCCGACCCTAGCCCGCCTCCCGAGATTTCCTCTATCGAATGATCCTCTTAGAACAGGCAGGGTGTCCTTGACTCTCCCGGGGCGGGAACCCAAATTCCCCGAGAGGCATCACACTTAGAAATGAGAATACCTGTCTGGAGGAACATCTGATGAAGAAAGCAAGCGCGGTAGCCGTTGTTCGCCGTCATCCCATGCTGGCGGCACTGTTTCTTTTCGCCACTCTCCTGACCCTTGTTCTACTCCTTCCGAAGGCTGGGACCTCGGGGGAGCACGGGTCCGGTTGTCCCTATCTTTCCCAGGGCTCTTCCGGGGGTTGTCCTTATGCAGCCCACATGAAAGGGTCAGGGTGCCCCCACATGGCCGCCTCCAAGGGCTCGGGATGCCCCTACATGGCAAAGTCCAGGGGTTGTCTTCACGCTCTCAAGCACAGCCTAGAGCTTGACGAGGAACAGAAAGGGAAAGTCCAGGAGATTCAGAGCAAATTCCTGGATGAAAGCGCCGAGCTGAAGAAGGGCATCCAGGAGGCGACTGCCGACCTGGACAGACTCTTCCGGGATCCGGATGCATCGATGGAGGACTTGAGCGACAAGCGCAAAGACCTGGCCGGCCTCAAAGAAAGGTTGGATAGTATGGCCATGGATTTCCGGCTCAAGATAAGAGGTGAGTTGACGGACGAGCAGATTCGTCAGATCCCCGAGGGATGCTGGCACGGAATCCTGGCTCATGGTCACGGCAAGAGCTGGGGATGCCCTCATGGGTGCAAGTGCCCCCACAAGGGAGCCCACTCGGACGTGTCTGCTTGATCGGAACCGGAGAGGGGCCGGTTCGTCCGAAGCGATCCTGTCTGCATTCTGATGGGAGTCTAGCGTGAGACCCGGTAAGAACGTCCTTGGCGGACGGCTCGAGGTGTGCGGAGAATCTCCCAAGACGGGATATTTCCGGACGGGGTGCTGCGAGACCGGCCCCGAGGACCTGGGGTCTCATGTTATCTGCGCTCAAGTCACCGAGAGTTTTCTGGAGTTCACTCGAAGAAAGGGCAATGACTTGAGCAGCCCTTCACGAATTTCCGGTTTTCCAGGCCTGAAGCCCGGGGACAGGTGGTGCCTCTGTGCGGACAGATGGAAGGAGGCTTTGGATGCGGGAGTTGCACCCCCGGTGATCCTGGCTGCAACCCACGAAGCGGTGCTTCGGTACGTGACGATCGAAGACCTGACACGTCATGCACTCGACATCTCCTGAAGTCGGCCGGTGGCGACCCCGGGTTCCGTCGAGTACGGCTCCGGATGTCTTCACCGCCGAATGGGATCGGTGCCGTCCCAGTCCACGGCGGCTTCCGCGATCGCCTTGAAGAATTCTCCCTTGAAGCCACTCACCTCGGAGAGTTCTATGATCGTCCCTGGAAGCTGTTCGTTCACGAAGTAGATGAACCGCCCTTCCACGCCTATGTTGCCCGAGTGTCCGACTGTGTAGCCGCGGGCAAGGAGGGCTTCCCGCTGTTCGTCAAACGCCTCGGTCCAGTAGGAGATGTGATGTGCGCCCTCTCCTCCGGTCTGGAGAAAATCGCGGTAGAGGGATGGGGCGTCATTGCGCTGCTGGATGAGTTCGAGCTGCAGGTGGCCTGAATTGGCCAGTGCAACGGACATCTGTAGATCGGAGGGGACCCCCTTGTACAGGAAGTCTTCGACCGGAACCTCTGCTGCGTAGAACCAGGGGCCGACACCCATATCGACCCACGTCTGCATGGCTCTTTCGATATCCCTTACCACATAACCGACCTGTCGCACCTCACCCAGTCGAATGCTCATCTCGGCCTCCTCCTCGCCCTTTCAAGAGAATCGGGCGGGTCGATTATCCCGCTTCTCTTTGCGGTTTTCAACGGCCCGGAGAGAAACCGGCTCCTTCGAGATGCTGGGAAGGGCCAAGTTTTGCAGTTCACTCGGCATTTCTGAATGACGGGATACGGTAAGGAATCAGCATGGGCACTCGGCTTTGATATTCGCGGTACGCATTGCCGAGGGAAGCCGTTAGGTCCCGTTCCTCGAGTACGGTCCCGCCGACGATCCAGACGGTCCACAGAATATTGAAGAGCAGTCGGTCGGTCGTCAGATCCGGGTACGCCCAGATCATGAGAAGCATGAACAGATAGAGGGGATGGCGAACCCAGTGGTAGGGCCCACGGACAGTGAAGGGAACGGCAGACGGTTTCCTGTCCCGCAGATGGTCCAGGATCGGTCTGACACCAAATGGGTCGAACACGCCCAAGGCCCTCATGCCCCAGAAGAAGCCGCCGAGGGACAGGAAGTAGACTCCCCGAAGAAGCCAACGCAGAGAGCCCGTGGCTTTCGCCACCGTATTCGCCGACTCCTGCCAGAACGCGAACAGTACGATCAGGGCAAGACCCGAGGCGACCGCGAAGAAGGCAGCATCGAACTCTCCAGGCAGGATTTTCGCCAGCCGGCTTCGGAAGGATCTCCGAATCATTACGCTGTGTTGAACATAGAACGCGAGACATAGGGACGCATTCAGCCAGAGGGACGCGTTCTCCCCCAGTCCCAGACCCGTCCCCTTGAAGGGCCCCGCATACAGGAACACCATGAACAGGAACAGGGTGCCTCCTCCTAACAGGCCTGCCAGCACCAGGAATGCATACGTCGAGAATCTGCGCACAGGGGTCATCATTGCCGCCTCCTTCTTCTTTCGTTTCTCTACAAGACGAACCAGGCCGGTCAAAGGGTACGCTCCTCGTCGCCCGGACCGTTTT
The DNA here is from genome assembly GCA_028277985.1 of bacterium. Taxonomy (GTDB): domain Bacteria; phylum Desulfobacterota; class DSWW01; order DSWW01; family DSWW01; genus S015-6. The sequence continues at coordinate 41,787 of JANQFG010000171.1, read as the reverse complement.
TTTCTTGTAATGGCCGAATGGTTCGTGTATTCATAAATCCTGTATATGAATTGTGGGGATACCACGATGCGTCGGACCGCCAGCAGGAGACCTTCCCGGGCCTCGTTGTTGTGTTGGCCACCTCATTTCGCCGCACCTACCTTCTGTGCGATCTACCTTGAAGCCTGCCCTTTCCTGTACCTGCGACATGAGAGCAAGGACCTGCGCTCCATCCTACCGGCAGCGGAGGGCGAAGGTCATGAGTGAATTCAAGCGGGTGCTCCTTCTCCTGTTGATCATGGCTACCGCCTGCTTCCTCGCCGTGGGAGCGACAATTACCGCGTTGTACCGGGCGGCCTTCGAAGAGGAAGAAACGAGGCTCCTGGAAATGGCTCGGAGTCAGACGCGCCTGATCGAGGCGGTTGCCCGGTTCGATTCCGTCTACAGCAACCAGGACTATCCCGGAGGTTCCCGGGCGGCCACCCTGAGCCAGATAGCAGACGCCTACGGGCACTACAGCGGCCCGGGGAAGACCGGGGAACTCGTTCTGGGAAAACGTGAGGGGGATTTCATCTATCTTCTTGTCACAGACCGTCCGTCGGACGCCTCCAAGTCCAAACAGATCCCCTTTGCCTCCGAGATCGCGGAACCGATGCGCCGGGCTCTTTCCGGCCATTCGGGCGCAATCGTGGGGCTCGATTATCACGGAGTCTCCGTACTGGCCGGATACGACTACGTGGAAGAGTTGAACCTCGGCCTGGTGGCGAAGATCGAGGTGGCAGAGATTCGAGCGCCCTTTGTGCGCGCCGGCACAATCGCCCTTGGCAGCTCTCTGCTGCTCGTCCTTGCAGGATCGGTCCTGTTCATTCGAGTCAGCCGTCCCATGATACGGAAGCTGGAGGCAGGGACCGCCGAACTGTCCGAGGCGAACGAGCGCTTGACACAAGAAGTCCATGACCGGAAGCAGGCGGAGGAGCAACTCCGAGAAGCCAAGACCGGCCTTGAAGCACGAGTCAGAGAACGCACGGAAGACCTCTCCAGTGCCAACGAAGCCCTGGAGAATGAAATCGCGGAGCGAAAGGCGTCTGGGGATGCATTGCGCCTGAGCGAAAAGCGGTTCCGTGGAATGATCGATGCCGCGCCGGACAGTATTGTGATCGTGAGCCGAGAGGGCGACATTCTCCATGTCAACGAGCAGACCGAGGCGCTCTTTGGCTACGAGAAGGGCGAGCTGCTGGGGCAACCGCACGACATCCTGCTGCCCGATCGTTTTCGAGAGGACCATACCAAGCACCGCGCACAGTACTTTTCCGAACCCGGTCTGCGACCGATGGGAACGGGCCTGGAACTGGCCGGTCTGCGCAAGGATGGAAGCGAGTTCCCTTTGGAGATCAGTCTCAGCCCTCTGGAGACGGCCGAGGGAGTGCAGGTGATCAGCACGGTCCGAGAGGTAACGGATCGGAAGCGACACGAACGCATGAGGGAAGGTCAGAATCTCGTTCTCAGGCTTCTGGCAACCGGCAGCGACCTGACGGAGGTGCTGGAGACCCTGGTCCGCACGATGGAAGCACTGATTGATGGCATGCTCGGATCGGTGCTGCTGCTCAGCAGCGATGGAACACGGCTGGAGCACGGGGCCGCGCCCAGCCTGCCGGAGGCTTACAACCAGGCGATCGACGGGATCGAGATCGGCCCAGGGGTCGGCTCTTGTGGGACCGCCGCCCACGAGAAACGACAGGTCATCGTGGAAGACATCCACACCGATCCGCTCTGGTCGGATTTCCGCGATCTGGCAGAGTTCCACAACCTGCATGCGTGCTGGTCCCAACCGATCCTCGCCTCAGCAGGACACGTGCTGGGCACGTTCGCGATGTATTGGCGCGAGCCACACAGGCCGACCGAGGAAGAGCTTGCCCTGATCGAAAGCGCAGCGGGGATGGCATCTGTCGCCATCGAGAGCAGGCAAACCGAGGAGGCCCTGAGCCGGCGTTTTCAGGAGATGACCGACCTCCACCACCTGGGAGACCGCATAACCGCAAGCCTGTCTATCGAACAGGTCGTCGAATCGGCGCTGGACAACCTGGTCCACACGACCCAGTCCGACATGGTCGCCCTTTTCCTGGCAAGGGAAGAGCAGCTCGACTTGCAGGGATTCCGCTCCGCTGCGCCGGATCTGGATTGGGCCGAGGAGGGTATGCATCACTTCGGGCAGTGCCTGTGCGGGCTTGCCTGGAGCGAGGGGAAGGCAATCTACTCCCGGAACATTCACGCGGACCACCGGTGCACCCTGGACGAATGCAAATCGGCAGGAATTCATTCGCTCACGGCCCTCCCATTGCAGGGGCGTGAGGGAGTGCTCGGGGTATTGGTGCTCGCCTCGCTCACCGATCGCGACTTCGGCGTCCAGGGCACTTACCTGGAAACGCTTGCCAACCTGGTGGCCGGCGCGCTCCAGAACGCGCTCCTCCATGAGGAGCTCAAGGGATACGCAGACGAGCTGGAAGAACGCGTGAAAGACCGGACTGCAGAGCTGACGATCGCCAAGGACAGGGCAGAAGAGGCGGACCGCCTGAAGTCCGCCTTCCTTGCCACCATGTCCCACGAACTTCGCACTCCGCTCAATTCGATCATCGGCTTTACCGGCATCCTCCTGCAAGGCCTGGTCGGCCCCCTGAACGATGAACAACAGAAACAGCTCAACATGGTGAAGGAGAGCAGCCGCCATCTGCTGGATCTGATCAACGATGTTCTGGATATCTCCAAGATCGAGGCGGGCCAGCTCGAGATCGACTCCAAGCCCTTCGACATCAGGGAGGCGGTCCGCAAGACCGTGGAGAAGGTGACGCCCATGGCCGAGAAGAAGGGGCTGACCCTGGTCACGAAGCTTTCGGCTGATCTGGGCCAGGTCACGAGCGACCGGCGGAGGGTGGAGCAGGTTCTGATCAACCTTGTGAACAACGCGGTGAAATTCACGGAAGAGGGTGAGGTACAGGTCGAATGCGTGGTCAGGGGCGACCAAGTGGTTACGCACGTCAGAGATACGGGCATTGGAATCAGGCCCGAAGATAGGGAACTGCTCTTCGAGGCCTTCCAGCAGATCGACATGGGACTGAATCGCCGGCACGAGGGGACCGGCCTCGGGCTCTCCATCTGCAAGAAGCTGATGTATCTGCTCGGCGGAGAGATCCGGGCGGAGAGTCCGGGCCCTGGCAAGGGAAGCGATTTCTCCTTTACCCTGCCGATGAACCTGGCACCGCCCAGCGGGAGGGCCTGACCATGAAGACGAAGATACTGGTGATCGAAGACAACGAGCAGAACATGTACCTGATGAAGTTCATCCTGGAACAGAACGGGTATGAAGTCATCCAGGCCTGGAACGGCGAGGAGGGCCTCGACTGGGCCCGGAACGCGGCCCCCGCGCTGATCCTGCTGGACATCCAGATCCCGGTCATGGACGGCTATGAAGTGGCCGAGAAGTTGAAGGGGAATCCGGAAACGAGCAGCATTCCGGTCGTAGCCGTCACCTCCTACGCAATGGTGGGCGACCGGGAACGGGTCATGGCTGCCGGATGCTCCGGCTATCTGGAAAAACCGATCGATCCGGATACGTTCGTGTCGGATGTGGAGATGCACTTGCCGGTCCAGTCCTCTGACCTGGGAGGCTCTGAATGAGCAGGCTCCTGATCGTGGATGACAACGAGCAGAATCTCTACATGTTGCGGACCCTGCTGGTGGGCCATGGCTACGAGGTGGTTACGGCCGCCGACGGGTCCGAAGCTCTCGAGCTGGCTCGCCGGAAGCCGCCTGCGATCGCCATAAGCGATATTCTCATGCCCGGGATGGACGGCTTCGCCCTGTGCCGGGAGTGGAAGCAGGACGCAGCACTTCATCGCATCCCGTTCGTGTTCTACACGGCGACCTACACCGACCCGAAAGACGAGGCATTTGCACTGAGCCTGGGTGCCGAGCGGTTCATCATCAAGCCTGCGGAGCCCGATCACTTCCTCGCCATGATCGAGGAGGTTGTGGACGCTTCCGAGGGAAACTCCGTCCGGGTTGAGGGACAATCCCCCGTCGAGGGGGAGGTCTATCTGAAGGAGTACAACGAGGCCCTGGTTCGGAAGCTGGAGGACAAGATGCTCCAGCTGCAACAGGCGAACCTCACCCTTCAGCGAGAGATCCGTGAGCGCAGACAAGCGGAGGAGCGATTTCGAGCGTTCTTCGAGCAGGCCGCGGTCGGGGCGGCCCAGATCGTCACGGAGACGGGCCGGTTCGTGAGGATCAACCAGAAGTACTGCGACATCTTGGGATATACGGCCGAGGAAATGCAGAAAACCACGTTCCCGGAGATCACCCACCCGGAGGATCTGCAGGAAGACCTGGACAACATGGAGAAACTGAAGAAGGGAGAGATACGAGAGTTCTCCATGGAGAAGCGGTACTTCCGCAAGGACGGCTCGATCGTGTGGGTTAACCTGACCGTGTCACCCACGTGGATAGAGGGCGAGAAGCCGCAGTACCACATTGCCATCGTGGAAGACATTACCGACCGTAAGCACGCGGAACAGGCCCTACGGGAGAGCGAGAGGACACTGTCCACCCTGATGAGCAACCTGCCGGGGATGGCTTACCGCTGTCTCCCCGATCCGCAGTGGACCATGAAGTTCGTGAGCAGCGGGTGCATCGACCTGACCGGCTACGACCCCTCGGACCTGATCGACAACCGTAAAACCTCCTTTGGGGAGACAGTCCACCCGGAGGACCGGCAGGAGGTCTGGAATCAGGTGCAGGCGGCCGTTGAGAAAAGAGAGCCCTTTCTAATCGTCTACCGAATAAGGACAAAGGAGGGCAGGAAGAAATGGGTGTGGGAGCAAGGCAGGGGCATCTTCTCTGATAAGGGAGACCTCCTCTTCCTGGAAGGCTTCATTTCCGACATCACCGAGCAGAAGCAGGCCGAGGAGGAGAGGGACCGCCTTTTCAATCTGTCTGTCGACCTCCTGAGCATCGCGGGCTTCGACGGCTTCTTCAAGCAGCTCAACCCAGCATGGGAAAGGACCCTCGGGCGCCCAAGGGAAGAACTCCTGAGCAGGCCCTGGCTTGACTTCATCCATCCCGAAGACCGCGAGGCGACGGTTCGGGCGGCCGAAGAGCTCCGATCAGGGAAGACGGTCATTCGATTCGAGAACCGGTATCAGTGCAAGGACGGATCCTATCGGTGGCTCTCCTGGAACGCTTTTGCACAGTCCGCAGAAAACCTGATATTCGCGGTGACGCGTGATATCACCGAGATCAGGGAGAAGACGGAAGCCTTGCGTGCAAGTGAGGCGAACCTGAGATACGCCCAGGAGGTCGCAAGGCTCGGAAGCTGGGAGTCAAACATAGAGAAAGATGCGTTGTTTCCCTCTAGTGAGGCATGCCGCATATTCGGGCTCGAACAAGGGACCCGGCTATCCTTTGAGACGTGGCTTGCGTTGGTTCACCCGGAGGACCGGCCCCGGGTGCGTGAATTCTGGAGGGATGCCGTGGCTCGTGAGCCCTATGACGTCGACTACCGGATTATTGTCGATGGCACCACAAAATGGATTCTGGGAAGGTCTCATGTGGAATTCGACGAACAGGGCGTAGCTCGCCGTGCCTTTGGAACAGTCCAGGACATCACGGAGCGCAAAAAGGCTGAAGAAGAAATAAGGGACTCGAGGGAGCAGTTTCGACAACTATCGGCACATCTGCAATCTTCGAGGGAAGAAGAGAGAAAGTCCCTTGCACGCGAGATTCACGATGAACTCGCACAGTCGCTCACGGCTCTGAAGATGGATCTGACCTGGCTTGGCGGGAGGCTTGGCCCTGACCAGGCCCCCTTGCTGGAAAAGAACCGATCCGCCGTCGAGCTCATCGACGGCACCATCGACAGAGTCACCCGGATCTGCCGGGAATTGCGACCGGACATTCTGGATGATCTCGGACTTGCCTCTGCCCTCGAGTGGCTGGCGAACGACTTCCAGGAACGCACGGGCATCCAATGCAAGCTTCTCATCGATCCCGAAGCAATTTCCCCTGATTCCGATCGCGCGACCACGGTGTTTCGCATCTTCCAGGAGACACTCACCAACGTCTTGCGTCACGCGAAAGCCACAAGAGTCGAAGTCGGCTTGAGAGCGTCGGACGATGCGTTGATCCTGGAAGTAGCGGACAACGGGAAGGGCATTTCCGAAGAAGACATGGAGAAATCCGGCTCCTTCGGCATCATCGGGATGCAGGAAAGAGCCTCTCTGTACCAAGGAATCGTATCCATCGAGGGAAGGCCGGAAGAGGGCACCACGGTCATCGTCGGAATTCCCCTGCGACAGCAGGAGGCATAGCATGACGAAAATCCTGGTTGCAGACGACCATGCGATTGTTCGCGTAGCGCTGAAGCAGATCTTCTCGGAAACCCCGGACCTTGTTCTTGCGGATGAGGCATGTGACGGGTTCGAGGTGCTGGACAAGATTCGTAGAGATGATTTCGATCTCGTTGTGCTCGACATATCGATGCCGGGGAAAGGAGGCCTCGACACGCTGAAGCAACTGAAGATCGAAAAACCCCAACTCCCCGTGCTCATACTGAGCATACACGACGAAGAGCAATACGCCATGCGTGTCTTCAAGGCCGGGGCGGCCGGCTATCTGACCAAGAAGACGATCCCGGAGGAACTCGTTGCAGCGATACGAAAGGTGATGTCCGGCAAGAAGTACGTGAGCCAGGCACTGGCCGAGAAACTGGTGGGCGTCCTGGACACGGACATGGGAGCGCCGCCCCACCAGGCCCTTTCCGACCGGGAATTCCAGGTATTGTGCATGATCGGTGCGGGAAAGAAACCCGCCGAAATTGCTGCCGAACTGCACCTCAGCGTGAAAACCGTGCATACCTACCGTTCGCGTATCCTCGACAAGCTTCACCTCAACACGAATGCAGAATTGACCTACTACGCCGTCAAGGAGGGTCTGGTGGAGTAGGCCCCCCGCCCCGTGTAAGAAAAATACCTACAAAACGATCCGCCGTCTTCTTACAAGACTATACCCAGCCTGCCTACATACTTGTTACGGCTTTCGTGCGATCTTGAGAATCAAACAAACAGAACCCGGGAAAGGGGTCGGCTGGAAGTCGCAACATCCGCCCGCAGAAAGAGAATGATGACGAGAGTGTTCATAGTCGATGATTCCGTCGAGATCCAGGAACGTCTCATGGAGCGACTCTCCTGCCTGCCTGCATTGGAAATGGTCGGCGTTGCCGGCAATGGACCGGATGCGGTCGAAGGGATCGGAAGGTCCCGGCCGGATATCGTGATCCTGGACATCCGGCTTCAAACCGGTTCCGGGATAGACGTTCTTAAACAGATCAAGAAGAACGGGGAAGGACCACGCGTCATCATATTCACCAACAACCCCCTTCCCCAGTACAGAAAGAAATGCCACGAACTCGGCGCAGATTTCTTTCTCCACAAGGCAAAGGACGGAGAGGCGGTTACGGAAATCGTGCGCCGGATGAGTGAGGAGATCCCTGGCGAGAGTTGATACGTAGGCCACCATACGGAGGAACCGGCCATGCGTTCTTCAGACTTGTCCGAGATCGAAGGGACTCAGGAGAGGGTTGGAAAGCAAATGCGACGATCTAAAAAGAGCTCTTCTATTTCGGGTTACACTGCGACTTCCCAGAATGGAAGACGAGGCAAGCCCAACCGGAGCCCTTCGGTGAACCACCCGAATCATGATCCTGAAATCTTGGAAACGCAGCCCCGGAGGGGATCGGAAGACAAATTCCGGAAGATCAGTGATTCCGCACGGGATGCGATCCTGATCATGGATCAGGTCGGTCGGATTTCCTACTGGAATCCAGCGGCGGAACACATCTTCGGATACACCGCCGAGGAGACTCTCGGCAGGGAACTCCATTCTCTGCTGGTGCCCGAAAGATACTATGCGGCTTACCGAGCCGGCCTTGCTCGCTTCCGAGAGACGGGTCAGGGCCCGGTCGAGGACAAGACACTCGAATTGTCCGCCCTCCGCAAGGATGGGACCGAGTTTTCCATAGAGCTTTCCGTTTCCTCCGTGAACATCGGAAACGAATGGAATGCCGTGGGGATTCTGCGGGACATCTCCGACCGGAAACAGACAGAGGAGCGGTTGAAGGCAAGCGAGGAGAAATTCAGGTTACTGACCGAGACGAGCATCGATTTCATCTTCCAGACGGACAGGGAGGGGGTCATACAATACTGCTCCCCTTCACTCCACCAGATTCTCGGATACGAGCCGCAACAGGTCACGGGAACAAACTTCCTGGACTATGTGGCCGTCTCGGATGTTCTCAATGCCGTGGAGCTACTTCAGTCCCTCCTCTCGGGGAACCGGATCAACCTTGCCGAAATCCTGGTGTTGAGCAAGGAGGGGGCCCAGGTTGCGCTCGAGCTAAACGCCGCACCCGTGCTGAAGGACCACCTGGTCGTAGGCGTTCAAGGCGTGGCACGTAACATCACCGAACGTGCTCGGACGCAGCGCATGCTGGAGGAAAGCGAGGAGAAATATCGCTCCCTCGTAGAGAACGCTGATGACGTGATCTTCATCTTTCAGGACAACCGGATCAAGTTCCACAACAAGAAGGCACAAGAGCTGACCGGGTATTCTGCAGGAGAGCTTGCCGATTTGCCTTTTATCGACCTCGTCCATCCGGACGACAAGGAGCTGGCAAAGAGCGCGCACCAGAGACGGCTCGGCGGCGAACCTCTCCCACGCCAGACCTACCGGGTGAGGAGTCGCGAGAACAGGGAGTTCTGGGTGGAGACGAGCGGCGTCCGCATCACGTGGGAGGGACGCCCTGCTGTCCTGTCATTCGTAAGAGACATAACCGAACGAAGGGCCCTGGAGTCTCAACTCCGGCAGGCCCAGAAGATGGAAGCGATCGGCCAGCTCGCAGGAGGCATCGCCCATGATTTCAACAACGTACTGGCGGTCATCACCGGCTACAGCGAGACGATGATGAACGAAATGGGCAGGCATCATCCGCTCCACCACATGCTGGAAGAGATTTTCTCGGCCGGACAGCGCGCCGCCCGCCTCACCCGCCAGCTTCTGACGTTCAGCCGCAGGCAGGAGTGCCGGCCCAGGGTCCTGGACCTGAACACCGAAATCATCGACCTCCAGAACATGCTTCATCGGCTCATCGGAGAAGACATCGATCTTCAAACCGATCTTTGCGATGACCTCTTGAAGGTGAAGGCGGACCAGGGGCAGATGCAGCAGGTCATCATGAACCTTGTGGTCAATGCTCGGGACGCCATGCCGGACGGCGGCAGAATGGTCATCCGGACAGCCAACATCCACATCCCGGGAGGGTACGGGCATCATCAGCTGGACATCAAACCGGGTTCCTACGTCATGCTGGCCCTTAGAGACACAGGCTGCGGCATGGACGAGGAGACAAGAAACCGTATCTTTGAGCCCTTCTTTACCACAAAAGAGGCGGGAAGAGGTACCGGGTTGGGGCTCTCCACGGTCTACGGCATCGTTAAAGACTGCGAAGGCCACGTCTGGGTGTACACAGAACCGGGCAAAGGGACGACCTTCAAGATCTATCTTCCTGCGAGCGAAGAGGGCGCGCCTGCCGAGACATCTGCGCAGAGGCCGTCCGAGATCCCGATCGGCTCGGAAACGATCCTGCTCGTAGAGGACGATCCCGCGCTCCGCAAGATCGTCAGCCAGATGCTCGAACGGGGTCAGTACGAGGTTCTCGAAGCTGAGGACCCTGAAGAGGCGATCCGCATCGCCGAAGGGCATCAGGGAAACATCGATTTGCTGGTGACGGATGTGGTGATGCCGAAGATGAGCGGTCCCGAGCTCTTCAGGCATCTAGAGGGCCCGTTGCCCGAGATGAAGGTGCTCTATATGTCCGGATACACGGACGAAGCGATCGAGCACCACGGTATCTTCGGGGCCGGGCGAGCATTCATTGACAAGCCCTTCTCGCTGCGGGAGGTGCTGTGCAAGGTAAGGGGGGTGTTGGACGAACACTCGAGGAAGAAGGATCCCGCCGGGAAATCCATCCTAGTCGTTGATCGGGATGACCCCTACCGACGGATGACGGCGCGATTCCTTGCGCAATCCGGGTACGAGGTCGAGGAAGCCCGCGACGCAAAACAAGCCGTCCAGGAGTCTCGCATCGGTCCGCCGGACCTCATACTGACAGAGGTCCCCTTGCTTGAAACCGAGGGGATCGAGACGATCCGCGCGCTTCGTGACAAATACCCTTCCGCAAGAATAGCCGCCCTCGCGGATGCAAGGCGGACTGCCCCTACCGATTCTCCCCAACTTGCGGCCCGGCTCGGCGCAGACTGCGTGTTCAGAAAGCCTTTTGAGCTGGGAAAACTGGGCGAAGCCGTTCGGGACCTTCTCGGCAGTTGAGCCTGCCGTTCACGCCCTGGTATAAACCAATTCAAGAAAGAAGACGATGTATACAAAAGGGCGCTCTCCAACAGCTCCCTGCAAGGAAGAACTGCCGCGCAGCAGCCTCTGAGAAAGGACCGAACCGGACCCGACATCTATGAACGATCTATCCCCGGTCTACAACAGCCGTATCATAGGGACCTACCTGGAATACCTCCGCGAAGAACACCCCGAGGTCAATCCCGAGGCGATTCTTGAGTATGCGGAAATGACCAAGTTCCAGGTGGCGGATCCGGCTTACTGGTTCAATCAGAGACAGGTGGACCGTTTTCAGAAGAAGATCGTGGAGGTCACGGGCGATCCGGACATCGCTCGAGCCGCGGGGCGCTTTGCCGCGTCCACAAAGGCCCTGGGGGCTGCTAAACAGGTCGTGCTGGGGATTCCCAGTCTTGCGTCCTGCTATTTGCTCGTCGGCAGAATCTACAACCTCATGAGCCGGGGAGCTGTCGCCAAAACCAAGCGACTCGGCGCATCAAAGATCGAAATCGTTTCCAGACCTGTGGAGGGGATCAACGAGAAGCCCTTTCAGTGCAGAAACCGGATGGGCTTTCTCGAGGCGACCGGCAAGATTTTCACGTTGCGTTTTCCAACCATTGACCATCCGGAATGCTTCCACAAGGGGGATGCTCAGTGTCGGTACGTCATCCGTTGGGAAGACACACCCTCCCTTCGCTGGAAACGAATACGGAACATCGGCTCCCTCCTGGGTATGGTGACCTCTCTCGCGGCTCTCGTCATCCTCCCTTTCGAATCGTGGCTGCTCCTGCTTCTGTCCCTGACGGTGATCCTCACGGGAATTCACTCCTATTCCCAGCTTCTGGGAAGGAAAGAGCTTCTCCGTCAGATGGAGTCTCAGGGTGAGGCAGCCCGAGAGCACATCGAAGGGATTCGAGAGCGGTACAATGACGCCCTGCTCGTGCAGGAAATCGGCCATGCGACTTCCAGGATTCTGGACACGGAACCGCTGGTGAGCATTATCGCCGAGACGATGCAGAGGCATCTGGTCCATGACCGGGGGATGATCTTCCTGAACGGCGGAGCCGAAGGCAGACTCCGCTGCGTCGCTTCGTATGGAGATTACGGTGACGCTCCCCGGCCCCGTACCGGGTCCACGCTGAGCCTTCCAAGCATCTCCTCTTCCGAGGTATGGGTCTGGTTCTCCGACGCGCCGAAACCTTCGTCCGAGAGTGCGCTCTCTTCCCACGAGGAGCTGGCAGAGGGGGAGGGGGAGGAACTGGGCCGGCTGATGGGCGTCAAATCCGTGATCGTCGTACCCATCCTCTATGAAGAGAAGGTCCTGGGCCTGTTGGCGGTTGGAAGAACCGACGAGGAACGCGTACCCACCCAGAGCGACCTGAGCCTTCTCAAGATCATCGCCTCACAAGCCGCCGCCAGCCTGAGCAACGCAAGCTCTTTCAAGAAACTCCAGGTGAGTGAGGAGAAATACAGAAACATCCTCGAAACAATCGAAGAGGCCTATTTCGAGGTGGATCTGGCCGGAAACTTCACGTTCTTCAATGACTCCCTCTGCAGGATCTCCCGATACACTCGGAGCGAGCTGCTCGGAATGCACTACAAGGCCTATTCGACTCCGGATACGGCCCGCAAGCTGTTCGAGGTCTTCTCCAGGGTGCACCGGACGGGGAAATCCGCAAAGGCGATGGACTGCGAGATTGTCAGGCGAGACGGAGACAAGAGGCACCTCGAGCTGTCCGCCTCGATCGTTCAAGACGCCTCGGGCCAGCACGTAGGCTTCCGAGGCATCGTCCGGGACGTGACGGAGCGTATCCAGGCAGAGAAGAGGAACAAGATGCTCGAGATTCAACTTCGTCAATCCCAGAAACTGGAGGCGATCGGCACCCTGGCCGGAGGCATCGCCCACGACTTCAACAACATCCTGGCGGCCATCATCGGCTATGCGGAGCTTGCTTCCCTGTCCTCTCCCGAAGCAACCGGAAGCAAGAGGCACATACGGGAGATCATGAAGGCAGGTCACAGAGCGAGGGACCTGGTCAAGCAGATTCTTGCATTCAGCCGACAGAACGAATCACAGCGGATACGCATGGAATTGGCCTCGGTCGTCAAGGAAGCGCTCAAGTTCCTGAGGGCCTCCCTGCCGACGACCATCGAAATACGTCAGAACCTGGATGCCTGTGGTCAGATCGTCCAGGCGGACCCAACACAGATGCATCAGGTTCTGATGAATTTATGCACGAACGCTCACCACGCCATGCAGCAGACAGGAGGCGTGTTGGAGGTGAGCCTGCGGCCCTTCGATTTGACGGAGCGGGAGTCCGGGGTACGGGCTTGCCTGGAGCCTGGCCTCTATCTCAGCCTGGAGGTTCGCGACACGGGCACCGGGATCGATCCTCAGGTACTCGACCGGGTCTTCGAACCTTTCTACACGACCAAGGGTCCGGGGGAAGGAACGGGGATGGGCCTGGCAGTGGTTCACGGGATCGTACAAAGCCACGGAGGCACCATCGAAGTCTACAGCAAGCCGGGCGATGGAACCACATTTCAGATCCTGCTGCCCTGCATCAACGGGGAGTTGCAGCCCGATCACGATGTTACGGCCACCCTTCCTTCGGGCCGGGGGCGGATCCTATTCATCGATGACGAGTTCCCATTGACCGATCTCGCCCAGGAAATCCTGGAAAGACTCGGCTACTCGGTGGAACCCTGGACAAACCCGGTCGAGGCCCTGGAAGCCTTCCGGGCCCAGCCTGATGCCTTCAACCTCGTGATCACCGACAAAACCATGCCGAACATGACGGGTTTCGATCTCGCAGGTGAGCTCAGGAAAATCCGCAGTGATATTCCCATCATCCTCTGCACGGGTTTCAGCGATGCAGGCGACTCGGAGAAGTCCGAAGCCCTGGGCATCGCCCGGATCCTGATGAAACCTCTATCCATGCACGTCCTGGCCACGGCCGTCAGAGAAGTCCTGGACGGGACCCCGCCCTCCCAGGAAATCCGACTGTAACTCCGCCCTCGACACGGCATCCGGAAGGGCTGCCGACTCGATGTTCGCACGAGTCGGAACCGACCCTGGACGAATCCGGTCTTTTGCTGTATCCTCAGTGGCTTACGGAATCATCGTATCTGTCCGGGAGGAGACCATGAGCGACAAACAGGAGAGTTCAAACGGCACCAGTGCCGCCCAGAGGTGGTTGGGCTACAGGCCCGAAATCCGGGTGTTGGACTGCACGATCCGTGACGGCGGTCTGATGAACGACCACATGTTCGAGAGCGAGGTCATCAAGGCGATCTATGACGCCTGCCTCGCGGGCGGAATCGACTACCTCGAGCTGGGCTACAAGGCCTCCAAAAAGATCTTCGCCCGTGACAAGTTCGGCGACTGGAAGTTCTGCGACGAGGACGACATCCGGCGAATCGTGGGAGACAACGAGACGCCCCTCAAGCTCTCCGTCATGGCGGATGCGGAAAAGACCGACTACCGGACGGACATCCTGCCGAGAAGCGAAAGTGTTCTCGACGTGATCCGGATCGCCACTTACATCCACCAGATCCCCACCGCGGTCGATATGATCAGAGACGCTTACGACAAGGGTTATGAGACGAGCTGCAATCTCATGGCCGTGTCTACCGTGCAGGAATGGGAGTTGGACCAGGCCCTGGATGCCCTGGCGAAGACAGAGGTGGACGTAGTCTACCTGGTTGACAGCTTCGGTGCCCTGTACAGCGAACAGGTTCAGTATTTGACCCGCAAATACCTGTCTTACATGAAGGCTGCAGGCAAAGAGGTGGGGATCCACACCCACAACAACCAGCAGCTTGCCTATGCGAACACCATCGAGGCAATCATCCAGGGGGCCAACCGCCTGGACGGTAGCCTGGCCGGGCTGGGCCGCGGGGCCGGCAACTGTCAGACCGAGCTCCTCATCGGGTTCCTGCACAATCCGAAATTCAAGATCCGACCGCTCCTGGACTGTATTCAGCAACACATCGAGCCGTTGCGCCAGGATCTGAAATGGGGGTATGACCTTCCCTACATGATCACGGGCCAGATGAACCAGCACCCCCGTCCCGCAATCGCGTTCAACGAGCAGGATGGTCCAAAGGACATCGTCGCCTTCTATGACTCTATGACCGAGAAGGTGTAGAGGGGCTTGCCGGAGGAAGAGGGCGGGACTATCTGAGCTGGATCGAGGGATCCCCAAACACCATGAACTGGAACAGATCCTGGTGGAAGGACGGTCCGTCGATGTTGTCCGGAACGGTCTCCGCATGGGCGTAGTACTCGATGGAGATGATCTTCGCCTCTCCAAGGGCCCGCCGATCCGAAATCAGACTGCTCGAGATCTTGAACTGCGCAGTGAAGGCGGGTACAGGATTCGTGCCGTAAATGGTGCTGCGGCTGCTCCCAAGAAAGGCGGAACAGACCCCTTCCCGCACCACTACCCGCCCGAGGCTTACTTCGTCCGGAGCTCCGACCGTACAGCCTGAAGTCAGACATACCGCCGGTGCAACATCCCTCGGTATGTTATCTACGTCAATGAAGGTGTACGGGTCCTCGCCGTAGTAGGAGCCGTGCGGATTTCCGTGTGAAAACCAGGCCACCAGACCGGGCTCCTGGAATTCCCACTGACCGAGAAAGTTGTAGCGGGTGAGCTCGAGATCAGGGTTCGCGCTGGGGCAGTCTTCGTAAAGGGTCGTGGTGTCATACCCGGCCGGCACCATGACAATGTTCTTTGCCTGTTCGAGCCACACGGCCGCGTCGCACGGAGAGGAGATGGTGGCCGCGGCGCCGATAGCGCGCTTCATCCGGGAAGTCTCATCTTCCTCGAAAAACATAACCCGCTCCAGCATGCTCTCGATCTGCTCGGGCAGGTCCCAGGGGATCCTTCCGACGAAGAGCTCGGCCCCGTAGTCGTCCGTCCCTTGGCTCATGTCCTGCCCGTACTCACCGTAGTAGCCGTCCCCATCCGAGTCCCAGTCACCGGTAAGCTCCTCGTAGTAGAAGTCCGTGGGGACATCACGCCACTCGTGATCCAGTGGATCCGGATAGGCCGTCCGCATGGGCACCGTGTCCATGGATCCGACCAGCAGGACAAACTCTCTTTGTGGAGTCAGGTCGGCATAGCCCTTCAGGTAGTTCCTGATCTTCTCCGGGTCGTCGACCCCAGGGGTGCTGCCCAGGATTGACTCGAGGGAGACCACGTCTACCAGCAACCCCAAGGATTCCTTGTGGTCCCCGAAGGCCGCTACAGAGGGGAGCACCGCCTCGGGCCCGATGATCAGATACCCGTAGCCTTCGTAGGAGGGTTTCTGCTCTTCGCAGGAGCAGAGCAGCCAGGAAAAGGCGCAGGTGACCGTCAGAATGACGAGGAACCTCCGGAGGGTCGTTTGCGGCAGAATCGATCTCGTTGCCCGAGCTGGGTTCATGGCTCCCATGTCCTCTCTCTTCCAGCCCTTCGAAGAGGTACATCCTCCGGCCGGCCCCTGTAAAGGGAAATCTGCCGTTTCACCTATTATAGTCCATTTTCTTTTTCGAGACCAGTCTCTTCACAGACACCCTGTTGACACGAAACGACCCGGCCCTCTATGCTTCTGCCTCGCGTCCGGCAGAGGGACCGGGGATTCGAAACGGAGGGAATCGCATGTACTGGCTATTTCTCGCCCTGGCGATCGTGGTCGAGGTGGCAGGCACGAGCTGTATGAAACTCTCACAGGGATTCTCGAAGCTCGTCCCTTCCGTCCTGGTCTTCCTCCTCTACGGGGTAAGCTTCTCCTTCATGATCCTCGCACTGAAGAAGATCGAGCTGGGTGTTGCCTATGCGATCTGGTCCGGGCTCGGCACCGCGCTGATCGCGCTCATCGGAATCACATGGTTCCAGGAATCCGTGAGCCTGCTGAAGATCGTATCGATCCTGTTGATCGTCGTGGGCGTCGTGGGGCTACACCTGAGCCAGACGGCCTAGCAGGCTGGTGGTAAGGTCTGCTTCTTCATGGTTCGGACATAGCGTCGCACCACCTCCGGCAGCTTCCCCTTTGTCCGGAGGTTGCGGGCGATCAGGTTCACGATGGCACTGCCCACGATCGCCCCGTCGGCGCCCGCCCGGCTCAGGGCCTGGACATGCTCCGGCCGGGAGATCCCAAAGCCGACGCACAGGGGCAGGTCGGTCCGCGCGCGAACCCTCCGGATCATCCGCAGGGCCTCGGGATGCAAGTCACCCCTCGCCCCGGTCACCCCCAGAAGGGCCACCAGGTAGAGAAAGCCGTCCGCGTGTACGAGGATCTTGTCAAGCCTCTCCGGTGTGGTCGTGGGCGTCACCATGAAGATCGGGTCGACTCCTGAGGATTTGCACCCTTCGATGACCGGTCCCGCCTCCTCGATCGGCACGTCCGCCGCAAGGATCCCGTCAACGCCGGCCTTGCCCGCCTGTCGGCAGAACCGGGACACACCCCTGCGAAGGACCAGGTTGTAATAGACCAGGAGCCCGATCGGAACCTGGCTGAATTTTCGCACCTCTTCAATGAACCGGAACGCACGATCCACGGTCATGCCGGCATTCAGGGCGCGCAGATCCGCAGCCTGTATCGACGGACCGTCCGCGATCGGGTCGGAAAACCCGATTCCCAGCTCGAGCATATCGGCGCCCGCATCGAGCGATGCCTTGACCGCGTCCATAGAGGTTTTGTAGCTCGGATCGCCGATCACGAAGAAGGGAATGAAGGCCTTTTGTTTGCGGGCTCTGAGCGACTCGAAACAGGCCTGGTACCGACTCATCTCTTCTTCCCCCTGCCCAGCCGTGCGAGCGATTCGTTCGCCTGCTCCAGGTCCTTGTCGCCCCGTCCGGATAGATTGACCACGATCACGTCCTTGTCGCGCATCTTCTTTGCAAGCTTCAGGGAATATGCAATGGCATGGGCCGATTCCAGGGCCGGGATGATGCCCTCGGTCCTGCTCAAGAGCACAAAGGCGTCCAGCGCCTCGCGATCCGTGATGCCCACGTACTTCACTCGGCCGGACTCGTTCAGGTGGCTGTGTTCCGGTCCCACGCCCGGGTAGTCAAGGCCCGCGGAGATAGAGTGCGCCTCCCGGATCTGCCCGTCCCGATCCTGGAGGATGCGGGTATAGGTCCCGTGCAGTACACCGTCGGAGCCACGGTTCAAAGGAGCGCTGTGCTTGGTGCCGGATAGCCCCAGGCCGGCGCCCTCCACCCCGAAGAGCCTGACCTCCGGTTTCTTCAAGAAAGTCTGAAAGATCCCCAGGGCGTTGCTGCCTCCACCCACGCAGGCCACCACCGCGTCCGGCAGGCGCCCTTCAGCGGCCCGGACCTGTCTCACCGTCTCCTGTCCGATAACGCGTTGAAAGTGCTTGACCATCAGGGGAAACGGATGGGGCCCGGCCGTGGTCCCGAAGATGTAGAAGGTATCGCGTATGTTGGTGATCCAGTCCCGCATCGCCTCGTTGACCGCATCCTTCAGGGTCTTCGAGCCCGTCGTCACGGGCACGACCTCCGCCCCGCACAGCTCCATACGGAGGACATTCATCGCCTGCCTTCGAACGTCCTCTTCACCCATGTAGATGACGGTCTTCAGGCCGAAGAGGGCGCCCACCATGGCCGTGGCAAATCCGTGTTGTCCGGCCCCCGTCTCCGCGATGATGCGCTTCTTTCCCATGTAGCGGGCGAGCAGAGCCTGGCCGAGGCAGTTGTTCGTCTTGTGCGCACCGCCGTGCAGCAGATCTTCCCGCTTCAGATAGATACGGCAGCCGGCGCGCCGGCTCAGGTTCGTCGCCAGCGTGAGCGGCGTTGGTCGCCCGGCATACTTCTCCAAGAGATCCTTGAGCTCCGCCCGAAAGGCAGGATCGTTTCGATACCTGAGAAAGGCCTGCTCCAACTCTTCCAGAGTAGGCATCAGGACCTCGGGAACGAAAACCCCTCCATAACGACCGAATTTTCCAGCCTGTTTCACTTCCCCTGTTCCTCTTCGGGCTGATTTCATCCAAAGCAAGGCATTTTATAGGGATCCCGCAGGCTATGCAACATCAGGAGGCACAGGACACCGGCGGGCTATTGAAGAGTTTTTCGGCGGCCTGCTAGAATTGGAGAATCGCTCCCGCATACGAAAGAGAGGGGCATGAGCGGCATCCTACTCATATCCGGCAGTGGTGTTCTTCTCGTCGCGGCCTATGTGCTCTACGGGGGCTACCTCTCCCGAAAACTGGGCATCGACCCGACTCGAACCACACCGGCCCATCAGGAACAGGATGGGGTCGACTATGTGCCCGCCCGGAAGCAGGTGCTCCTGGGACATCACTTCGCCTCCATCGCCGGCGCCGGGCCGATCGTCGGTCCCGTGCTCGGAGCCGTCTTCGGGTGGGTCCCTGCCCTGCTCTGGATCCTGCTCGGAAGCATCTTCATCGGAGCCGTGCACGACTTCACAGCCCTGGTCGCCTCCCTGCGACATCGTGGGCAGTCGATTGGCCGGATCATCGAAGAGCAGATCGGCGTGACCGGGAAGATCCTCTTCCTTCTCTTCTCGTGGTCCGCCCTCGTCCTGGTGGTGGCCGTGTTCGCAAAGGTGGTGACCAAGACCTTTGTCGCCAACCCGGGTGTTGCTCCCGCCTCAGGTCTGTTCATCCTTCTGGCCCTGGTCTTCGGGTGGATCAACTACCGCACACGGCTTCCCCTTGCCTTGTCCACATCCGTCACTCTGCTCGTCATGTTCGTCGCCATTCCGATCGTGACCCGCGCTCCCGTCCATCTCACGGCCGACACGTGGATCTGGGTCCTGTTCATCTATTGCGCTGTTGCCTCGGTCACCCCGGTCTGGATCCTGCTCCAGCCCAGGGACTATTTGAACTCCTTCCTGCTCTACGCCGTGATGGCTGCAGGGCTCGCAGGCGTCTTCCTGTTCCGACCGACGATTCAGTTTCCCATGTTCACCCAGTTCCAGAGCGAGCTGGGACCCATGTTTCCGATCCTGTTCGTGACCGTTGCCTGCGGCGCCATCAGCGGGTTTCACAGCCTCGTGGCCTCGGGCACCACGGCAAAACAGCTCGATTCCGAGTCGGACGCCCGCACGGTCGGCTACGGGGGCATGCTCATCGAGGCAATGCTGGCCGTGCTTGCACTCCTGGCGGCCGTACATGTCCATCAGGGCGAGTACGCAGCCCTCAAGGCGGAGGGAGGCCCTGTCCACATCTTTTCCTACGGGGTGGGAACCTTCATGGCCTCCCTCGGCGTCTCCCAGGAAACGGGCCAGAGCTTCGCCGCCCTTGCGGTATCCGCCTTCTGCCTGACGACGCTGGACACGGCAACACGGCTGGCCCGCTTCGCCTTTCAGGAGCTGTTCCAGTCTTCCTCCCCGGGCCGGGCAAACGCGATCCTCACGAACCGGTTCACGGCCACCCTGATCACCCTTGCCTGCTGCTTCGTCCTCTTCAGAAGCGGGAGCACGGACCGGGTCTGGCCTCTGTTCGGCTCGGCCAATCAGCTTCTGGCAGCCCTGGCGCTGCTTGCCGTCTCGGTGTGGATTGCACGGCTGAGGGGCAACAACGCGTTCGTGCGCTACCCCATGTTCGCTATGTTCGCCGTCAGCCTGAGCGCCCTCGGGCTGCAAGCGTGGAAGAACCTCCAGCAGGGCCACTATGTGCTCGCGGGCCTTGCCATCCTGCTGTTCGGCCTGGCAGGGATTCTCGTAAAGGAGGCGGCCCAGGCAATTCGCCGGAGCGAAAGGAACGAGGAATCGAAGCCCGCAGAAGGGGCGTCAGGAGCCTTTTTCGTCCGGGAAGCGCCGGAACAGCTGAAAAGGGATTCCTGATCCCCTTTTTGCTGACACTTTTTCTCTAAACGAGACATCTTGTTCAGTGCACGGACGAGCGTGTGCCTTGGCGGGCACTCAAAGGCGCCCGCCCAGGTTCTGCCAAATAATTCGGGCTTTTACGTTGTTCGGTCCGGGAAGGTGTGTTAGGATAACTCCCCCGCCAAACGAAGCCTTCGTGAAAAGGAGGTTCTCCAGTGAGGGAGCATGACAAAGAGAGGGTGCTCGTCGAAGTCGCCCACCGGGTATTCAACCACTACACCAAAGACCCGAGGATCACGGAACAGGCCCTGTTCGATACCCTTTACGAGGAGCGAATCCGGCTGGACACCGAGAAAGACCGCTCCAAGGCAAAGAAACAGAGGGCCTTCTACCGGAAGATCCGGCATGAGGCACTCAGGGCCTCTCCCACCCGTCAGTCCGATCTGTTGAAACAGATGATCGACTCCTTTTCAGAGGAGGTGGCGGGCCATTTCGACCCACGGGTCTTCGCGCTGGCCACCCGGGTGGCGCCACCGGCTCTGAGCGTGCTTCTCAACGCGCTCAGCCCCCTGCGGTTACTGGCTGCCATCCCCACGGGCATGGCAACCCTGGACGACCAGATCGTGATCGAGGGGGAAACCGAGGCCTTCAAGGCCGCCGCCCAAATGGGAACCACGGTGCTCGTGTCCACCCACCTGAGCAACCTGGACAGCATCATCCTCGGGTATGCACTCTTCCGACTGGGCCTCCCTCCTTACACTTACGGAGCCGGTCTGAACCTGTTCTCGAACAAGATGATCGGCTTCTTCATGCACAACCTTGGTGCGTACAAGGTGGACCGCAGGAAGAAGGCGGAGGTCTACAAGGAAGTCTTGAAGACCTACGCGGGCTGCACCATGGAGCTCGGCTACCACAACATGTTCTTCCCCGGCGGCACCCGCAGCCGGAGCGGTGCGGTTGAAGACAAGCTCAAGATGGGCCTTCTGGGTATGGCACTCGACGCATACGTCCACAATCTCATGGCACAGAAAGCCCGACCCGACGTGTTCGTCGTACCCTGCACTCTGAACTACCAGCTCGTCCTCGAGGCGGAAACCCTGATCGAAGATTATCTCAAAGACGTGGGTAAGAGCCGTTTCATCATCGAGGACGACGAGTTCTCCAAGCCGAAACGGGTCGCCGATTTCATCTCCAAGCTCTTCTCTTTGGACTCGAGGATCCACCTGGTCGTGTCCAGGCCCCTCGATGTCTTCGGCAATGAGGTGGACTCGGAGGGCAACTCACGAGACCACCGGGGACGGGTCGTGGATCGAGAAAGATACGTATACCGGAACGGTGCGCCCGCATTCGACGGACAACGCGACCAGGAGTATACCCGCGAGCTGGCCGCCAGCATCTCCGCAGCGTTCCACCGGGATACCGTGGTCAAGCCGACCCACCTGGTCTCCTATTCGATCCTCGACTGGCTATGGGAAAAATGCCCGGGCCTGGATTTCTACCGGGTGCTCAGAACGGGCGGCTCAGAAGAGAGCATGCCCATGACGGAGGCCTACACCCGGGTGGATCGCACCCTGGAGCGCCTTCGCGAGCTGGCTCAGAACGATCGCGTGAGGCTTGATGACTCGCTCCGGAAGAAAGACACGGGCGCCATCGTGGGTGACGCACTCGCTCACCTGAAGTCCTACCATCGGCGTCCGGCCCTGATCCGCCGCGGGGACCGCCTGTTCCACGAGGATCGGAACCTGCTGCTCTACTACCACAACCGGCTCACAGGCTTCGGGTTGCCGACAAGGGAGAAGCCCCAGTGATGAAGAGAGATCTGGATGTTCTGATCGTTGGAGGAGGCAGCTTCGGCACCGCCCTGGCCGTCCTCCTGTGCGAGACGGGCAAGTCCCTCGAGATGTGGGTGCGCCGCAAGGATCTGGCCGAAGAGATCAACACCAAGCATACCAACTCCTTGTACGCGAAGGGACACACCCTCCCTGAAGGGGTTCGGGCGACCACCGATCTGGCAGAGGTGGTCAAACGAACGCCCGCCATCCTGATGGCCGTTCCCTCCAAGTCGTTCCGCGAAGTCTCCAGGGCCGTGGGAGACACGATCCAGGGCGACCAGATCCTGGTCCACACGACCAAGGGTTTCGAGATCGAGACCTTCAAGCGCATGTCCACGATCCTCCGCGAAGAGACGTGCACGCTGAAGACCGGGGTCTTCGCCGGGCCCAATCTGGCCGGCGAGATCATGGCCCGACATCCGGCCGGCGCGACCGTGGCCTCCCATTACGACGAGGTGATCGAAGTGATCCAGGCCCTGTTCAAAGAGAGCGGGCTCATACGGGTCTACGGCGGGCACGATGTGGTCGGCACCGAGGTGGGCAGTGCCTTCAAGAACATCATCGCCCTGGCCGCGGGCATGTCGGACGGCATGGGATTCGGGGACAACACCAAATCCCTTTTGATCACCCGGGGCTTGAGCGAAATGGCCCGGGTCGGTGTGTGTATGGGAGCGGATGTCTTCACATTCGGAGGTCTGACGGGCGTGGGTGATCTGATGTGCACGTGCGCTTCCTCCCTCAGCCGCAACCATCAGGTCGGGAGCCGGCTGGCAAAGGGCGAGACCCTGGACGAAATCCTTGAGAGCATGACCCAGGTGGCCGAAGGGGTGCCCACCACCAAGGCGGTGAAACGCTACGCAGACTCGGTGGGCCTGGATCTTCCGATCGTGACGGCCGTACACCGGCTGCTCTTCGAAGGCTGGAAGGTGGAGGACGCCCTGGTGCAGCTCATGCACCTTCCGATTGGGGACGAACTCGCATCGCTTCGGTACCGTTGAGTCCCTCTATGCCCGAGGAATATCCTCTGCAAATCGATGATCAACGGACTCTGCCGGAGCGGTACACCGGGCCGGTCTTCATCTGGGACATCGACAAGACCTACCTGTCCACCCATTTCTCCTCCCTCCAGGGCCTGAGCCGCATCCCCCTCGAGTTCGCCGTGGACAAACAGGCGATCACCGGAATGCCCGAGGTGCTGCGGGGGATCCGGCGGGGGCCGGGACAGGGCTACGGCTGTGTTCCGCTCTATTTCGTCACGGCGAGCCCTCCCCAGCTGCGGGGCGTCCTGGAGAACAAGATGATGCTGGACGGGGTGGAGTTCGACGGGATCACCTTCAAGGACTGGTGGAGGCTCATGAAGAAGGGCCGTCCCAAGCGGTTCATGGATCAGGTAGGGTTCAAGGTGTGCGCCCTCCTGGATGGCAGACAGAGGCGCCCCCTCGCAAAGGAGTATCTGTTCGGCGATGATGCGGAAAGCGATGCGGCCGCCTTCTCCCTGTATGCGAGCCTCGTGCACGAGAAGCTGTCAGCGGAGGAGGCCGCGGACCGAATGGCCGGGACGGGCATGCGGGAAGACAACCAACGTTGTGCGCTCGCCCTCCTCGACCGGCTTCCCGAGAAAAGAGGAACGGTGAAGAGGATCTTCATTCACCTCGAAAAGCGAACACCCCCCGAGCAATTCGAGCCTTTCGCCCCTCTCGTCACCCCTGTAAGAGACGGCATGCAGCTGGGTCTGGCCCTCTTTGGCCTCGGTCTCGTGGATGAGGAGACCGTCCGACAATGCCGGGTGGCCATCGCTCTTTCCGAGCTGGAGCCGGTTGCGGACCTGGAAACCCTCCTCAAGGACGCGGTGGATCGCCGCCTGATCTCGAGACAGAAACTGCGTCGTCTCGAATCCGTGCTCCCGCTCCCATAGGCGGGGTCATCCACGGGCGTCGGTCAGCAGGGTTGGATGTAGAATCAGACAGCGCTGTGATGGATGAGCAGGAATTCTGAGTCTTCGATGATGTCCAGCCAGTGGTCCTGCATCGCCTTGAAACGGGCCGCCATCCCCGCACCCAGCTTATGGGTCTGACCGCCGACCGTCAGGTTGAGCTTGCCCGAGAGAACCAGACAGACCTCCGCCGTATTCTCGTGGAGTTCCGGAATGGACTCCTTTCGCACGCCCGCTTTGGCTTTGATGAAGTAGACTTCGAACTGGGGAAACCAGATGTGTTTTCCGGAAAAGCCTTTCGTCTTGAAGCTCTTCGTCTTCCCCTTTTCGAACCGGGTTGCCTCTGCCACCCGGACCAACTCGCTGGGAGTCAGCTGAAACACGCCTGCCAGGGCCTCGATCGTGCCCATGGTCGGGTTGGCTTTCCCGCCCTCGATCTTTGCCACCGTGGCGCGGGTCAATCCGGCCCTCTCGGCCAGCTGCTCCGCCGTTATTCCCAGCTTCTTTCGAAGGTTCCTGAGGATCGAGAAATCGAACTTCTTGCTCATGGCCCCTCTCCGAGATCGTAAATCTTAATACACGTAGTATACATTTTACTATACATTGTCAATCGTGGAGCCGCCCCACCACCTGTTGACACACGGGACGGGATCGGTAAAGAATCGGCTTCCTTGAGGTTCCGCACCCAGCAGCCAAGGCAAGGGCTCGATGATCCGGATCCAAGCGTTGACGTTCACATACCGGCGGGGCGAGTTTCGGCTCAAAATCCCCGAGTTCGAGGTCGCCCGGTCCGAGAAGGTGGCGGTCATCGGTCCGAGCGGCTCGGGCAAGACGACCCTGCTCCATCTGATCGCCGGCATCATGACCCCTCAAGAGGGGGAGATTGCGGTCGCAGATGTTACGGTGAGCAGATTGAGCGATCGCGAGAGAAGGGACTTCCGCATCACGAACATCGGGTTCGTGTTTCAGGACTTCGAGCTGATCGACTACCTGAACGTCCTCGACAACATCCTGCATCCCTACCGGATCACGGGCGCCCTCAACCTCGAAAGGGACGTGCGCGACCGAGCCGCGGACCTCGCCCGAGAAATGGGGATCGGTGACAAAGTCGGTCGTCCATCGTCTGATCTCTCCCATGGGGAGAAGCAGCGGACTGCGATCTGCCGGGCCCTGTTGCCGGGGCCGAAGCTGATTCTGGCCGACGAGGCCACGGGCAACCTCGATCCGGACAACAAGACCCTCATTCTGGATCTGCTCTTCCGCAGCGTGGATGAACAGGACGCCACCCTGCTGGCCGTGACCCACGATCACGAGCTTCTAAAGCGGTTCGACCGGGTCGTGGACTTCCAGGACTTTCACGATGGAGGGGACGGGTGATCGACAACCTCTACATCGCTTGGAAGTACCTGGTCTTCAACAAGATGAGGACCGCCACCCTGGTGGCCTGTATCACCCTGATCTCGTTCCTCCCCGTCTCCCTCCAGCTTCTGCTCGAGGAGAGTGAGCGTCAGCTTCTTTCACGGGCCGACGTAACGCCCCTGGTCATCGGGGCCAAGGGCAGTTCCCTGGACCTGGTCATGAACACACTCTACTTTGGAGACGAAGTGCCCGAGCTGATCGACATGGAGGCTTCCGATCGAGTTTGGGAGACAGGGCTCGCCCTCCCGATTCCGGTCTATGCCCGGTTTCAGGCGAGGGGGCATCCAATCGTCGGAACGACCCTCGACTATTTCGACTTCCGCGGCCTGGAAGTCGAACGGGGCAGGATGCTCGCCGTGCTCGGAGAGTGCGTTCTGGGCGCCTCGGCGGCCGAACACCTCGGCCTCGGGCAGGGGGACAGCCTGGTCTCATCTCCGGAGACACTGTTCGACCTCGCGGGCATCTATCCACTCAAGATGAAGGTGGTGGGCGTACTGGCCAAGTCCCACACGTCCGACGATCTCGCCGTGTTCGTGGATCTGAAGACGGCCTGGGTCATCCAGGGCCTTGGACACGGCCACGAGGATGTGACCAGAACCAAGGACACGACGGTCATCCTGAAGCGGACAGACACGAACGTTGCGGCAAGCGCCAAGCTTTATCACTACACGGAAATCACCGAGAAGAACCTGGACTCCTTTCACTTCCACGGCGATCTTTCGGCCTACCCGATCACCGCTGTCATCGCCGACCCATACGACACGAAATCCGGAACGATCCTCCGAGGACGATTCCTCTCGAAGGAGGAGGGCCTGCAGATCGTCAAACCGGCGGATGTGATCGACAGCCTTCTCCAGAACATCTTCCGGATCAAGAACGTGCTCGACGCCGTGATCTCCGTGGTGGCTCTGGCCACGTTCCTCGCCCTGATCCTTGTCTTCGCCCTGTCCCTCAGGCTGCGCGAGCGAGAGATCCGGACCATCTTCAAGCTGGGCTGCAGCCGAAGGACCATCGCAAGGCTTATGAGCGCAGAGATCTTCATCATCCTGCTCGTGAGCGGGATTCTTTGCGGGGTCATGATACTTCTGGTCAATCAATTCTCCAATGACCTGGTGCGTGCACTGTTCATTAGATGATAGGGGGTGTGAGATGAAGAGGCGAGGAGCGAGGGGTTCTGTATCGGGAACGTTGTCCGCCATCGTCTTGTGCGTCGTGTTCGTCTTGAGCGGCGCACTCCAAGAGGCCTATGGCGAAGAACCAATCGCGATATACGTTGTGAACTACCCATTGAAGTACTTTGCAGAGAGCATTGCCGGAACTCATGCGGAAGTGAAGTTCCCTGCCCCGGCGGATGAGGATCCGGCCTACTGGACCCCGGATCTCGACACGGTTGCCGCCTACCAGAAGGCGGACCTGATCCTGCTGAACGGCGCCGGATATGCCAAATGGACGAAGAAGGTTTCGCTGCCTCGGTCCAGAATGGTGAACACCTCGGCAAGCTTCGAAGACCGGTACATCCGGATCGAAGGAGCCGTCACGCACAGCCACGGCGCAGCCGGTGAACATGCCCACGAAGCGGCCGCCTTCACGACCTGGATCGACTTCGAGCTCGCAGAAAAGCAGACCGCAGCGGTCTACGAGGCGATGAGCCGCCTCCGGCCCGATCTCCGTGATGAGTTCCAGGGCAATTACGGCGTGCTCGCCAAAGAGTTGAGAGGGATCGACAAGTCCATCAAGGAAATCGTGTCGAAGAATCCATCGCAACCGTTGATCGGATCCCATCCCGTTTATGACTATCTGTCCAGGAGGTACGGACTCAACATGAAGAGCGTGCACTGGGAACCTGACGAGGTGCCGACCGACGCTCAGTGGACCGAGCTTCAAGCCCTTCTGAAGGATCATCCGGCGAAGTGGATGATCTGGGAGGGCGGACCCTTGCAGGCATCCGTGGACAAGCTCGCCTCTGCAGGCATCCAGAGCCTCGTCTTCGACCCCTGCGGAAACGTTCCGGACGAGGGTGACTTCCTCACCGTCATGAAGCGGAACGTTCAGAACCTTGCCGCCGCCTTCCGTTAGGCAAAGCACGGTTTTTCTAGGCCCTGCCGGCCCGAACTTGATCGACAATGGGGTCAGGCCGAAACTATCAACCTTAAAGGTTGATAGTTTCGGCCTGACCCCTTCTATCTGACCCCTTCTATCTATCCGTCCGGGTTGGGGCTGTTAAGCATCACCCTCAACGAATGCTGCTGGCGATATTGAGATTCTCGGAAATTCACGCAGTATCTGCTTGTCCGAGGTGACAAGTGGCACCCGCAGTTCCATAGCGAGCGCAACAAATTCACAATCGTAGGCAGAACATCCGGATTTCGCTACCAACCGAAGAATACGTTCCGAGTCTATCAGATGCTCCCGACCAGCAAGTAACTCTTCAGCCATCTTCTGCATTTGCATGGCTTGAGACAATCGCAACTCATGTCGACGAATGTAATGGGCAAGTATACTTCGGAATTCACTGCGCCACAGGACCGGCGCTGACCAGGCAGGATCCTGGATGAAGACACGCCGCGCCGCATCCGTTAAATCTCCGCCAATGAGCAGATACGCAATCTGATTGGTGTCGACTACGATCATGGCCGCCCGGCCGTCTTCATTTCTTTGAGGAAGCTCTCGGTCACGGGAGTCAAACCGAGCCTGTTTCGAAGGTTGTCCGCCTTCACTAACCATTCTCTAGGTTCAACCGTCGTGAGACTCGCTGCGTGCTCCAGACACCAAATAACCTCACTGTTCAAGCTTCTCCGCTGCCGGGCGGCACGATCCTTCAATTGTTTGTAGAGTTCTTCAGGAATGCCTTTGATCGTCAGGTTCGGCATGGCGACCTCCTTATGGTTCCATTATGCAACCATAACGGTTCCATGTCAAGTTTCTGGGGTCAGGCCTAGACTATCAACCCTGTAAAAGCCCTTCTACAGCTCTGATCTCTTGATCCAATCTCCGGTCAAGACTGCGTTGCAGCCGAATCCTGGTGCTGACCTTACTCACTGCCTGTCCGGAGATATTCCCGAAATACTGCCCGAGTTCCTTTACCGAGCAACGAGTCATCGAACAACAGAGATAGAGCGCTATGGACCGAGCACAGTTCTTTCGTTCACCCCTGCGAAGAACGGTAATTCTATCCACACCGAAAGCGCCGCAAACACTCTGTACTACCTCCTCAACCTCGCAGGAGGGCCGCAGCTCGTTGGCTGCCGGCATCTCGCGGTCGGGCAATCGCCCTCGAAGTAAGTCCTTCACGAGCGCCACGTACTTCGGAGAACCAAGGAGTGTCGAACCAGCGACTTCCCTCAGAGGGGAGGACTCATCCTTTTTCAAACTTTCCCCCAGGAAGGCTCGATAAGCCTCTCGTGCCATAGCAACTGAATCACCATATTCGAGGAGAACCTCCCTCCAATCGAGCCAAGGGGGAGCCTGGTGTGGTCGAAAATAGAAGGCGCAACTGCTCCAGGGGTATTTTTCCGGGTCACTGACTAGACCAGCACGAACGGGATTCAGATGAACGTACCGGGTCAATTCCCAATAATGATACTGGTTCTGAACGAGGATGGCATTGAAACGACCTTGGAGCAGAGGACCACACCTGTCGTGTCGCCGATTGTACTCACCCACATAAGCCGAGTTCAGATCATGCATACCTTGGGACAGATCTGCGTGTGGCACTCTCCAGAACAAGTGGTAGTGGTTATTCATCAATGCCCATGCGTGAAGCCTCCAGTCCCGGCGGGAGGCAACACGGCCGAGCAGATCCACCCACCGCTGCCGGTCCAAATCATCGGCCACTATTGAACGACGTTCCACCCCTCTGGAGGTGACGTGATAGGTGCCGTCGGGAACGTTTATCCTCAAGGGTCGTGCCATGCTGAGGATTTGCAGCAACAAGCGTGCCAGGGGGAAAGCAGGGCGGCGACTTGGCGGAAGCCTTATCACGAAAGGAGAGGTTTATGGTTGATAGTTTCGGCCTGACCCCTTTGGTTGGCATCAAGGTGGTCGCAATTTGAGACCACCTATGAGCCAGGAAGGGAGTAGAAGGACGTGGCCAAAGCAATACGGGGTCAGGCGCCTTAGAAGGCTTCGCCGACGAAGAGGTGGAAGGCGCCGTCGTCTCTCGTTCGTCCATAGTCCAGGCGAAGGTTGATGCGGCTCTTCTCGGTCAGCATGAACCTGAGGCCCCCGCCTCCTGACCAGACAAAGGTGCCGTTATCAAACTCATCCAGTTCGGGAGCCACCGTACCACCGCCGAAGAAGCCCACCAAGCCGAGCCTCTTGTAGAACCGCCAGCGAATCTCGCTCTGGAACTGGAGCACGTGGTTGTCCATGTACCGGGTAGCACTGAACCCGCGCAACTCCAGGCGAGAGAAGTCGTAGAATGGGATCTTACCGCCTGTGAACCGTGCACGCCCATCCGCGGCGACGATGAGATTCTCCCTCAGGGCGTGATAGGCTCGGTAACGGACCATGTACGCCTGGTAGGTCGTATCGCTTCCGATGGCCGTGTCGTTGAAGAGTCCCTCGAATTCGAAGTACGAGCCTCGGTAGGCATTGAATCGATTGTCCCGCGTGTCTCGCCGCAAGAGCGGACCCAGCCCCATCGAGGTCTGATCGAACTCTCCGAGAGGGATCTCCTCCCGCTGACCCGTGCCGAGAAAATCGAAATTCACGATGAATTCATTTTCTGTTGCGAGCAGTCGAGCCTCTGCCCCGGCGAACCAGTTGCCCATCAGCCGTCGGAAGAGCTTTGGCTGGAAGATGGCTCCTTTCAGATTCCAGCGGACCGATTGGTTCTTGAGCCCCAGCGCATCTCCTACTCCGAAGAAGTCGAGCTTCAGATCCGTGGCGCCTGCCAGAACCTCGACCCGCCATCGGTCTTTTGCATAGAAGCCCTGGTGCTGTACCACGCCACCGTAACTGTCCGAGCTGGCGTAGAGCAAGGCGCCCTGCGTCGAGGACACGGGCAGGCCGAGTTCTGCATCCTCCTCGCTCTGCCGGTGGAAATAGATTGCGGTCAGGATCACGCCTGACCCGATGGTCGGGTTGGACTGCGGTATGGGCACGATGAGAAACCGACGGTCCGGCTTGAAGAGCTTGGAGAAGAAGGACACCCGTTCCGGTAGGTTCTCTTTGAGATCCTCTTCGAGCTTCTCCGAGTCTTTCAGTACGCCTTTTGTCGTCGCCCAAGCGGCGCCGGCAGCAACTGGAACGGCTACCGCGAGTACGACAACCGCGAATCCCGTCCGGCACCATCGGTTGATGTGATTCGTTGTAAGGCTCGTGTTGCGCAAGGGCCACCTCACTCCCCAGAAACCAGGATGGGATTATATAATCTCACCGCCTACAATAGAAGTGGGGGTCAACCGCAGACGTCATCAGAGGTCGATGGGGCAACCTCGACGGGGCCGGGCCGTGCTTTTCCTCGAATTCTCTACCGAGAAGGTCCGCCTTTTTCCTGCACCCTTTTTCAGTATTACTCATCAAACGGATATCAGCCGTCAACATTATGTGATATAGCATCAAATCCGCTGTCTTCTGCATTATGCAGTTGTTCTATTCATGAGACCCTGCCGCGAGGAGCCCGCCAACTCGCCAACGGAAAAACCACGGAGGAAGTCTTATGCTTCGTTCTCTGTTTCGTATTTCAGTGGTCTTGGTCACCCTCTGTGCACTTGCATTGCCCGCCTTTGCCCAGATTGGTTTGCTGGACGAGGGTCTGGAATCAGCCCCGGCGCCGATCCGCAAGGGGGAAAAACCGGTCATACCTCTCGATACAGAAGATCCGACCTACAACCTATGGCACACGCTGCGCGATTTTGGAAAGGATCCGAAACGTGAGCCCGGTGTCATTAATGTGCAGAAATACAATATGGGTTTCAGTTGGATGGGAATTCCCACGTTCTTCCATCTGCCGATCGCACTCACCCCCGAAGATCTGAAGGCAAGCCAAGTCGAGGTAGCGATCATGGGTGCGTACACCGACATGTCGGGCGGTATGCGGGGTGCACAGTTCGGGCCCAACGCGGTTCGCAACTCAGAAGTCTATGGTGGGTGGGGTATCGTGAAGACGCCGCACATGCATGTCATGGTCGATCCTTTCAAGGAAATGGTCATGGCAGACTTTGGAGACGCCCCCATAGATATCATGAGTACGGAGCGCAGCGTGCATGCCATTCGTGCGTTCGTCCGTCAGGCAGTAGAAGTCAAGCTTGATGATGGCCGACATGTCATTCCCATCATCGTGGGAGGCGACCACTCCCTCATGTACCCCGATGTGGCGGCGCTGGTGGATGTCTACGGCAAGGGAAACGTGGGGGTGATTCATTTCGATTGCCACTATGACGCGGGCAAATACGCCTTTGGGCATCTCATCAATCACGGGATGCCCGTGTACAGACTCATCGAAGAAGGACTCGTACCGGGCAAGAACTTCATCCAGGTCGGATTGCGTGGCTACTACCCGGATGAGGAATCGTTCAAGTGGATGAGGGAAAACGAGTTCCGCTACCACACAATGGCGGAGGTCGAAGATCGAGGTTGGAAGGCCGTTGTGGAAGACGCTATCAAAGAAGCGAACGACGGGCCCAAGTATCTCTTCATTTCCTTTGATGTCGATGTGGTCGATCCCGGTTTCTTTCCTGGGACCGGCACCCCGGAGCCGGGCGGGCTGACCATGCGTGAAGCCACTATGATCGTCCGACGGTTGTGCGCAGAAAGCAATGTGGTAGGATTCGAACTGGTTGAATTGAACCCCCTCGTCGACCCTACCTATGTTTCGGCGATGAATGCGAATCGACTCGTGCGTGAAGCGCTCACAGGGATCGCGATGCGAAAGATGGGGCTGACGGAGAAACACTATCTCAGCCCACTCACGAAAGACGACGGACGGAAGTAGCCCACAGAAATCAGAATCTCCATACGAAAATGTCGACTACGACCGCTGCAATTGCATACAAAGCGTGTGTTCACTAAGGAGGCTCGAATGATTGCGAAGCCAAAAGCTGTGATCCGGTCCTCTTTCTGGTGGTGGGGCCTGCTCTTTCTCACCCTGGTCATCTCTGTCCTGGCCCTCACCGGCCGGTCCATTGCCCAGACGTCTGCAGACATGCCACTCCAGTTCAAATTCATCGGCAAGTTCTACGATCCGGAAATAGACGAGAACGCAGGCGGGGTGAACCGCTTCACGGTCAACGTGCTCAAGAAGACCTGGATACTGGACATCGAGAGTTCCCACACCCTGGAAGGGACCGCATTGGGGTCGAGCATCCTCAAGCAGATATATCCCCCGATCATGACCTTTGTAGGTGCCAAGCCCATCACGGATCAGCTCACCGACCCGGCGATCGCAGGAAAGACTTATACGCTCACCGGACAGCTTTACGTGAACAAGCGGATGTACCGGGTCAGCAATCTCGAGGGTCCCGCCGAGGAGGAAGCGTCCGAGGCCGACGATCAGGCGGGGACCCCTGAAGGCCCGGGCACCGCCCTTCCGTAGCGGATAGTGGGGTCAGGCCGAAACTATCAACCTTCAGGGTTGATAGTTTCGGCCTGACCCCTTTTGTCGTTTCAATCCTTTTCAGAGCGGGTGCTGATGGCCAGGTGAAGGATGCCGGCCTGCTTTGCCGCATCCATCAACACAACGACCTGCCCGTGCTCAGCCTTCCTGTCCGCCTCCAGGATAAACAGATCCACGGGTGATTCCTCTTGTTTTACGCGCAGTGTTTCAGCCAATTGGTCTATTGCGACGGGTTTGTCTTCGATGAAGACCTCCCCTGCGGCCGTGAGGATAGCGGTGAGGGATTTCTCTTCCTCCTGGATCGTCTCGGCCTTCGCACCCGGCAGATCTACCGAAATCCCCGGGAAGACCTTGAATGTGGTGGAGACGGCAAAGAAGATGACAAGGAGGAACATGATGTCCATCAGGGGGGTCAGGTTCAGTGACGGCTCCTCTTCTTCCCCGGGCAGTCTTTCTTCAAAGTTCATTTCTCTTCCTCGCTTTCTTCCGGAACGTGACCCGTGATCAGATCGAGCAGATGCCCGGCATAGTCTTCCAGGCCATGGATGAATCTTGCCGCCCGGTTGGAAAGGTATCTCTGTCCCAGGAAAGCCGGGATCGCCACACAGAGCCCTGCAGCCGTTGTGATCAACGCTTCCGAGATGCCGGTTGCCAGGCTACCCGGATCGCCGACACCCCCCATGGAGATGGCGTCGAAGACCTTGATCATCCCTCCAACCGTGCCCAGCAGGCCCAGCAAAGGACTCACGGACGCAATCGTCTGCAACAGACCGATCCCCTTTCTCAGGTCGATGGCCGAGGCCTTTCCCTTCCCTACCATCTTTTCCTGGATGATCGGTCTCGGGGCGACTCGGTATTGCACACCGGCAAGTACGACCTGCGCCAGGGGTGACTTGTTCTGTTGGCACAGGGTGCGTGCTTCCGCGAACTCGCGCCTGTGAATCAGAGCCTCGACTTCGAGCAGGTCTTCATAAGGCAGGACCTTTCTCCTTCGCAACGTCCAGAGGCGCTCGAAAAACACGGCAACCGCCATGATCGAGAACACCGCAATCGGGATCATGAAGACCCCGCCCCTTGACAGCAGATCCATAGCAGCCTCCTCCACAGTAGAAGGTGAGCAGATTGAAGTTCGCAATCAGCGGCTCAATCTACGATCCGTTTCTGGCCCCTGTAGGGGCTCCTTGGATATGGGTGAACCAGCACGTAACTGAATGAGAACTCAATGTTGATCATTCCGTTCTCGTCCAACAGGGACTCGGGGGGTGCGGGCATGGGGAATGAACTCCGTATGGCGATCATGGCTTTTTCGTCGAGCAGGGTCCTGCCGGAAGACCTCACAAGTTCCAGGTACTGTAGTGAACCATCCTTGCCCACCGTGAACCAGACAATCGTAGTCGATTCACGAAAGTCCCTCACGGTAGAGACGTCCCACCTCTCCTTGACTCTTTGTTTGAGGATGCTCAGATACGCGTTGTATTGGACTTGAGCGGCTCTGTCTCGCAGGCCGTCCTGTTCAATGTGTGACCGGAACAACTTGCCGTCCCGTGAATGCCATCTCATCAGGTCGCTCACGCTCGGGACCAGGTCTTGGGCCGACGGAAGCTTCCGTGGTGATGCTTCGACAATCTTCTCCACTACTTTGGGCCTTTCGACAGGCTTCTCGAGTTTTGGCTTGGGCGGCGCCTCTCTTTCGGCCTTCCCTAGTCGGGCCTTGGCGGTCTTTCCGCTTTTCGCTTCGGCGGAAGGTTCATTGGGGGAAGTCTGTGGAGGGGTGGTGGGCCGGGCGTCCCGGGCTGTACTCTCCTGTCCCGGAGGGTCAGGCGACAGGGAGCCCGGTTCCGGCGATTCGCCATCCTTGTGCTCCCTGAAGTCAACAAGGATCGGCTTCCGGGGAATCTCTTCTTCGAGGCGTTCCAGGGGGGCCGGGGAGAAGACGGAAACCGCCAGGGCAAGATGAAGCAGACACGAAAAGATCACAAACGGGGCGATTCTTTTCCCGAAATCCCCCCGGATGTGTTCGAGTTTCTCGTAGATCAAGACATCTCTTTTCGACGGTCACACGCGGATCACTTAGGTCGGGCTCCTTAAAACTCTAAAGAGTCCCTTTGTGGAAATCAAGCAACGAGAGGGGTTTACTGCATCCCGTCAACCGAGA
The DNA here is from genome assembly GCA_028277985.1 of bacterium. Lineage (GTDB taxonomy): Bacteria > Desulfobacterota > DSWW01 > DSWW01 > DSWW01 > S015-6. Next base: position 6,661 of record JANQFG010000171.1, on the reverse strand, counting down.
TTCTTCAACAGGCACCCCCACCGGTCCCATCGCTGGTACATGAAATCCCCGTCGTCGCTCCCTACCCTCTACGGATGGAACGGATTGATGTGATTTCTCGATTCTGCTACGTTTCGCGTTTAGAGGAAACACATCGCAACCAGAGGTGATGAGAACCACTATGACCGCACTCAAATCCCCCGTCTTACTCTTCGCGGTTATGGGCATCCTTGCATCCCTCTTGTATGTGCATTTCAAGCCGCTGGATCGCGACACCGTCCTGGTTACTACCCAGACCATTGATGCGCTCGTACAACAGAGGGAAAGCATCACCCAGAACCTGGTTACGGCCGAAGAACGGCAAGCCTTGATCCAAGGACATATCGAGGATGAGGTTCTGCTACGGGAAGCGTACAAGCGCGGCCTGGACAAGAACGACTATCGGGTGCGAAAGCGCATCCTGAACCTCATGCGAAGCTCCTTGACCGAAGTGGTTCCGGAGCCCTCTGTGGGCCAGTTGCGCGCCTACTACGAGGAAAACAAGGAACGTTACAGAACGTCGCCTTCCCTCTCTTTCGAGCATGTTTATTTTTCCTTTGCCGGAGCCGACCCTCCCGATGAGTCGGCCGGGTTTCTGCGAGAACTGGCAGAGTCGTCGGACATCTCGGGTATGGGCGAATTCGCACCCATGGGAAACCGGTTCAGCAAAGCCTCCTTTCAGACCGTCGCGATCACGTTCGGCAAGCCCTTTGCTCAAGCCGTGTTCGAACTCCCCCGGAATCAGTGGAGCGGTCCCATCGAGTCCTTCCGAGGGATCCATTATGTTCGCGTCACCGGACACCATGATCCCGAACTTCCGCCGTTCGAGAAGATGGAAGCCTACCTTCGAACCGACTATCGGATGCAGAAGAGCAGGGACAGCCAGCAACGGAAGATCGACGAACTACGAAAGAACTATGATATCATCCTGGAATAGGGCAAGTTGCACGATCTGGATCTGCTTGCTGATCTTCGTCGGCGATGCTACAAGCGCCTGGGCAGACGACGTGGGCATCACCAAGGCCCGGCTCATCCAGAAGGCGGAGAAGAGCTATGTCCTCGAAGCGGACACGACTCAGATGCTCGTCTGGGCCATCAAGGCTCCCATCTTTCCGGACCGGTTTCACGTTTCCAAGCTGGAATACGTCAATCAGGCCGGCTGGATCGTCGTGCAGGCCACGGCGACGACCGCGGGGGAACCCCTGTCCGAGCGTGACGAGATACTTCTGCCCTGGATGAGAAACGGTGCGGCCCTCACCGCGCAATGGCTAGACGGGTCGGTCCATCAGGGACTCTTTCTACGATCGCTGGAAGGTATTCGCGTCCCGATGCGCACCCTCATGCCTTCCACCCAGTCTCTCCAAGACCTGTGTACCGAGCACTTCACGCGCGGGCTAGGGCACCTTCGATTCAAATGGCTTCATCTTCTGTTCGTCGGGGCCGTTGCGCTGCTGGCCCCCACTCGCGAGCTGTTAACGATCCTGTTGTACTACTCTTTCGGGCAAGCATGCTCCCTGGTCCTGGCAGAGATCGGTCTGCCCGGTTTCGATCTTCTCTTCGTCGACATACTCGGCGGACTTCTCGTGCTCATGATGGCCCACGCCGCCGTCAGAAACCGGTCCGCCCGCCCCTATCTCCCCCTGCTCTTCCTTTTCGGCCTCCTGCACGGCCTTTCTTACGCCAAGGAGTGTTCGCTCCTGGATCTTGGATCGGGTCAGAAGTTACCCGCCCTCTTCATGTTCAACGTCGCGGTTGACGTAGGTCACTTCGCCGTGGCGATTCTGCTGGTCGGCGTCGCAAAGCTCCTGGGAAGTTTGCCCCATTCGAGAAGAATCGCCGCCTACGCGCTCGGCGTCTGGTCGGTTGCTCTGCTTGCCACGCTCTTTCAGGAACACGTGCTTCCCGGCAACAGGGATGTCCTGGGGCTTCGCGAATCCCATCTCGCCACCCAGTACTCATTACCGCTCTCTCAGAAGGCCCAGACGGGTGGTCAAAAGCCAATGGGAGCGCGACGGCTAACCACGCCCGTGATGACCTATCTATCCGTGGAGCCCTATGAGGTGCGGCAAGAGGTCCTGATCCAGGCCCGGGCGGCGGTACGCCTTCTGGGAGTGAACGACCAAGGCATGGCTGGGATCCCGATCGAATCCCTGGATCCGGTCAAGCAGGGCATACTCGATACTGTTCTGGAAGCGAACAGGATCGCTATCGACGGAGAACCGGCAGAGCCGGTCCTTTCCCGTGCCGATTTCGTGACCCTCGGGCTGGCGGGGGTCGTCGTTCGGCCCGATCCGGTCCCCGAAAGCCTGGACGATGGAATCATCGGCTTGACCTTTGTCTATGAAACGCCTGACCTGGCCGATGAGGTCCGGGTCGAGTGGCGACTCTTCTCCGGCAGAATCCGGACGATCGAAGCAACCACTACCGATCCTTTTGGCGGCACCACGATGGTTCTGTCGGCCGAGAACAACGTGTTGCGCTGGAAGAGTCGCCTCAGCGGCTACCAGGTACCCGTGATCGAGGAAGTCACGGTCGACAGACCGCGGCTACCCGTTTTCTCCGCTGTTCTCTTCCTGATTTCTCTCACGCTTCTGCTCGTCTTGTATCGGAGGACGACCCCTCTCAGAGGCAAGCCCGCTCTTTTCAGCTGCGTTGCCCTGGGTTTCCTCGCCTATCCTTTCCTTCGGATTCCGGTGGATCTCCCATGGGTCGCCCAGTGGAAACCATCTGCTGAGCGTACCTCCGTCATCATCGACGGTCTGCTGACGAACGTGTACCGCTCCTTTGATGTGCGCGACGAGAATCGGGTGTACGACCGTCTGGCGATGAGCGTCACAGGCGATCAACTCGCAAAGGTCTACCTCGAGAACAGGCAAGCCATGGAGCTGGAAAACCGGGGCGGCGCGAGAGCGAACGTCGATGAAGTCGAGGTGTTGGGAATCAACGGAGTGACCCCATCCGGAGAGGGCGGCTTCATTGCAGATGCGGTGTGGACCGTGAGCGGCTCGGTCAACCATTTCGGGCACACCCACTACCGGCGGAACAAGAACCACGCCCGCGTGACCTTTGTCAGGGACGAGGATGCCTGGAAGATCCGGGACATCGAGCTGATCGAAGAGAAGCGGCTGCTCTGAGACGTTACCGTCGATTTTGACGCAGCTCACCGACTTTGGTAGTAACACCGAAAGAAATGCCCGATTGCGAAGAACGATAAGGGAGACCGCAAATGAGACTCAGATGTCTCTGGATTCTGTCGTGTACGACGTTGACTCTGGCCCATCTGGTTGTATCCTGTCAGCGGCCCGCTGTCCAGGAAGAGCAGAGTCCCGGACCGCGTGTGGCCCAGGTACGCACCCTCACCCTCGAACCACGGATTTGGGTCGAATCTATCCGCACCCACGGGAGGATCGAGGCTGCCGAGGAAGTGAACCTCGCCCTCGATTTCAGCGCAACCGCACGTACGGTCCGCTTCGAGGAAGGCGATCCCGTGGAGGTGGGCCAGGTGCTCGTCGAATTCGATCGCAACGAGCGCAACCTTCAACTCACACAGGCGGAAAGGGCCGTGGAAGATGCGAAGGCGAGGCTCGATCGCGCCCGGGGAGCCATGAACCGCAGGGCGAACCTCTTCATGGAGAACAGGATATCTCGCGAGGAGTACCAGACTTCACAGGCAGACATGCGAAGTGCAAAAGCCCAGTATGAGGAAGCCCTTGCGGCCCAAAGCCTGGCCAGACGGGATCTGGAAGAGACGACCCTGATGAGCCCGGTCAACGGGGCTGTGGCCTCGCGATCCGTGGATCCCGGGGAGACGGTGATGCCGGGGCAGGTGCTCTGCGCCATTCAGGTGGTCGACACGGTGCGGGTCATCACCTTTGTTTCAGAGAAAGATATCAATTCATTGCGTGTGGGCGGTGATGCCCGCGTCCGTTCACCCGGCGTCCGCGCGAAGGAGTATTCGGCGCGGATCGAGTCTCTCGGGGTCAAGGCGGATCCGAGCACGGGCAACTTCACCGTCAAGCTGGCCGTCCAGAACGATGATGGGCTTCTGCGCGACGGCATGACTGCGAGTGTCGAGCTTCAGGGAATCGAGGCCCGAAACGCTATGTTGATTCCGGAGTCTGCTATCGTGGACCGGAATCGCCGCCGGGTCGTCTACAAGGTCATCGAGGGAAAGGCCAGTGAAGTCCAGGTCATCCTCGGGGCCTCCACGGCCGACACGGTGCCCGTGCTCGGTGGGCTTGCCTTCGGCGATATTCTGATCGTTGAAGGGTTGGAGAGCGTGGTGGATGGTTCTGCCATCGAAATCCTCCCGGGAGCGACGCAATGAAAGTGTACGGCTTTTTCGTAAGGAGACAGCTTCTCGTAAACCTCCTCATGGTCGGCGCTGTCGTTGGGGGTCTGATCGTGATGTCGGTCATACAGTTCGAGACCTTCCCGTCCGTAGACCTTGGCATCCTCTCCGTGACGACCGTTCGGCCCGGCTCAAGCCCGGAGGACGTGGAGCTCTCGATGACGGTTCCCCTTGAGGAAGAGATCCTGAAGGTGGACGGAATCGACAAGGTCGTCTCCAACAGCATGGAGGGGATCTCGGTCATCACGGTTCGTATGGATCCGGACGCCGAGAGTCATTTGAAGATCATGGCCGATGTTCAGAAAGCGGTGGACAGGGCGGCCGCGAGCCTGCCGGACGATCTCCCGCAGAAACCCCTGGTGGAGGAGATGTCGAGCACCAAGATGCCGGTCATGGAGATCCATGTGACCGGCTCCGTACCTGAGGAGACATTGCGACGGGTGGCCCGCCAGCTCGAAGACGGGCTGCGGGAGGTGGACGGAATCGGAGGGGTGGAAAAGGTCGGGTACAGGAAGCGAGAGGTTCGCATCCTTCTGGATCCGGACAGACTGCAGCGGCTGGGCATTTCCTATGGGGAGATCATCGATGCCGTTGCCAGGCGAAACGTTCGGGATGCAGGCGGATCCCTCGATTCCTTTGTGGCCGAAAAGAAGGTGCTTACGGTCGGCCAGTTTGATTCTCCGAGAGATGTCGAGCGGGTGATCATCCGAACCGGAGGGACAGGCAACTACGTTCGAGTGCGTGACGTCGCAGAAGTCGTGCTGGACTATGAAGACTGGCAAGTGCAATCCCGCACCGACGGGCGGCCGGGCATTACGGTCCTTCCCAAGAAAAAGGTAACGGCGGACGGCTTGAAGACCTCGAGGGCGGTACGAGCCTTTGTCGAAGATTTTCGAAAGACCGTGCCCCGGGGTGTGGAGCTGGTAACGGTGAACGACATCTCCCGCTTCACCTACGACATGCTGGACACGCTGTCCGGAAACGCATTGATGGGCTTGTTGCTGGTTACGATCGTGCTGCTCGCCTTCTTCAGCTTTCGCATGGCCTTCTGGGTTGCCGCAGGGCTGCCTGTTGCTATCTGCATCACCTTCGTTCTCATGCCCTTCGCCGGGCTTACCGTGAACATGCTTACCATCACGGGGCTGATCCTGATGCTGGGGATGCTCGTGGACGACGCCGTTGTCACCGGGGAAAGCATCGCGCGGATGCGCGAAAAGGGGCTGGCCCCGGTTGATGCAAGTATACAGGGAGCCTCCCTCGTGGCCGGACCGGTGGCGATGAGCACGGCCACCACGGTTCTTGCATTTGCCCCGGTCGCGTTTCTCGGCGGACTGGAAGGCAAGTTCCTCTGGATGATGCCCGTGATGGCCCTTCTCGCCCTGGCCGGCTCCCTTATCGAGAGCCAGTTCATGCTGCCCGCTCACCTTGCCCATGGGTCGGGCCCGGCCCCCGAACCGAGACTCTGGTTCAGACGAATTCAGTCCGTGTACGATCGCATCATCCACCGTCTCGTGCGCAGACGGTACATCACGATCGCCCTCTTCGTCGTCGCCTCCGTGCTCATCGTGATCTGGGGGTCGCTCACGATTCGATTCAACCTGTACCCCGAAGTGGATGTGGATACGTTCTTCCTGAAGGTGGAATTGCCCGAGGGGTCCTCCTTCGAATACACGGGTGAGAAGACACGCGAATTGGAGGATCTGGTCCGCGAAATCGTCCCGGCCTACGATCTGCTCAACATCACGGCCCAGACGGGCCACCATGATACAGACCTGTACGGCGGTCAGGAGGGAAGAAACCCTGCGTGGGCCCTGGTCTCGGTCTTCATGCGGCCTCAGGGGGAACGAAAGACCAATTCCAACGACGCGATTGCTGAGCTGCGCAGCCGATTCCGCAGCCTTCGGGGATACAAGAGCCTTCAGGTGCGGCCCATCGAAGACGCGCCCGTTGCCGGTAAGCCTGTCGAGGTAGAGATCATCGGGAACAGCGAGACCCGTTTCGATCTCGCAGACATCCTGGCCGAGTACCTCGAGTCCCGTGAAGGGGTCACGGAAGTCTGGACGAGTCACAAGCCTGGAAAAGATGTGGTCAAGCTGCGTCTCGATCACGCTGCTCTCGCGAATCGAGGGCTCACGGTCGCGGACGTCACCCAGGCGGTGCGTATCGCCTTTGACGGAACGGTGATCAATGAATTGCAGACCGTTGAAGAGAAAATCGAGTATCGCCTCCAGTTTCGTCCCCAGGAACAGGGCAAGATGGAAACCCTCCGCAACCTGACATTGATCAACCGGG
>JANQFG010000159.1 GCA_028277985.1 bacterium | reverse complement strand
CGTCTCAACTGTCTCTGGCTCAAGGCAATTGTCTCTCTCATAATGGAGGACATTTTACCTTTGCCGTTAACTAGGACATTTTCCCGTTGCTACCACATCAACTTCTTCTTGACTCGACGCACCGAATAATTTAGTTTCACTCTGTAAAGCTATACGAGGTGCACTACCGGCACCCGGGGATCCGAACATGGGCCGGAACCAGAAAACCATCCTCTTCATCTGCTCCGTCTTGCTACTGCTGGGCTGTGGGCCTAGTGTGGAAAAGGTGGTTCCCGACAGGGTGGTCGGCGGGGACGTCATCGACCTGCGGGACCCGAAAAAGGCCAGTCTTGAGGTGCCGGGAACCGTCCGGTTCGGCTCGCTCGAGACAACCGCCGTCCTTAGCTGGGAGCCGGAAGACGTATTCGCTCAAGTCCCGCCCGGTCTGACGGGAGAGGTTCAGGTCTACATCGAGTTCTTTGGTCTCCGCAGCAATCCCATGGAAATCAAGATTCTCGAGAGAGAACCCCTCCTCCGGGCCATGTGCTTCGGGGACTCCATTGTCTATCAGGGCCTTCCCGAGGCCCTCCAGGCCCTGCTCAATCAGGACCTGTATCTCAGCGAGCTCGAGCCCGTGGTATTGAATCAGGGCAAGGCGATGGAGCTCGTGTCGCGAGAGGCAACACGAACCCGCTGGTCGAATGCCCTCGATTTTCACGGCCCTGATCTGGCCATCCTCCTGGAGGGCACGAACGATGTGCACGACCCGGAGAGTGCCAGCCTGGAAAAGATGCGCAACAGTGTCATCACCATGATCGATGAGGCTCTGTTCAATGGTGTCGATCTTGTGCTGTGCACACTTCTCCCTCGAGCCGGAACCTGCGAAGATGCGGTGCCACCCACGACGGAGCAATACAACTCCTGGCTGAGGTCCTATGCTGCGGCCCGGGGCATCCCCCTAGTGGATCTCTACCAGGCCTTCGTATCGACGCCGGGCTGGGCCAACCTGTACTTCAACGCTTCGGACTGTATCCATCCGAACGGGGAGGGCAACCGAAAGATGGCCGAGGTCCTGGCCGAGGAAATCGAGGACATGTACCTGGCCTCGTGTACCGACCTCGACAACGACGGGTACGGACGTCCGACGACCGAGTCGTGCGACTATTTCGGCAGGGACTGCGACGACGGAAATCCGAACGTGCATCCGGCCGAGATGGAGACGGCGTGTCACAACGGCCTGGACGATGACTGCGACGGTTTGGCGGACGGCCTGGACGAGGACTGCGCGGGGGGATGTGCGGAGACTGCCGAGGCCTCCGTTGTCGCCACGAGCCCCGTCTACGGGGGATCGGACCTGTTCAGGCACCTCGCCTTCTTCCTGCTCCCCGCTGGGCTCGCCCTTCTGTGGAGAAGCCTGCGTCGAAGAAGGGACTGATTCAAGCAAGCATCTCGGATTCTCGGTAGGCCGCGTCCGGCAGCGACTCGACGCGGCCTTTTTGATTGACATGCCGCAAAGAGAGCGGAACACTGAAACCCGTTGGGGATCCCGTTCATCTGAGATTGAAGACGGCCCCAGGATTCTGCATATCTACAATCGAGAAAAGGAGGAGACCATGATCGAAGTGGGGACCGAGGCACCTGATTTTACCCTCGACAGCCATCTCGGTGTGCCCTTCCGGCTGTCCGACTACCGGGGGAAGAGGCACGTCATGCTCGTTTTTTATCCCCTCGACTGGACCCCCACCTGAAGCCAGGAGATCCCCTCGCTGGAAGCGAGGCTCGATGATTTCCGCAAGGCAAACACCCAGGTATTCGGCATCAGCGTGGACAGCGTCTACTGCCACACCAACTGGGCGGCCCGCGACCTCGAAGGCGTAAGCCTTCCACTGTTGGCCGATTTCAATCCGAAGGGAGCCGTCGCGAACCTTTTCGGATGCTATCTCGAGAAGGCCGGGATCACGGACCGTGCAACGGTTGTGATCGACAAGGGCGGCATCGTGCGACACGCCTCTTCCGTTAAGCCCTCGGGGCATCGGAAGGTGGAGGATCTGCTCGCCCTGTGCGCGGAAGTCGAGAAGGAGCATGGCTTCGGCGGCGAGGCGCCTGCGATGGAAGGCGCTGCCAAGCCGGGACAGCTCGACCTCTATTTCCACCACAAGTGCGCTTTCAGTCGAAACGTTCTCGGCGCCATCAAGAACATGCGGCTGGACAAGGAAGTGAATCTGCACGACGTGCTGTCCGATTCGAAGGACATGGACGCACTGATGGAGCTCGCCGGAAAGAAACAGGTTCCCTGCCTGGTGGTGGACGGCAAGCCGATGCACGAATCGAAGGACATCAACCGCTTCCTGTATCAGGCCTTCTGCGGATAGTCAGAGGGGTCAGGCCGTAACGGGCTGTTGCCCAAAGCCTTTGAGCCGGCAGAGTTCGGGGACAGCCACCGATCTCACTCGCAATACAGCCGCAAACAGCAGAGATCGGTGGCTGTCCCCGAACTCAGAAGCGCATTTTCTGCTGGACCCCTTTTGGGCAGCAGCCCGTTACGGCCTGACCCCATAATCAGTGCTGGGCCAGGAACCCGAAGAAGGCCTCTTCGACCTTATCGCCCATCGGGCCGCCGAACATACGGGTGCCGTGCTCGGTTCCGGGAACGATCAGAAGGAGCAGATCCTCGGATTTGACCGCCTTGGCGAATTCCTTGGCTGCAGCAGCAAAAGAGCCGTCCGCCTCGGCGGCGACGAACAAGCAGGGGATCTCGATCTTTCCGATCGCCTCCCGGGCATCCAGGCCGCGGAAGGCAAGTGGTGCCGAGAGACTCACGACCCCGGCAGTCGGGTTCTTCGCTGCGACCCGGATCGCAGCGGTTCCGCCCATGCTGGCGCCCGCGAGAAAGATCTTCTTCACCTTGGGTTCGAGGAACCGGTAGGCACCTTCCAGATCCCGATCGATCTCGGCAATGACCTTCACTCCACTCGACTCGCCGTATCCTCTAAAGTCGAAGGTCATGGCGAGGTAGCCTTTCGCCGCCAGCTTTTTCGCGATGGGAAACCAGCTCTTCTGGTCCGCCGGATACATGTGGCCCAGAATGACTCCCGTGCCTCCCTTTCCGAAGAGGTGCCCTCGCAGGGCGACTCCATCCGTGGCTTCGAAGGAGACGGGTTGCGGGGTCTCGTCGGCAATGCAGACCGACGGGATTCCGATGCAGACAAGCATGATTGCCACAACGGCCGAGAACAGACCACGGTGGCCGGGGATCTTGTGCCAAGGCCTGTGCATGGTTCTCCTCCTCCGATGTTGTGTTGAATTCCGGGGTCAGCCCGCTACGGCCTGACCCCTTGACGGAGCTGGGTGGACTACGCCAAACGGAACATAAACTCCTTGAACTCCCCGTAGTCTTCGGAAAGCTCGAAGAAATCCTGTTTCTTCTCGTCGAGGCCCTTCATGCTCTCCGGCAAGTCCGGCTCTACGCCGATTGCCTGGAGCGCCTCCGGGAACTTGCCGGGGTGCGCGGTCTCTGTTGCGATCGACAGGGGCTCTTCCTCTCGAAGGGAACAGTACCTGTGCAGCGCCGCCCAGCTCACCGCACCGTGTGGTTCCAGAAGCACGCCGTACTGTTCGTACACGCTCTGGATGGTGATGTGGGTAAGGGCGTCCGACACGGTCATCCCGACCGCGTCCCGCCGGAGCGCATCGAGATTCGGCATCTTGTGCAACATGCCCTGCCGGTCGATCTGTCCCCCGTAGAGATCGAAGAGGCGCCGCATGTTGGAGGGGTTGCCCACGTTCATCGCGTTCGAGATGCATGCCTTGGACGGATGTATGGGGCGATAGATGCCGGTCTCCATGAACCCGGGGAATTCGTCGTTCTCGTTCGTGGCGACCAGGATCCTCTGGACCGGCTTGCCCATGCGGAGTGTGATGAAGTCGGCGGTCACATTGCCGAAGTTGCCGGAAGAGACCGCGTCCACGATGGGCTCCCCCTTTTCCGGCTCGAGGGCGGTGTAGGCGTAGAAGTGGTAGCCGATCTGGGGCATCAGGCGGCACCAGTTGATCGAATTCGCTGAGGTGAGTCGCAGCTTGGCGAGATCCGGGTCCTCGAACGCCCGGATCGCGTTCGCCTGAAGCTGGTCGAATTTAGTCTCGCAGGCAACGGCGACCACGTTCTTGCCCAGCGTGTTCATCTGCCTTGCCTGACGTTCGCTCACCTCGTGCTTCGGGTAAAGGACCACCACGCGGAAACCGTCCACGCCCCAGAAAGCATTCGCAATGGCGCTGCCCGTGTCACCGGACGTTGCGACCAGGATGATCCGTTCCGAGTCTTCCGACCGCTGGTAGAACTGCATGGTGCGCGCCATGAAGCGCGCGGCGAAATCCTTGAATGACGCGGTCGGCCCCTGGTCCAGGCGGATGATGTGCCTGCGATCGTGGACCCTCTCGATGGGGACCTCGAAGTTGTAGGCTTCCGAGGTGATCCGGTCGAGCTCCTGCTCCGGCATCTCGTCGCAGAGGAATTTCCACAGGACGGCCCGCGCCACATCCCGGTAAGGCTGCCCCTTCAATTCCTCGATCTCCGAAGGATCCATCTTCGGGATCCGGGTGGGCATATAGAGCCCGCCGTCCGGAGGCTGCCCTTGGAACAGGGCCTCGGCAAACTCTACCTCCGGGGCCTTGCCCATCGTGCTGTAGTAGCGAATCTTGTCCGGCATTGCTTGTTCTACCTTCTTGTCTCGCTTTTCTCGTTCGATTCGAAGACCGGCCTACAAGAGTTGGGCCGCATTCCGAAGTCGGTTGGCCGTGGAGGCAGAGCCGAAGGTCACCAGTATATCGAACAGCCCGGCTCCGGCCAGCTGCCCGGTCACCGCCGCCCGGACCGCATTGATGATCAGCCCCGCCTTTGCTTCCCGCTCCTCGGCGAATTCCCTTACCGCGGCTTCCGTCGACTCCAGCGTGAAGGGCTCGACCGCCTCCATGCGATCGGCCAGTTCCGGAAGCCACTCCTTGAGCCTTTCATCCTTTTGAAGGTTCTTCTTCATCGCCTTCGGCTCGATGGTGAACTCCTCGCTGAAGTAGGGGCGTCCCAGATTCGGGAAGTCCTTCAAGGTGTGGTAGCGGGCCCGGATCATGTCCAGGGTATTCAGATACCACTCCTTGCGATCGGCTTTGTATGCCGGGTCCCAGAGGCCGGCCTCCTCGAGTTCCGGGGCGACCAGCTCGGCGAGCTCCTCGATGTTCATGGTTCGGATGTACTCCGCGTTGATCGCAATCGCCTTCGGGTCGGTGAAGAACTTCGGATCACCCTTGCGATAGTCGAAGACCGAGTTGGACCGGCCCGCCCTGTCCAGGGTGAACTCCTCGATCGCCTCTGCCCGGGTGACGATCTCCCGGTCGTCCTTGGTGGACCAGCCGAGCAGAAGGAGGAAATTGCACAGGGCCCAGGGCAGAAACCCCGCCTCCCTGTAGAATCCCACGGTCACGACCTCACCGTGCTTCCGCTTCGAGATCTTTGCGCGCTTCGGGTCCAGGGTGAGGTTCATGTGCGCGAAGACGGGCAGGGGCTTTCCAAGGGCCCGGTAGATCAGGATCTGCCGGGGAGTGTTGCCCAGCCCGTCCGCTCCCCGGATGACGTGGGTGATGCGGTCCCGGATATCGTCGATCGCATTCGAGAGCAGATAGAGGGGCAGGCCGTCGGACCGGACGATCACGAAGTCCTCGATATCCTCGATCCGCTTCTCCACGGTGCCGTAAACCGTGTCCTCGAACCCGACCGTTCCCATCGCCTCACCCTCTGGCACGTCCCCGAGCGACGGGTCCGGCACCTTGAAACGGATCACATAGGGCAATCCCTGCGCCTCGCGGGACGCGACGTCCTCGGCGGAAAGACGGCGGCAGGTCCGGTCATAGCCGTAGGACTTCTTCTCCTTCTCCGCCTCGAGGCGCTTCTGCTTGAGCTCCTCCTGCGTGCAGAAGCACTTGTAGGCATGCCCGGACTCGAGTAGCCGGCTGGCCGCTTCCTGATGATGGGGCCGGTTCTCGGACTGGGAGGAGGGGCCCTCGTCCCAATCCAGGCCGAGCCACTTGAGCCCGTCCAGGATCGCCTGGATCGAGTCTTCGGTGGAACGCTCCACATCCGTATCCTCGATCCTCAGGATGAAGGTTCCGTTGTTCTGTTTTGCAAACAGCCAGTTGTACAGGGCGGTGCGGGCTCCCCCGATGTGCAGGTAACCGGTAGGGGAAGGGGCGAACCGTACCCGAATGTTCTCATCCGTCATTGAATGTACCCTTGGTCTTGGGAGATCCCTGATGTCAGGAGACCCGTAATCTTTAGAATGGATAGCCATTTACGGAAAACCTATAAAAATTATCACTCCGAAAGGGCAAACACAAGGAGCGGGCCGTTGCACACGCTCGAGCCGCTATGCTATGTAGCGGGTCATCTCGATCAACGAAGATGGGAACCGTCCCTTGGAATTCATCGCGGATTTTCACATCCATTCCCGCTTTTCGCGCGCCACGAGCCGCGACCTGACCCTCGAGTCCCTACATGCCTCCGCCCTCGAGAAGGGCGTCACCGTCCTCGGAACCGGGGACTTCACCCACCCGGGCTGGATGAAGGAGATCCGTGAGAAGCTGGTACCGGCAGAAGACGGCCTCTTTCGACTTCGGGAAGATCTCGCGAGGGAAGCCGAGGAGCGGGTTCCTCCCTCGTGCGGCGGCCGGGTGCGGTTCGTGCTGACGACCGAGATCAGCAACATCTACAAGAAGGACGAACAGACCCGGAAGGTGCACAACCTGATCTTCTGCCCTTCCCTGGACACGGCCCTCGAGATCACGGGCAGACTCGAGGCGATCGGTAACATCGCTTCGGACGGCAGACCGATCCTCGGGCTGGACAGCCGGAATCTTCTGGAAATCGTCCTGGAGAGCTCTCCGGACGCGTTCCTCGTTCCGGCCCACATCTGGACCCCCTGGTTTTCGGTGCTGGGCTCGAAGTCCGGCTTCGATTCGATCGATGCCTGTTTCGACGACCTCGTGGGGGAGATCTTTTCGGTGGAGACCGGGTTGAGCTCTGATCCGGACATGAACTGGCGTCTCTCCGCCCTGGACCGATTCACCCTGATGTCGAATTCGGATGCCCATTCGGCGGCCAAGGTCGCCCGGGAGGCGAACCGCTTCAATTGCGAGCTGTCCTTTCTCTCGATCAAGCAAGCCCTTCGAAACGGCGTGGGCAAAGGCTTCCTCGGAACGATCGAGTTCTTTCCGGAGCAGGGCAAGTACCACCTCGACGGTCATCGCAAATGCGAGCGCAGGATGGATCCGCGCGAGACGATCGAAAAGGGAGGTCTCTGCCCGGTCTGCGGCAAGAAAGTGACCGTCGGGGTCATGAACCGCGTGGAAGCTCTCGCAGATCGGCCGGAAGGGGAGAGGCCGCAGGGCGCATTCCCATACGAACGTCTTGTCTCGCTGGCAGAAGTGGTGGGGGAGGTGAGAGGAGCAGGCGCACAGACAAAAGGGGTGCAAAAGGTCTGCCGGCAGCTGCTTCAGCGGCTCGGACCGGAGCTGGGCATTCTGACGCAGGTCCCCCTCGAGGAGGTCGAGCAGGTGGGGGGAAAGGTGGTCGCCGAGGCTCTCCGGAGGATGCGGAAGGCGGAGATCCGGATCGAGGCGGGCTACGACGGGGAGTTCGGCATCGTGAGGCTTTTCCGCGAAGGCGAGAGGGCCGAGCTGGAAGGGCAGGAAACCCTCGCTGGAATCCATGGCCCTGCGATGGGGACTGCAAAGAAGGGAAAGGGAGGGAAAAAGGGCGACAGGAAAGCCGCAAGCCTGCTCGAGATGTTGAACGGGTCCGGGGCCGACCCGGGCTCCGCCTCCTCGGAAACCGAGCCGTCCGACAAACGCCCTGCCGCGGCAGACATCGCATCGGCGCCCCTCTTCTCCAGAAAGAGGTCTTCCCTCTGGTCCGCCGAGCACATGGAAAACTTGAACCCGGAACAGCGGCAGGCAGTGCTCTCCACAGGTGGCCCTGTCCTGATCATCGCGGGGCCGGGAACCGGCAAGACCCTCACGTTGACCTACAGGATTGCCTACCTCATCGAGGAGCGCGGCGTTCCCGCGGAGCGAATCCTTGCCGTGACGTTCACCCAGCGAGCGGCCCGAGAGATGACCGAACGGCTGAGGGCACTTCTGGGCGGCTCGAACGGGGAAATTCCGGTCCGTATCCGGACCTTTCATGCACTGGGCGCCGAGATCCTCAGGGAGGCCGGCCCCTCGCTGGGCATTGCGGAGGACTTCTTCATCCTGGACAGAGAGGAATCGGCCGGGCTGCTTCAGCGGGCCGTGCCTTCCCTGAGTCGGCAAGATGCGGACGCTACGCTGGAGAGGATATCCGAAGCAAAGCGGAACCTCGTCTACCCGGAAGACGGGGAGGGGGAAATCGGCGACGGATCTCTTCTTGCGACCTACGAGCGCTACCAACAGACCTTGGACGAATACAGGGCCCTCGACTACGACGATCTTGTTGCAGGGACCGTGCGGCTCATGACCCGGCATCCCGAGTTTGCAGAGAAGGTGGCGGGCGGGCTCTCGGCCATCTGCGTGGACGAGTACCAGGATGTCAACCTGGCGCAGTACAGGCTCCTTCGGCTTCTGTCGGCAGGGGTGAAGGACCTTTGTGCCATCGGGGATCCTCATCAGGCGATCTACGGGTTTCGCGGGGCGACGCCGGCCTACTTCCTTCAGTTCAAGGAAGACTACCCGAAGGGAAAGGTCGTTCAGCTGGTTCGCAACTATCGTTCTTCAGAGAACATCCTGACCGCCTCGGTGGAGATGCTGTCGAAGGGTATCCACAGGGAACAGGTTCCCCAGCTTGCTACGACCGAGAAGGCCGGCTTCAGGGTGCAGGTGGGCGACCTCGCCAGCGAAAAGGCGGAGGCGATCTTCATTGCCCACACCATCGAGCGCCTCATGGGCGGGACCGACTCACTGTCGCTGTACGCGGACAAGGTTGCCGGCGACGAAGGCCCGGTTTGCGGCAGCTTCGGGGATATTGCGATCCTCGTCAGGCTGAAGGCCCTGGCGCCCGGGATCGAGCAGGCCCTTGCCCATCAGGGCATCCCTTATCAGAGCGCCCGGCAGGGAGATCGGCTGCGAGGTCGCGTGGGGCGGGCGATCCTGGCCGTGCTTCGATGTATCGTGAATCCGGAAGACCGGATCGCCTGCGAGTTTGTTCAGGGGGAGTTCAACAAGACCCCCCGGGAGTTGCAGGAGCAGCTGGAACCCTACAGGCAGGAGCACACCAAGAGACGCTCATCCGCGCGCGAGTGGATCGAGGGCATGAGAGGGTTCGAGTGGCTCGACCTCGAAGAGGAATCCCGGAAGGAGGTCTGGGAGACCCTGGTACGGATGTCCGCCCCCTTTGGCAACGACTGGAGTTCCCTCATGCGGGCCCTTGCCCTGTCCCAGGATACGGACTTCGTCGAGACGAAGACGGAACGGGTGACCGTGGCCACGCTCCACGCGGCCAAGGGACTCGAATTCCCGGTGGTGTTCGTGGCCGGCTGTGAGGATTTGCTCATTCCCTGTCACGTGGGCTCCCGGGAGAGTGATCTCCAGGAGGAGCGCAGGCTTTTCTACGTGGGGATGACAAGGGCATGCCGGCTCCTGTACCTGACAAGGGCCCGTTCGCGGTTTCTATTCGGGGAGCGAAAGTCCTCCCCCCCTTCCCGGTTTCTCGAGGATATCCCGAAGAAGAGGGTGAAGCGCATACGACCCAAGAGCGGGGAGGGCAAGAAGAAGCGGGAAGACCCGCAGATGTCCCTGTTCAAGATGCCCAGCTAGCGCAATCGTATTTCCACGACAACCGAGCGAGTGGCGCATGAAACAAGAAGCGTCGGACGCACCTGTGGCAGGCCTCAGGAAGAAGGTCTGGCTGGTCCTGGGCCCGTCGCTCCTCCTCCTTGCGCTTGCCGTACCCGCGCCAAAGGGCATGACCCCGGAGGCGATGAGACTAGTGGGGGTTACCGCCCTCATGGCGGTTTGGTGGTTGGGCGAGGTCGTCAACCTTGCCGTTGTCGCCATGATTCCGCTCGTCCTTTTCCCTTTTCTCGGCATCCAGCAGGCACAGCCCACGGCCCAGTCATACACGGATCAGAATATCTTCCTCTTCATGGGCGGCCTCCTCCTGGCCTCTGCCATGCAGAGATGGGGGCTGCACAGAAGAATGGCGGTCCATGTCCTCGCCCTGCTTGGCTCCAAGCCGAGGGGACTGGTCCTGGGGTTCATGGTGGCCACCGGCTTCCTCTCCATGTGGATCTCGAACACCGCAACCGCCGTCATGATGCTTCCCATCGCCATTTCGGTCGTCGTGTATGTAACGGGAAGAAAGCCGGAAGAGATCCGCGGCCGCAAGGGCGAAGAGAGGAACTTCAGTCTGGCCCTGATGCTCGGCATCGCCTACGGGGCCAGCATCGGCGGCATGGCGACCCTGGTCGGCACGCCCCCGAACATCGTGCTCGTCGGGCAGCTCGATCAACTCTTTCCCGAGGCGCCGGGGATCAGCTTTGCGAGCTGGATGGCCCTGGGCCTTCCCCTTGTGGCGGTCTTGCTGCCCACCGTCTGGTTGTATCTCTGCTGGATCGCCTTTCCGGTAAGGACGCTGCATGTCGGAAAGGGAAGGGATTTTCTGCGCAGGGAGCGGGATGCCCTCGGCCCGATGGCAGGGGGAGAGAGGGTGACCTTCGTCGCCTTCACTACGGCTGCTCTGCTCTGGATGACCCGGCAACCGATGGACCTTGGAGCCTTCCAGGTGCCGGGATGGTCCACGCTTGTGCCCTGGGCCGGGTTCATCAAGGACTCCACGGTTGCGATGGCCGTGGCGTTGAGCCTCTTCTTCATCCCGGCGGACAGGAAGGAAGGGACCCGCGTGTTGAACTGGGATTGGGCTTCTCGGATCCCATGGGGCGTCCTGCTTCTGCTGGGCGGAGGGTTTGCCCTGGCCGGAGCTTTCCGCACCACCGGTCTCTCCACATGGTTCGCGCAAAGCCTGAGCGGGATGGATTCGCTCCCACCGGTGGCAATGGTGGCGATGGTCTGCGCCCTGATGACCCTGCTCACAGAACTGACCTCCAACACCGCGACCGCGGCCGTGATGCTTCCGATCCTTGCGGCCACGGCACTGGAGATCGGAGTCCATCCCCTTGTGCTGATGATCCCTGCTACCTTGAGCGCCTCCTGTGCCTTCATGCTTCCGGTGGCCACGCCTCCCAACGCGATCATGTTCGGAAGCGGCTGCCTCGACATCCCGACCATGGCAAAGACAGGTATCGTGGTGAACCTTCTCGGCCTGATTCTGATCACGCTGTTCATGTTTACGGTCGGCGTTCACGTCCTGGACATCACACCGGGTATCGTACCTGCGTGGGCAGCTCCATAAAGGGATTTGCCTGGACCCCAATCCGATTGACACGCGAGCAGCCTTTCCCTTAACCTGCATCTGTTTCGAGCCATCGAATCGACCCACAAAAAGGCAGGGCCGCTTTGAACGAAGAAGCCGAACCACGGTCGGGGTCGCAGGAAGAGGACCCGACGGGACCGTTTGGTCGCTTTCTCGAGGATTTTGATCGATACGAGAACTTCGCCTTCTCCAAGATCAACCACGGGTTCTGGGAAGCCCTTGGAGACGTGAAATCTGAGCTCGGGTGGCCCGTAGCGCAAGCCGACCATGCAAGAGCGGACCAGATCGCGCAGCGCAACTCTTTCTTCATGGGAGGGTTCGTAGATGAGCTGCTCCTCCTTCTGAAAGAGGCGGTTGAATCTGATGATCCGGCACTGCAGCTCCATTGGGGCCTGAGCGCGTGGCCGGACGACAACCGCATCATCGGCACCCCCTTCCGTCCAGAGATCTCACAGGAGATGCTGCATCGGATTACCTCCCGACGCCCGCCCGGCGGGGACGGGCTGGTTCTGAAGAGGGCGATCCACGACGGCTCGTTCACACGGTTTCTGGATCGGCTCCGGCAGTTTCATGTGATCGTGGTCGGCCCGGAGTTCCTTGGGAGTTTCTTCTCCTTTGCGGGCGTCTCAGAAGGGGAGCACATCGCGATACACCCCTCCCGCGCTCGGGACGATCGTGCCACGGTCGAGGAAGGGATCGAAGCCGCGATTCGTCGGGCGGACTCGAACACGGTCGTTCTCCTCCAGGCCGGCACTCTGGCGCCTTATTGGATCTTGCGGTTGCGCAATCGAAATCCCCGCACGAGATGGGTCGATGCAGGCCTGGCCCTCAGCATCTGTCACATGCCGGACCTTCTGGGCCGCCCCTGGGGAAAGGCGTACCGTCGAGAGCTGGTTCGCTTCCACAACAGATGCGTGGGTCACAATGCGTACAGCGAGAAGGCCCTCGAACCGATCGTATCCGAGAGCCTCGCGCGGCAGGAAACGGCTCGAAAGCCTGCCGGCCGGATCGCCTTTATCGAGAAGAAGTCGCCCGACATGGACAGGGTCGGGCAACTCCTCAAGGTGTGCTCCGATCAGAATGCATGGGCCAATCGGGGCCCACTCTTCCGGGCGCTCGGCGAAGCGTACACGCGTTTCATGAACCTGCCCGGAGACCTGGTCGCCATGCCGTGCAGCAACGGCGGGATGGCACTCGAGGCGCTTGCGCGGCATCTCGAGCTCGAAGCGGGGAAGCGGTTGCGCTGGGTCGCGAGCGCCTTCAGCTTTGCCAACGTGAGTCGAGGCATCTTCAGCTCGGCACGATTCCTGGATTGTGATGAGACCGGGATGCTCTCGCTCGAGCAACTCGAGGCGCTTCCCCCCGACTCTTACGACGGGTTCGTCGTGACGAACATCTTCGGCATGTGCTCGGATGTTTCGGCCTATATCCGTTTCGCCCGAGCCTCGCAAAAGGTCATGCTGATCGACAATGCGGCCGGCATGGGACCAAGGGTTCCGGGCTGGCCCTATCAGGCCTTCAGCCTGCATCAGACAAAACCGTTCGGGACGGGCGAGGGAGGGTTGTTCGTCGCGCCGTCCGAGGAAGCCTCGAAGATCTACGCCCTGCTGGAATACGGGCTCCTTCCCGGAAGCAGCAGGAGCGCGTGGCTGAATAACGGCAAGATCTCGGATCTCTCGTGCGCCTTCCATCTCGATCGACTCGAACGTTATCCGGAGTGGGGCCCTTTCTACCAGATGCAGGGGAGACGCATCTTCCATATTGCACGCTCGGTCGGCCTGAAGCCTCTGATTCCCTTTGATGAGAAGACGGCAATTGCGAACAGCCAACCCTACGTGGCGGATCAGCCGATCCTCCTCGACCGGATCTGGGCCAATCCGCTGATCGTGCTCGGCAAGTACTACAAGCCCCTGGAACACCTGCCGAAGACGGTCGACATCTACAAGCGGATCGTGAACATCCCGTGCCACCCCGATGTTGCGAGTATCGAAACAGAGGATCTTCGCAAATCACTCGGCATGCTGCTGACAGAGACGTAAGCGGGGAGCAAAGTCGTGCGCGACTGGCGAAGCTACTGGAGGGGGCGGGAGAGGTTGGAGTCGAATCAGCTCGAGGATGCACTCCGTCAGGTGGGAAAGACCGAGCTCGGCGTTCCGATCGATGCGGGGCAGTTCGAGCTGATCGCCGAATCGATCCACGCCGCGCTGGAGCTCGGTCCGGACGATCATGTCCTGGATCTCGGGTGTGGGAACGGGCTGCTTACCCAGCGCATCGCCGGCCATGTAGCCGGCATACAGGGCTTCGATATATCCGATACGCTCATCGAAACGGCGAAGACGCATTTCAAGGCCGAGAACTGTACCTATTTCGTGAGCGATCTCGCGGACGCAAGCCTTGCCGATCTGATTTCCCCCGAGGCCTCGAAGATCTACGCGTACGAGGTGTTTCAGCATCTCTCGACCGAAGAGGTCTCGGACACCCTGTCCATCTTGAAGTCATGCCTTTGCCACGGATTCTCCCTGTTTGCCGGTTCGGTTCCGGACCTGGCGCGAATCCGCAACTTCTACGATACGCCCGAACGATGGAGACACTACGAGGAAGATCTCTTGAACAACGAAGAGCAGATCGGCCACTGGTGGCGACAGGAGGAATTTCTCGACATGTGCGGCGGTCTTGGGCTCGACTGCGAAATATCCGGGCAACCGGTCGGCCTCTACACGGCGCACTATCGATTCAACGCGGTGATCCGGTTCCATGGCTAGCTCAAACCATCCGGTTCGAATCGAGGAAACGATCTTTCTGCTAGGAATGCCGCGTTCCGGGACGACCTGGCTCTCGCAGATCTTCGAGGCGTCGCCCGAGGTCGTGGTGCGTCTGTCGCCCAACTACTCCTACCCGCTCAAGAACTCGCTGACCCTTGAAGGGGGTCGAGAGGCATGGTTACATCAGCTTTCGGCGGCGCTCGACACGGACGATCCCTTTATGACCCAGGACTTTCGACGTGATACGGGCGAGCTGACTCGATTCGAAAAGGACCCTTCCGCGGTTCGGAGACTCGCAGTCAAGGACACTCGATTCCATGGGCTGTACCAGAGAGGAATGCAGCTGCTGCCGGCGGCGAAATGTCTGTACATCGTGCGCAACCCCTGTGGAGCCCTCAACAGCTGGCGCAAATCACCTGAGTTTCCGGACCACCTCGATTTCCTCGATGAATGGCGTTCGGGGGCCTGTCGGAAACAAGAAGGGGAGGGCGAGTATTGGGGGTTCGACGATTGGGTGGCGGTGACCAGAGCGTACCTGGACCTCGAGAGAGCGGAACCGGAACGGTTCCTGGTGTTTCGCTACGAAGACCTCGTTGCGCACCCCTCCGATACGGTGCGAGAGCTGTTCGCCTTCGTCGGGGTGCCTCCGAGTGAAAGCGTCTCGGCTTTCCTCGAGCGTTCTCAGGAGTCGCATGACGATAGGACCTATGCCGTGTTCAAGACGCCCGATGTGGCGGGCCAATGGAAGAGCGAGCTCGACGAGGAGATTCGCAACACCGTGGAAAGCGAGCTGTCGGGCACGGAACTGTCGAGGTTTCTGTGATGCGCGTCGGCATTATGCAGCCCTACTTCTTTCCGTACTTCGAGCATTTTCGTTTGATCGCCGCCTGTGACAAGTGGGTCGTGTTCGATACGGTGAAATACAACAGAAGGTCCTGGATGAACCGCAACCGGATCATCAATCGGGAAAAGGGTTGGTCCTATGTGAAGGTTCCGGTGTCAAAGGGAGACGACCGGACCCTGGTGAAAGATGCGCGGGTCGCCACGGAGAGGGACTGGCGCCGCGACTTCTTCAAGAATCTGCGCGTCTACGAGCACCGCGCACCGAACTACGACCGGATCATCACGCTACTCAGGCAGATTCTCGACACGCAACACACGACTCTCGCCGGTCTGAACACGCATATCCTTCGAGAAGTCTGTCGGTTCCTGGGGATCGATGTCGAGGTCCGGCAGCTCAGCGAGATGAGTCTCTCCCTCCCCGAGAGCTGCGCGCCGGGCGAATGGGCCCTCTTCATTTCGAAGGCCCTTGGCGCTACCGAGTACAGAAACCCTTCAGGTGGTCGAGACATCTTCGATGCTGCCCGGTATGAACAGGAAGGAATCGTCCTGAGCTTTCATAGCCATATCGATCTGACCTATGACACCGGCCCCTTCCGGTTCGAGCCGGATCTGTCCATCATCGACCCGCTCATGTGGATGAACACGGCCGAGCTGCAGCGACTCGTTCGGTCCTAGCCCAGGACCGGTTTTCGGTGGGGGACGAGAACCCATCAAATGCCGTGCAAGGGTCTGCGGCACGGCGCATCAAAGGGTTCCATGGTTCGAATCTCGGTCCGAATCAGGTGGTCAATTCCGCTGGTTCTTTGACGCTCAGGTTCTTCATCTTCATGAAGTCTCTGTAGCCGATCACCTTTTCTCCGCCGTACTCCATGTGGACCGCTTCGACCGGGCAGTTGTTGATGCACCCGAAGCAGAGCACACAGGTCTCCCGGTCTACCCTGGGTGCGGAAAGATCGATCGCATCGACAGGACATTTCTCTACGCACTTCCCACACTCGATGCATTTCTCTTTCAAGATAGAGTGATTCTTCACGAACTTCTTGGTCCACCAGATAGGGTTGAACCATATGGAGGTCTCTCTGAGCGTGACTCGCTTGGCAAACTCTGCTCCCTTTCCCTCTTTCACCTGAAGCGCAAGAAACACCGCATATTCGCGCACCCGATCGTAGGTCCCCTCGTTCGGAAGGTTCCTGCTCATCCAGGTCTTCTCGTGAACCTTGTCTCCGGACCAGGAAAGAGGGAAGGCGCTCATGTTCATGAAAGCGGTCTGTGCAATCGGTACGCCCCCTCTTTCCACCAGGCACTCGAGGATGGAACATGCAGCGTTGTGCTGATTCCCTTCCGGGCCCCCGAAGGTCACGTAAGCGGCAACCGGTGTTCCTTTCAACTCCGGCAGGGTCCCTATCCACTTCTTAACGTAGGTCGGCGTGTCGTAGTAGAAGGTTGGAGAGCCGACCACGATCAGATCGAAGTCCCCCATCCCTTTCGTGTCAAACTGCCGGATCTCGGAAGCGGTCACTTTCATGCCCAGCTTCGCGAGCCGGTAAGCCAGCAGCTTGCCGTTCCTTTCGGTGTACCCTGTCTGGCTGAACCAGAGAACGAGGGCTTCTCCGGTCCTTCCCGTCTTCATGGCAACCTTGCCTCGAATCGGACTCGTATCCACGCATCCGATCGCGGACGGAATCGAGAGAGCGGCCGCCGCCACTGCGCCCTTCTTCAGGAAGTCTCTTCTGTTTTCCAAGGTCCCGTTCCCTTCTTTCCGGGGTGGCATGAAGGAGCTGCCATCGCGGGGCACATTCTACACGCTACAGATAGACTTCGTCAGCACCCCACGCAAAATTGAGACCGGCCCCACCCGCGCATCCCACCCATCCAATTCGGGGACCGGCCCCACCCCAGATCGGGGACAGCCACCGAACTCCCGGGAGTTCGGTGCCTGTCCCCGATCTGCAAGAAAGGGCTTGACTAAAATATAAATCTAGATTAGAATTCTAAATTAATGGACTTCCCTTTTTCAACTGGATCGTGATGAGAAAACAGCGCGGAAATTATGCAAAATCCGGCCTTCGCAGGCGACAGATCGTCCGGGCCGCCCTGAACTGCTTCACAGAGATGGGCTTTCTGGATGCCACGATCGAGGACATCAGGAGGCGCTCCAACGCAAGCAACGGAAGCATCTATCACCATTTCAAGAGCAAGGACCAACTGGCCGCCGCAGTCTACCTCGAGGGTCTCCTCGCGTGGCAGGAGACTCTGCTTGCCGAATTGGAGGCCCATCCCGGAGCCCTCGATGGTGTCTTCGCCCTGGTCCGGAGCCACTTTCGCTGGGTGAGCGACCATCCGGACTGGACCCGCTATCTCTTCCAGATGCGACATGCCGGGTTCATGGCAAGTACGGAGGATGCCCTAGCCGAGCAAACCAAGAGATTCACGGATGGGCTGACCCAATGGTTCACCCCCCATGTGGAACGCGGGGCGCTTCGTCCTGTGCCCCTAGAAATCCTCATCTCCCTCACCATCGGACCCAGCCTGGAGTTCAGTCGCATCTGGCTGAGCAAGCCGGATTGCCCGGATATGGAACTGGCGGCCGCAGAAATCGCGAAAGCCGCATGGCAGGCCCTGCGCGCAAAGAGGGCAGGCTGACCGAAGAAGGGGGCGGCCTCTCTTCCGGCATCTATGCTTCCTGCTTCGCTCGTACAAACAGGCCCACGGTGGGGAAGATCAGCAGCCAGAAGCCGGATTTCGGCATGATGATGAGCCCGGCGAGGGTGATCGCCAGGAAGCTCCACTTCAGGAAAACCGGCAGAGCGGGCTGCTTTCGCTCGATCCAATCGACCAGCCCACCGATGATCAGGAATGCGAATCCCGTATAGATGAACCAGAACGCGGCTTCCCTGTCGGGTTGGCGGTCAACCGTGTTGAGGAGCATCTCTGACCAGAGTTCGCCAAGAATGCCGCGAAAGAAAATGAATCCGACCACCGAGTGAACCAGGCCTATGGCGAGGATCACCTTCCCGATCCAGATCTTCATGATTCCCCCTACACCTCGTCCTGCACGAACCGGGGATGCGTCCTTGATCCTCTCTATGAACACACCGGGGTCATCGGGTGTAAGCACCACCCTCTTGAAACCTCCGGTCTTTCGGTAGACCGTCACACCTCTCCTGGAAATCGTGGGCGGGTAGATCGTATTCGTCCAGCTCTCCGACCAATGCGAGGAACCCCTCCTTACGTCGGCAATGTCGTCGATTGCCACCTTGCGAAGTGGAATGGGTCCCAGGCGCACCCTGAGATACTGTTCGTCTATGACATAGTTGAGCCTGGAAATACCGTAGAAGAGAAGACCGACGATGAGACTGATAAAGAGTATCGGTTCGATCACACAGCCTCCAGCGAAACGCGACGATGACCTGGAAACAGGCCCCATTGTACCGTCAGCCGCTGGATACCTCCAATAGCCACCTCTTCGTTCCAATCTCGGTTCTTCTTCTCAGCGCCTTCTGCCTTGCTTCGAGGGACTGCTGAAATTCCTCGTCACTCATGTTCGGATCCTTGAGCTCCAGGAAACCCTTGCATGGGAACTCTTCGCAAAGGCCGCAATGCTCCAACTCCTTCTGCTCCCGGCAACAGGCATGGAGAGGGCAAACGCCGGAAGGGATTTCCGTCGTCCAGAAGGGCCGGCCTTCCACATATCCACAACCCTCGCATTGCTCCCCCAAGAAGTGACAATCTCCGCAGTAGACCCCGCATACGGGCGCGTATTTCTTGCCGATCACGTCTATTCTCCTTGTGCCAGTCCAAGACGGGGAATCCAGCGGGGAACGGCCGCCCTGTAGTTTCGCCACTGATGCTCGAACCGGGTGTCGAGCCACGGTTCTTCGTGCAGGACGACCCGCAGGTGGAAGCCGAGGGCCAACAAGATGAGATAGGCCACCAGCAAGGGCGAGCCAAGGTAGAGAGTCCAGCCGACTACAAGAAGGAGGACTCCAACGTACATGGGATTCCGGACCCAACGATACAAGCCGACGATGACCAGATGTTTCGGGGGATCCCATGGGGCCAGGGTGCCCTTGCCGGAAACGTAGAAATCGCGTACGCACCAGAGCAGCACGAACGCACCCACGCACATCACGATCAGGCCGGGCAGACAAGTCTGTCCCCGCCAGGGATCGATCCGGGATATCAACGGAGGCGCTGCCACCGCCGCGAGACCGGGAAGAACGAGAAATGCGAACAGTGCACGTGCGAACACGAATCCCTCCTGTCGGTGGCGAAAGCCCCGGATCCTGCTTGCCGTCAATTGCAGACTGGTTCAGCCCCGTTCGGCAAGATCGAAATCCGGAAGAGTTTCAGATCTGCAACCCCATCCCATTGTGGTAACCGAGGCGTCGGGCCTTCGATCCGCACGAGCGGGGGCTTTCGATCCGCCAGCGCGTTGATTCTTGCCCAGAGAGTGGTGTCTCCCCAGTACTGGGGCGGCGTATCTGCAGCAGCTGTGGCCTTGAAGATCTCGGGCGGTGTTGCATGCCCGTCGCGGATCGCCTGCAAGGCCAGGGACTCGAGCCGCCCCAATCCGGATGCTGGATCAGGCTTTTCCTGCAGCCATCGTGCCACGGCGGCCGGGACCCAGGGGAGGGGTGGGTCGGTCCGGTGGGCCAATTCCTGAAACAATTCCGAGTCCTGCACGGCAAACGCCTTGTCCACGACCTCTGCGAACTGGAACTGGGCACTCGTAACCGGTCGTCGCCTCTCATAGAGCGAAGCCATTTGAGAGGGGGTGAGCTGCCCCAACCCATGGAAGGGCTCGATCCCAGGATAGGCATCCACACACAGAAGCTCCGCCCTACCGATGTCACGGAGCTTCATGCACGTAAGAATGTGAGCGAGCATGGACTGATCGAACAGGCAGGCATCAAACCAGAGAACAATGCACTCGTAGTCCCTCGCAGCTTCGAGCTTCCGATACTGGTTCCTGAGTCCGCCCAGAGCCCGCTCGAAGCCCAAGCTCCCTCCGGTCGTCTGATCAAGAAATCTCGCGCGAGCCTCCAGGCAGGCAGCGTCGGGCCATCCCGGCTTCCTGGGGCCTTCATACAGTACATCGCGCCAGACGAACACCTCTCCGGGAACGCCCGATGTCTCCAGGCTCTCGCCCGCGCTGTCTCCGCTTATGATGTGAAGCGCATCGTCCATGGGTTTCCGCCGGGATCAGGATCTCTGAATCTCCGGAATCCGCTGCCCGCAGCTGCCAGAAGTTGATATACAATGGAAAGTCGTTATGTAGAGCGTTCTGTAGCACGTATCTCAAACCCGTGTCAAGCAGAGGGCTCTAGATTCGTTTTCAACAAGTTGGTGGAAGTACGAGGTGTTCTCGTGGGTTTTCACAGCTTACGTTCAGCGTATCCTGCACCCATTGCTTGTCTTACCCTTAGAAAGGATCTCCTCAAGGTCCTGTGGCCATAGAATCTCGCGCTTTCCCTCAGTGTTCCGGTAATTCATCCCCAGTGCATAGCTGTACCCGTAGCTGTTGTATAGAGCGATGGCCCGCTGCTCCTCATGAATGGTACGGCAGCGGAGAATGGCGTAGTAGAGCATCATCTTGGCCGCATTTCGCCCCGCGTTGGGTGGCGTCATCTCCTGCCAGCATTTGGGAACGGATTTCGAGTAGACGACTTCACCAACCTTTCCCATGTACCAGAAGGTCATCTCGTAGGCGGCCTGGGACAGCGCCTCTTTCGACCATCTCAAGGTAATACGCCATTCGTTCTCTCCGGTCTGGGTGATCTCGTGGTCCTTTCCTGGTGGCTCGCCTGCGTGTATGTGAAGTATGCGACCGTGTTCGGAATCCTCGAACCGGAAAGATCGTGGCAGCTTCCAGTCGCTGGGAAGAACGGCAATCCTCAGAACCCGCCGATCCTCTCCAAAGCCCACGGTGATCTTTTCTGCGGGATATTCATTGCCACAAACCCATAAGCCCTGCTCTATCCGTCGAAGATGCCCATCCAACTGCTCGCGCAGCCTGGCCATGCATGAGATATAAGATTTGACCTCCGTAACACCCACCAGGGTGATTCTCGGAGACGAATCCGGCATCTTTTCGTCGATCAGAATATGCAGGTCTGCGCCTTTCAGGAGGCCTCGACCTCTCCTCCCATAGATACCTACCGAATCACCAACATACAGTCGGGCGTCTTGGGGCAGTTCTCTGTCCCGCTTGAGCCGCCTCAGCAGATGCAAGCAGGCGTTTGTCGCAAGCATCTCCGCCAGCGCGCCCTTGAAGCAATTCACCATGTGTGAGTAGATGAACGTGATCGCAGCGGCGGAATCGGCGTCAGAGAGGCGTTGATCGACCAGGTCGTTTGGGATCTCCCCAGTATCCTCGTATGGGCCCTTCAGCATGAATTCCTGGAATAGCCTGCCTCTTGGATGAGATTCGATGCTGCGGATGGATGCAGCGAGGGCCTGGCGAAAGACGGCAAGGGCACTGTGCCCGTTAGCGAACACCGCGCCACTCGACAAGGCGGTCTGGAGCGCGTACTTGACGTCTTTGCCCAAATGTGGACCGAGAAGCTCGAAACCCGCGGTCTGCGCGAGTGAGTATGCATCGGAGGTTATGCTCGTAGGAGCGAGGCGGGCATGGTCTTTCATGGATTTCCTTAATGTCGGAAGGGCGGCAGGTCTGGAGATAGGATGGTGGCCGTCTCGAGAAGGCTCAGAGTCTCCAGGGGATATGTTTGATCTAGATAACTGACTCCGTCCTGGTTTATTACTGGAGGTGACCGTCAATACCTGAGAGTTCAAGGGACAACGGGTTGCGGTTTGGGTCCGCTTACTGGTGATACGCCAGAAGGAATGGATGCCTCATGAGATCCAAATATCTTCGCCTTCGCTTGTTTAATCTGCATTCTCAATTGGTCTACACCTGGGCTTGGGATTAGGCCAGAAAGAAGATTCTCTGCATCGGCAATGTGTTGCTCAGCGCCTTTCTTAGATCCTATGCTCGCCTCAGAATAGGCCCAAGCCAATTCTGTCCAGATGTGCGTACTCTTTCGTGTATAGTCGTTGTATACATCTCTGTGATCGTCGAACACTCTCAGGGCTTTCCGGTAATCGGTTCGGCCAACGTCGGGTTGTCCGCTGATGAAAAGCAGATTCGCCCGCATACGTAGTGCGGCTACTTGATCGTTTACGTCACTTGAGACGTCGAGTGCCTTTGTGAACAGCTCCCTGGCTCCCTCCACGTTATAGGCGTTCTGAAGCGCGAGGGCGATAGCGTAGTATTCTGTAGCAGAGACATATCTTGCAGGGATTTTTCGAGACAACTCTGCGGCGTGACGCGCCAAAAGGGCGTTCTCCTGATTGATGAAGCTGCCTATTGAGGCAATCGTCTCTGCATCGCCCTTATATTTCTTTGCTGCCTCGAGATTCTCCCGAGGCAGCAAGGTAAGGCGCTGTAGTAATCCTCGAAGCTCCACGCGGGAATTCTGTATGTCCTGATTGTGTGTTCTCACATAGGAAAGAAGCGTTGTGCTGAATGAGAGCAACAACGCGACAATTGACAGGACGGTAGGGATATTCTTGTACCACGGAGTCTGTTGTTCAAGTACTGAGATTTGCAGCGCATCCACCTCCTTCTTTAAGAGTGTCAGATTCACGGCGTCTTCTTTCGTCGTCATCTTAGAATGGTTCTCACCGGAAGCATCTTTTTCGCCACCTTGCATGGCTATGTCTCCCTGGTATCCGAAATGAAGAATGTTGCTGCCTAGATTCAATCCTCCTGTGGAGCTAGCAGGCAAGGCTTCAGTATACTACAAGAGCCGCTATCCATGCCTGCATCAGGTTTGGAAAGTCAACTTCGTATTGGCCAAAGAAAGGATCGTTGATCGACACGATGGCAAGTGGCCCGGCCGGAGTTGGAATGACCCGAATGCCTGTAGCTACAACGAAGTGGCCTGCGCCTTGTCTTGTGTGCAAAACGATGGGTCCCCGACGAAGTGCGCCGTAGAGCACGAAGGCATTTGCAGGAGGTGCCACATTGGAAAATCTACCACCGAACCGTCGAATCAAAGCGCTTATCTCCGCAATATGGCCTGCACGGCTACAGGGCGCGGGGTTCTCACAACATGGGGCACGATACTGGATTTGAAGCATTTCACATTGGCTCGGCACTGGCTGTCTGTCATAGAATTCGCAAATCATCTTCGCGGCAGCGACCCAACACCATACCATTGTGTCCTGTGGATGGAAGGGCACTGCGTGACGAATCGGGGGAAACCTGCCGTAGTCGAAGGGCGGGGGATATGGTGGACTAGGATATTGGGCGAAGCTCGGGACCGCGATTGCCAGCAATGCGAGGAACAAGACAACTCTTGATGTTTTGAGAAGCAAAGTCGCCATGTGCCGCCTCCTTCTGGTAGTCTAATCTCCTCGCAGGGAGTGTAGTCTTGTTATCGGACAGCAGAGAGCGTCTAGGGCGCAACCGTTCCCAACGATATGTTCCTTCGCTACGTCCGTCCACTGTCCGGACATGTCACCTCCTTCTCTTTCCGCATTTCTACAACCCCATCGATTTCTTGATCAGCTCAGTGGCAATATTAGTGCCCAAATTCGTCGAAACATCGAGAACCCATTTGCCTACGTTCTTGAGATGCTTGACTGCTGTGGGGCCATCTCCTGCCTTTGCCGCTTGTTCCGCGTCTGCTATTTCACCGATAGCTTGATCTTGCTCAATCGTCTTGGATTCATTTTTCAGGGCCTCTCTTAGTTCCGACAGTTCCCTTATCAACTTGCTTCTATAGTCATCTGACGTTGCCTCGCAGTTGAGCCAAATCTCCCTGTAATCATTAAACTCTACGTGCTCTATGAGGAGTGTAGGCTGTTTGAGTGACATGGAGAGGGCTTCGCGAAAAGTCTCGGCCTTCATGTTGGCAACTTCGAGTTTCTGAACAAGTTCACTTCTCTGCTCCTCATGTTTGGCCTTGATGGCTGTCAGTATTTCGCCGGAATCCCTGACGTCCTTTATCAGAAACTCCGCTCTAGATTTGCCCCGGGCATGGAAGGAATCCAGTTTGAGCTCATATTCCGGATTCTGGTCGTTTATTTCTTGAACCACTCTATCCATTATCAGAATATCTATTGGGGTAAACTCGTCGACGAAGATGTGTTCAATCTTTGGTGAAGATCTATACAGGTTCTCAAATTCTCCGGGATCGAAGTCGACGTCTACTGGTTCTCTGACCCTGCCCTCTTGGTCTCGATATACATAATCGCATTCTATGTTCTCTATGTTCCAACCTGTCTGACCAATTCCCCGGATATTGGCCCCGGTTAGGTTTGCTTGTGTCAAGGTTGCACTATTGAGTACAGCCCCATCCAGGTCCGCGTCTCGGAGATTCGCTCTCGCAAGTCCGCCGCCGTAGAGGGTTGCATGGACGAATCGGGTTTCTGCAAGGTTCGCTTCAACTAGAACGACTCCGCTCAGTTCACTTGCGCTGAGATCCGCACGAGTAAGATCGGCACCACTAAGATCAGCACCACTCAGGTCGATTCCTATCAATCTTGCCCCAACGAGATTGATCCCTTTGAGGTCTGGTATTTCTTCAGCGTTGTCCATCCGCCAGTCGTTCCAAATCCTTATCTTGCCATTCTTGAGGGAATCAAGGAGGACGTTGAGATGGTCGCGGTTGCCCTTGAAACACTTCTGTTGCCGATCAATTTCCGTCATTCCTTGCATCCCAAGATAACGCACGGTTGTTAGGCTGAAGTCACCTACTAGCTGAACACTCGCTCAAACGAATCCGGATACTCATCAGGATCATAGGCGTTCGGCAGTTCAGCTATCTTCTTGATCCCCTGCCATAGTGGCCGATCCATAGTGATGATGTGGATTTGTGCCTTGGGCATGTCGAAGAAGTCCATGAGGTACTTGGCGCTGGCGACAACGATGAGGTCGATCACTCCGACGCTCTTCTTATGCTCCAGAAATAGTTCGTAGAATCTATCAACGGCGATGATGATATCTCTGGTAGCCGGCAAGTCATGATATCGAATGTGGCGCAGTTGGGCTTTTAGGACCTTCGGAGGAGTCGTCACATCCTTGACCAGTCGCTCACGAGCGGACTTGTACGCTGACGAAGTCGAAAATGCACTGTCCTGATAGTACTTCTTGGCAAGTACCTTGAAGGATTCCGCGATGCAGAGATCCGGCACGTACACACGGGCACGTTCATTTTCGACTTGACGATCGATCTCCCTCCACCATTTGTGGACTCTGCGAATTCGATCTTTTTCCACCGCCTTCTGGCCAGAGCCGATGGGTAGATACTTCTCCGACAGGAAACACGCGTCAACTACGTAATAATTGCGCCTGGACTTTGGCGGATTCCTTTGGATTTTCCTAATTCCGGCCATTTGACAGACTCCAGCAAGTGCACAACTACCACTCACGTTACGCTGAAGATTGTTTCGCCGCTCACCTGCATAACGAAACTTTGCATAGTAGGTTTCTGTTGTCAATTGAAAATATTCATGATTTCTTCGAATTTCTGCCCGGAAAGGACGCAAGAGGTGTGATCTGCGAAAGGTAAACATATTCCTGTCGAAGCCAATGACAGTAATGTTGATACCGTTAACATCGGTGAATGTGTCGCCGTACAGGATCTGCGTCGCCGACCGCAACCCAGAAGCCGCCTACAACGCCGGAGCGCCAACACGCCTGCCAGGATGGTCTGAGACCCTTGCCTACATTATCCGCAGGGCTAATGTTGCGATAGAGGTGTTCGAAGATAAGGGATTCCCCGTATGAAGCTTGCGCTGGGGCATCTGGTCAAATGCCTTTGGGATGGCTCGATTTTTGCCGGGCGACTTCACCCGCATAATGCTCGCAGCAGATGGCTCTGGGCATTACGCGGGTGAGCAGCAGGGGGGAAGAGACGGAGCCCAAGCAGATCCGAGGCACGGTGCTAGAATCCGGTGATGGTGTAGGTCGCAAAGGCCTTGTTCAGGCTGAACACAAGGAATCCAACCGTGTCCAGGGCGACCAGTGCGAGTGCGACGTCGACCATCCCTTCCTGGGTGATGTGTTTTCGAGACCATCCTTTGAGCGTTTCCCACACGTGAGCCGGTGAAGGGACCATTTGATTTCTGATGGCTTGTCCGTTGGTCTGCATGATCGTTCCTCCTGTTTGCTGCGAGATGACGAGGCGACTGTCCTTGCCTCTTTCTTATGTGCTGTTGATTAGTGAGACCCCGGAGACCCCCTTATGTGAAATCGGGAAGGAGAAATTTTGATCCGCCGGGTCGTGAGGCCGCATGCTGTGTGAAATCGAGAAGTGAGATTTCTCTGATCTCTTTCGGTTGTGGCTGCAATCTCATATATGATAAAGGGGATTCACCCTGAGGCCCTCATTTCACGCCGGGAGACGAGCGGTGTCATATACAGTGATGAACAAGGGAGAATTTGCCGCTGTGGTCTCGGCGCATCACGAAGAAATTCTACGGTATCTGAGGCGTGTCATCGGGCAGGCCGGAGATGCCGAGGACCTGTCCCAGGAGACGTTCCTCAGGGCCTACCGGGCCTACGGGGTGCTCCCGGGCGACGCAAATGTCCGGGCGTGGCTGTTCGCCATAGCAACCAACCTGGCGAAGAACCATTTCCGGTCCGAGACGCGGCGAAGGAAGGCCTACGGCAGGGTAAAGGTGGAGATCCGCGAGGAGACGGGGACGGCCACCGAGGCAGAGCTGGATGCTCGCGAGACCGGGGCTCTGCTGGAGGGAATCATAGAGGGCCTTCCGCTCAAGCAGCGTATGGCCTTCACACAGAGGAAGCTTCACGATATGGACTACGAAGCAATCGGCAAATCCCTGGGGTGTTCGGAAGAGAGCGCCCGGGCCCACGTCTTCCAGGCGCTCCGGAAGATTCGTCAGGGACTGGGCAAGCACGGGGTGGTTCCGGGAGGGAAATCATGATCAAGAAGCCGGCACCCTGCATCGAGATCGAGGATGACCTTCTGGCGACGGCTATCGGAGAGGCCTCTGAGGAGGCGCGCAGGCGCGTAGAGAGACATGTCGATGTCTGCGGCCCCTGTCGGAGGGATCTCCACGGGTATCAGGATCTGGACCGTTCGGTGGCGGTCCTCAAGGATGTGGTGCTCCCGGACGAGCAGCTGGCCGGGGCCCGAGACCGATTGGACTCGCGGCTTACTGACCTCCGCAGTCGGCTGATCGCCTACCGCATCTTCCCGTCTCCCCTTGGCAACATCCTGATCGCGCAATCCGAGTTAGGCATCTCGACGGTGGAGTATCTTGAGAAGAGGAAATCGGTCCAGGCCTCACGATTGATTCACCATCATGGTCCCGGCCTCGAGCTCGTCGAGGGGGGGAAGGAACTCGAGTCGGCATACCGGGATCTCATGCAGTACCTGGATGGACGATCGAAGAGGCTCGAGTGGCCCCTGGACTTGCGTCTGGCGAGGAGCGACTTCCAGCGATCCGTTCTGGAGGCCACGGCGGCGATCCCGTACGGGGCAGTGGTTTCCTACGCCGGCGTCGCCCAGGAAATCGGCAAACCGTCGGCGTCCCGGGCCGTTGCCCAGGCTCTGCGCCGGAACCCGCTTCCGATCGTGATCCCCTGCCACAGGGTGATTGGAAGCTCGGGCGCCCTGACGGGTTACGGGGGAAAGAAGCTGGGGCTCAAGAAGAAGCTACTCCATCTGGAGGGGGTGCCTACGACCCAACAGGCCGGCGACCCTGCCATCCACTCCGGGTCGATGTATGTCTCCTATCCCGGGATGGGAGCGTACTGCCTGCCCTCTTGCGACTTCCTCAAACAGGCACCGCCCGCGCCCGTGACTCGCTTCGCAACGCGGGAAGACGCCGAAGGGGCGGGGAATATTGCCTGCCTGCTCTGCCGGCCCGACCAGCACCCCCTTGCGCATTAGCCCGGACTTTTCACGAAGCTTCCGCCCTTCCACTTCTCGCGCGCCAGAGATCCGTACAGTAGGCGAGCTCGAAGAAGGTGCCAGGAGCCTTTTCTCTCGGCTATCCCTTCAACTTCAGCATGTGCTCCTGGCCGAGCGCGCCGTAGACTCCGGATGTGATCTGCTCGAGCTGGTCGTTGTAGGGATTGATCAGATCGCCCATACCCATCTTGTCGACGACCGTGCGGAATCTGCGTTGACCGGCAGGCGTATCGATCAGCTCGGAAATTGCGATGGCTACATTCAGGGGATCCTGCGCAGGGTTCTCCTCCAGGGCCTTGTCGAAGTTGGTGAACATCTCCGTGGGTGCCTTCGAGAAATCGCCATATTCGGAATCTCGTGTCGCATCACTCGGCTTGACGAGATTGAACCGAAACTCGGTGGGAAACCCGCCCGGTTCAACGACACAAGATTCGATGCCGAACTGGGAGAGCTCGGCACGATAGTTCTCGGCCATCGCTTCCAGAGCCCACTTGGACGCATTGTAGGGCCCGTAGAAGGGGATGGTCATACGGCCCAGAAGGCTCGAGACAAAGATCAGCAGTCCGGATTTCCGTTTGCGCATGTGCGGCAGAACCGCCCGATTGACGCGCTGGACACCGAACACATTGACCTCGAACACCTTCTTCCAGTCCTCGGTGGTGAAGGTCTCCTGCAGGCCGAGGACGCCGACACCGGCGTTGTTGATGACTACGTCCAGGCCGTCGGCTGTCTTGATTGCATCTACCACGCCCCGGGCAACGCTTCCCTCGTTTGTCACATCCATTTCCACGATATGGGCACCTGCGCTTCTCAGCTCTTCCGCCACCGCCTTGTTCTTTCCCTCGACCCCTCTCATGGAGCCGACGATCATATGCCCTTTTTCGAGCAGTGCGAGGGTGGTAAGCTTTCCAAAACCTCCGCCCGCGCCCGTGATCAGTATTTTCTCAGACATCTCGTTCTCCTTTAGGTAACACCATGGAAAGCCCTCATCCTTTGGGTCGCAGGGTTGAGCGGCCGCCGTCGACGCTTATGATTTGCCCTGTGATCCAGTCCGCTTCCGGAGAAAGCAGAAAGGCAGTGAGCGAGGCCATTTCCTCGGCCGTACCGAGCCTGGGGAGTGCATGTAGCTCGGAGATGGCGCCTCCCATGGCGTTTACCCTGAAATCGTTGAGGAAATCATCTTCGGTGAGGCGTTGGAGAACGCGCAGATTGATTGTGCCCACAGCATAAACGAGGCCATCCAGGGGTTCGCCGCAGTCTTCCGACACGCGGGAGAACAGACCGCCGTCGGTCACGTCCCCGGCCGAAAAACCCGCTCCGAGGTCGGACGCTGCGCCGGCCAGCCTGTCCTGGTTTCTTCCCACCAGGTGTAGGGCATACCCACGGCTCTTAAGGACTCCGGCTGTGGTCGACCCGATGCCGCCATAGCCACCATAGATCAGAACTTTTCGAGCCACTCAAACTCCTTCTGAACTCATTACTGATCGGATGAAGGATGCTTTGCGAACGTTTCAAGGCCTCCCGCAAGCCAGGAGAATCTTTCGCCAAAGGACCACAGCGGAAGGATCTCTTCAAATGCTCAAGAATGCGGACCGACCAGCAAGTACAGGAAGAGGCAGGCGGCAAAGACAAACAAGGCGAGGGTGAGATTGCCTAGGAACACCCTTGAAAAGGAAGGAGAACCACTCTGTCCGGTCCCGAGTCCCCGTCTCACGAGCATCCATTGTTTGACGGTGGACAGCATTGCAATGGCAAGGGATGCAACGCCCACCAGGAGGATCCTTTCCAGATCCATTTCTTTCTCCGCGCTAGAGACCGACAAAGAGTTATCTTACGCTGACATGGGCAGCCGAAGACGCTTCTTCCATTGTTGGCCATATCCATGGCGGCCTTGGGGTCGAAGGAGCGGCTTAGCCTGGGCTAACTTATCCTTTTCTTTTCAGATGCTTGTTGCCTCGGGTTGGTTTCCGGAGAGGGACAGCTAATCACGATTCTTCTCCTGTTTTGCTCCGCCGTGTACGCGGGCCTCGCCTACCTGGTAGTCAACATCGCTGGGGCCGGGCGTTGCCCGCTCCTGCATTCTATGGTGAAGGCGGCGGACCCAGGCGGGCGAGGAGAGGGCGAACTCAACGAGCACCTCCAGCCGGTTCAGAACTTCGCTGTCGATTACATGTTCCATCCGGTGAACAACCGGGTCCGCTTCTGAGGGGTTCATGGCGAGAACCTCCACTAGGAATTGGGTGAGGCACTGGTCCCGCCGCACGATCTCCTGGCCGACCGACTCCCCTTCGGCCGTCAAGGCGACCGATCCATATTTTTCGTGCTTCACCAAACCCTTGAGCGCGAGCCCGGAGACGGCTCGACTTGCGCTCGGCAGCCTCACACCCACCTTTTCCGCCAGATTCCGGAGGTGTACGGGCCCTTCTAGGGACAGCCGATAGACCCATTCCAGGTAGTTCTCCTGGCTTCCGGTCAGCTTCTTCATCAAAGCCCCCTCATTATCCTCTGGTCAACCTTATAGATTCGAAGGTCCGAAGGTAAGGTCCAAGAAAGTTAGGCTCGGGTAATTTCCGATGAATCCTTTTCCTGAAAAGCCCCCTCTATAGTAAGAAAAAGAGGGGAAATCATGCACATCATTACAGGTCTGCTCTTCGCAGGGCTCATGGGAAAGAAGAAGGGTGGCTTGAGCCCCCTCATGCCAAGATGGTCTGCCGGGCCGTTGCGAACCGTGCATGCCCTTCCAGGCCGTGTCCGGTTCGTAGCCTCGCCGCTGGAGGGCAATGAAAAGGCCCGGTCCGTACTCATGGAGAAGCTCCCCCGGATCGAGGGCGTAGAATCCGTGGAAGTGAACCCGGTCTCCGGGAGCGTTTTGATCCGTTTTCAGGATGACCTTGTGAAGCCGGAACTGCTCTTTGCAGCCCTGGTCAGGTTGCTCGGCCTGGAAGCGGAACTGGACAAGCCACCGGAATCCGTTCTGTCCAGAGAGCTGAGGGTCGTGGGAGACAGCCTCAACCGTGCCGTCCATGCGAAGACCGGGGGGCTGCTGGATCTTTGGAGCGCGGTGTTGATTCTACTGGCGGCCGTAGGAACGCGGAAACTGATCCAGCAGGGGATGGGGGCCTTCCCGGCCGGCTTCACTCTGGTCTGGTGGGCGGCGAACGATCTGCTTAGAGGAAAACACCCGAAATAGGGTGCTGGGGCTCGGCATGGCCTTCAAAAAGAAAAAGGCACTCATGAGTTGCGAGATCCTTCACGACCTCCCGGGAAGGGTCCGCATCGGCTGCCGGGCGCTGCAGTATCTCGACGGACAGGTGGAAGAGATTCAGGATCGCCTCGAGGACATGGTGTCGATACTTTCGGCCCGAGTGACAACCGTCACCTCCAACGTCCTGATCGAATACGACCCCGCAACGAGCACCTCTCCCGAGACCGTCTCCCTGACCGAAACGGTTCTTTCCTCCTATGCGCTGATTGCCTACAAGTCAGAGCGCGAGATGGAGAACAGGCCCACAGTCAACGAGCGGCGACTTCAGGAGGAGCCCGTGTCCGAGATGGCCATGCGGGTAGGGGTCACTTCCGTGGCTCTTTTCTTCTCCTGGCTCGGAAGGCATCGGGCAAGAGGGCCGATGACCTTGCTGGGCCGTTTCCTGACGATCCCTGCCCTGACGAGCCTTTCCCTTGCAGCGCCTATCTTCCGCAGCGGCCTGGATTCCATGCGTACTCAGCTTCGGCCGAACGCGGACACCCTGAGTGCAACCGCAATCCTTGCGAGCTTGATCGCGGGCAGAGACATCTCGGCGCTCACGATCATCTGGCTCGCAGACATCGCGGAGCTGCTGACCGCTTACACCATGGAGAGAACGAGGCGGGCAATCCGGGAAATGCTGGCGGTGGGGGAGGAGTACGTCTGGCGGCTTCGTGAGGACGACAGCGAGGAGCGCGTCGCCCTCGAGGATCTGCGGGTCGGGGATCGCATCATGGCGGCCACAGGAGAGAAGATCAGTGTGGACGGGTTCGTTCTCTCCGGAGAGGCCTCTGTGGACGAGTCCTCCATCACCGGGGAGTACATGCCGGTCCGGAAGGTGGACGAGATGGAGGTCTTTGCCGGCACGGTGGTGAAGAACGGAAGGCTGGTCATACGTGCGGAGAAGGTGGGAGACGAGACCGCCGTGGCTCGCATCGTTCACCTCGTCGAGGAGGCTTCCCACCGGAAGGCGAACATCCAGACCATCGCCGATCGGATCTCGGCGCAATTCATCCCCGTGAATTTCCTGCTCGCCCTGCTCGTCTATTTCATTACGAAGAATACGGCCCGCGCTCTGAACATGCTCATCATCGACTATTCCTGTGGGGTCCGCCTCTCCACGGCGACCGCCCTGTCCGCCACCATCTGCTCTGCCGCCAGGGATGGCGTGCTCATCAAGGGCGGCAACTACCTCGAGATGCTGAACGAGGCGGACACACTCATCCTCGACAAGACCGGGACCATGACGGAAGGGAAGCCTCACGTGACGAGCATCATTCCGGTCCAGGACCAGACAGATGAAAAGGAAATCATCAGGCTGGCCTCTGCCGCCGAGGAGACCAGCACGCATCCCATGGCCGTTGCCATCCTGGACATGGCCAGGCGTAACGGCTGGCGGATCCCCACGCATTCGGATAGCGAGGTTTTCACCGCGAGGGGTGTCGCAACGCGTGTTGGGAAGAACACCATTCGCGTGGGAAGCCGGAAGTTTATGCAGGAGAACTCCGTGGACCTGGGAACAGCCGATCCGGTGGCGCATCGGCTGGCACAGAGGGGCGAGAACATCGTTTACATCTCCCGGGGAAGGAAGCTGATAGGGATGCTCGGGATCCAGGATGCACTCAGGGAAAACATGAAGAAGGCACTGAACCGGATGCGCAACACCGGGATGGATGACATCATCCTCCTGACCGGCGACATGGAACAGCACGCCGAGATCGTGGCGACCCGGATGGCCATGGACCGCTACCACGCCGAGGTCATGCCGGAAGACAAGGCGGAAACAGTTCTCAAGCTGCAGTCCAAAGGGGTTCGCGTGGTCATGGTGGGGGACGGGATCAACGATGCGCCGGCCCTGGCCTATGCGGACGTGGGCATCGCCATGGGAGGGACGCGTACGGACATCGCCATGGAGGCGGCGGACATCACGATCACACAGGATGAGCCGCTGATGATCCCGGCAACGATACGGCTGGCCCGAAAAACCATGGAGATCGTCCGCCAGAACTTCGCAACAGCCATCGGGGTGAACACCCTGGGGATCGTACTCGCCTCCATCGGCGTGCTTCCGGTCTTTTGGGGCGCCGTGCTGCACAACGCCTGCACCATTGCCGTCGTGATGAATTCCTCCAGGCTCCTTTTCCACAACGTGGAGGATCTCACATGACCGCCGGGAAAGAGAACCTGCCTGCGGTGACCGTCGTGCACGCCCTTCGCGGCAGGATACGCATGCTGCTCTCCCGGGAACTGAGGGATGAGCAAAGGATGATCTCGGCCATGATGGAACATGAAGGGATGTTGTCCATTCGCTACACTCCCATCACCCGGTCCGTGGTCGTCCGCTACGACCCCGGGGAGGTGCAACAAGAGGAGATCATTCTTCGGGTCGCGTTCTTTCTCTCTCTCGACCACGACGCCGTTCCCGTACGGGTGCTTGCGGAACCGGAGCGCCAGGATCTCACAGACAGCTCGATCTATTCCGCCATCCTTCTGCTCTCTGCCCTTGCGTCGCGACTCGTGGTAGGGAAAGGAAGGGCGGTCCTGCCCTTCGATCGTGTGGCCGGGGCTGGCACAGCGCTGGCTATCCTGATCCACGGGTGGAAAGAGATGCGTGAGCGAGGCTACTTCGACCCGGAGGTTCTCTCCCTCGGCTATCTTCTGACTTCGTTCACGCAGAACAACTTTCTCCGATCGTCCCTGTTCACCTGGATTCTCACTTTCGGAAGACATCTCGTGAACCTTCCGGAGGTGGGAGTGACGGTGAAGCCCCTGGAAATCGGTAACAAGAAGGGGTCCGAGTTTCAATACGAGCTCCTCATAGAGCCGGACACGGAAATGCCTGACAGCACCCGGATCTTGAGCGCCTTACAGTCACTTCTGAAGTACGTTATCACCGGGGGAGCGCCGCCCGGCAGGAGAACCCTGATGGAAGAAATCCGGGAGGTATCGAGGGTGCACGGAGAGGTCCTGGAGGGCCTGGGCAAGATCAAGGGAGGGATTCCGATCCAGATCCGTTGAGCCGGGTCGAATCCGTATCCACGAGACGAACCAACCGAAGGAGGATGAAAGGAAATGGCGATCAATTCGAATCACCTGACCGGCTTCGTGGTCGGCGTGGGCGCGGCGGCACTCGGATTCTACTTCTATAAGAAGAACCAGCCCATGGTGGACGCCTGGCTCGAAAGTCAGGGCATCAACGTGGGTACGAGCGCAGCAGGACCGGATCTCGCCTCGCTCTCGACCAAAGATCTGATCAGCGAGAAAGAGCGCCTGGAGGACATGATCGCAGAGCGTGAGATCGGCTCCGGGGAAACGCCGAAGGAATAAGGCGCTAAGAGAAGAGCCGGTTCTTGTGCTTCGTCATATGCAGTTGGAGGAACCCCAGAAAGACGAGTCCCGCAAGGAGATGTAGCTCCTTTCTGCCCATGAGCCCGAACAGGAGGCACACGGACAAGGAGGAGAGCATGCCGCCTTTCACAACTCTGCCCATTGTGAGGCGGTTCGTGTTTCTCCTCTTCCAGAGCGCGAGATCCACGACCTTTCCGTCCTCTGGGGAACGCCTCGACGTCCCCTCTGCCCAAATCGAAGAAGGTATCAGCCCCTTGATCGTATCCAGGTTGGTCTGGCCCGGATCGTATTGAATCAGCATACTTCCCGAGATTTCATTTACGTCCGCGCCGAGGATCCCTTTCGCCTTCCGGAGCGTCTTCGTCAGGTGGTGGCCCAACTCGGCTCTCTCGAGCGAGGTGTCTCGGATCCTGATCCGGCCATCCATTGCGTGAACGATCACCTTCCGTCTCCTTGCATGTAGTCCAGCGAGTGCTTGTTTGCAGTGTTGTCAAGGATAGGAAGAGGCCGGGTGGTCTGTCAAATGGGTAGCGGGCTGTCAAGGCTTCAGGACCTTCTCGAAGCCCAGAAGGGCACTCACCGTCTCTTTCATGTTCGTGGGTTTCCCCACCCGGAGGTTGTCGCTTCTTCCGTAGTAGTCGAGGCAGGTCCCGCACGAGAGGATTTCGGTGCCCTGCTCCTCGTACCCCTTGAGGATGTCCAGAACCGATGACCCGTCCGTCGTGAGAAAGACCCCGCTGTTCATGCAGATGATTCTTGCCGGCAGGTCTCCCGACTCGAAGAGGACGTTGAGAAACGCCTTCATCAGCTTCTCCCCCAGGTCCGGCTCTCCATCCCCCAGGCCGGAGGAGTCGATCACGAGCAAGAGATCCTTGTTTACTCCCACGTTCTCTCCTTTGCTGTGCTGGATGTGGTGATCTTAGCATGTATTCTATACAATGCGGCCCATGAAGGCGATGGTTCTACGCGAGCAGGCACAAATCGAATCGAGGCCGCTTCGAATGGAGGAGGCTCCCGAGGCCCTCATTGCACCGAAGGAAAGCCGGATCGACGGTGCAGGCGTGCTGGTTGCGTCTCAAGGGGAAGATGTGCCCGACCTCTGAAAGGTCCATGGGCCGGCCGCCCCTCCGAATGCTCCCGTCCCGGTATTGTATTCGACCACGAACCACAAGCAGTCCATCCCTTCTCCGAGGGCGTTCCACCAGGCGGCCGGAGTGTCAAAGCCGGGGGTCAGGAGCCCGAAGTAGAAGGGGAGGTATCCCGTCCAATAGCCGAAGTCATAGTAGAATATGGAGTAGAAGAGGTATGCGTCCGAGGCTCCGGCCGTCCACTGGAAGGATGGCGCAGAGGAATGGGTGGATCCGTTCGCCGGAGCGATCAGGCTGAGGCTCGCAGAGGCACAATCGTCATCGTAGACGCAGCGCGATTCGGTGTTGCACGCCGTGGGTGAGCAGAGTCTCGTCTGAAGCATCTCATCCCCGGCACACGTGCCTTCGCCGCACCCCTCGTTCACCCACGCTCCACACGTACAGCTCAGTGTAAACTCGTCGCACAGATCGGCACCGAGGTATTCCACGCAGTCTTCATCTTCGCAGTCCACGGGCCCATCCCCATCATTGTCGAATCCGTCGAAGCAGGCCTGCTCTCGAGGAATCGTGTAGTCGCAGCGGCCTTCCGCCGGGACCGGCTCATCATAGACTTCGTCGAATACCTTGTCGTAGACCCATGCCAACACATCCATGTGGACCTTGTTCCACCCCTGTGTGATCTCTGAATGCGCGTACTGGCTGTTCGCCTTTGATCCGCCCAAAGGAAACCAGGCTGTGAAGTAATCGCCCCAGAGCCAATAGGGTCCCGCATCGTCACCCGGGACATCGTAATAGGTCCCATCGTACGGGTGCGAATACGCGGCGGAGGTGAAAGGGTCCATGTTCCACCACGAGCAGGAATCGTCGCAAGGAGAAGAATCGCAGGCGTCTTCTACGTCACAAACGCCCGGCACCCGTGCCTGCTCCTCTCTTCTCGAGTTGAGTCCCGAGTCCGTGCAGTAGAGCATGGGGTCGCCGGGCCGGGTGTTGTCCACGATCTGTAGTAGATTGAAGGTGGGAGACCCCGGGATATTGAAAACAGGATCCGGCGGGTCACCCGTGTGCTGCCTGAAGATCTCATCGAAGTTATGGCAATTGCCGTGGCCCAGTCCGTTCGTGTTCCAAACGTCGTTGATGGTCTGCTCGAAGTGCTTGTTGCCGTAGGTCTTGTCGTTCTGCTGGGAATGTGCCACGAGCCCCGTACCGATGAACTTCAAGGACTCGATGGCTCGCTCTTCGTAGGCCTCGGTCTCAGGATTCCACACGTAGCCGTCATTGTAGATGCGATTGTTCGTCTTGCGGTAGGCCGGCATGACACGCTTCGCATACCCCTTGAACCGGTGCATGATCCGCGCCAGCAGGTAGAAGGCCGTGGATCCGCCCCGGCTGCCCCCCCCGATCCAGAAGCGTTCCACATTCTCATAAAAGTTGGTTCTTACCGCGATCAGCTCTTCCAGGCCGGCAAGGATCTCCTCGTCCTGGGTCTCGTTCAGGTCGATCCCCGGATCGTACACCGAGATCAGCAGTGTATTCTGCGGGGTGTACTTGTCCGAGTACGCAAACTGATTGGAAATCACCCGGGCCGCGAGGGAGTCCTCCCGGAAGGAATAGAGGATCCGGTTGTTGCCGCTGTTGAAATCCCAGGGCCGCAGATCGTCCGTTTTATACTGGCCCGTCAGGGCCGAGCCGTTGCGGGAGCCCAGATAGCCGGGGAAGAAGACGATCACGTTCTTGATCTGGCCCGGGTTCGGACGCTCTTTCAGGTGCGGAAGCCTCTCAAGGCAAGCGGCGTGGGCCAGCTCTTCCGCCTCGGAGGCCGGGTAGGCGGGAGGAACGCATTCGATCGAGTCGAGGGCCAGATCGACGTTGTCATCGTACTCTTCCGAAGGGCCGTAGCTGCCGTATTCCCAATCCGTCGAGGTCCTGCAGTCGCCGTCGTCCGGACGGCTTCCTGTCTGGTTGAAGTCATAGCAGAGGTGTCCAAAGGGCCCCCACATCTCGCCAACCACGATCTCATCCGCCGTAGCCTTGCTCACGCCGTTCGGATCGAAGGTGTCAAGCCGTTCCGTCCATTTCGTGGACCTGGTTTCTTCACGGACGACATAGGCGTAGGTGGCAGGCCTGTCGCCCGCATACGGGTCGTAGCCCATGGATGCGCACTCACTGCCCCGGTATTCCTCCGGGCCCATCTCTTCCGGCGCCTGCGGCGTGGGCACACGTGGCAGGACGGCGAAGTTGATGGCAGCTGCTCCCCAAAGAAAATGATCGAGATCGTTGTTGTTTTCGCGAGACTCTACGACCACGTCATCGAAGTCGACCTCCGCCGTTGCCCGGTACCTGCCTACCTGCAGGTTCTGTGTCCCTACGTCCACTGTGAATACCAGGGCCGTGTGCGTTCGCGTATCCGGGCCGGCCGTGTACCGTACGTTCAGCACATAGCCGGATTGGGCGTCGATGTGGTTGTTGAAGGTGTTCTGCAGGTAGCGCACGCTGCTCGCCATCCGGTTCACATAGAGATCCCACAGGTCCGGCATGTCATAGCCGGTGGGGCCCAGATTCGGATGAAAGACCAAGGTGTCGGTGATTCTGTAAAAGCCAT
Organism: bacterium; assembly: GCA_028277985.1. Taxonomy (GTDB): domain Bacteria; phylum Desulfobacterota; class DSWW01; order DSWW01; family DSWW01; genus S015-6. The sequence goes on along the minus strand of JANQFG010000159.1, from coordinate 10,148 downwards.
GAAGGAAGACGATATAGTCGTTATAGTATATTTGATCCACATAGGTGTCGAAGGGGATGATAAAGGGCGTGTCGTCCGGATACAGCCCGGCGTCTCCGATATCCTCGACCTGGCAGAGATGCTTGTCCGGATCGGTGCAGGTGATGGAAACGGGAAGAAATCCCTCCTCCACGTCCGCCTCCGCCTCGAATGAGGTGTCTGCATTCGGATCCGTGCCGTCTCCGTCCTGCCAGCTTCCTCGAACACGAACACGGACCACCCCGTTCGGAAACGTTTGGCCGCCACCCGAATCCTCGTTGAACACGATGACCCAAACCCCGAAGCGCGCATTGGTCCCTTGTGTAATCCAGCCCTCGTTCGGATCGGTGGCATAGTCGCCAGGACTCAAGAGACGATCCAGCGTGGGATCCTCGTCGTAGCGCGTCGTATCGTCATTGAACATCCAGGTCACGCCCGCCAGCACCAGGTCAGAGGATTCAGGAGCTTTGGGCGAGTGAAACTGGTGATCCGTGTAGTGGCAGTTCACATTGATCGTGCAGGTGTCGTCGTCGTTCTTGTAGGAAAGCCGCACCCATACTTCGCCCCCGTGCGGCTCATAGGCCGCACCTCCGTGCCCGCCATTGATGAAATCCGCACCCCTTTCACTTGCGGGGGTCTCCCCGATGGTACCGTAGTCGTCTGCTCCGGCTGCACTCCCGATCTTCATGCCCACGGAATCGACCCCGGAATTCCCTTCCCACGAGATGATGTACTGATGGATGCCCGGCAGATTGCCTATCGCTCCGTGATTGTCCTGAGAGTCTGCCGGAGAGGCATCCCAGTAGCTGGTGCCCGGGTAGCCGAGCTTTAGGAACAAGCCGGCCTTGTAGCTGTAGGAGCTGTGCAGGAGCCAGGCTCCGCGATGCAAGTAGAAGAGCTCGACACAGATGGGGCTTCGGTCGAGCGGCATTCCGCCGACGGTCTTTTGCAGGACAGCACCGACCGCACCCTCGAAGATGTTCCAGTTACCGCACTTGGTTCCCACCCGGAGAGCGTAGGCGTCCGCACCCGCTATTGCGGTCCATCGGAACGTGACGGATTCGTCGGTGAGCACACTTCCGTCCCTTGGATAATAGATGCCTCCCAGCTGCCCATGTGATACGTCCGCCACGAGAAGGATTCCCACAAGCATCAGCAGAACGACGGCAAAGGATTTGCCCCTCCACGTAAGCATGTACCTTGCCCTCCATCAGGGTGAGGGTGTCGAAAAGTATCTCATGGCAGGAAAGGATGATGTTCTCGGATGCCTGGTAGAATACCGTTTTTCTTCTTGTCCATCCTATCGTCTTTCCGGGTAGGGAGTCAAGCCCATTCGGCTGCGGGAAACCGGATCGCTACCCGTGAACTCTCCGTTTCCGGTCGGCTCGCGGCCCGATACGCGCAGCCTTGACAGCAAATAAGCGTGACTTTATCATTTCGCTTCTATCCGTTGGACAAGCAGGGGAGTTCCCATGCTGGAGGTGGAGGGGCTTACCAAGTATTACGGCCACAAGAGGGCCGTGAACCAGGTGAGCTTCCGGATCGAACAGGGTGAAATCATCGGGCTTCTGGGCCTGAACGGGTCCGGCAAGACCACGCTGCTTCGTATCCTGGCCGGCAATCTCCTGCCTACGGCCGGCCGGGTCACGGTCGGCGGAGTCGATCTCCTCCAGGACCCTCACGAGGTCAAGAAGAACCTGAGCTTCCTTCCCGAGACCCCGCCGCTCTACGGTGACATGAAAGTGAGGCCCTATCTCAGATTTGTCGGCCGGCTGAAGGGCATGGACCGGGCGAGCGTCCGGGACCGCCTGCCCGCTATCGAGGAGCAGACCGCGATCGCGCACGTAGGCGACGAGATCATCGGCCATCTCTCTTTCGGATACAGGCAGCGCGTGGCCATCGCCATGGCCCTGCTTCACGAGCCACAGCTCCTCCTGCTCGACGAGCCGGCCTCCGGTCTCGACCCGGTGCAGATCGTGGAGATGCGTCAGCTCATCCGCTCCCTGCGCGGCAACCACACCGTGATCCTGTCCAGCCATCTTCTGCCCGAGATCAGCCAGATCTGTGATCGAATCCTGATGATCCAGGACGGGAGGATCATCGGCGAAGGCCCCGAGGAGGAGCTTGCCCAGCGGTTCACCCGAAAGATTCGGGTTCGGATGCAGGTCCGGGGCACGCGGGCCGAGATCGAAGAATGCCTCCGGGACGTGCCGGAAGTGGAAGAGATCGAGTGGGTCAGGGAAGAGGACGGCTGCCCCGGGTTTGTGCTGGGCCTTTCCGAGGACGTTCGGGAGTCGATCAGCCTGAAGCTTTCAAGCCGCGGGCTGGGTCTGCTCGAAATGGCGCGGACCGACCTCGACCTGGAGAACACCTTCCTCCGACTCATGCTGAAAGAGGAGGAGCCTTCGTGAGAGTCGTCTGGCTCGTCATGTCGAGGGAACTCGGGGCCTACTTCCGGTCCTACATGGGATACATCATCCTTGCGGTCGTTTTGCTCGTGGACGGATTGCTCTTCAATGTCTACGCCATGGGCGGCGGCTCCAAGCTCTCGGCCGAGGTCCTGCGTCAGTTCTTCTATTTCTCGAGCGGCACCACCATGATCGCCAGTATCTTCCTGACCATGAGGCTGCTCGCCGAAGAGAGGCAGATGGGCACGATGGTCCTCTACACCACCTCCCCGGTGAAGGATTCTCAGGTCGTGCTCGGCAAGTTTCTTTCCGCCTTTCTGTTCCTTGGCCTTCTGACCCTGCTCACCCTGTACATGCCTCTTCTGATCTTTGTGAACGGCAAGGTCTCGGTGGGGCATATCTTTGCCGGCTATCTGGGGCTTCTGTGTCTCGGCTCGGCCGCGCTGGCGATCGGCATGTTCGGCTCGGCGCTGGCCCAGAGCCAGATCATCGCGGCGATCATCTCTGCTGCCATTCTGATTTCCGTTCTTCTCTTCTGGCTGCTGGCGAATGTGACCGAGCCGCCCCTGTCCGCCATGTTCAGCTATCTTGCGCTGCACAACAAGCATTTCTTTCCCTTCATGAAAGGGACGATCAATACTCGAGACCTGATCTATTATCTTTCGGTGACCTGGTTCTTCCTCATGGTCGCAACCAAGGTCATTGAGGCGCGGCGATGGCGATAGAAGGGAACGAAACCGAGGGGAGCCGCCGGATCCCGGCCATGGCCTGCACCGTGCCTTTTCTCATCGGCATGGTCCTGGTCTACGTGGGCGAGCGGCTGGTCGGGGCTCCGCTGAGCGCCCGGCTCACACTGGACGGCCTGGGAGCGGCCGGTATCCTGTGGGCCGTGCTGGCCCGCGTCGTGAATTGGGCACGAAGCCAGGGTGATCGCAAGTCCGTGGAAGGGATGATCCTGGCGGGCTACCTCGGGGGAGTCCTGTCCCTTGTTCTCTATGCGATCGGCCTGGAGCCGGTCCGAGAAAGACTTCTTCCGTGGGTGGGTAGCGGGCCGGCCGTAGACCGTTACCTGGTCATGCTCCGGGTCGCATGGCCCATCGTCTGGTTGAGCTCGGTCCTTCCGCTCCTTTGCATGGAGATCTCCTCCGCGTCGATGTCCCGGGCCCCGCGGATCGAGCGCCGGCGAGTGGCCTTTTCGGCCGGAAGCGGGTTGGCGGTGGCCTGGCTGATGGCCAGCCTGTTTCTCCTCAACTATGTGGGCAACGCACACAACCGGAAATGGGACATGTCCTTTCAGAGGACGGCCAGTCCGAGCGAAGACGCCCTGAGGCTCGTGGAGAACCTGAACGAGCCGCTCGAAGTCTTCTTGTTCTATCCGGAGGCGAACGAGGTCCTCGAGGAGCTGTCCGGGTATTTCGAGGTCCTTTCCGTCCGGTCCGATCTGCTGCGGGTCCGTGTCGTCGATCACGTCATGGAGCCGAAACTGGCCAAGGAGCTGGGTGCCCGCAAGAACGGCAACCTGGTGTACCGGTACGGCGACAAGAAGGAAGTGGTGCGCATCGGTTCCGAGATTAGGGAGGCCCGAGGCAAGCTGGCCAAGGTGGACGAGGAGTTCCAGAGCAAGTTCCTCAAGCTCGTGGCCGAGAAGCGGATCGCCTATCTCACCACCGGCCACGGGGAGCGACCTTACGAACGGAAGGGGACCGAGGAGTCCCGGCACCCCGTTACGGGCCTGAAGAAGATCCTGAAGAAGCAGAATTTCGATGTGAAACCCCTGGGGGTCGGGCAGGGCCTCGGCGCCGACGTGCCCGAGGATGCCGCCCTGCTCCTGATCGTGGATCCTTCCGAAGATTTCCTGCCCGAAGAGCTGGATGCTCTCCGGCGCTACCTGGAAGGGGGAGGGCGGATGTGGATGGTGCTGGACCCGGAACATTCGACCAACCTCCATGGGCTCCTCGAGGCGTTCGGTCTTCGCTTTCAACCGACCCCGCTCGCCAACGAGCGATACTTCATGCGGGCTTCCTACAAGAAGGCGGACCGGTACAACCTCTTCACGAACCGGACCTCTTCCCATCCTTCTGTAACGACCCTGAGCCAGAATGCTTCCCGGCTCGCCGTGGTGCTCGTCGGGGCGGGCCATCTCGAGAAGATCGAGGATCCGAAGCCTGAGGCCAGGATCGTCATGACCCTGCGCAGCATGCCCATGACCTGGGCGGACGTGAACCGGAACCTGGACCAGGACGGCACGGAAAACAAGAAGACCTACAACCTCGGCGCGGCGGTTACGGCCCCCGTTTCGAGGGATGACCCGGCGCCGGCAGAGAATGCGGAGGGGCTCGAGATCGAGGATGCGGCCGAGGAGGAGATGCGCCTGATCGTGCTCGCCGACGCAGACGCCCTGTCCGACCAGGTGATCGGGAACCTGGGCAACTACTTCTTCTTCGAAGACGGCCTGAAATGGTTGTTCGAGGAAGAGCCGCTGATCGGGTCGGTGGGTGCGGAAGAGGACGTGCGGATCATGCACACAAAGGAAGAGGACGTGGTCTGGTTCTACACCACGATCTTTGCCGTGCCCCTGTTGATCCTGGGCCTTGGGGTCTTGTACAACTACATGCGTCTGCGACAGACAAGAAGGGGCAAGACGGGATGAAGCGCGTTTCACTTCTTCTCTATTTCATCATCCTTCTGGCAAGCCTTGCCCTTGCCTACTTCACCTGGGAGCAGAAGCCGAAGAAGCCCGGCGAAAAGGTGCCGCTTCTCACTTGCAGCAAGGGCGACATCGTCCGGATCACCTATACGGCCGAAGATCAGACCGTGACCGTCTCGAAGAAGAAGAGCCCTTATTCCGGGGCGTCGGCATGGTGGGTGGAGGTTGTCCGGTCCGGCAAGGATCCGGCCGCAGAGGGCTCGTCCACGAGTGAAATCTTCAAAGCGAATGACAGGCTGCAGGCCACGATAGACAAATTCTGCCCCTGGAAGGCGCTGCGCTCTCTGGGCAAGCTCGAGGAAGGGAAGCGAGAGGAGTTCGGATTGACCGAGTCGGCCGAGACCCTGCTCATCGAGCGATCCGCCGGTCCACGCACTTTCCGGCTGGGGGATGCGACCTTTGGGCCGAAGGACAGATATGCGGCCGACGACTTAACGGGCGAAGTCTACCTTGTGGCAGGGCAGGGCCTACGGGATCTTAAACGCTCCAAGACCCGGTTCATGGAACGATCCCTCCACGCCTTCAAGACCAAAGACGTTGCCCGGATCCGGCTGCGTGCGGGTGACAAAGAAAAGGAACTCGTGCGGCACGCGTCCGAAGACGGAAAGGAGCAGGGTTGGGCGGACAGCGGTTCCCCCGAGGATGCGAAGGTCCTCTACCGCAATTGGGTCCGCAGGCTTTCCACCCTTCGTCCTACCGACTTCATGGATTCGCCGGCCGACGGCGAGGGTTGTGTCGCTCCCCCCGGCTCCTCGCAGGAGCTGAGCCTCACCTTTTTCGGTCCGACCAAGGAGATCGGCTTCCTGACCCTGTACAGGGGGGAAGGGAAGGACGAGAAGGAAGAGGCGACCTACTATGCCTGTTCAGAGCACACCGAAATCGTCGTGAAGGTTCCCAAGACCCAGGCAGAGACGATCCTCAAAGACCTGGAAGACCTGCTTGCCGAGTAAGAGCCGCCTACAGCGGCTCTCAGACATGCGCCTCGACGGTTGATTCCTGAAAGGAAGGGGCGGCTATGGGAAGGGTGAAGAAGAACGTGGTGCCATCGTTCTTCGTGCTCTCCACCCAGATGTTGCCGCCGTAATGGGTGATGATTTCCTTGCAGATGGGCAGACCGAGGCCCGCCCCCTTCGGCTTCTCTGCCAGCGTGTCCGCTGAACCCGGGGTGTACTTCTCGAAGATGACCTCGAAGTCCTTCTCCTCGATTCCCAGACCCTGATCGGATACGGCGACCAGGATCCATTCGGTGGGGTCGCCGGTGTCCTTGTTGTCGGCCACCTCCGCGCTGATGCTGATTTCGCCTCCGTTCAGGGAAAAGCTGATCGCGTTGTGCAGAAGGTTGGCGATCACCTGCTTGACCCGTTCCCGATCCGCCATGACGTACGGAAGCTCAGGGGGAAAGTCCAGCAGCAGCCGAAGGGATTTCTGGCAGAGGGACTGGAACTGAATCCGTGCGGTCTCCCGGATCGCCTCCTCCAGTTCCATTGCAGAATCCCGGTAGACCATCATGCCTGCCTCGATCTGGGTGAGGTCCAGCAGGTCGTTTACGAGCCGTGAGAGCCGCTCGCTCTCTGTGTTGATGATGTGCAGAAACTCGCGCTGCATCTCCGGATCCTCGTCCTCGTACTCGAGGAGGATCTCCGAGAAAGATCGGATCGATGTGAGGGGTGCCCGAAACTCCTGCGAGACCGAGGAGAGGAAGGAGTACTTCATGGAGTCCAGATTCCTATGCTCCTTGATCGCCTTTTCCAGGTCAGCGGTCCTTTCCTCCACCCTTTTCGCCAACTCCGCCTTCAAGTCCCTGATCTTCTTCTCGGCTCGCCTGCGCTCGAGGATCTCCTTCTTCAGCTTGGCGGTCTGCTCCTCCATCAAGGCCCGCCACTTCTGCTCGAATTCGTGGAGAGCCTCCTCGAGGCCTTGCTGCTTCAGGGCTTCCGCCTCCAGTTCCTTTACCCGGGCGTCGAGTTCCTCGTGGGATAGTCTGTTCTGCACAGAATAACTCTCCGTTCTATGTCGATGCTAGGGGAAACACCTACCATCTGTTTTTTCGGAAGATTTCCGGAGAATCCTTACCTTTTTGTATGGATTACGGGGACTTTTTCGTTCGAATCGGCCGGGAAGCCACATCCCCGTGATCTTCTTTGTTTCGGCCTGACTGTCCCCGAATCGATAGCAACCTACAAATCCATGATCTCCCTGGTTTCGGCCTGACTGTCCCCCAATCTAAAGGGGATGAAGGCGATGAGGCCGACGAGGCAGGACGCGGCGCATACGATCCATATGATACGGACACCCAAAGGGTTCTCTGCGCTGTAGCCGAAGGCGTCGTAGACGGCAGCCAGTATCAGGGAGGACAAGGCCCAGCCGGATTTTCGGACGGTTCCGTAAATACCATAGTAGATTGCCTCCCTTCGCTTTCCGTACTTCAGCTCGTCATAGTCCGTCAGATCGGCTATCACGGAAACGGACGCCGCAAACATGCCGCCCATGGGGATGGCTGCCAGGGGAAAGATCACCAAGGCCTGTGCGAAGACGGGGACGACGTCGGTGGTGCCGATGAAGAAGCTGGCGGCGAAACCAGCGATCATCGCAATGATCACTCCTCTGAATACAGCTCTTTTCCTGTATTTCCTCAACAGCCAGAATGCGAGCGGCGCCGACAGCGCCATGAGGATAATGACCTCTCCCACAAGGATGGACGCATCCGCTTCCCTGCGGCCGAGAATGAGCGTGGTCATGTACGGAACGTTCATCAGCATGAGCTGATAGGTGAGCTGCACAAAGAGGATCATCACGGAGAAAGACAGCACTTGCCGGTCTGAAAACACCTCTTTCAGCGTGCGGGCGAAACCGCTCCCAGAAGGCACATCCCCGGCCGTCCTATTCTCCTTGATTCCGAGGAGTGAAATCTCTCCCGTGACGAATCCGACCCCGCCCAGCAGGAGCGCCATCGAGACAGGTCCCATGTATTCGAACAGGGGGCCGGAAAGACCACCGCCGAGCAGGGCGCCCATGATGCCGATGGCGACGCCTACGGAGGCAGTCTTCACCCTCTGATCGTTGTCCGGGCTCATCTCGGGCAGCACCGCGAACCAGGGCACGAGAACACCCGTATAAGCCCAGTAATAGACGAACAGGACGGCCGCAAGATAGACGCAGTTGATTAGACTTATCCCATCCACGGGTGGAGACCAGATCGCAAGGAAGGCGAGAAAGAGCAGGGGGGTCGAGACGAAGATGTAGGGCTTCCTGCGGCCCCAGCGGGACCGGGTATGGTCGCTCAAGTAGCCGATCAGTGGATCGGAAACGGCATCGAGGATGCGACCGAAGGCGAGAATCACGCCCACTGCACCAATGGTGATATAGCCCTGACGTCCCGAATCTACTGGAGGGGCGAAGAAATAGATCAGCCACGCGTAGAGTATGGTGTCGTACGCGTTGAGCGAGAAACCGGCCAGATTGTACAGAAGAATGTGAGCCAGAGACAGGGGCTTGTCGGACGTCGAATCGGATTGGGATGCGTGCCGCATGGTTTGTCTTGAACCATGGATGTTCGAAGTGGAAAGGGCTCGGTGTAGGCGGCTACGTATTCCGCCGCACCAGCCCTTCGATCAGAACGTCTAGCGCCTGTTTGATCAGGACATCCAGAGGTACACCCGCGATGTCCAGGTTGTTTCTGATTTCGATGAGAAAGATGCCGTCCAGCATGCCCCAGAGCGCGTTGGTTGTTTCCCACGCGTTTACAGGGGCCAGCTCTCCTTCGTCGATGCCCTCCTGGATGATATTCGACAGGTAAGTGAGCAGCTCGACGGCGTTGTTGTTGAGCTCGTCGACCCTGAGCGAATCCGTGATGAAGTCCGGCTGCCCGATGTGCAACAGGTTCATCACTTTGTAGTAGCCGGGGTGCTCGCGATAGAATCGGTAGTACGTGTGAACGGCAGCCGATATTCTTGCGAGTCTGTTCATGCCGGGCCAGGAGACCGCTTCCTGCATCATTGTGTTCAGCAGGTCGTACGCCTCCCTGGTCAGGCTTCGGTAGATGTCCACCTTGCTCTCGAAATAGAGATAGAAGGTTCCCGTGCTCTCACCGGCATGATCGGTGATCATCTCGATCGTCGTGCCCTGAAAACCGTTGTTCGTGAAGAGATGGAGCGCGGCCTGGAGCAGATGCTTCCGCTTCGCTTCTTTCGCTTCTTTTGATCGGGCCCGGCGGCGCGGCACGCCGGAATCCTCGGTAGATCGCAAGGGCATGCTTCTCTCTCTCGAGCGACGGGTGAGCCGCGGATCCCTTTGCCCGAGTCAAGGGGCGGCTACGAACCGGCTCACCAGCTCCACGCCGGTCTGTGCTTCGTCACCATATCCGTCGGCGCCGATGGAATCTGCGAACTGCTGCGTTACGGGTGCTCCGCCTACAATAATACGAAACCGGTCCCGAATGCCACTCTCCTCGAAGAGCTCGACCACCTTCTTCATCTCCGACATGGTGGTCGACAGGAGTGCGGACAGGCCGATCACCTGTGGTGAATGCTCTTCCGCCTTTTTCACAAAGGTCTCGGACGGCACGTTTGTGCCGAGATCGATCACCTCGAAGCCATTGCCTTGCAGGAGAGCAGCGAGGATCTTTTTGCCGATGTCGTGGATGTCGCTCTCAACAGTGCCTAGCATTACCGTGCCCTTTGGCTCGAACTCGCCCTGCTTCAAATCAGGCTCTAGGAGGGCGAAGCATTTGTTGTAGGCATCCACGGCCCCGAGCATCTCGGGCAGGAAATACTCGCCCTCCCCGAAGAGCTCACCTACGGCTTCCATGGCCGGAATCATCGCCTCCTTTAGCATGATCATGGCAGCGATGCCGTCAGACATCGCCTCCTTCGCGATCGCCTCCGCCTCATCCACATTCATCTTGACGACCGCTTCCCGCAGTTGCTCCAAGTGATTCGCAGACATCTTCGTCTCCTTTGCTCGGTGGGTGGATCGGATCAGGCTTCCCATTCCGCAGCCTTGAAATCCTCGACCGT
>JANQFG010000137.1 GCA_028277985.1 bacterium | reverse complement strand
CGGCGGGTAGAGGGAGAAGAAATCCGTGGCGATCTTCAGGTGATAGATCCGGTAACAGAAGAAGCCCGTTATCAGACCCAGGAGGATCAGCAACCAGACCCGGTTCCTGAGGAGAAATTCAACGTAACGCTCGACCGCACCCTGTTTCTCGATTGTCATGGTCTAGCCCTGGATCCTGGCGTGGAACATCATGGTGTAGTCAAAGGCCATGACGGGTTCATCCCTCTGGTTCTTCACCGTATATCTCCAGGTCTGCACCTCCCGGCCGGGCTTGCTCGTGGATTTCTTTGCTCGCACCTCGGCGAGGACGCGTATAGTGTCTCCGATCTTGACAGGCGCGGTCATCCTCATGTCATCCGTTCCCAGCCACGCAATGACTGCATCACCGCCAAAACCGGAAATGCCGGCCAGCCCTACCGCCAGACCGAAGATGAGAGGGCCGTGAGCCAGCCTTTCTCCAAACGGGGTCTTGGCGGCGTACTCCTTGTCCATGTGCAACGGATAAAAGTCCATGGTCAGTGAGGCCCAGTTGACCACGTGGGTCTCGGTCACGGTAATGGCCTGCGTTTCATAGACATCGCCCACATTGAAATCGTCCCCGTATTTCTGCTGCGCCATGGTTCACCTCGTGTTTCGTATTCCTCGATGGGTCTACCTTCCAACGGGCTTGAACTTCGGAAGGGTGAATTCATCGGTCAGCTTCTCAAAGGTCACCTCCACGGCCATGTCACACTTCAGCTCGTCCGGCTCGCATTCCACGATGTTGCTCAGCATTCGCACCCCTTCGTCCAGCGTTATGACGGCCACGACAAAGGGCATGTCCTGGACGAAAGCCGATGGGGCATTGTTCTTTACGACCGTGTATGAATAGACCGTGCCCTTGCCTGAAGCCTCGACCCAGGTGAGATTTTCGGAAAAGCAATGGGGGCAGCAAAACCGCGGGTAGAAAATGGGGGCGCCACAGCCGGAGCAATTCTGGATAACGAGTCGACCTTCGCGGGCTGCCTTCCAGAAGGGCTTCCCCCAGGGAGTCGTATCGGGGATCGGTTTGGTGGATGTCTGCATGATTGAGCCTCCTTTCCCTAGGGGATCTCCGTTCCGAGGACAGTGACTTGAGAGTCCATATAGGTTCCGCCGGTTGCGGTGTCCACGGCGAAACGGGCATTCGGAATCTGCCTTTCGCCCGCCTTGCCCATGAGCTGTCTGGCCGCTTCTACGAGCAGAGATACGCCCCCGCCTGCACCGAGGTGCCCCTTTGAGAGCATCCCTCCGTCGGTGGTGCACGGGATGCTTCCTCCCGGCCAGGTCTCGCCCTTCAGAAAGAGCTCGCCTGCTTCACCCCGCTCGCAAAGTCCCATCTCTTCAAAGGTGATGATCTGATAGATGGGGTAGGAGTCGTAGATTTCCGCTATATCAACGTCTTTGGGCGTGATGCCCGCTTGCCCGAAGGCCTGCTCCGCCGCCTTGGCCCATCCGAAGCGGGTCAGGTCCGACTCCTGACTGTACACATGGTGTGTAACCGCTCCGCCTTCACCCAAGACGTAAACCGGTTTGTTCGGAAGGTCCTTTGCCCGCTCCGCAGAGGTGAGGACAAAGGCGGATCCCCCATCGAAGAGCATGTTCGACATCTTTGAGGTGAGGGGTGTGGAAAGCACCTTGGAGGATAGAACCTCGTCGATGGTAAGGGGCTTCCTGAAGAAGGCGTTCGGATTGAGCTCTGCCCATTTGCGGTTGGAAACACAAACCGCGGCAAGCTGCTCATCCGTGCAGCCCGTCTCGAACTTGTAGCGCGTGGTCGCCAAGGCGGCCACGGTGGAATAATGCTGACCAAAGGGAACCTCCCATTCTGGAGATATTCCTGAGACCGAAAACAGATCGATCCCCTCCTGGCTGTTGATGGCCGTACCCAGTTTCTCGGAGTGAGAGAAAAGAATGGCACGTGCCGCACCACTCGCGATGAGGCTGCTGGCCAACAACAGACCCGTGCCGCTGCTCGACCCTCCTGAAAAGGTCAGGCAGTTCCTCCTGCAGTTCTTGAGCCCGAGTTCCTCCACCAGGCGGGCCGTGGTCAGGTCGCCCATGTAGTTGAAGCTGAACACGGCGGCCGTGGGCATGACGAAATCGATCTCATCCTTGTGAAGCCCCGAGTCCTCGATCGCCATTTTCGACGCTTCGATTGCGTGCTGGATAGCGGGTTGGTCCGGGAACCTACCCGTGGGCACCTCGCCGATCCCGACGATGGCTGCTTTCCCCTTCGAGTTGCTCATCCGTCTTCCCTCCTACTCGTTGCGAATGGATCAGCTCTGCGAATCGCGTTTCCTTCCCCGCGGTCGCACCCCTGTGTAGTTAACAAACGTTTGTTAGTTTACGGTCCCTATGCATGAGCTTCAGGTCCTTTTGGCCGGCTGGTCCCTTCCCCCTTCTTGTGCGGATCTTATTTTCGGCCGATGTGCACGGCCCTTCCGGGTTCGCCTGTCATACCGGCTTTCGCTTCTTTGAGGGCGAGCGCACGGTACGGGGTTCCGGGGATTCGAGAGCCCTCATCAGCATGTCAACCGTCACATCGAGCACCCGTTCAGGGTCGAACTTCTTGAGGATCCATTTCCTGTTCGACATGAGCCCGAGCATGTAGACGAAGAGGTTGGCCACAATGCCGATTCGCTCTTCGTCGCACTCGGATTCGCCGACTGCGGATGTCATTGCGTCTGCAATTTCCTGGACGAAAATCGAATCCGAGACCATGACTTCTTTGAGGACATCCTCTTCCAGAAGGAAGGACTCCCTGTAGAGGACCCGGATGAGCCCTCCGTATCGATTCCATGTCTCGGACAATACGACGGAAAGATGATCCCTGAGCGCGCTTCTTCGGTCCCGTTCCTTCGAGCCTCGTTCCGAGGGTGCATTCAGAGAGGCGCCGGCTACCAGTTCGTGAATGTCATCACGCCAGAACTTCATCATGTCCGCGTACATGAGCGTCAGGATGCCCTGTTTGTTGCCCACGTAATCGTAGAGGCTCGCGAGGTTGATACCGGTTTCCCGGCTCAGATCGCGCATGGTAGTCGCGGAAAAGCCCTTCTTCAGAAAGAGCTTCAACGCGGCATTGAGGATCTGGTTCCGCTTCTCAACCACGAGTTCAGGGTTCTTGATCTTGGTATCAACCGCCTTCATGCCGGTTCTCCATCGGTTGGGCCGTTCGATCTACCCGATCACCTTTCCTTCCAATGTGATCTCGTGCCCGGCAAAGACGAGACTCCGGCTCGAGGCCGCGGCGACGAGCTTCCACATGCTGTCGAACCACTCGGTCAGGTTCACATGGGCGGGCTGGGGGCGGAAGGGTAGATCCGGGCGTGGGGGGAATTCGAATCGCTTTCCTGTGTTGTCAACCATTTCCGTCAGCAAAGGGTCCAGGTTGTAGTTCGTGTAGGCGGCGTCTCCGGCGAGAACGACCGTGCCTATGGCGGTGGACACGGCCAATCCCATGTTCCCCTGGGTGTGGCCGGGAGCGAGCAGGGCGCGTACTCCGTCCGCTATGTCGTAATCTCCGTCTATGATGGCCAGATCCATCTGCTCGAGAGGCGAAAACATGGAGGCATCATAGATCGCGCGCATCGTGGGGATGGGGTTGAAGGCTGTCTCCCATTCTCTCTTCTGAACGAGGATCCTTGAATTCTTGAACAGGGTGGCCTCGGAACAATGGTCGATATGGAGGTGGCTCAAGACGAGGATGTCGATTTCTTCCGGTGTGGTCCCCACCGAGGCCAGGGCGTTGCGAATCCCTTCTTCCCCTCCGCCGGAAACCGGAAATCCGTGGGTCAGCCCCTGGCTGTCGGGCGCCGCCACGCCGGCGTCCATGAGAATCTTCTTTCCGCCTCCTTCTATGTACCAGATGAAAACCGGGCCGGTGATCAGGGAGTTCAGGTCACCCACCAGGCTGAGCATGGTCAAAGGTACACTAAAATCAGCCACCTTGAGCACATGAATCTTGTACTCCGCCATTGTCACTTCCTCCTTTGTGCGAGTCAAACCGAACCAGTCGTTGCGGCTCCGGGCCGCCCTTCTATTCAGAGGAGAGCCGTTCCCTGGTCTCCTTCTCCAGGACGGCCGTGTCCATCTTGCCGATGGAGGTCATCGGCCACGGGCCGTCCCACTGCAGGAGGGCCTTGGGAATCTCGTATTGTGCCATCTTCCCCTTGCATTGTTCCTTCAGCTGCTCCAGCGGCACGAGCGATCTGCCGGGCTTCATTCTAACCCAGGAGACGATCTTTGCTCCCCAGTACGGATCGGGAATGCCGATCGTCTGGATGTCCTCGAAATCTTCAGGGAAGAGCTTCATGAGCAGGGAAGATACGTACGCTGTGGAGACGTTCTCGCCCCCTGATTTCACGACGCCTCCGAGCCGCCCGAGGAAGCGGACATAGCCGTTTTCGAACGTTCCATAATCGCCGCTATGGAAGTAGCCTTCCTCGTCAAAGGCCTCTTGTGTCTCCTCCTCCTGCTTGTAGTATCCCTTGAACAGATAGGGACTTCGATAACAGATTTCGCCCGGTTTGTGCGGGGGAAGCTTTTCGCCGCTGGAGATGTCCTTGATAACGAGCTCCACCCCCGGCATGGGTCTCCCATTGGTGTATTTCATGATGTCGTAGACCGTACAATCCGGCTCGCTTGCGGAGACACCGGGCCCATTCTCGGTCTGAGCATAGATCTGAATGATCTTCGCATCCGGATCCACGCACATCTCGTTGCGAATCATTTCATAGGTTTGTGGCTGTACGGCGCAGAGGGCCTTGTTGACCGTGAAAGCGTAATCGCCCGCGTCGAGCACGCGTTTCATGGCCTGAAAATGTGCATCGAACCCGAAAGTCGCTGTGATCTGCTCTCGATCGATGAGCTCGACCACCTTCTTCGGGTCGAACGTCTCGGTCAGATACAGCGTCGCGCCGGCCAGGGCAACGGCAAGGTTCAGGGCGACAACCCCCGTGTTGTGGTAGAAAGGCCCCAGATTGATGTATTTGTCATCCTCGGTAAAGGCAATGGATTTCACAGAGAAGTGAGAGGTCGCAAGGGTCGAGCGATGGTCCAGGAGAACGCTCTTGGACAGGCCGGTGGAACCTGAGGTCTGCATGATGGAGTGAATGTCCGTGCACTTTGCGGCTTGCACGCTCTGTTCAATCGCCTCCGTGTCAGCCCCTTCACCGCTAGCAAGGAACTCATGGAAATCAAGGAACCCTTCGTGGCTCTTCCCCTCCCTGCTCAAGCTCACGAGATGGGTCAGGCTGGGAATCGAGGGCGAAGCGACACCCTTTCCTTCGATTTTCATGTCGGGTAGGGTGTCTCTCAGCAGTTGGATGTAGTCCCTTCCGGCGTGGTCATCGACGGCAATGATGACCTTTGGATCGTTTCGCTGCAGGATGCCCGCATATTCGATGGTGCCCCAGAGCAGATTCAAGGGGTTGACGATCGCCCCGATCTGGAGCGTGCCGAAATACAGATAGGCGAACTCGGGGCTCGGGAAGGGAATCGTGATGACGTGGTCGCCCGCCCCGACACCGAGCTTCAGGAGAGCCCGGGAGCACCGATCGGCGTTTGCCTGAAGCTCCTCGTAGCTGATCGCTCCGCCTTCGAAAACCAACGCAGTCTTCTCCGGACGGTCCAGACACGTTTCTCGGAACAGCTGGGGAACGGTGCTTGTATAGCATCTGTTTTCAGCCAACCGCTTCTCGAGCATGGTAGCCTCCTCTGGCTGATCGTCCGAACATGACTAACAGACGACTGTTTGGCTAACGTACGTTTGTTATTGTTACACGAGACCTGCCGACCCTGTCAAGAAGAAAATGGACCATGTTTCGAGCACAGGGTCGCACGGGATCGGTTCGACAAGATCTAACCAATTGAAAGCGTTATGTTTTTCAGACTGTTCAGAGTTATGCGCGGCCTCGAGAACAAGAGTTGACAGGTTGTCTAGCATACTTCTAGATTCTAGGGGATTTCCACATGGAAACGTTGAAAAGAAGGAGAAAGGCCAATGGAAGATGTGCCCATTCGGAACATGGACGACATAAAGGCAATCGAGTCGATCCCGCTCGAGGAACGGTTCACGGCGAACAGCACCTACGAGTTGATATCCAGGGGGGCGGCAATCGATCCGGACAAGGTCGTGCTCTACTTTCTCATGTCGGGCGAGGCGTGGGATGCTCCGATCGAGGTCACATACCGGCAGTTTCTTGGACGGATCACGCAAGCGGCGAATCTTTTCGTCGATTTGGGCGTCGGCCCGGAAAAAGTGGTCACCTACATCCTCCCCAACTTGCCTCAAACCCATTACAGCCTGTGGGGTGCGGAGACGGCGGGGATCGCCAACCCGATCAACCCGATGCTCGAGCCGAGACAGATACGGGACATCATGAACGCGGCGAAGACGAAGGTACTCGTCACCCTTGGCGAATACCCAGGCACGGACATATGGGCGAAGGTGGATTCGATCCGCAGGGAGATTCCGACGCTCGAGGCGGTGGTGCAGGTGATGGGCGCGTCGAACGAGGCCGAGGGCATCTATGGCTTCGAAGAGGTCATAGAGAAGTACGGTGCGGACAAGGTCGACGGAGGCCGCTCTATCGCCCCGGACGAGGTCTGCTCCATGTATCACACCGGGGGTACCACCGGTACGCCCAAGCTGGCGATGCGCACCCATATGAACGAGATGTTCTCAGCCTTTGGATGTTCGATCGGACTCGCAATGCATTACGGCACGACCATGATGTGCGGTCTTCCGCTCTTTCACGCGAATGCGCCCCTTCTGACCGGTCTGGCTCCCTTCTCCGAGGGTGCATCCGTCGTCCTGCTGACGCCGAGCGGGTATCGAGACGCTGGCGTGATCAAGAACTTCTTCAAGATTGCCGAGCGCTACAGGGTCGAATCCTTCATGGTGGTTCCCACGGTACTCTCGTTGCTGCTCGATATTCCGGTGGAGGGCCTGGATCTCTCACGCCTACGATTTGCTCTCTGCGGTGCAGCACCCCTGTCGGTGCAGGTCTTCCAGGCCTTTGAGAAACACAGCGGCCTCAGGCTCCTCGAGGGGTATGGACTCACCGAAGCAACGGTCGCCTCTTCGTGCAACCCGCGGGATGGAGAAAGCAAGGTCGGCTCCGTAGGGGTCCGCTGGCCCTATCAGGAGATGAAGAGCGTGATTCTGGACGAGAAGGGCGACTACGCGCGTGATTGCGAGGTGGACGAGATCGGCGTCATCGTGATGCGCGGCCCAAACGTGTTCAAGGGTTATGTCGAGGAGATGCACAACAAGGGCGCGTGGGTGCAGGGCGACTGGCTCAACACGGGTGACATGGGACGCATGGACGAGGACGGGTACTTCTGGCTTACGGGCCGCAAGAAAGAGCTGATCATTCGTGGCGGCCACAATATCGACCCGGCGGTCATCGAGGAGGTTCTGTACCGAATCGACGGCGTGTCTCTCGCGGCTGCCGTGGGCAGGCCGGATGCCCATGCGGGTGAGGTGCCGGTCGCATACGTCATGCCGAAGCCAGGCGAGAACCTCGATCTCCAGGCGATCGAGGCGTACTGCCGTGAGCACATCACGGAGCGCGCCGCGATTCCGAAAGAGATATCCATCGTTGATCCGATGCCGGTGACGGCCGTGGGGAAGATTTTCAAGCCCGCGCTACGCTACGATGCCATAAAGCGAGTGCTCGACACTGAGCTCGCACGGCTTGCCGACGTCGCCGGGTCCATCGAGATCAAGGTCAAGGAAGACAAGGTCCACGGCACCATAGCTCGCATCTCTGCCAGACCCTCCCCATCTACCGATGCCGAGGACCTTTGTGGGCAGATAGAGGGTATTCTCGGGCGTTTCACCGTCCACTATGAAGTCGATGTGGAGGACGTTGGATAGTGCCGGATGTTGCCGCATGGTCCTCCGCCCCCTTTTTTTGAAACCCTGAGCGGGGAAGCTGTATCATAAGAGAAAGACCATATCCGGGAAACCAGTTCGGACGATACCCGAGAGAATTGGGCATGAAGGCGCTGGGCCTTGTAGGAAGCTATCGGACCGGTGGAGTCAACGACACCATTGTCGGAAAAATCCTGGAAGGGGCTGCCGACCGGGGAGCCGATACGGAAAGGGTCTTCCTGGCGGACCGGGACATTCGCTTCTGCCGCAACTGCCGCGAATGCACGCAACCTCCGGGAAACGAACCGGGCCGGTGCTTTCTCGATGACGATGTACCCGAGCTCATCAACAAGTGTATTTCGTCCGACATCCTGATCCTCAGCTCGCCGGTCAACTTCGGATCCATGACAGCCGTGAGCAAGGCGTTTCTGGAGCGCCTGGTCTGCCTGGCCCATTGGCCCTGGGGGAAGCCCTCGCCGAAACTCAGACACCTCCCGGGAAGGCGGATGTCGGTTCTGGTGACGTCCAGCGCTGCCCCATCCCTGCTCACCGGCGTCGGCACGGTCAATTCACTCACAGAGCTTGGCAAGATGGCCGAGATGCTTCACGCGGGGGTGGTGGCCCGCCTGCATTACGGCCTGGTAGCGCTTCGTCGGGAAGCCGGCCCGAAAGAAAGTCAGAAGAGGGCCGCTCAAGAATTCGGAGGCTGCCTGGTGGACCGTTATCATGGACACCTGGGCAGCAACTTCAAGCTGCGGGCCCTCCAGGGGATCACACAATCCGACCTGCCCCGGCTGCCCTATGTCGGCCCGATCTTCGACCGGCTCGCCTCGATTCCCTTCAAACGGACCGAATGACGGCAGGCGAGTCGCCTGCGTTCCCCTTCCCGTACCCATGGCCCCGAGATTTATAAACGATACGGATACGTTTCGAGTCCTTTCAACCCTGGCCAGGCCAAAAGAGCTTTATCAAATCCATACGCAATGATATAAGACCCTCGGGGCGGTCGTTCCTTCATCAACACTCCAAAGGCGAACGGGAGTGACAGAATGGGAAAAAGGATCCTCGAGCCGATTCGAATCAGGAGCATGGAAATCAAAAACCGGATTGGTTTTCCCCCTTTCCTGGGAAATCCGAACGGGCCCAAATGCGAAGTCACGGATGACACCATCGAGTGGTTCGTGCTGAGGGCCATGGGCGGAGCCGGGTTTGCACTGAGCGGGGCTGTCAATCCTCTGCCCGATGTCTTTGAAGAGATGATCGTCTCGCCTCCACCCATGTTTCCCCTCCCGTTGACGTTCCACGATGACAGCTATATCCCGGGGTACAAGAAGTTGACGGAGGCCGTTCATGAGCACGGGATGAAGATCGGGGCACAGATCGGGGCGGGAGGTGCCACCAAAGGCGTTTCTCCTTCTCCTTTTGCCCGGTTGAATTTCTTCGAGGCGATTCTCGGGGCAGACCTGCCTGCTGAAGCGTACACACTGGAAGAGCTGGAAGAGATCAAACAACACTGCGTCAAGACCGCTGTGAGGTGCAAGACAGCCGGATTCGATTTTGTGGAATTGCACACCGCCCACGGCTATGTGTCCCTGTGGGGCGGCTTCATGTCCCCCTTCACCAATACCCGGACCGACAAATACGGTGGAAGCTGGGAAAACCGGCTGCGTTTTCCCGCGGAAACCATCCAGTCCATGCGACAGGCCCTCGGGGAGGACTACCCCATCTTCATTCGGGTGAGTGCGGATGAGCTTTTCGGACCGGAGGGGGTTACCCTTGAAGACACGATACGATACACCGTTCCGATCATCGAAGAGGCGGGCGTCGACTGTTTCGACGTCACCATGGGCGCTCAGCTTCACAACCCGAACAACATCCCCTCTCTTTATGTTCCAAGGGGCCATTACATGTACTTGCCCGCGGCCATCAAGAAGGCTGCCAAGGTTCCTGTAATCGGTGTTGGAAGAATACTGGAAATGGAAATGGCGGAGAAATACCTGGAGGCGGGATACGCTGATTTGATCTTCATCGGGCGGCAGTTGGTTGCGGATCCGGAAACGCCCAAGAAGTACTTTGAGGGCCGGTCCGGAGACATCCGAAAGTGCATCGGTGACTTGCCCCTGTTCGGCAATTGCGACCGAGGCTGTACCGTCAATCCGACACCGCCGGTGATGGGCAATACCGATGATGTGGTGGCCGCTGAAACCCTGAAGAAGGTGCTCGTTGTCGGAGGCGGGGTGGCCGGCATGGAAGCGGCCAGGATCGCTGCCTTGAGGGGTCACTCGGTAACGTTGATGGAGAAAGAAGCAAGATTGGGCGGCACGGTCGATCTTCTTTCCAGGAATCCGCTGAATTCGGAATTCGGTAATCTGGTGGAATACCTCACCGGCCAGATGGCGAGGCTCAAGATCGACGTGAGGGTATGCAGGCGAGCCACGATGGAAGATGCGAAGGAGATGAAGCCGGATGCGGTCATCATCGCTGCCGGTGCGACCATGAGCGTTCCCGAAGAGGCAAAGGGGAAATTCAACGTCATCACACACACCGAAGCTCTGGCCCAACCGGACAAGGTGGGCCGGAGAGTCGTCATCCAGGGATTGGGGTATGGGTGTGAATTGGCGATCGCGCTGGCCGAAGCCGGAAAAGATGTGACCCTTTTCGGCAAGGGTACGGAGATTGCCCCGAACGTTGCGATCCTGAGAAGGTTCTTCATCTTGAAACGCCTGACCGACCTCAACGTGTGCAGGGGAGACGGCGATATTCCGATGAGCGACCCTGCCAATCCCAAGGTCCTCACCGGCAGGAAACTGAAAGAGATCACTGCATCGGACGTGGTTGTGGAGGATGAGGCGGGCGCAGCCGAGTGCTTGCCCTACGACAGCTTTATCGTGTCCATGGGGAGAAGGAGTAATGACGATCTTTCCGAGGGGCTGAAAGAGATCGTGCAAGAAGTGCACGTCATCGGCGATGCCGGGAAGATCGGCGAGATTCTGGATGCCATGGTTGCGGCAAACGAGGTTTCCCGCAAGATATAATGGAATCTGAACCCGTTCCGGTCAGCCGGTCTGGGGGGATCGATGCTCATGGAGTAATGCGAGATCACCCCTTTGGTAGAGTTCCAGGTAGTGCTGCCGCCGCGGCTTTCCGCTGGACGTCTTCTCGAGACTCCGAGGCTCAACGAAAACCAGGGATCGTATCGATAGGCCGTGCCCCGTGGAAACTGCACCCTGGACGGTCTTCACGGCCGAGGCCCAGAACTCATCCAGAGACGCTGCTCCCGCACCTTCGGCCTGAGAATCGGCAGGAAGCTTTCGCGTATCCGCCTCTGCAATAATCACAAGCTCTTCGGCACCGTTGACGGTCTCGGAGACGGCCACGCAGGCCCCCGGGCGAACCGGGGCGCCGGAATGCTGCACGGTGAGCTCGATGTCGCTCGGGTAGTGGTTTCGTCCGGCGATGATGATCAGATCCTTCAAACGGCCGGTCACGTAGATCTCGCCGTCTGCAACGAAGCCCAGGTCTCCGGTGCGGAGAAAGGGTCCCTCGTTCGTGTCGGCGAGTCGCCCCTCGAAGGTGGCTGCGGATTCCTCCGGCAGTCCCCAGTATTCGCTCGGTACACTGGGGCCTTCCGCCCACAGTTCGCCAACCTGGTTGGGATTGCACTGGGTGAGCGTCACGGGGTCCACAGCGATCACCCGGTGGCCGGAACCGGTTGTTCCGCAACTCACGACATTTCGCTCGTCCGCCTCGTCGTCGGCCAGGACGCGGACGGTGTGATTCTCCAGGTCCGCTGCGCTCAACCTGAGTATGTTCGGAGGCCGGGACAGCGGCTTCTTCCCCGCAACGAAGAGCACGGATTCGGCCATGCCATAGGTGGGCATGGAGGTCTCGGGCCGAAATCCGTACGGCCCGAACTTCTCTATGAACGCTTCCAAAGTCTGCTTGAGGACCGGCTCCCCCCCGTTCCCCGCGACGATCCAATGGCTCAGATCGAGACCCTCGCACTCTTCGGGCTTGATCCGCCGCACAGAGTACTCGTAACCGAAGTTGGGGCAGGCAGTGTTGGCAACCTTGTAGTGACTCATTGCGCGCAGCCAGCGCGCCGGCTTCATCAGAAAATCCACGGGCGACATCAGTGTGGACTCGTATCCATAGTACACCGAGCCGAGCACGAAACAGACCAGGCACAGGTCATGGTAGTGGGGAGCCCACACGAGCGCCGGTTTCGTCGAATTGAGGAGCAGCATCTCACCCATCACGCGGACGTTCGAAACGGCATTGACGTGCTTGACGGCAACCCCTTTGGGCTGACCGGTAGAGCCTGACGTGAACTGCAGGTAGGCAACCTCGTTCAACTCGGCGCGAGGGCCGGTCCATTCGGTTCCAACACGGTCGGGTACCGCCTTGAAAGTGATAGGCGCCTCGGACCCCATCGACTCGACCATTGCGGCGACCATCTGATCGGTCAACACGGTCGAAGCACCACAGGCCTGGGCGGTGCTCAGGATCCTGTCGAGAGGGTTCTGGCTTCGGGGGTTCGGGAGTGGGACAGGAACCGCTCGTGTCCCCACGAGAAGGCAGCCGTAGAAGGCCTTTACGAAGTCCAGCCCCGGAGGAAAGGCGAGCAGGACGCTAGAACCCTCGAGACCTTGCTGCGCCAGGTCCTCAGCTACTGCGACGCTCTGGCGATAGAGTTCTGAAAAGGTCCACTCCGTGATCGGCCCGTCCAGGTCGCCGTTTCCCATGTAGCGAAAGGCCAGGTCATCCGCGTTTCTCGTGGCTCGGTCCTTCAAGAGGTCTACAATCGTCATTTCCTTGGGTGATATTCGCATCGTTTTGCCTGTGGGCCGGGAGTTCGGGGTTATCCGTAGTGTTTCGGCTTCTATAGGGAGAGTTTACTATATACGGTGGGCCGGTGACAATCGGTGGCAAGCATCGATTCCTTCGGTTTCATTTCAGAAGACTGTTCTCTTTTTCCTTGGGGAGATCCGTCATCTTGAACGCCGATCGCGATCAGTGAGACGTGTCCCGGTCCCTCAGGAGAGCATCCAGTGCGTTGGTGTGTGGAGGGGCGAGTAGACAGAGGAAGGGACTATTTGATCTTTCGTCGCGGTCTAAGCTTGATCCGGTAGTAGTAGAACATCAAGAGGTCGAAGGCCAGCTCTTTCAGTCTCGTTCTCCAGTTGCGGCGGTAGACTTCCTCTCCGGCCATCCATACGGACTCTACCCGGGCTTTGTGAACCTTGTAGCGATCCATGTCGAAGAGGTTGTCCTTCATCATCACCAGGTCTGCGGATTTCCCCACTTCGACCGAACCGAGCCGGCCGTCCAATCGCAGCTGGTAGGCCCCGTCCCGGGTGTACCCCCGAATCATCTCTTCCAGGGTCAATCTCTCCGTCAGGGGAGGCAGGACCTCCCCGTTTCTTCCATCTTCCACTTTCTGTCGATTCATGCCTACCTGCATCCCCAGGAAAGGGTTGGCCCAGTTGAGATACGTAAGGGAAACCGAATCGCTGGAAAACGAAACCGGCGATCCACCGTCCAGTATGGGGCGAATTCTGCTCAAATTCCTGGAGCGCTCTTCTCCCAGTTTCGGCTCGACAATATGCTTGAAGAAAGGCTCGTTCCAGCCCGGCGTGAAATTGGAGACGACCCCCAGCTCGCTGAATCGCGGAAAATCATCATCGTGGACCAGCATGAGATGGGACAGGGTCAGGCGGGTATTCAGCTCACCTCCTACTTCCTG
Source organism: bacterium (assembly GCA_028277985.1). GTDB lineage: Bacteria > Desulfobacterota > DSWW01 > DSWW01 > DSWW01 > S015-6. The sequence goes on along the minus strand of JANQFG010000137.1, from coordinate 94,151 downwards.
TCTTACGGTCTCGTAGGCATTGAGGGCCTCCCGGGTGGAGCGGTCTCCCATGTTGTGCAGGTGGAGATCGATCTTCTCCCGATGCAGTTCCCGGATGAATTCTGTCAGCCTGGCTTCACTGACGACAACGCCGCCGTTGCAGGTGACATCGTCCGTGTAGGGGTCGATCAATGCGGCGGTGTGTATCATCGCCATTCCATCATGGTGTATCTTGATCGTATTGAATTTGAGCTTTTTACTCCCATAGGTGCTGCGAAGACGCTTGAGCTGAGCGACCGCCTCGTCGATCTGGTCCGACACGTAGATGTGGTAACAGGCCTCGTACCGGAACGGCAGTCGTCCCTCTCGCTCCATGCGGGATATGGCGGAGTACACCTCTTCGTCCCACCCGAGATTCCCTGCGTCGAACAGTGTGGTCACGCCGTGTGCGGAAAGGAACTCCAGGAAGAAGGCCAAGGTCTGTTCGGATTTCTTTCCTGCCCGGACGAGCTTGCACATGGCGGACCAGCACGCCCCCTCCTTGGCGAAGCCGGTCGGGTTGCCGTCTCCGTCCCGTTGATAATAGGCGAGTCCCGGGGTCTCACGGGTCACCCCGATGACTTCAAAGGCCTTGCTGTTGAGCCATGCACTGTGGCCGCATTGTTCCATCAGGAAGACCGGACGGTCAGGGACAACCCTATCCAGAGCCTCCTTTTGTGGTCCCTCGGGACCGAAATCCGCTTCTCGCCAAATGCCCGCGGCAATACAAGGGAGATCGGGGTTCTTCCGTGCGTAGTCCTCCAGCCAGGCGAGCATGCTCTCCGGGCTGGTATAGGGCAGGGGGGTCATGGCGGTGAAGGGGGCCACTGCCAGCTCACTCATCATGGCAGTGAGTCCCGGATGGGTATGAGAATCCACCAATCCGGGAAGCATGAGCTTACCCTTGAGGTCGGTCTGTCTCGTCTCCTGTCCGATCCACTTCTTCACACCCGCATCATCACCCACATAAACGATCCGGCCTTCTCTGACGGCAACGGCCTGCCCCCAGGGTTGCCCAAGGTTCACCGTATAGATCCTGGCGTTGCGAAAGACCTGGTCTGCAAAACCGGTATTCTTCGTGTCGTTTCCCGCCGTGTCGTTTGGCATCGAGGAACGCCCCCCTACATGAGTCCGTTTACAGTGAACCGGTCGAGGAATCTAAGGTATCCGTTGATGACCGGCTCGATCTCGGCAATTGCCCTCGATGGGCCCAGTCGCGCGTGGGGCTCAGGTTGGATCTTGGCCCAGCCGGTCTATGAGGGCCCGCTCGAGGATAGCCCTTACCACAGTCTTCGATAGAGCCTTCGAATCCACCATCAACTGAATGGAAAACCCTTCCACCAGGGCAACAAAAGAGGCGCCCGACAGTGAATTCCGATTGATGATCCCTATTTCCTCCAGGCCCCTCGCCGCCCTGTTCCGGTAGTTCTCGAGCATGGCCTTGATCACGCTATGGAGGGGCTCTCTCACAAAGGCCATCTGAATCAGGTTGTAGAAGACACGATTCAGGTGCCGGTCGAAGATCGCCTCCACGGCAAAATCGACGATCGCCTTCGTCTTCTGTTTCTTCGTCTTGTTCCGGCTGAGGAGTGTGTCGAATTTCTCGAAGTTGCTGTCGATGATGTCTTCGGCCAGAACGAGGACGATTTCGTCCATACTTTCGAAATAGTAGTGGATGACACCCGGGGGCAGATCGGCCTGAGCAGCAATGCCTTTGGTAGTGACCTTCTCGTAGCTCTTCACGGCTAGAAGTTCGTACAGGGCGCGGACGATCTGTTCCCTGCGTTGAGGAGCATTGCTCTTGCGGCCCATTTTCGGTCTCTTTATTATTTGGGTGACCAACCTAAAATAACGGTCTTTCCGCTTCCTGTCAAGAAGGAAATGGTTCTTCCTGGCCTGCAACGGGTAGAGTGGAGGTGGTCTTTACGGGATGATCGGCAGATCGATGCGCGACGCGTGGACCTGGTCCCGAAATACTTCGAGCGTCGGGGCAGGATCGAGAACCGGTGTCTCGAAATTCCCGCTGTCGATCCCGGCAATGGCCAGGCGTATCCTGTGCCCCTGTCGGAAAAGTTTCGACGTGGGGTAAAGGTCGATCACCAGTTCCGCTATCTCGCCCGGTACGAGAGGTGTCGCGTCTCCCCTGTTGCAGCTGTGCCACGGAAGGTCCGGCAGCCACGGGCGAGGACTGAGCTTGCGATTCGAGGCTCTCAGGATCCCTTCCGTAACGAATTCGACGAACCCGTCTTCGTGCACGTCCTCGAGGTAAACGAAGAAGTCGCCGTCCTCCGCGGTAGAAGTGACATAAAGGTGGAGAATCGGGTGGCCGGTCACTTCCAGATCTTCCGACAGAGGAGCTGTCGTGTAGGTCAGGCACTTCTGGTCCTGCTCTGTCCGTTCGTCGTAGTTGCTGGGGAAGCCGAAGAGGGACATCCAACGTGTGTCTTTCGAGGAATAGGTGGAGTAGTCGACCACATAGGTGTCGGAAGTATTTTCAACCAGAGGTGCCGACGTGGTCAGCTCGTTGGCCGCCCCGAAGTAGTAGGGAGTCACGACCCGCTCAGGGATGGGCCATTCATCCAGGAAAGTCCATTCGTCCTTGCCTATCGTGTGGATGTAGTAAGGCGGTTCGTGGTCGATCCCGTTCGGAATTCCTTTCAGGTAACGGTCGAAGAAACGTAAGTATTCGATTGCGCTTCCTTCGAAGCCGGCCGTGTGGTCGTAGGGTCCGATCAGGATTCTGTCCGGATTGCGGAGTGATTCCTGATAGGAGATGGTGTCCCGCAAGTAGGGCTCGTACCAGCCTCCCATGTTGTAGATCGCAACCCCGGACGCTTCTATCTGATCCAGGTATCCGGCCGGAGAGATGGTCGGATAACCATAGGGTGTTCCCGATGGGTCGATCAGTAGATCGTCTCGGTAAGGTACTTGCAGTGCAGCGTCCATCATGCCGAAATTATCGAGGTGTTCGAGGGTCGCCGCAAAGCGAAGGAGTGTGAGGGGGTCATCGTCAACCGGTTTACATGGCCAGATGCCCATGTCCGGGACAGGAATGTTCAGGCTGTAGGCGAGTATCCCCAGATCATAGATCTCGATGAAATTCGCGTTGAGGATGCCCTGGGGGTAGACCACGTCGTAGACATCCAACAGCGTATACCTTGGGATGATGCACTTCAGGTGGGGATTCCCGTAGGACGCCACGAGGTACTGCATGGTGGCCAGGTAGGATCCTCCCAGCATGCCGACATTTCCATCACACCAGGGTTGTGCCGCGATCCAATCGATCAAATCATCCCCGTCTTCCGCCTCTTCAGGGGCGAAGATGGTGTAGCGTGTGCCAAAGGAGGCCCCGATGCCTCGCACGTCGGCGACGACGATCACGTAACCGTGAGAGGAGAGAAATCTCGAAGAGGAGGTCGGGGAGGACATGTAGTCCCGGATCGCCCCGTATCGGAGTACGCTCGCGCGGTGGTAGGGGGTCATCATCAGGACGACGGGGAACGATTTCCTCGGGGGGCCTCCCCTGGGCAAATGGACGTCCACCGCGATTCGAACCCCATCCCGAACCGTCACGTATTGTGAGAATGTTTCGTGGTCCGTGTACATGGCGGTCGAGTACCCCTCGTACTCGCCGGGGGAGCTGATCCTGCCTTCACAGGAAGGGTCCTCTCCGTCCATGAGCCCGTCGCAGTCCTCGTCCAAGCCGTTGTCACAGATTTCAAAGGCCCCCGGATTCACGGCCGGGTCGGAATCATCGCAGTCCCAAAACGTGCAAGATTCGGAGGCGGGATCCCCATACCCGTCCCCATCGAGATCGATGCAGAGTACCGGTTCCGGAGGAGGGGCCCAGGTTTCCTGCCCCATGAGAAACATGGCCGATAGAAGGATGATGCCGATCCACGCCGGCGAGATCTTCCTGGAAAACATGCGTTCACCTACCTTTCTGGTCGTCGAGAAACGGAATTGGTTCACTCACCGTCGCCGATGTGGCTGGTTCCGACCTCGGAGGGTCGGAGGGGTGCAGGGCGCAGATGTTGAACCTACAGATAGATCCTAACGCAAGAAAGGAGGGCTGTAATTAACCTATGTTAATCGTCCGGGTTTTTCAGCTCGGACCGGATCCGGCTCAAGGAGACGGGTGATATCCCCAAGTAGTTGGCAATAAGAAATTGAGAAACGTGTCTTTCGAATTCGGGATGCTTTCGTCGAAAGCTCAAATAGCGGGTCTTTGCATCCTCTGTCAGGAAGGATCTTTCCCGGTCCTCCTTTTCGATGAAAAGAAGGACGATATACTCCCTGGCGATTCGTCCCCAGCACGGGTGCTCGGCCAGGAGCATTTCGAAATCCTCGAGGAGAATATAGAGCACTTCACCTCTGGTCAGGGCCTGTATGGAGAACCAGGCGTCCCTCTTTTCAATAAAAGAAGAGAAAGCCGCAAGGAATTGACCCTCGCTTCGGAAGGCCAGGGTCCCTTCGGCCCCCGTTTCGGTCGTGCAGAACAGACGGAAGATGCCGGAGACAGCCATGCCCAACCGGTCCGGGCTGTCTCCTTGGCGGATGAAGAAATCGTTCTTCTCCAGGTGAATGGATTTGATGAGACCGTGCGCCCGGTCCCACTCGGATGCGGGAAGTTCGCCGTACTGCTCCAACTGGCTGCGAAAATAGGCTAGCGAAGCGTCATCCATACTCTCTTTTCTTATTTCGTTAGCCACGGGTTGAAACGGATGCAGGGCAGGGCCGTCCGGTGATCGTTTCGTAGATTCTTCTCGTCGTTTCACCGAATGCAGGGACATACTGCGGGTCGTTTCGATCCGGGAATGGGATTCCTTCGGTTTGCTCCAGGGCTTCCAGGTGCTGATCGATTTCGATCGCGATTCGGTCGGCCAGGGCCCGGCACTGTTCCGGGTCGTCCCCCAGGATTCCCGGCATGGTAACGACCGTTTCGCCGAGCTCCAGCTCCTGGTTCAACTCATTGGTCGTCCCGATCGTAGTCTCGAGGTTCTCCAGGGCGGCAGGGATCGTCGCCTCCAAAAGCCTGAATACGGCCTCCAGCGCGGTGAGTTTGAGCAGCTCGGGGTGGTGAACGTAGCTGTGATCTTCGTGGATCGCCATGCCTTCCAGATGTTCCGTATCCACACCTTTGATGAACCAGTTCTCCGTGTATCGGATGACCTGTTTTTCGGTCCAGTCTCTGGCGGGACTGAAGAAGACCCACGGGACCTTCGCCAGGGAGTCGATGCACTCCTCAATCGTGTTGTAGGTATAGTTCGCCAGATGCTTCCCGTCTTCGTATACATCGATGCTCGCTGAGGCCGATGCGGTCGGTAGGGAGACCTGCATGATCCTCACGTGATCGGTGCAGTCGCTGATGATGACCAGATACGAATCCTTTTCCCAGGGCAGCTCGCAGTCTCCGTCAACCTCGAAATCCTGGTCGTCGAGGGCGTCCAGCAGGTTTTCGGAAAAACTCGGTGTGCTCAACACGGCAAACGTGTCCGGCGGCAGATCGAGCTTGGCCAGAAGATCGAGGTAGAACTCCCATTCATCGTCGTGTCCGACCTGAAGGGGCAACAGGCGTCCCGGATTTCGGTGCAGGTGGTCGTGCGCGAGATTCAATGCGATTTCGAGGATTGCCTGCCAGTCGGCGGAAAGGGGATCACACCCTGACTGCTTCCGAACGGAAGCCTTTTCAAAGACCTTGATATACAGATCCTCGGGACTGTCTTCTGGTGGCGAAGAGCTCATGCAGGCGTTCCCTCTTGCCCGGAAGTAGGGCAGGGTCAAGGATCTTTCACAAACGGTATTTTTCTATCACAGTCGGACTCTCTTTTCCAACGGGCGGATCCGTTGGGACGGCTCTCTTTTCCATCCAGACATGAGTTCCTTTCGGAAGGGGGGCGTCAGATCTTTACCTCCCTCGCTTTCCAGTAGGGGGCGCGGATGATTTTCTTGAGGATCTTGCCCGTATCGGTCTTGGGGAGAATGTCAACAAAATCCACGGACCGCGGGATCTTGTACCCGGCGAGATGCTCTCTGCAGTACTCGATGATCTCGTCTTCTGAGGCATCCCTTCCGTCTTTCAGAACGAGCACCGCCTTGACCGCCTCGCCCCAATCATCATCCGGCACACCGATGACCGCCGCCTCGAGGATCTTTTCGTGCCTGTAGAGGACGAGCTCGATTTCGGCCGGGTAGATGTTTTCCCCGCCGCTGATGATCATGTCGAATTTTCGGTCTACGAGATAGTAGAAACCGTCCTCGTCGACCCTTGCCATGTCGCCACTGTAAAACCACCCGTCCTTGAAGTACTTCTTTGTCGATTCCTCGTCCTTGTAGTACTCCGCGGCCCTGGCCAGATCCAACCCCCCGACGGGACGGGAGATCAATTGGCCCACTTCTCCCTGCGGAACCTCGCACCCCTCTTCGTCCACGAGCCTTATTTCCACCACGGGCAGGGCTCTTCCGATAGAGCCGGGTCTTTCGAGTTGCTCTTCCGGGGCGAGGTAGGTGACCACGCCGACTTCCGTTCCTCCGTAGAATTCGTGGAGGCCCGCATTCCTGAAGTTCTCGATGACCCACTGCTTGGTTGGAAAAGGAATGGGGGCAGAGGATTGAATGAAGCATTTCATTGAAGAAACATCATATTTTTCAAGAGTTTGCGACGGAAGATTCATAATTCGGTTGAACATGGTGGGTACCATGGAGGAGAAGGTCGTCCTGTGCCGGTCCATCAACCGGAGGGCCTCTTCCGGGTCGAAACGTTCCATGATGACCACCGTCTGACCCGCGTACTGGCCTCCGCTGGATGAGGCGATTGCGTTCGAATGAAACAGGGGCATGCTCAGGAGTTGGATGTCGTTTTCATCGAGCCGAAAAAGGCCGAAGAGCCCCATCATCCTCGTTTCCCAATCGCCGTGCGGGTTGATGGCGCCTTTCGGGAAGCCGGTCGTGCCCGAGGTATACCCGAAATAGAAGGGGTCCCCGGGGCCGCTTTCGATTCCGATTTCTTCGCTCGATGCGTTTGCCAGGAAGCTCTCGTACGAAGGCATACCCGCCGGTGCATCCTCGTCCAGATAGATGATCCGCGTCTTGTCCACCCGATGGAGATTGTTCATGACAGGGACGAGTTTTTCGTAGAACTCGTCCGCAACGGCAATGGCCGAGGCCTCGGAGTGATCGATCACGTAGCGCATCTCTTCGGGGGCAAACCTCCAGTTCACCGGCACCACGGTAATGCCCGCCTTGGCCAGTCCGTAGATGATCTCCAGGTATTCGGACCGGTTCTTGAGGATCACCGCAAGTCTGTCGCGAGGTTTGAGTCCGAGGGATCTCACGCCGTTTCCGAAGCGGGTCGCGCGCTCGTTCAACTCGGCAAAGGTGAGCTTCTTGTCCTTGAAGATGATCGCCGTCTTTTCGGGGATGTCCTGCGCGTTCTTTGAAAGCTTTGCACCCAGGTCCATGGTTGGTTCTCCGCCAAGCTCTACAGGGTCTCGAGGTCGTACCAGTAGCGCGCGTTCTCCAGGGTCTTCAGCCCTTTACCGCCCATCCAGAGACCGATTACCTTCTGGTCCCGCCAGTGCTTCTCGATGTCGAACTCCCGCGAGTAGCCATAGGATCCCATGAAGTCCATGGCCCGGCTGCAGGCCTGCTCCACGGCGTTCGAGGCGTAGAGGGAAAGGCCCCGCGTCTTGAGGAGGAATCTCTCGTCCCAGGGGTCCCAGCCATAGAGTTCCGGGTGGTCCATCTCCCGCGCGTAACACCACATCCACGCGGACGTGGATTCGATCAACATGGCCACCTCGGACAACATGTCCGCCACCAGGCTGTGCTCCTTGAGGGGCTTGCCGCCGATGACCCGTTCGGTGGTCCACTTCTTGATGATCTCGTAAACGGATTTCATCATCCCCACGCACATGGCGGCCGAACCGAGGTTGCCGGCGCTGATGGCCCGCCGCCAGTATTTGAGGTCGTCGCCCGGGCCGTGGAACCGGTAACGTTTTGGAACCCGCACCTCTTCGAACCAGATGTCCGAGTTCATGTCTGCGTTCATGCCGCATTTCTGGTAGGGACTCCCCACCGTGACGCCCTCCGCATCCGCCGGAACGAGGATGAGGGCGAAATCGCTCGGGTCTGTGGACCCTCTCTTCGTTGTGCAAACCACTGTGAAGAGGTCCGCCAGTTTACCCGAGTTGGTCGGCCAGATCTTGTGGCCGTTGATGACCCACGAATCCCCGTCCAGGGTCGCAGTGGTCTGGATCGTCTTGCCCTGAAGGCGACCCACGTTTTCGATGTCTGCGCCGCTCGCCGGTTCGGTCATGGCATGGCATCCTACGTAGAGCTCGGAGCCGCAGAATTTGGGTCCGAACTCCATGCAGATGTCCATGTTGCGGTGGGGCTCCAGGATGGCTGGCATCATTCCCCAGGTGGAACAGAGGCAAGCGGTGGCAAACCCGGAATCGATCCGGGCCAGTTCCTGTGCGGTTACGCATACACCGGTCGCGCCTTCGGAGGAATTCGCACCGCCCACCTCGACCGGAAACATGCCCTTGTTCAAGCCAAGATCGACGAGGGCCTCCTTGAGAAGAGGCTCGATGATCTTGTGATCTTTCCAGTCTTCATCCACTTGCTGCCGGATCGGCAAGTACCGTTCCTCACCCCATCTTCTGACCATCTTGCCAACTTCGATCATGAACTCGGAAACCCATTCCTTTGGACAGATAAAATCATCGATCGTAGGCATCTTCTCCCCCTGTAGTGCTATCCCTGTTCGAATTCGATTTCTGTGGCTGCACAATTCTAGTCAATCATGGGGAAGATTCATAGGGCTCTCAGGAGGTTTTTGCGAGCCGATTGGGGAGCAGGAACCCGAAGGTCAAAGGACACATTACAGAACAAAGGTCAAACGGAGGAAAGTTAGGCGGGAATATAGGGGACGTTGTTTAATTCGTTAACTTTCGTCTGAAGTTAACGAATTAAACAACGTCCCCTAGGTTTGCTAGGTTTGGGAGTTCGCTTCGAGCCTGCACTGTCGCAAGTAGAGGAAGAGGGGCAGGCCCAGGGAGACCCCGACAGTAAAGGTGGCCACGATCGGAAGCCATGTGTGGCGAATCCCAATTCGCGTGCCCTCGGCCAAAACGAAGACTGTCACCACGACTGCTGAGACGATTACGTCCATACCGAAGAAGGCGCTGATGCGGTTCGCGAATAACTGCTGGACGAACATAGGAATGTCCAGCCCGTTTTCCAGAAGAAAGGGAACAAACTGGGAATAGGGCAGGGCGGCTCCCAGAACGCAGAGTACGAGGTATAGGTGAGCAAGTTTCATTGCCACACTCCGTCTAGGTTCGTCTGATCACGGTGCCGGCGAGGGATTTGGGATCATAGGTGCCGTTTTCGAGAACCGGCTTCCCGTTGATCAGGACGTGCTCGATACCTTCGGAGAACCGATGGGGTTCCTTGAAAGAGGCGCAATTCTTCACGGTCTTCGGGTTGAAGACCGTCAAGTCCGCGTAGGCGCCTTTCTTGATGATTCCCCGGTCTTTGAGCTGCATTTGCCTGGCCGGCAGTGAGGTCATCTTCCGGATCGCCTCTTCCTGGGTCATCATGCCCTTGTCCCGGGCGAATTGACCCAAGACTTTGGTAAAGGCGCCGTAGGACACCGGCGCTGGATTCGGGTGGTCCACGCCGACGATGTCGGTCATGATCGCGCAATTCGGATCGGAGATGGCCCAGGCTCCGATCCAGTCGCTGATGGTCTGGTCATCGATGCTGTAAATGAAGAAGATTTTCCCCTTCTCCTCCAGGATCAGGTCGAAGGCGGTATTGTAGATGTCGGTTCCCCTGTCCTTTGCGATGTCGCGGAGCCTCATGTTCTCGTATTTTCGATTCCCCTCGTTTCTGAAGCCGCCCAGCATGAAGCATCCGTCGAACATGTTGTCGGTCCACCAGTCGTTGTCCCAGGTAGGCCACTTGGGGAAAGCGGTCTCCTTCTCCTTGATGATGGCCTTGCGCACGTCAGGGTCCCGGAGCTGATCGAACAGCTTGTCAAAGCCGCCGGCGTACAGCCGGGGCGGCAGGATCGCGAGAAGGCTCGTAAAAGCGCATATCCATGGCAGCATGTCATGGCCGATCTCGACTCCCCGTTCCTGGGCTTTTCCGATCAGCTCGACGGCACGCAGGTGGGACGGCATGGTCTTGAGCTGGTTCTTGACCGTGAAGCTTTCGCCCATCAACTTCGCCAGAAGGAACGAGACCTTGGTCTTCCACTCGGTCGGGCTCACGAGCTTGCCCGTCTCGAAGCCGCCGAAATGGTGGGAAAGGTGCAGGGGAATCCTATTCGTCTCGGCAACCCGGATGACCTCTTGTACGGCATGATCGTAGATCTCGGACATGCCCCGGGTGTGGGTGACCAGGGGAGCCCCTGACTCGGTCAGCACCGAGGCCAGCTCGGTGATTTCTTCTGTTCGGGAAAAGCAGCCCGGGCAATAGAGGAGGCCGATGGATAGCCCGATCGAACCTGCGTCAAGGGATTCCTTGAGCATCTTCTTCATTTCGGACATCTCATCTGCAGAGGGCGCCCGCTCCTGCATCCCCATCAGGTTCATCCGGAGCACATTGTGGCCCGTCAGGACCGCCACGTTGTAGGCCAGTCCGCTCCGGTTCATGTGATCGAAATACTCCGCCATGGTGGCCCACTCGAAGGTCAACCCGTCTTTCGGGAAGGCGAAATTCCAGTAGGTGCTGACCGTATCCTGAGCCTCTGAACGAATGGGGGCGGGACTGAAGCCGCAATTGCCTGCAACGATGGTGGTTACGCCCTGACGCACCCATCTTTCCATCACCTCCGGGTGTCTCGGAGAAGTCAGAAAGAAGTCCAGGTGGGTATGGGCGTCGATGAATCCCGGAGCCACCGCCAGCCCCTCGGCATCGATCACGTTTGTAGCCTTGGCGTCCGGGAAGCTTCCGACATCCTCGATGCGGTCTCCGCGTACGACCACGTCAGCTCTGACAGCGGGACTCCCTGTTCCGTCCATGACCGTGCCGTTCTTGATCAGGATGTCATTGTCCATTTCGATCCTCTCGTGCCCCTGCGAAAAAGATAGTCCGGGCCGGACTCAGTTGTGAAGCCTCTTCAGAATTCCCCGAAAGAACACCTCTTCTTCCGGACTCAGTTCCTTCATGTATTGCTCGTTGGATGCCTGAACGATCTCCTTGAGCTTAGAGCCGACCTCCACGCCCTTGTCCGTCAGACAGAGCAGAATCGCGCGCCTGTCATCCGGATGGGGTTTTCGTTCCACGAGGCCGAGCTTTTCGATACGATCGATGATTCCGGTCATGGTCGCGCTGGTCAACTGGACACGATCGCCGAGCTGTCCGGCCGGCACCCGATCCTCATCCACCAGAAAGCTAAGGATCATTGCCTGGACCGCGGTCAGATTCAGGTGTGCCACCTGCTGGTTGAAGAACTGCGTGGCCTTCTGGCTTGCCTTGGCAAGCTGAAAGAAAACACACTCTTCTACTCTCATTTCGTTCCTTCCATGGCTGAAGAGAGATGTCTAGCGTTCAACTTAGTTGTATGCATACCATGTAAACGCTTTGATTGAGACATGTCAACCGCTCGTCTTTTTCCACGCCGCCGACCTGGCACCCCTTGGGCAGGCCTCCACGCAGTCGAAACACTTTGTACAATCGAAGGGTTGGAGCGGCTCGTCCTTGTGCGGATAGAGACCGCTCCTGCATGCCTTGGAGCAGAGATCGCACTGCTCGCACAGATCCTTGTCCTTGACCGAAACCCAGGTTCTGTTTCTTATCGCGGCCACCCCGTGAACGATTCCGACCGGACAGGCGCAGCGCCACCCATAGGAGAAGAAGAGGCCGACAACGAGAGGAAACAGCAGAAACAGGCTCTCCCAGCGGAGTTGAAAATGTACGAGCAGATCGATGAGGCCGCGGGAGAGAACCCCCAGGGGGCACACGAGACAGAAGGCGGGATAGCCGAACACTGCCACACCAAGGCCGATACCGATGAACAGGGCCAGCGCATCCCCCCTGCCGAGCACCACTCGGCTCGAAATACCGGAGCTGAGACGCTGCCACTTCTCGTCGACGGATCGTACGAGTCGTTGTGGGAACACACGGCGTGAGCCTACCGACAGCCTGTTCCCAAAATAGGACGCGGGGCAGAGCCACGAGCAGTAGAACCTTCCGAGAAGGAAGATCAGACCCAGTATGAAAATGAAACCGATGGCCAATGGCCAGGAAACGGTGCGGGTCGCGATCGTGGTTTCCAGAAAGCCGAGGGGGCAAATGAAGCGCACATAGCCGATCTTCAGGAAATTGCAGCTCGTGAAAGGCCAGTAGGTGAGCGCGGCCAGGATGATTCCTGCGAAGAAGAGAAACCTGATTCTGTTACGAATCCTGGAGATGATCGAACTCATGCCCGCTTTCCTTCGAACGGCTCGAGCCGAATAATCTTGACCGGGCAGTAGTAGGCACACAGCCCGCACCCGGTGCATTTGTCCAGGCCGAAATACGGCTTCACCGGAGAGTCCTTTGCTCTCATCTTCTCCGGAATGTCCGCTTCCCGGGTATACGGCTCGCCGTCCGGATTGGGGAAGAGGAGGGCACCCTGTACCGGGCACCACTTGAAGCAGGCCATGCAGTTGATACATTTCTCCCAGTCGCAGACAGGGGTGGCTATCTTGAGGTGAGTGATTCCCAGTGCGGAATCGATAGCGCCGGTCGGGCAGTGGCGGGCACATGCGTCACAACCGCCGGGACGCCACGCCAGGCAGCCGCCGTGGTCCGTGTCGAGCACCGGGGTGGCGATCGCTTTGACGTTGCGAGTGAGGTCGAGCTGCCGAAGGGTGCGCGTAGGGCACACCTCCACGCATACTCCGCAGCGGATGCACTTTGTCACGAAATCCGGTTCATCCATGGACCGCGGGGGACGCACATAGAGCCGACTCGGGCCTGACAGCCCGGCGAAAAGGCCGACCATGGAAAAGGCCCCGGCCACCTCAAGGCCGTAGCGGAGAAATCTTCTTCGATCCATCATCGCTTCAAGAGACGAAAGAGGACGACACCGAAGACAACCCACACGGCGGTTACCAGGCCGAACATCCAGGCTGCGTGGAATTCGTATTCGGCAATGCTGCCGGTGATGGTGCTGATCCAGAGTCCGAGCCCCAGAAGCCAGCCTACACCGATCAGCAGATTCTTCGGACCGATTTCCTTCAACCCTGGCATCATATGAATTCCTTTTTCATCTTCTTCGGGTCGAGACCGTAGGTCGAAACCCCGTATTTGAAGATGTCCTTGTAGTTGCGCTCCTTCCAGAAACCGTACCCAAAGGCATCGTCCATGGATAACCAGATGCCGTTCAAGGCGGGCGCATGCTTGATCGCCGCCTTTGTGAGTTCGTGGGGCCACATCTCTCCCTTGGTGAACGGGCAGGTGGCCAGGCAGACAGCGCAGGTGCTTCCTTCAGCGATCCAGCCATCCTTCAGGCACTTGGCCCCGTCGTTGTACCACCGGTAGGCTCCATGCGCGTTGGTGCTCGAAGTGCCTTCCCAGGTCTTCTCGCCATAGGTAATCGCCTGGGCCGGGCACTCGCGGGCACATTTCCTGCAATGTCCGCAGAACTCGGCCACCCCGAACGCGATCGGCTGGTCGTGGTGGAGCGGCATATTGGTCAATACCTTTGCAAGCCGTACGGCCGGGCCCCACTCGGGGGTGATGAGCATTCCGTTTCGTCCTGCCTCACCCAGCCCGGCCTCTGCGGCCATCGGCACATTGGCACCGGTGTCGTTCTTCGCAGGAATGGCCCAGTAGCCTTGCATTCGAATCCATTCCGAAAGCGTCCCCATGATATAGCCGAGCCTGGCGTAACCGTGCATGGAGGCGCCGACAATCGAGAACTGTGCGCCTGTCTGGACCATGACGCGAGGCATCTCGACGGCAAAAGCAATCGCGTTGATGTCCGTGTCAGGGATGAAGAGCTCGTGATCGTTTTCTCCCGGTTCCTTTACATCTTTGCGAAAATTGATCGGCTTCCGGATGGGCGGATCTTGTTCATGCCCTGCGAAGAAGTCGGGATTCGGTTGACAGCTCGCATAGATGAGATTGCGGTTCAGCGCCGAGATGCCCACCTTGTCGGCACCCGCGATGCGTGAGACCGCCTTGGTCATGGGGGTCAGCACGTCCGGGTCCTTCTCCGAAGGGGGGCCGGGAATCATCAGCGGTTTCGTGTACTCGAGGGGTGTCCAGGAATTCGTGGGCCCCCTGTTTTCCATATTGGTTCCGTCGCCGCCGAGCTGCTCCAGGATGTTGTTGAATGCATTCCCGAAGGCATACACATGCCGGGCCTCACGTACGCTGCCCGTCTGAACATCCCGGCATGTCTTTCCCTGCATGACGTACTTCATCTGGTTCCGGATGAGGTGCATGAAGTAGTTCTCACCGAATTCCCGGCTCACCGAGTTGAAGGCCGTATCGCAAGCATCAAATCGTTTGTACTTCTTCTCATCGATCTGGACCGGGTTGTCGGAGGTGCGGATATGCTTTCGCATTTCGTCCGCCTTCTCCCGAGTGGCTTCCGCCTCGCTGGTCGGTCCCATGATCGCCCTGGCCGCGGCCGCGCCCGCCCCGGCGAGAGTAGCCTTGGCAAACTGGCGGCGGTTCATGTGGCGGCCGCCGGCGTTTCCTGTGCGTTCGGGCTTGGAATGTTCCTTCATTCCGGCTCTCCTTTTGTCATCTCAGAAAAATAGGCAACCCCGAGCACTACGACTCCCGCAACCAGCATGATCAAGGCCTGGGTGCCCAGGTTTGAGTTTGTCGCGGTCAGCAGGGACCCGAGGAGATACTGCCCCAACGGGTCTTCCGTGGTGTACCCGACGAGGGAGATCATGCAGAGTTTTCCGAACAGGCATGCAACCCCTGCAAGGAGGAGGCCCCATCCGGACCATTTCAGCACATGCGGGAGGGAGCGTGATGAAACTCCGACCCCCAGAACACCGACGAACAGGGGCAATGCCCAGGCCAGGCGCAGCTTGCCTCGTGCATCGCGCGCCATTCCCTTGAGCGTGATCCAGTTCTCCTTGTGCCCGTCCTTACGAACCTGTCCATGTTGATGACATTCCATACAAAAGGGCTTGCAGATTTCGGGAATCTCTTCCTCTGTGGCACGAGGATTTATCAGCTCGTTCAAGGGAATCACGGACGGCATTTCCTTGTCGATGGTTGAGAGGAGAGTGTTCCGATAGATGGATTTCACCTTTTCCCGTTCCGGCCCGTCGGCAGTGGGCGCGCACTGGGGCAGCGCTTCGAAGGCAGCATCATGACCGAGGTCCCGGATTCGGGCGACCTGCTCGTCCGTGCAGTCCGGCATGATCCGAAGGGGGAACTCGACAATGGTGGGTACTGCTTTCTGCAGGTTGCTCTTCACAGGCGTCATGGTAATCGTCATGTTCGGATAGAGGTCGTCTGAATTCAGCCAGGCGTACAGGGGGTCTGCAACCTGATGAAGGATACCCAGCACGTCTTCTCGTTGAAATACCCTGAGGAGCAATGCGTTGTACTCATCGGGGTGGATGGTGCCCACGACGACGAGCCCCCCGAGGAGCTCATCGATGTTCTCCGTCTTCTTCTGCTCTTCCAGCGGCCGTTTTTCGAATTCGGCGACCATGGAATGGGCCAGGGATCGCTGGACGCCGTTCACTTCCAGCTCGTCGTAGCCGGTCACCGCATCGGCCATGAAGTCCGCCAATCGATCGTTGTGAAACAGAAGATTTCCCGCATTGAAAGCGGCGATGGCGAGCGGCGTGATCAGCGCGGCAGCCACAATCAGGACAATCGAGACGGTTCGCAATCCCCTACTTTCCCGGCTCATACATCCTCCCATTTTATTCTAAAGCACCTGTCGACGCGGTCACCCCATCAAGCCCTTGAGGAACTCCCCGAGAGAGTCCGCATTCTCCCATAGCATCTTTACCGGGCTCAGGCCCCTTTCCTTTGCGAAGCGGGCAAAGATCTCGTTATAATCCTTCGGGATCGAAATCGGCGCCCCTTCCGGACGCCGTACAAGGGTCAGGTTACCGGCCGGGCACTTGTAGGCACAAACACCGCAGCCGAGACACCGGTCCGGGTTGAACTCGAGGTTGTCATCATCGTCGAGGGTCAGCACACCCATGGGGCAGCGCTCTTCACAGGTGCCGCATGCCACGCATTTGTCGCCCTGGGCGCATACGTAGTTCGATTGCTGGTGCCCACCCGCCAACGGCATCGCCTTTGTCTTCTCGAGAAACAAACAGTAGGGCCCGCAATTGCAGATGGTATCCACACCGGTCTGGGTGTTGCTGGAGCCGTGAACCAGGCCGGCCTCCTCGCAGACGGTCAGCAGGTCAAGGGTCTCCTCCTTGGAGATCTCGCGGCCCATATCGTTTCGTATGATGTAGCGTCCCAGATCGCCGAAATGCATGCAGACTTCCAGCGGCTTGTCCGACGGTTCGTACGCAGGATCGAGGTTGTGCCGCAGACGGCAGGCACAGTGGGAGACCGTCCAGTAGTCCTGTCGTTCGACGAAGTCGGCCACATCCTCGTAAGGAATGACGGTCCGGGTATCCCGTATGGTTCCCTTGGCAGGAATGGCGCGAAGGCCCTTGGTCGGATAGCCGTTGAAGCTCGTCACCATCGCCTCGCTGTAGTATTTGTTCAGCAGCGGCGAGATCTTCTTGTTGTATTCGTCTTTCCTGCCCGGCCATCCCGGCATCCTGTACCAGAAGAAGATCACCTCGCGGAAGCGATAGAGCTTTTCTCCGTCCTCGTTGAACTCGGAATAGATGAATCCCTTTTTCTCCATGGGCCGCATCTTCTCGAGGAGTGCATCTATCGGCATGTCATACCTGGCGGAAAGTTCTTCTGCGCTCTTTGGCAGGAAGGGAAGCCGCCTCAGAAACTCGGCCTCCTGCTTTGCAAAGGTCGCCTTGAACAGGGGGATCTTCGTCTCGGTGTTCGGTAGCTCGAAGACCATGCTCTGACAGTAGTCGGCGAAGTCCCTGTAGAGCTCGTCATCCGATGCGTACACTTTTACCTTCGTCTTTTCGGCTCCCTGGGGTGCCAGTTTTCCGCAGCCCACCAGAGCGAATGTGCCCCCACCCGCAACGGTGAATGCGGTGGCAGCTACGAAATCTCTCCTGGATAGATCTTTCATCTTCCCTCTCCTTTCAAATGAGCGTCCGCAGAAATTCGAGAATGTTGTCCGAATTGTCCCATACATAGTGTCTTTCGCCGTCCACCATGGTCCATTGAACGAACGCACGCTTCTCATAGGGCTTGAGTTTCTCCAGCAGGGCATCCACGGGCATGTCGTAACGTGCTGCGAGCGCTTCCGGACTTTTCGGCAGGAAAGGGAACCTGGCAAGGAATTCCGCCTCCTCGCGTGTGAAGGTCGCCTTGAACAGGGGCATCTTCACGTCCTTTGGGATCAGGGCGAGCCCCATCGACTCCACGTGATCCATGAGCCGCTTGTATCTCTCCTCATCCGATACATGAACGGTCACTCGCGGTTTCTCTCCCTTGAGAGGTGAGACTTTCTCGCATGCAACGAGGCCGAACGTGCCCAGGCCGGCAACGGAGAACGTGCTGGCTACCACGAACTCCCTTCTAGTGATTTCTTTCATGGGCTGACCCTTTCGTATGCCGCGTTGGGGAAGTCACTTCCCGGTACCGTGAATGAGCCGACCGGCAACGATCAGAACGATACCCACTGCCCCGAAGAGTCCGAGCCCCATCCAGGCAGCTTGCAACTCATGTTCCTTCAAGGAGTTGATGAGGGTGTCAAAGGCGAACAGGATGGAAACGGCTCCCGCGATATAGAGTGCCCATACGTACCAGGCTATGGGACGACCGGCCGCCTTGTTCACTGCGTAGGTTCGTCCGGCCGCGATGCCGAAGACAGTCGCCATCAACAGGAGATACATCGTTCGGATCCTCCTCGGTTCCCCTACAGTTTGCCCTGCCAGGAATCGATACCCGCGATCGGAATGTTCAGATCCCACCACTCGGCCATTTCCGGGTCGTCCTTGGTGATGATCTCGTACCCGAAAGCGTCGTCCATCTTCCTGAGCAGCTTTCCGGCTCGCCCCGCCTTCGCAGCCATCAGCCTCGAAACGCTGTGCAGTGCCGCTTTCTCCTGCTTGCTCCAGGGACAGGAAGCCATGCAAACCCCACAGAGATTCGCGTGCTGATTCAGCCAGGTCATGCATCGATCGGAATTCTCGAAATAGACCTTCTTGCCGGCTGCCTGATAGATTCCCTTGGGGGTCCACGTGGGGTCGTCGTCCTTGCTGACGGCTCCGGAAGGACAGGCCTCCGCGCATTTCCTGCAGTTCCGGCAGAAGGTCTGCAGGCCGAAGTCGATGGGACGGTCGGGCGCCACGGGCAGGTCGGTGACAACGGCCCACAGGTTCACATTGCCGCCGAACACGGGGGAAATGAGGCGGTTCTGGCGCCCCATCTCTCCCAGCCCTGCGGCCACGGCCCAAGGGACCGGATTCTCCCCGGGAATCCGGACGGCATCGTACCCGAGCCCGCGAATGAAGTTGATCATCCGGCGGCGGGCCAGGTAACTCGCTTCGAACCCCACCCGGTCACCGGCCGTGCCCAGTTCGGAATTCGCGCGGACCACGAGATCATAGGGTCGTGGTACCTTTCCGGCGATTACGTATCTAAACCGCTCGGGCAGGACCATCTCGCTCAGTTCGGTGTTGTTCATCACCTCTTTCTTCCAGCGGTCGACCCTCTCCAGGATTTTCGGAATATCCTTCTTGTAGAGATCGCGTACATTGCCGTCGAAGCACTCGGTGAACGATTTGTAGAGGTGGTCGTTCGACTGGATCGTGTCTGCGGAGCTGCTGAATCTCACGTTGGAAGGGAACCAGAGCGGATTCACGGTGGTGAACCCGACCATGGCGGAACCGAGCTGGACACCGGCCGCTTCCAGCATGTCCGATGCTTCTTCAGGAGTACCCTGCCAGGGGGGCAGCCCCATCTCCTGGGGGGGATGGACATTCTGATCAGCGCCCTCGTTCAGATCCCACATGCCGGGCACGGGAGGTCCTGCCCAGCCGAGGCCTTCCCTGAAGAAGGTGCCGCAAGCATAGTGGAGGGCGAAGTCCTTGAGCGTGTGGCCCGGCACGTTGTTCTTGATGTTCTCGATCGCGAACGTGGCCCCCAGGATGTTGTCTTTCAGCCAGCGCTCGGTTTCCATCGCCATCCCGTAGGCGATAATACTGAGGTCCGGTCTCACGGTAATCGCATCGTCGGTTTCCGTGGTCATGCGATCTACGGTCTTTACCCACCAGGGATAGCGGTACCTCCGGTTCGGACGGTATTTGAGGTGGGAGGTCTTCTTGGCGTCGGGGCCGCCGGCGGCCGGTTTGGCAACGACCGTGGCTGCAGCCGTCGCACTCACGACCGCGCCGGCGCCCAAGAAGTCCCGCCTCGACAGCCCTATGTTCTTACGTTTCATTGGAGGCTTCCTTTTCCGGTGACGGGATCCGGCCGGACGAGGTCCGGCGCTGACCCTTCAGGATTCTGCATCGCTGAGGAGACTCTCCCTGTAGGCGGATGACAGTGCAGCCAACCCGATTGTGAGAAGGACGACGGCCGGCAACCGCGCCGGCGAGAGAATCTCTGCGAAAATGGAGGACATCACGTACCTTGCCAAGGGAACGCTCAGCAGGGTTTCCAGACCGGATGGGGCAAAGAAGACCAGGATGAGACTCAAGAGGCCGGACAGGGTGAATGTCCAGCCGCCCCACTTGAGCAGGTCCTTCCCGGAGCGTACGGTAAGGGCCAGAATCGCCAGAAACAGAACCAAAGGCAGGAGCCACAAAAGGCTGAGCGCCCGTTGAGTACCGAGCAGAGAAGATTTGATTTGAATCCAGCCGTCCTTGTGCCCGTCCTTTCTGTACGTTCCATGTTGGTGACACTGGATGCAGGCGGGTCTGCACATTTCCGGGATCTCGGCTTCGGTCGGACGCGGGTTGATGACTTCATTCAAGGGGACTACGGAAGGGATCTCCGCCAGCATGGCAGCTGCCTCCCGCGTGTAGACGGCACGGACGGTGTCCAGCTCCGGTGACTCCTTGGAGGGAGCGCATTCGGGCAGATCGGAGATTCCGGCAGAGTCGCCTGTTTTCCGGAGTCGATCCAGCTGGTCGAAGTTGCAGTTGGGCAGGGTGCGCACCGGTACTGCAATCACCTCGGGCACAGCCGACTTGATACCTTCCAATAGGGGTGCGGTGGCAAGCGTAATATCCGGGTAGATGTCGTTACCGTTCAACCAATCGTCCAGAGGGTCGGTGACTTGATGAAGCATCCCGGAAACGGTTTCTTTCCGCAGCACCTTCTTCAGGATGGAGTTGATTTCTGCCGGCTCCATGCCGCCGATCATCGCCAGGGTGAAGTTGAGCTCCATCAACTTGCTCTCACGGACATCCAGCGGCAGGTTCTTGTGTTCCGAAATAATGGCCGCGGAGAGGGCTTCGCGAACGGCCCTGCCATGCTCGGCCTCATCGTATCCGGTTACCGTGTCCGTGATGAGGGCAGCGAGACGATCTCCGGAGAAGAGGGTTCTCCCCGCAAAATAGGCTGTGAGTGTCAGTGGCGTCGTGACCGCTGCCAGCGCCACCAGCACCACGGCAACGAAGGTCGTTCGATTTCTTGCTAGTGCCATCATACCTCTGCCCCGCTACTTGTAGGCGTCCGCTTCTTCGGCCGGCGGTTTTACCGGCGCCGAATACTTGAACAAACCCAGAGGCTCGGTCTTCGGTTTCTTTGCGTCCCGGCCGGGGAGGCCGGCGTCTGCAACGGCCTTCTTCAACTTCTGATCATATTTCCAGGCTTTGTACTCGGATATGGGGTTGAAGCCATAATATAGGCGCATGAACAGCCACCCCAAGGCCAGCGTGTCTTTGTTCGCGTCCGACTTGGTGATCTGCACGGGGTGTTTCTTCTTGTATTCAGCCGCCTCGTTGAAGTCTTTCATGCGGAGCCATTCGCCGTTCGGCCCCGGCACGACGATGCCGGCATCCATGAGGATCTGGAATCTCTTGGTGGTTTCCTCGAAGTTCGGTCCACATACGAGAGAGCATTGGCCGCACGTCAAGGTGTAGGGGTCTTTCATGTTCTTCAGGCCCATCACCTCCATGGCCTCGCGGGCCAGCTTGAGACGATCCTCTTCGGATTCGGGAAGGTCTGCATAAGCCGGGAGCATCTTCTCCAACCCCGGATACACCTTGGAATAGAAACGACGGATTGCGTCGTACCTGGCGGCCGAGTCACCCGTCCATGCCATTCGCTCGGAGGAGTCCTTGATAATCAGGCCCCGGTTCGTGTAGTCCGGCTCCTCATCGACCCATTTCCACGTCCAGTGCCGCCCGTAGGAGCTCCATGTCTTGCATTGGGATATCCCGTGCATTCCGAAACATGCGTTGCCGCAGAGCTGGACGTCTTTGCGTTTTCCCCGCGGGTGCAGTTCGCCGTTGATGAGGGTGTACTCCTGTTCATCCACGAAGAACATCTGGACCGGGCATGTCTTGTCGCAGAGCTTGCAGGTCTTGCAGTAGTTATCCATGAAATGCCTCGGCGAGTAGGCCGGATCCGAGGGCAGTTCAGCCGTGGTAAGCACCGATGCGAGATACACGGATGCTCCGAACTGCTCGGTCATCACGTTACCCGAGAGGCCGAACCCCCCGAGTCCTGCCGCGACCGCGCCGTAACGATGGGAAAAATTCGGGTGCAGGTTGAAGATATCCGGCGTGCGTCGATAGGTGTTGTTGTTGGGCACCATCTTGGATCGGATTCCCAGCGTATCGCACATGTGGGATTCCAGTTCCTTGGCGATCCGCTGCATACGCTGACCCGATTTGATCTGATCGATGTTGTGAGGGGCCGGCGATTTCTTCCCAAGAAAATCGTAGATCGCATCCACATTCATTGCGATCGCCAGGGAGACGACCGATTTGGCGTCCCGTAGAACGAATGTGGGATCGAGGGAGACCGGGCCGTCCAGTCGATCCGGGCCGGCAATGCCCACGAGGTCGACACCGAGCTCTATCGCCTTGTCCTTGATCTTCTGTGCTATATCTTTCATGGTTCACTCCGTTAGCTCTGGGGGTTGGTCAGTGACCCATGTATAGGTAGCAATTAGGTTGCATGCGAAGTATCATGCCGAGAGGATCCGTGATCCGTTCTTACCGGGATCTTGACTGGATCTCCTTTATTCTGTGTTTGTCGGGCTCAGATTTACGGTGGGTGTTGCAACAGGGCACCCTCTTTCACGGTCGTGCACCCTGTGATCGGGCAGCAGTAGTCGTGTAGCCCTTGAGTTAGTCCAAGACATTGATATTTCATGGAAAAGATAAGAAAGGGGTGTTCATATATCTCGCCCACAATTCAGTCGCATACTACTTATATCAGGCCCAGGCTCGATCGTCAATGAAGCTAGCTGGTTGGGGCCCTGCAAGCGTACGATCTACGATCTGCAGCGTCTGAACCTGGCGAAATCGAGACCAATTCTGGCTATGCGTCCCCGCTCGCCTCAGCGATTCTTCGTCGGACAATGAACTTCGGGCGAATCACATACAGCAGAAGAGGATGAAGCGTGATGGCCAGGAGGACATTCGTCGTGAGGATCATGGCAAGGAACATCCCCATCTGGGCCTGGAACTTCAGGTCCGAGATGAACCACCAGACCATGATCGGCAGCACCATCGTGAGCCCGGTGAACACGACCGCCTTGCCCGAGGTGCGCACGGCCTGCAGGATGGCGGAGCGCCATCGGTCGTCTTCGCTTGTGCGGTCCCACTCGCTGTGGGCGGGGAATTCCTCCATGCATCGATTGTAGATATAGATGGCAAAATCCACACCCACACCGACGCCGACAGCCGCCACCGGCAAGGTGTTGATCGACAGGCCGATGCTGTTCACCCCCATGTAGGCAAAGGCGGTGAGGTTCCCGAGAATCAGCGGCAGGGTGAACATGAGGCCCGCCACGAGCGACCGGTAGAACAGGGTGCAGAGCAGGAAGATCATTCCAAGCACCATGCCGTCGATCATCACATGGGTCCGTTTCATCTCTTCGTTGACCGCGATCTCCATGCCGAGGGTGCCGCCGGCAAGGACGAACTCCCCGGTCTCCACCTGGCGGGGGTACTTCTCGAAGAAGTCGTACGCCGCGTCTCGAATCCGCAACAGGTTGTCGGAGGTGTGATCGGAGAAGAAGAGGGTGGTCTGCGCCTTGCCCCACTTGTCATCGAAGTACCGGCGAACCGTGTAGATGTCCGTGTTCTGTCGAGCCCATCCGAACAGGCCCCGAACCTGGTCCCTCGTGTCCGGCAGTTCGTAGCGGACCACGTCCGCGTCGAACATGAGCATGTTCACGGTCTTCATGAGGCTGGTGAAGGAGTCCGTGGACTTGTAGATGTCCGGAAGGTTGAGCCGCATGTGCCGGTCAAAGGCCTCGAAGGTACGAAAGACCTGGGGGTCCCACACCGCCCGTTCCTCCCCCTCGAAGTAGAGCACCAGGCTTTCTGCCGACATGTCAAATGTCTCGTTCATTTCCTTGATCGCCTGGTTGTAGGGATGGTCCGGCCAGAGAAGCGGTGTGCCGGGTGAGGGGTCGCCGATCTTCAGGTTCGAGGCCTGGTAGGCACAGAATGCGAGAGCTGTGGTCGCAATCGCAACGATCACGATTTTGCGGGGGCCGATCGAGAACTGG
The DNA here is from genome assembly GCA_028277985.1 of bacterium. Classification (GTDB taxonomy): domain Bacteria; phylum Desulfobacterota; class DSWW01; order DSWW01; family DSWW01; genus S015-6. The sequence continues at coordinate 70,351 of JANQFG010000137.1, read as the reverse complement.
GCCAGGCCTACGCAAACCTTGTCGAGCAGGCTCGCTCTCTTGCTCTTCTCGACCCATGCCTCCGAAGCTCTCTTGAGCGGCATGAAGCTGCAGATGATGGGGGTGATGACACCGCAGAGGGCCACGCTCAACATCCAGAAGGTCATGAACACGGCCACTTCCTGCATGAGGGCGATCTTGACCAGGATGAGCACGAGAAACCCTGCTGCGTCCGTGGTCACTCCCGCCCAGTTGGGGAGGACCATGGATCGGATGGTCCGTTCACAGGCCTCCTCGCGGTCGTGGGTCTGGACGTATTCCTCCATGTAGCGGTGGGTGATCTGCACCGCATGGCTCACCATTCGGGCCGCCACCAGGAAGGCGAGGACATAGAGAAGGGGAGAGAAATTGATGCCGGTCCAGCCGATGAAGCCCAGGCCCATGGCCGTGCTGATCGCGCCGAAGCAGAGGGGGGCGGCCATTCCGATGAAATTCCGGTAGATCAAGTACAGTACCAGCACCATCAGGACCGCGCTCACGACCATGACCATCATGATCTGGGGGCCGTAGCTGTAGATCCAGCCCATGAGCACCGGGAAGCCGACCATCTGTACCGTCAGGTCCTCGTTTGTGTACTCGGTCTGGATCCTTGAGAGAATCTCGAAGGACCGCTCGTAGGGGACCTCCTGCTTGAACTCGGTGACCAGCACGGTGGCGCTCCCGTCCCGGGCCACCAGTCCACGAATGGCAGGACTGGAGAAGATGTCCTTCTTGAGTTCTTCGATGGCGGCCTCGGATCGTGGAGGGTCGGGCCACATCAGAGTCTCCGCCTCGATACCGCCGCCGGCGGTCGCTTTTGCCACCTTTACCGAGCGGGCACCGATGGACAGGGTCAGCACCCGGTAGGTTTCCTCAAGGAGCGCGACCTCTCCGTTCATGCGGATGATCTGCTCCAGGATCTCCGGCCGAAAGATGTCCCCCTCATTCGCTTTGAGGGAGAGCACGACTCCCCCGCCCCCGGTGCCGAATACTTCCGCAAATTTGGCGATGATCTTGAGGTAGGGATGCTCGTAGGGGACCAGTTCCTCGAGCTTCACCTCCCCCTTGATCCTGAAGGCGCCGGCGCCGAGAGCAGCCGCCAGGACGAGAGCAAGAATCAGGACGAGCCAGCGATGGGCTGTGGCAAACCTCGCGAAACGATCGATTCGGGTTCTTTGTGTCTTCGGCATTTTCCTATTTCAATCGGTAGTTGACCCTTTTCCAGGGCGTGTTTGCCGTGCCGAGGTAGATGAGCCCACTTTCCCCGCCTGCCACGAATTCAGAGGATCCCCGGTGGGCAAGGGTGTAGATCCACGTGTATTGGATGGACGGCTCGAAGACCGCCTCCTTCCATGTCTTTCCCTGGTCGCCGGAGGAGAGGCAGATCCCTTTGCCTCCGAGCACGAGGGAACCCGGTTTTCCGGCTTCGATACAATATAGCGGCACGCTCGGTGCGCCTACGTCAATCTTGCTCCACTCCTTGCCGCCGTCATCTGTGAGAATCACCTGCCCGTCGAGTCCCACGGCCCACGCACGGGTTGCATCCAGCGCCTCGACGTCGAACAAGGAAGGATCTCCCACGAGGTCACCGTCGTCGTCCACGTCGTAGAAGCCCGCCTGTTCTTCCCAGGTCTCGCCCCCGTCGGCCGTGTGGTAGATGTAGCCGTACTCGCCCACGGCCCAACCGTTGAGTGGGTCGGCAAAAGAAACGGCCCTGAGGATGAGATCGAAGTCTGAGAACTGCACGGTCCAGGTCTCTCCTCCATCCCCCGTAGCCAGGATGTGGGTACGCTCCGTGACGATCCAACCCTTTCGGGGAGTAGGAAAGGTCACATCCATGAGGAGAAAGTCGACGGGACACGCCTGCTTCTTCCAGGTTGCGCCGGCATCCGATGTGTGAAGAATCGTTCCCTTGCCTCCGACGGCCCATCCGTTCTTGGTATCCGAGAAGTGAATGGCTACCAGGGTGATGTCGGTTCCGCTTTCCTGCCGGGCCCAGGAGAGGCCTCCGTCGGTCGTGTGCAGGATCGTGCCCCACCTTCCCGTTGCCCAACCGTTCTTTTCGGTAGGAAAGCTGATCGAGAAGAGGTCGTCGTGGACGACCATTTTCTCCTGGCCCACGGCCGTTCCTGAGAGGACCACGCCAAGGCAGAGCGCCGAAAGAATCATTGGGAACAGAATGCATCTCAAGCGAATCAAGTGACCCTCCCGAACTCTCAAGGGAAAGTGTACATCCGTCAGAAGGAAAGGATTCTGGCCGGGTTCTTTTCGGTAATGAGGCGTAGATCCTTCTCCGATACACCGAGTTTCTCGAGAGCAGGCTGCACGAAATTCGTGAGCCGGGAATAGCTCTCACCGCCGTAGCGGCGGGTGTGGATCTTCACGAACAGATCCGTTCCGATGACGATCTGGCCGGCGTACCCGGCTTTCACCAGCTCGACGATACCGGCGATGCGGTGGAAATCGGAGCAGGGGATGAGACCCAGGTCCTCGATGTCCCAGGTGTGACCGAAGCAATCGAAGCAGATGTTCAGCCCCTTGTCCATGATCTCCTTGAGCATGTCCAGGTTCGGGCGGCACGCTTCCGGGTTCAGAACGATCGTTTCCATGTTCATGGGTTGCAGGAACATCTGCATATGGCAGAGGAGCGCCCGCTCCGGATCGATCGCCTCATCGAAGAGGATGTCGATCATACGTCGGACCCCGTCTTCCGTGAACATGATGCCGCTGTGATAGGTGCCGGACATGCCGGTTTCCTTGGAAACACGCACCGCTGCCCGAAGCATCTTCTCTTCCTGCGGGCTGATTTCGTTGTCCTCGACTGCAAACTTGATGTGTCCCGGCTTGATCCCGGTTCCGTCGATTCCTTCCTCGCACTCCCCGAGCATGAAGGCCACGTAGTCCTCGATCGACATGGCGCCGAATCGCTCCGGCCACGTGTACTCGGCATAGAGTCCCGTCGGCGTGATGATGTGGACACCCGTCTCTTCGGAGATGCGCTTGAGTCCGGCCACATTGTTCCGAAGACCCGTGGGACTCATCTCCGCGATGGCGGAGCCGCCCGATGCCTTGAAGTCGGTGAGTTCTCCGGCCATCAAGGCTTCGTCATCGATGACCAGGTTGTCCCACGTCAGCGCTATGTTGTGGCGGTGGTAGCCCAGGTTTTCGATCGAAACCCGCTCGTCTTCGGCCACGGGAGGATTCGGGTCCTCCCCAAGAATACCGATAGCGCGATGCCGCATGGCGCTTGCATTGAGGAGAATGTGCTCGTGCATGGAGGCGAAGCCGAGATCCTCCGGAGCAATCGGGCCACAGACCGTCATGATATTTGCCATCGACTCTCTTCCTTTCCGGATCCATTCGTGGCTATTTCGCGCGAATCAGGCTCTTCAGGCTCAGGTCTTTTCGTGTGAGCCACAGAGCCGGATATGCGGCACCATAGGTGTAGGTGCTGTGAACGTCGATGAAGTCCGAACTGCATGCCATGAAGATGGTGAAGAGGCCCATCGGTTTCACGTGGGCGTTCGCGTAAACCTGTGTCCGGTAGAGCCTCCCCTTCTGGTCGTAGTTCTCATACAGAACGGGGATGAGGGTTTCCTTGTCAACAAACATGTAGCGTTTGCTGTAGATGTAGTTCTTGTCGAGCTGCGTCAATTCCAGCTTCCACATGGGCCGTCGCTCGAAGCGAACGCCCTTCCATTCGTAGTTGTTGTTGGAGTCGACCCACTCGCTTCCGTCCTGGGTTATGGCCGGTATCAGGTACTCTCTTTCCTCGATGACCTTGTAGTCGTAAGGAAACACATCCGGCGAGATGGCCTGAGCAAAACCTTCCGCATCGTCGAAGGTGATGTCCTGCCCGATGGCCTGGTCCTGCTTGTCCGAGCTCGAGAGTTTTCGGATTCTCCTGAGGATGTTCACGTATACGAGCATGCTGAAGGGCTTCTTCGGGTCGGTGTAGAAGGTCCCGAGGTAGATGTTCCCGTAGAAATCCCTCGGATCCATCGCCTCATAACGCCACTGCTTGATCTCTCTGTTTCTCTCGGCGCGGGCGTCGATATACCCGTAAGGTTCCAGCCAGACCCGGCCCGCACACTTGATCGTATAGGAGAGCCCGCTGCCGACGTGGTCGGGCCTCCAGTTCCGGCCCATGCCGATGGTGTTATCGAAATACGCGAAGGCATCCCCCATCATGTACCTTCGCTCGTGGTTGTAGACGATCTGCATCGCCTTGTGCTCTCCCGACGGTCTCGGGTACGGCAGACCCGCTCTCCAGGTGCCCGAGATCATGTACCCCTGCTCGTCCTGTTTGGCCGTGCCCTCATACTTCTTGGTGGCTTCGGCCACGGGCAGAGCATGGTAGTACTGGCGCGTGGGGATGACCTCGATCTCGGTGTAGTTCATCACGTGGTTGGGGGTGCCCTCCCCTGGGGGGTTGAACTTGTCCAGGAAGACCTTGGGCATGAGCTTGTCGAACGGAAGCCTGGATTTATCCTGATAGGTATACTTGCCGGGTACGATCTCCGGGGCGATCTGTCCGACTGCTTCCGGCGCCTTGAATCCGACGATCTCGGACCAGAGCTTCTTCATCTCTTCCTCGTCGTAAACGAGGCTCTGCCAGACGTCATCCGGTATCCAGACCTTGAGATTTTCCGATCCAGTGATCTGCGGTCTCGGGTCGTCCAGCATCTTCTTGACCTTGTTCACGTCTTCCATGGTGATCGGGTATGGATCGATGCCCCAGGCGGGAGCAACAAGGACCAGGACAAAGGCCAGGGAAGTCAGTTGCATCAGGGTCCGTTTCATCTTGTCCTCCTTATCATTCCTGTCTTTGGTGCCTTCAGTAAGAGCCGGGTGATTCACAGCGCAAGGTAGATACTAGAACGTATACCTGACCTTGAAGGTGATGTAGTCCTTGTTCTCGAAGACGTCGAGGGATCTGCCCACGATGCTTCCGGCAAAATACGCAAGCTGTGTGCTGAACTTGAGCTGGGTCGAGTAGCTGTAGCTGATGCCCGGCAGCAGGAGAACCGCCTCGTTGTCGATGTCCCAGAGACAGGCGATCTGCGGCACCAGCTTGGCGTTGAGGTAGGCCGTGGAGATGAGGGTGGAGATCTGAAAGGTGTTTGCGTCCGGTATGTCGAAGATGGTGGCAGGAGCGCCGGCAACGTTCGCATAGTCCGGATAGTCCACGATGTGCTTGTAGAAGAGCTGTGTGCTCGTGTTGAGATATGCCTTGCGGTTGAGAGGTTTGACCTTGAATTTCCAGTCCAGACCGACGGCGATGTCCAGCATGTCCGATTCGATGAAGCCGTCCGGCGTGGGAACCGGCAGGGTGGAACTTTCGGTGAATTTCTTGTCGAACTCGTACTTGATTTCGGATCGAACGACCGGTGCCGCACCCCCGACAGCGGAGAACGCGAGAAAGGGCAGTTCGGTCGTCAGAGTCACCCCGAGGAACTTCTGTCGGGGGTACATGAGGATCGTCGCCGGGTGCACGATCCCTTTTCCCTCACAATCCACCTGCCCGAAGACAGGCGCCCCGGACAAGAGGTCGATTCGCACGTCCGTGGACGGGTGGATGCCCGTGCCCAGCGCGGCGATCTCGGCCGCCATGTCTCCTAGCCCCAGAGATTCCAGCAGAGCTGCCGTCTCCAGAAAGGCGGGATGGACGATACTCAGATCCGTCTTGGTCACCGGGGAGTTGGATCGTCCGTAGAACCCGTTCAGGGTGAAGATGCTCGAGCCGATCAGGCCGCTGATGCGAACACCGTACTCGAAGTGCTCGCTGTCCCACGTTTCCGGTTCATCGATGCGGGCCACCTGGGAGCCTATCCGTATATCGCCCTGGGTCACGTCGGCGGCCCAGATCCCCGCAACGTCGTTCCCGGCTGCAGGCAGCTGGTCGGGAATGAAGGCTGCGTGAGGGTTGAAGATGAACTGAAGACCCACCTCATCCAGGAAGGTTCCGAGTCCCGAGATCTCGGGCCACCACTCCGTCCGAATAACCGGGATCGGAACGATGGTGGTCTCGAACTCCACGTCGCCGAAACCCCTGCGCTGATCGATCGGATTGATCTGATCCATGATCCGAAGGAAGTCCATCTCCCCCCAGGAGACGATCTGCTTGCCGACGCGGAAGAACAGGGGGCCGGGGGTCCAGGTCAGATGCGCCTCCTGGAGGATCTGCCACCATTCGTCGTCTTTGGCCAGGTTTCCCCGGGAATGGCTGAAGAGCTTCTCGTTCCAAGAGGTGAAGTCGTGCTTGATGTCATACACCCAGTCGATGGTGTACTTGCCGGAGACGTAGAACATCACCGTATTCTGGGGCCTGTAGTCGACCTCGAGGAAGGCGGTGGTGAGGGCCTGTTGAAGCCCTTTCTCCGTATCGCAGGTATCCCGCCAGCCGAACTGGGCGGTCTGCGCCACGTACCCGAGCACTGAGAAGGTCTGGTTGCCGATCGTCAACCTTCTCGCCTCTGCCGATTGGGAACACAGCAGGAGCGCAAGTCCCAACTGGAATACGATCAGACTCCACTTCTTCATGGCTTCCCCCCTTTTGTGCGGTTCTTTCTCTAGAAGTCGTGGCTGCCCTTGGCAGCCATGGTTTCCCTCGGATGCACGACCTTTTCGTCTGCTGAAGCGGACGGTGTCTTTCTCAAGTGTTGGAAGAATATGTGCAGGTAGAGATCGAGCTGTTCTTCGAGGTTGATCTTCCCTCTTTCCAGGTAGTAGCTGAACCAGAGTCCGTCCGTGAAGGCGATCATATTCATTGCAAGGACCTCGGTTTGCTTCGCTATTTCGGGCCGAAAGACGCCGTGTGAGATGCCTTCGAGGATTCTCTTGGTGATGAGTGCAACGAATCGCCTGTTGACCTCCCGGTTCAAAGTGCGGTCGATGAGACGGCCCTCTTTTGTGTTTGTCATCCTGAGCACGCCGACGACGATCTGGGAATATCGCTTGTCCCCCAGGAGCCTCTTCACGATGCGTTTGACTTCGAAACGCAGCCTCTGCTCGGGGTTGTCGAACTGCTGGGAGGCATCCTGAGTCAACTGATCGAGCTGCTCAAAGTATGTAAGGACGCTGCCGAAGATCAATTCGGTCTTGGAGCGGTAATACTCATAAACAGTCCCTTTCCCGATTTTTGCGGCTCTGGCGACCTGTTCGATCGTAGCGTCCACCCCGTGCTCTGCAAAAACGTCCAGGGCGATCCTGGCGATCTCAGCCCTCTTCGCCTGCCGGTCTACGATCTTTGGGGACATTCCTCTCCTTTTCTCAATGAAGTCTTCCGGCTCGTACAGACCGAGGCCTTTGGCCGGTACCGCACGGGTCTGTGGCCGCTGGGAGGAGAGAGAGGGTCCCCACATCGGGGCGAAACCGATTGCATGGGGATACGCCAATGGGTGTAGACGGTCTGGTTGAGGTCGTAGGCAAGCAGCGTGGTGGACAAGAGAAGAAACCTTTCAAGGAGCCTGTCTCTGGCATGGGGATGCTCGCACAATCGGTTTGTGGAGATCGTATTTCACACTTTTACCCGACTAGTCGGTCAATGTCAAGAAGAAAAAAGGCTGTGAGTGATTTTGTGATTCTATATAAAAAACAGCATATTGAAGACTGAACAGGATCGTTATTGACCTAATATGACTGACTGGTCGAAATAAATGGAGCCACAGAAGGGGCCTTGAGGGAGCCTCCTGTCGGGGAAGGATCCAAGTCGGGCGACGGGCCCGCCCTCGAGAAACTGTCTGACGCGAGGCGAAAAATTGATCAGATATATTTATTTGACCCAGAATTTCGTTTCCATATATCCTCGATCTGTTCGTGGAAAGGACTCCACTGCTCGAGACACGATTCCGGGGAGGGAATCATGCGTATGATTGACCCATGGGTGTGTGTCTTGCTGTGTGCGGTCCTTGCTGCCGCCCATATCGGCTGCAGCGAGGATGAAGAACAGCTTGCCGGGGGACCGGCAACGTATTCGGTTTCGGGTACGGTGACCCGGTCCTACGAGCCGGATCCGGAGTTGGGTGACGGAAGGGGGGACATCCATCTCAACCTAATGGCCGAATGCCCTGCCCGCACCGGATGTCTTCCGGAGTTCATCGGCGGCATCGTGATCACGGACGCGGATCTGTCGGAAGAGGGGGCCGCCGTGCCTTTTGAAATCAGCGGCATTCCGGACGGGACCTATCATCTCGGTGGTTTCATGGACGACGCGGTCAACACGGTCAACCCGGAAAACATCTCGGAAACCGGAGACCTGGTGTATTTCGGCCAGGCATCACCCGCGTGCGTCGAGGTGACCGTGTCAGGCGGTGACCTGCAGGATGTCAACCTCGACCTGAATTGGGTGATGCCCTTTGCCCTTCCCATAGACGATGAGGAGGTGTGCAGCGAACAGGAGGAAGAAGAGGAGGACCCGGACATCGAAGATGATGGTGATGCGTACAAGGTGACGGTTCCTGTGAGACGCACTACACCGCTGCTTCCCTGGACGGGTGGCGATGGAATCGGGCCTCTGAGTGTCTCTCTGTGCGTGGTGTGCTTCGACATCACGGGCAACGTGGACGACATCGTTGTAAAGGAGAAGAACGTCGGCGTGGTGGATATGTCCGCCCCGGGGAGTGAGGTGATCGTCGAGTTCGAGGACATGCCCAACGGCGTCTATTACGTGAACGGTTTCATCGACGACGTTACCAACGCAACGGAGGAGAACCCGTTTCCGGGCCTGGGCGATCTGGTCTCTTTTGGCACGATCGCACCTCAATGCGTCAGGGTGGTCGTCGATGGTGGGGATGTTACCTCCGATCCGTACACGTTGAACATGGTCATGATCTTCGATCTTCCCGGCTTCTAAGAGAAGTCCTCAGCGCTTAAGAACCGATACCCCCGGTACCGGACGGCTACCGGGGGTTTCTTTTCACGGTTCCAGGCTGCAAGGTTAATGTCAGACTGCGGTGCCGGGGGCGCCCGAAAGGGTTCGGCGAAAGGGGTCAGGTCTTGCATTTGAACATTCAAGGAAGGGGTGAGCCGACAAAACAGTTCAGGGTGCAGGCTCGGTCTTTTCGCGGTGCACGGTTGGGAACGTTTGAACCGCTTCCGGGGGAGTGTGATAAGAGACCTGCAAAGTGATCGGTATCGAGAGAAGAAAGGAGGGCAGTACTATGTCCGATTTGCTCGAAGATCTGGTTGCGCGTGTGGAACGAATCGAGGCGAAGGAGGCCTGCATCAGCACCTTCAACGAGTACCTTCACTACCTGGACGGAGAGTTCGTCGAGGATCTCCTCGCCCTTTTCGTGGGGGATGCACACCTGGAGGTCATGAACTACCCGCCGGGTACGGGCGAGAACCTGGACTGCAGGGGACGAGAAGAGATCCGCCCGATCTACGAGGACCACCGGGGCATCATGACCCGGCACCATTCCGCGAACGTGACGGTGAATGTCCGGTCCGACGGTAAAACAGCAGACATGAGTGCCTATTTCCTCACTTCGATCCATTACGCCGTGACAGGCGGCATCTACGAGGCCACCCTCGTGCTCGAGGAAGGGAAGTGGCTCTTTTCCTGGCTCAGGATATCGAGCACCTGGGGTTGGATGGTGCTCCAGGAGCACCCACCGTTCCTTTCGGATTCGCTGGGAGCAGGAACACTGCGCCAGGGCCGACCGGTCCTGTACGAGCCTCCGAGTCACGACGCCTGACCCATGTACCAAAGGACTCGGCCAAAGCGGGCGAATCGACGGCCGTCCTACGATCGAGGGTTGTTGCCCCAGCGGGCCGCCGTCTGAATTCGGGGACAGCCACGAATAGGGGTCAGACCCCTTTTTACCCTTGCCTCGTTGGACCCCGTATGGCTCTTTCGGGGCTGAGGAGCCGGGAGCGGGAGAGCATGCGGGCGAGGACATGCATCTGCAGACCCTTTCGGCAAGAAGTGGTACAATGGCGCCCCAAGGAGTGGGCCCATGGACCCGCCGGCACGCCTTGGGGCGACATCACGCCGAAACAGGCTCGAAGCGAGCATCCAAGGAGGCGTCTCCGTTCGTCCACTGCGAAAGTAGGGGCCTCCTGCGAAGGCGGACGGGCCTCCGAGATGGGACTGGGGAAGGAGAAAGGCTGCAAGAATGATCACTTTTCTGGACTATGGGGCAGGCAACGTCCGGAGCGTCATCAACGCCCTGGAGAGCCTGGGAGAGAAGGTCAAGATCGTCACGAATGCCGAGCAGATCGCGTCGGCCGAGAGGCTGGTGTTCCCGGGAGTGGGCAATTTCGGCAGTGTGATGCGTGTGTTGAATGAGAAGAAGCTGGTCGGGCCTCTCAAGGACTATCTCCGTTCGAACCGGCCCTTCCTTGGAATCTGTATCGGGCTGCAGGCCCTTTTCGAGGGAAGCGAAGAGGCGCCGGGCGTGGAGGGACTGGGGTTCGTTCCGGGGACCGTGAAGAGATTCGTCACAGACCTTTCTGTTCCGCACATTGGTTGGAACGGAGTCGCGAACCGAAAGGCGTCGCGGATCTTCGACGGCCTGCGGGGAGACGAGAAATACTACTTTGTCCATTCCTATCACGCGGCTCCGAAGGAAGACGAATATGTCCTGACGACAACGGACTATGGATATCCGTTCGTGAGCAGCATCCAGCGCGGCAACGTCATCGCAAGCCAGTTCCACCCGGAGAAGAGCGGGGAGGCGGGACTGCGCATCCTCAGGAATTTCCTCGAGGTCAGGGAGGATGAAGCGAGGCCGATCCACGTGAGGGATGAGACTCAGCTGGCCAAGAGGATCATCGCCTGCCTGGACGTCCGCTCGAACGACCAGGGAGACCTGGTCGTCACCAAGGGGGATCAGTACGACGTCAGAGAAGAGGGAATCGTCAGAAATCTAGGCAAGCCCGTGGATCTTGCCAGACGCTATTACAAGGAAGGCGCCGACGAGATCACATTTCTGAACATCACCGGGTTCAGGGATTTCCCCCTGGAAGATATGCCCATGATCGAAGTCCTCAAGCAGACCTCGGAGAACGTGTTCGTTCCGCTCACCATCGGAGGAGGGATCCGGGATTACACCGACAAGGACGGCCGCGAGTACACCGCCCTCGAGGTCGCGGCCGAGTACTTCCGGTCCGGTGCGGACAAGGTCTCGATCGGCAGCGATGCGGTATTGATTGTCGAGGAGTACCTGAAGACTGGGAGCAAGACCGGCCGAAGCGCCATCGAGGAGATCTCCCGCGTCTACGGGAACCAGGCGGTCGTCATCTCGATCGATCCCAGAAGGGTCTACGTGACCTCACCGGACGAAGTGGAACACGAGGTGATCGAGACCGCGATTCCGGGCCCCGGGGGAGAGAGATTCTGCTGGTATCAGTGCACCATCAAGGGAGGCCGGGAGGGCAGGCAGGTCGATGCCATGACCCTCGCGAGGGTTTGCGAGGAGCTTGGCGCCGGCGAGATTCTGCTCAACTGTATCGACCGGGACGGCACCAACCAGGGATTCGATATCGAACTGATCAATGGGGTGAAGAAGGCCGTCACGATCCCGGTCATTGCGTCGAGCGGTGCCGGATGCGCCGAGCACTTCTATGACGTCTTCACCGAGACCGAGGCGGAATCCGCACTGGCCGCCGGAATCTTCCACAGGGAAGAGGTTCCCATCGGCGAGGTCAAGGGTTTTCTCAAGGGCAAGGTGGAGATCAGGGGCTGAGAGTTGAGCCTCTGTGACACCCTCACCCTAACCCTCTCCCTCGAGGGAGAGGGAACGCCGGGATTCAATAGAGCCAGAAAGGCGGCTCCGGGAACGTGGCCGAAAGCTCGATCATCCACATCTCCCCTGAAGACAGAGCTTTGCTCAAGGCGTCTCCAAGCCCGGCCGGAGAGTCCACCCGGACGGACTGTGCACCGTAGGAGCGTGCAAGGGCCACGAAATCCGGGTTGGAGAGTCTCGACTCATGTTCGTTCTTGTAGAAGTTCCTTTGCAGGAAGGCGATGATACCGTAGGCATTGTCGTTCGACACGATGACAGGGAAGCCGATCCCGTGGTGCAGACAGGTTGCGAGCTCGTGCGAATTATACAGGAAGCCGCCGTCGCCGATGAGGGATACGACCTGCCTGTCCGGGCACGCAACCTTGGCACCGATGGCCGCGGCAAAGGAAAACCCGATGGTCGTGCTCCCCTTGGTGCCCATGAGACCGCCTGAGCAAAGGGAAGGGTAGAAGTACTCGGCCCAGTACCCGAGTTGTGTGTTGTCCACGCAGAGGATGCTGTCCGCCGCAAGGCAATCGCGGATGGTGTCGAGATAGGCGAGCTCGACGCGTGCCTTCCGTATCTCGCGAAGCTCATCCTCCAGTCCGGCTCGCATATCGCGGACTCTGTTGGAACGATCCACATCCGTGCCATCTCCTGCGAGTCCCTGCAACAATCCTTTGACAATGTTCGGCACGTGACCCGTGAGGGCCAACTCCGTCTCGTAGTTCTTGCCGACCCAGGTTTCGTCCCAGTCAACGTGAATGAGTCGGGGCAGAACAAGCCCATGCTGTTTGATATCCGATTCCCTGAGCCTTGTTCCGATCGCGAGGCACAAATCCGAGGCCTGCACCATCTCCCTCACGGCTCCCCCGCGTGCGGCATGGCCAAAGCAGAGAGGATGGTCGTTCGGCAGAATGCCCTTTCCGTTCGTCGTGGTGACCACGGGAGCCGCGAGCACCTCTGCCAGGGCACGGATGTCATCCCCGAGATCCGCCCGCACCGCTCCTGTCCCTGCAAGCAACAGAGGCTGCTTCGCCTCCCGCAGCAAGGTAAGGGCCGGACCCGGGTCCGGTACGGAGGGCTCTATGACTTGCGATGAAAGAGTGCTTCCATCCTCAGATTCTTCCATGAGAAGATCGGTCGGCACTTCGAGGTATACAGGACCCGGCCTGTCGGCGAGCGCAGTACGAATGGCCTCTCTCGTCATGTCATGAAGGTTATCCCCCGGCCGTACCTTGAACCTGGCCTTGGTGATGGTCTCGAAGAGCCTGTCCTGATCCACCATCTCATGCAGGACGCCCAACCCCTTGCCGATTCGAGGTGCGTGGATATTGGTGGTGATCAGAAGCACCGGGGAAGAGCTTCCCCATGCCTCCTGCATCGCGGGCACTGTGTACCCGGTTCCCGGGCCGGTAGAGGCTGCGATCACGGCGAGTCTGTTGCCGGCGCGCGCGTATCCGTCGGCCATGTTGCCGGCCGTTGCTTCTTGACGGCACAGGATGTGATGAATGGACGGTTCCCCCCGGAGGGCCTCGTAGAGGCGGATATTGTGGATACTGGGAATGCCGAAAACAGTGTCCACGCCTGCTTCCTTGAGTGGTGCGACGATTCCATCCGCTCCTGACGTCATCGGTTCGGATCTCCATTTTTGTAATTATTTTAATACCTTATTTACATTGTACTCGCTGACATTCCGGGCAGTATACGATTGTATTCTGACAGTGGATGAAGGGCAACCGAAAAAAGTCTCTTAATTATACGACCGTACGGTAAATTTCCCTTGACACCGGGAAAAGAAATGGTGTAAGAGCTAATTATACGGTCGTACGGTAAATTGAATGGCCCGGAGGGCACATGGCGAAGAGAATGAACGCGGAAGTGCGAAAGCAACAGATACTCGAGCACTTCTATGAAGTCTTGATCGAGGAGGGCATAGAGGGCGCTTCCATCGGCAAGATTGCCAAGCACCTGGGTGTGCACAAGAGCCTGGTGGTCCACTACTTCAACAAGAAGGAAGAACTGTTCGTCGAGCTGATCGGGCTGATCATCGAACGATACGAGCAGCTCTTCATCCAGAAGTTCAAGGAGGTCGAAGATCCGGAGCAGAGGCTGGGCGTGGTTCTGGACGGCCTCTTCGGGCTCCCCTTCAAGAGGCTCTTTGGATTGGCCACAACGAAACCATCCGACGACGAGGCGTTCTATGCCTGCTATTACCTGACCCACCGCAACGAGGCCATACGCGGGCGTTTCCAGGAAATGTACGCACGCCTTCGAACCGAGTTGATGCATATCATCCGGGTGTGCATGGAGGAGGGCACCATTCGGGAGTCGGATCCCGAGAGGATCGTCGATTTCCTCGTGGTCATCGAGGAAGGGCTCAACGTTTGCGAAATCTATCAAGAGGATGATCGTCAGTCCGAGGAATTCAGAGAGTACGTCAAAGAGAGAGTGCTCGAGTTGCTCAAGAACGGCAAGACGAGTCTCTAGCGGAATGAGGATGCCGATATGAATGTTCAAGCAGCGGCCGAGAGCAGTCTACGTCTCCAGGAGAACGTCGAAACAGGCTCTGAAAGGCTTGTTCCGATCGGATACGTACGCTCTCGATTCGGGAAGAGGAATGGGATCCCTGTAAAGCGAGGCGTATCGAAGATTGAAATCCTGGATCGATTCGTTCCCGGGCTGAAGGGCCTGAGGAACTCCTCACACGTCATCGTCCTCGGACATCTCCACCTGGCCGAGAGGAATGACCTGAGGGCATCCCCGAGGTCAACGGCGGGCGGAGAGGATGATACAGGCATCTTCTCCGTGCGGTCTCCGGCGAGGCCCAATCCTATCGGCTACACCGTCGTGAAGCTCCTCGGCCGGGAAGAGGGGATGCTCATGGTTGAGGGTCTGGACTTCATCGACGGAACGCCCGTCGTCGATGTGAAGCCGTATTCTCCGGGTTGGGATTCGATCCATGCCGCGACGCGCACGAGGAGGATCCCTTTCCACGAGATAGACCCGGCAAAGGCGTTGGACCTCCTAGTTCGGGATGCGGTGAACTTCTCGGGAGGGCTGGATCACGATGGGGCCCTGGCGGTCCTGATGGTATTCGTCCTGGCAACCAGGTATCGGGTCGATCCGAGAAACCCGGATCTGAAGGTCGAGGTAAACCGGCACGGAACCGCCCTCGACGCATTGATCGGAATGTGCGGTGCGACGTTCGGCTCCGGGAGGATAAGGGTTGAGGCAGGGGACGAGGATTCTCTCCTGTGCGGATTTGATGCGGAGGAGATCGATCTGGTGATGGGAGTGAAGGAAGGTGCACCTCCGACCTTGCAGGTGAGTCCGGAGGCTGCAGAGGCATGGATTGAAGTCGTTCAGTCATAGCAAACGGGAGGAGTTCGGGTCTATGGAAGCCGAAGGCACAAGGAGAGCGATCCACCTCACGGTGAACGGCAGGGAGCATCGTTTCGATGTGGGCAACAATGAAACCCTCGTCGAGGTCCTCAGGGAGAGGCTGGGCCTCACCGGTACCAAAGTCGGATGCAATCGGGGCGAGTGCGGGGCGTGCACGGTTCTGATCGACGGCGAGCCGATCGTTTCGTGCATGACCCTTGCGATTGAACACGAAGGCAAGTCGATCCTGACGATCGAAGGACTGGAGGATCCGCGTACCGGAGAACTGGATCCGGTTCAGCAGGCCTTTGTGGAGAACTTCGGGATCCAGTGCGGCTTCTGCTCGCCGGGGATGGTGATGTCGGCAAAGGCGCTGCTGCAGAAGAATCCCAGCCCCTCGGAACAGGAGATCCGGGAAGGGATCCAGGGCAATCTCTGCCGTTGCACCGGGTACCAGCAGATCGTGGAGTCGATCCAGACCGCCGGTGAAAAGATGGGGGGAGGGTGACATGGCCAAGGCACAACCGGAAGTCGTCGTAAAGGTCCTTACGGCTGACGAAGAGCTCAAGGTCGTAGGGAAGTCCGTGCCCATCCTGGAGGCGAGAGAGAAGATCACGGGACGGGCCAAGTATGTGGAGGACATGGAGGCGGAGCTCCACGTGAAGATCCTCGGCAGTCCGCATCCGCACGCTATGGTCAAGAAGATCGACACGAGTGGAGCAGAGAGCTTGGAAGGTGTGGAAGCGGTCCTGACCCATGAGAATGTCCCGGACAAGCTCGCCGAATTCGGCTCCCACAGGTTCTCTCCGGCCATGGATCAGCATCTTCGCTACGTGGGTGACTATGTGGCTGCCGTTGCCGCCAGAAGCGAGGCCATTGCCGAGGATGCACTCGAGCGGATCGAAGTGGAATACGAGATCCTGCCGGCCGTGTTCGATCCGGAGGAGGCTCTGAAGCCGGATGCGCCCAAGCTTTTCGAGGAGGGCAACGACTACGGCGCGTCCAAGGGGTTGCCCTTTTGGGCAGAATACCCGAGGGGGATTCAGGAGTGGGGCGACGTCGATCAAGGCTTCAAAGAGGCCGAGGTTATCGTGGAAGACCGGGTCGACGTCACGCCCCAGGTCCATGCGGCGCTGGAGACCTACGTGATCATGGCTGGGTGGAAAGAGAAAGAGCTCACCGTCTGGAACGCGACGCAGACCCCGACCGAGCTCCGCCTCATGCTCGCTCAATACTTTGATATCCCGCTCAGCAAGGTGGTCGTCCTCTCTGAATACGTGGGCGGAGGTTTTGGAGGGAAGTACACGGGAAGGTACCAGTTCGTTACCTGCCTGCTGTCGAAGATGGCGGGCGGCAAGCGAACGAGGTGGGCCCTGACCCGAGAGGAAGCCACGACTTACTGCCGGCGTCCCCGCGGGAAACTCCACGCGAAGATCGGTGCGAAGAGGGACGGAACCATCACGGCTCTCGACTTCAAAGGCTATTTCGACCTGGGGGCTTACGGGAACTACCACGGAGGGTCGAACGGTTTTCACCTCGAGGGGGGCCTTCTCTCGTACAAGACCCCGAATGCACGCTTCGAGGCGTTCGATGTTCACACGAACCACTTCCGCGCCGAGTGCATGCGGTCGGTCCAGATGCCGCTCCTTGCCTTTGCCATCGAGCCGGTCGTGGATCAGCTTGCAGAGAAGCTGGGCATGGATCCGGTCGAGCTCAGGCTCAAGAACATGCCGAAGACGGGCGACATGATGCCCCCGACCGAGTACACCCAGAACGCGGGCTACTATCCGACGGCACGATTGGACCTCTACCCGGGCGAGCAGATGATGAAGGAGGTGCTGGAGAAGATCGACTGGAAGAAGAAGTACAAAGGCCTGGGCAAGCCTGCATCGATCGAAGGCCCGAAGCGGCGAGCCGTGGGTCTCGCCTACTGCATGGGATATACAGGGTTCACGGTTGACGGGGCCACCAGCGTGCGTGTGGTGGTCGATCTCGATGGCTCTGCCACGGTCTATGCAGGGTCTCAGGAACTCGGGCAGGGTATCAACACGACCCTCTGCATGCTTGCAGCCGAGGCTCTCGGCATTCCCCTGGAGCAGGTCTCCATCGTAACCGGAGACACACGAAGCGGGGCCTTCGACCTGTACGCGGCCCGATCGAGCCATCAGCTGGCCACGGACGGCCACCTGTTGCTCGAGGCCGTGGAAGACGCCAAGCGTCAGATTCGGGAACTGGCAGCTCCCATGCTGGGCGTTGCCTCGGAGGAAATCGTGGTGAGCGGAGGAAAGTGCCACGTCAAGGGGAACCCGGAAGGGGCCATGGCCATGCTGGACGTGTGTGGACCCTTTGTTCCTCCAGTGGAAGGGAAGGCGGCCGGCGCGCCCATGAGCCTCTATCCGGAGGTGAAGCCGGGGTTCAAGGCAAAGCAGCCCATGATCATGGCGGCCGAAGTGGAGGTGGACGTGGAGACCGGGGAGGTCACGCCCTTGAAGTTGGTAAGCGGGATGTTCCCGGGCAGGATGGTCAACAAGGAGGTGGTGAGAGGCCAGGCGTTGGGAGGGGCCACCCAGTCGCTGGGTATGGCCCTCTGGGAAGAGGTCAAGTTCGACATGGAGACGTGCACGTATCTGAACAAGGATTTCCACGATTACCGGATTCCTCGGGCCCTCGATATGCCGGAGATGGATTGCGTCCTGGTGGAGGAGGTCGATCACGAGAGCCCCGCCCACGAGGGACTCCCCTATGGGGGACGCGGAATCGGAGAAATGGGTGCCTGGGGCGCCGTGGCCATAGCCAATGCGGTCTACAACGCCACCGGCATCAGGATGAAGAAGTCCCCTATGACAGCGGAAACCGTATGGGAAGCCCTGCGCAGGGAGGGTGTGAGATGAATGCCCCGGAAGTGATTACCCGAAGACTGAAGCCTTTCACGTATTGCGCTCCCACTAGCATGGATGAGGCCCTGTCGGTTCTGGGCAATTGGAACGGGAAGGCGGTGCTGCTTGCAGGCGGAACGGACCTTGTGTCCATGATGAAGCTGAGAAAGATAGCGCCGGAAGCACTCGTGAGTCTGAAGAAGATCGAGGGCCTGGATTATATCCGAAAGGATGGGGCCGTCCTCCGCATCGGACCTATGACCACCATCGCATCGATACAGGAGTCGAACGTCATCCGTGAGGAGTTCTTTTCTCTGCACGAGACGACAAAGGGATTCGCTACCCCTCAGATTCGGAACATGGCGACCATCGGGGGCAACATCTGCAGAAGCTCCCCTTGTGCGAACACGCCGCCGCCGTTGATGACCATGGGCGCGGAGGTGAAACTCATCGGACCCGATGGCGAACGACTCGTCAAACTGGAGGACTTCTTTACCGGGGCAGGGGAGAATGCCCTGGACCAGGAGGTGCTGGCAGAGATCGTGGTGCCTCTTCCAATGGACCGTTGCGGGACGGCCTTCATGGAATTGACACGGAACTCGTCCGACGTCTCCAAGGTCACGTGTGCGGTCAGTGTCGTTGTCCGAGAAGGCAAGTGCGATGACATCAAGATCGTACTCGGGTCGGTAGCCGACCGTATCGTCCGGGCCGGGGAGGCTGAATCGGCGATGATCGGGCAGAAGATGGAAGATCAAGTGATCGAACAATCGGCCGGGAAAGTCGTGCAGCATATCGCCCCCATCACTGACGCGCGCTCCGAGGCGGAGTACCGGATGGAGGTGAGCAAGGTCCTGGTCCGGAGGACGATCCGCACGGCCGCGAAGAGAGCGGCGGACAATCTTTGATTGACACTGTGTGAAAAGGTGGACATTGCGAGGGCGCGCAAGCGCAATCCAGGAGGGAAGGATGTTTCCGTATCATAGCTTAGACGACTTCCTGGCAGAGTTAGAGGAACTGGGCGAGCTCAAGCGGATTCGGGCGGAGATCGACGCCAAGTACGATCTCTCCGGGATGTCGAAGGTCCTGGGCGACCACGGCGGACCCGCTGTGATATGCGAGAACATGAAGGCGAATCTCGACATACCCATGCTTACCTGGGCCTTCGGTTCCTGGAAAAGGACCTGTATGGCCCTGGGTACAGAGACGCGGGACGAGGCGATCGCAAAAGTTCTGCATGCAGTGGAGAACGAGTCCGAGTGGCTCGATCCGGTTATGGTCGAGAGCGGGCCTTGCAAAGAAATCATCATAGGGGAAGATGAAATCGACTTGTGGAAGCAGCTCCCGGCCATATGGGGCGGGGAACTCGAGCACAATGCATACATCACGCAGGGCCTGACCATCTCGAAGGACCCGGAGACCGGCATTCGGAATGCGGGATGTTACCGCCACGCTTTTCTGGACGTGCGCCCGGAGACGAACGAACCGTATCCGGAAGAACTGCAGAAGAGGCACTTTGCCTCTTTCGTGGCACCGGGTGCCAATCATTGCGGCGAGCATCTGGGAAAGATGAACGGAAAGCCCCTGGAAGTCGCGATCGCGGTCGGTCTCGATCCCACGGTCATGATGACCGGCGGGGCAGGGATTCGTTACGGCGCAGATGAGCTCGCCCTTGCCGGTTGCCTGCGGGGCAAGCCGGTGGAGTTGGTGAAGTGTGAAACCGTGGATCTCGAGGTTCCCGCGTCGGCCCATTTCGTGATCGAGGGGGAGCTGTACGACCCGTTCATCGACCCGGCCGAGTTCGGCCCCTTCGGCGAGTTTTTCGGGTACACCCTCCGGGCCTCCTTTGGCGGGGCGAAATGCAGGGTCAAATGCATCACCCGAAGGAAAGAGGCGCTCTGGCCCATGGTGGTGGAGACCCATCAGCCCCCGAACTACGAGCATGCCTACTGGATCAACGTAATGGAAACCGCCTCTCTTTACGCGATCCGGAAGTGGGTGAATCACATCAAGAAGATCGTGATCCCGGTTCCGCCCGGCAATATGCACAACAGCCTCGTGATCGTTCAGATAGGGCACAAACCGTACGCACACTTTGCCAAACAGGTGATGCGGGCCGTATGGAGCATGAAACCCGGTATGTGGGCCAAGTGCATTCTGGTTGTGGGACCCGAGGTCGATCCGGATAATATGGGGGAGATCATGGTGGCCCTGCAGAACAACGTACAGCCTGCGGAAGACATCACGATCTACAAGGACATGCCCGCAATCCACGGTTGGGATCCGTCGGTCTGCGGGCTCCCGAATCCGATGCCCCTGCAGATGCTCGAAACGGGCCAGTCCCAGGTGGGTATCGACGCAACGATCAAGGTCCCGGAGAGGATCGACGGCTTCTCGGATCCTCTCCCACGCAGAACAACGGCATCCAAAGAGCTCGAGCAAAGGGTGTACAACAAACTGAAAGACGAACTGGGACTCCCTTAGTGGCTGAGGTTATCCGGTTTCGTCGGTTCGGTGGGAAGTGGGGGGTCAGGGATCAGGGATCGGGGGTCAGACCCCGTTCCCGCAACCGAAAAGAAAAAGAGGTCCACGTGAGCCAGAAGAAGCGGCCATACCTGACCTTGCGGGAAGCGATGGTGACACAAAATGCAATTTCATGTCGCAACTACCGAGGGTGAGTACGACATCGAAGCGTACGTGCGGTCGATCGGCGAGGACCTGCTCGTTGCCATTAGCGGCGGGGAAAAGCCTCACATCGGCGCCGTTGCCGTGGCGCAGCCAAGGCCGAGTCTGAAAGACCCTGCCGTGACGAGCGCGACGGCTTCGGTGATCTGTTACGTCGGGCACAAAGAGGACGATCTGGCCAAACAGGCCGCGGAGAAACTTGCCGCCCGTTTCAATACACATGTGGTCGTTACGGCCGGCATCCACTGGGACAACCTGAGCGAAGAGGGCATCCAGAGAGTGGTCCGTCACACCCGGATGCTCCTCGACCTGGTCATGGACCGGATCGAAGCTGAATCTCCTTCCCCTGGTACCGGAGGAAAGTCATGAAGAAGACCGTGCCCGAGAGAATCATTGTCGGAATCACAGGGGCGAGCGGCGCGCTCTACGGGGTGAGAAGCCTCGAGTTGCTGAAGGAAAAGGGCCTCGAGACCCACCTGGTCATCTCCGAGTCGGGCAGGCAGGTCATCGAACTGGAGACCGACTACAAGGTGAAGGACGTGGAGGCGATGGCGGACCACAGCTATGACGACAGGGATCTTGCAGCGTCTCTGGCCAGTGGTTCTTATTTGACAGCCGGCATGGTCATTGCCCCCTGCACAATGAAGACCCTGTCCGGGGTCGCAAACTCCTATGCGAATAATCTGATCGAGCGGGCCGCGGATGTGACGCTCAAGGAGAAGCGAAAGCTGGTCCTCGTTGTCCGGGAAACACCCCTGCACAAGGGCCATCTCCGGTTGATGAGCCAGGCTGCCGACATGGGGGCCCACATCCTGCCGCCGATTCCGGCCTTCTATCATAAGCCGAAAACCATCGACGATCTCATCGACCAGACGGTGGGCAAGATCCTCGATTTCTTCGGGATCGAACACGACCTGTTTGAACGTTGGGGAGAATGATGATGGAGATCACGCTGAACGTGAACGGCACGGACCATCAAGTCAGCGTCGCACCCTATCACACCCTGTTGAGTGTGTTACGGGAAAAGCTGGGATTCACCGAGGTGAAGACCAGTTGCCGTGAGGGCGAATGTGGCGCGTGCACTGTGCTCGTGGAGGGCAACGCGATATGCTCCTGCCTCATGCCGGCCGTTCAGGCGGACGGCAAGCGGATCACTACCATCAAAGGCATTTCGAAGCGGAACGAGCTTCATCCCCTGCAGGAGAAGTTCATCGAGCACGATGCTGTTCAGTGTGGTTATTGCACTCCAGGGATGATTCTGTCGGCCAAGGCCCTTCTTGACAGGAACCCACGGCCCACCGAAGCGGAGGTGCGAATCGGCTTATCGGGTAACACGTGCCGATGCACCGGATATCAGCAGATCGTGGAGGCGATCCTGGCCGCAGCTCCCGAGGTAGAGGGGATGGGGTCAGACACGGTTCGCGAAGAGGGACAACGATGATGGAGGCAAAGGGTCTGTTTCGTCCGTCTGAGTACGTCAGGCCTGCTTCGGTCGAAGAGGCAAGCCGGCTCTTGGCCGAACATGGTGAAAAGGCGAGAGTGCTGGCAGGAGGTACGGACCTGATGTCCGAAAAGGATCCGGCCCTCGAGGTACTCGTCGACATCTCCGGTCTCGACCTCGACTACATCCGCTCCGATGAAAAGGGCCTTCACATTGGAGCGAGGGCCACGTTCTCGGACATGGCCGTGAATCCGGTTCTCGACGCGTGCGGTCACTCCGTTCTGGCCGAGGCGGCCCGTCAAATGGGCACTCCGCAAATCCGGAATGTGGCTACCGTTGGAGGGAATCTGTGCGCTGCCGTACCGTGTGCCGACAGCGCAGTTCCTCTACTGGTCCTGGACGCGAGCTTGAAGATCGCCGGTCCGGATGGCGCAAGGATGCTGCCTATCACCGACTTCTTTCTGGATGCAAGGAAGACCGCTCTTGCACAGGGCGAGTTGCTCACGGAGATCCGCGTACCTGCGCATCCTCAGCCTGCCGGGGCAGCGTTTGCCAGGAAGGGCAGGGTGGCGGTCGCGGATCTGGCAGTGGTAAACGTTGCGGTTCGTATTGCGCTGGCGGAGGACGGCGTCTGTAGAGACGTCCGCATTGCGCTCGGGGCCGTGGCGCCTACCCCCATGCGAGCCACCCGTGCCGAAGAGATGCTCGAGGGGAACAAGCCTGAAGAAGAGCTTCTGGTTCGGGTCGCAGAACAGGCCTCTGAGGAAATACGCCCCATAAGCGATGTTCGCGCAACGGCAGCGTATCGGAAAGAGCTGAGTCGTGTGCTGATGGAACGGACTCTGAGAAAGGCGATCGATCGAGCTTCTTCCTGAGATTCCGATCGGAGGGGAACGGCCCGCCGAGAAGAGAGGCAAGCCATGGTAGAAGAGAGAAGACCGTTCCGCGTCATCGGAAAATCCCATCCCAGGGTCGACGTGGTAGAGAAGGTGAGCGGTAGTTATTCGTACGTAGGTGACATGTCCGTTCCCGGCATGCTCCACGCCAAGGTCCTGAGGAGTCCTCATGCGCACGCACGGGTGAAGCGGATCGATACCCGCGGGGCCGAGGCGGTCCCGGGCGTGCGAGCCGTCCTGACTCCTGATGACGTTCTCGACAAGCCTGTGTATCGAGCCAATGCCGTGAGCCCTTCTGCCCCGAATTTCACGGACGCACACATACTCGAGCAGGAAGTCCGCCATGTGGGGGATCGTGTGGCAGCCGTTGCCGCGACCAGCGTGGAAGCTGCCGAGGAGGCGATTGCAAAGATCGAGGTCGAGTACGAAAGGCTGCCCGCAGTCTTCGACTTCGAAGAGGCCATGCAACCCGATGCTCCCTCGGTACACGAGGCAGTCTTGTGGGGAGGAACCGAAATACCGATCGTCAACAACTCGAACTCGTTGCCGGGAATGACGGAAGGGGCCTTCGGTGACGTCGAAGAAGGGCTGAGGAAGGCGGACGTGGTCGTGGAGAATACGTTTCGCACAGGCCGGCCTCACAATGCCCCGCTCAACTGTGCAGCCAGCCTGTGCCGGCCCCTGCCGGGAGGGGGGCTGGAGATCTGGAGCCATTCCCAGGGAATCCATCCTCACCGCATCTGCCTGGCCGCGTCACTCGGAATCACGCTGGGCAAGATCCGCCTCCACCGGGTGTCACCCGGCGGGGCCTTCGGCCTCTATATCTACGTGCACTTCACCGACTTCATCTGTGCCGCCCTGGCCCTCAAGGCAGGGATGCCCGTCAAGCTCGAAGATACGAGGGAAGAAATGTTTCTCGACGGCGGGCGGCACCCGGCTCTGATCAAGCTCAGGACCGGCGCCATGAAGGACGGCACACTGGTCGCCATGGACATGTGGCTTGCCGACGGCGTTGGGGCTTACGAGCCCCTGCCCGGGATGTGTTCCCTCATGTGCGGGTTCTTCCTTTCCAAGTACCGGTGTCCGAACAAGAGATTTGACGGCCGCTCCGTATATACGAATACACCTCCGTTGTGTGCCATGAGAGGAGCGGGGAATCCTCAGGTGCATTTTGCCGTGGAGTCCCAAATGGACATCCTCGCGGAAGAGCTGGGCATGGACCCGGTAGAGCTGCGTCGCAAGAACAACCCCGGGGAGGGGGACCATTTCATCGGGCAGGGCATGGAGATCACTTCCAGCATCCAGAGTTGCGGTTTGGAGCAACTCGTGCATGAAGGCGCGAAGCGAATTGGCTGGGACAACAGGAAGGGATACGCTCCTTATGAAGACCGTCCTTGGATCAAGCGGGGCATCGGCATGGCGAGTGGGTTTCACACCTCCGGTGCCGGCTCGGAGAAGCCGGCCTCGTATATGCTGGACTACAGCGGCGCCATCGTAAAGATGAATGAGGACGGCACCGCCAACCTGACGCTGGCGGCGGTTGATTTCGGCAGTGGGAACGTGACCGCCATGGCGGTCATGGCTGCCGAGGAGCTGGGCATTCGATACGAGGATGTGATCGTCACGGACGCGAGCACCGAGAACTCGCTCTACGAGCACTGGATCCACGCGAGCCGCTCTGTCTACTCGGTGGGAGGTGCTGTGAAGGCGGCAAGCGGGAAAGCGAAGGACATGATCCTGGACTGGGCCGGTCTCATGCTCGAAGTCCCTGCTCGTGATCTCGACACCGGAGACGGTCGGGTCTTCTCCGTAAAGGACCCCTCTCAGGGCACGACGATCCGTGAGGTGCTCGAGTTCGCCCAGTCCCAGGGGCTGGGCACGGCCATCGGCACCACCTCCCATCGGGCGACCGCCTGTCCGCCTCACTTTGTGGTTACCTTCGTGGAGGTGGATGTGGATACCCTGACCGGCGCAGTGAAACTCGTGCGGGTCTTCCAGAGTGCGGATGTGGGTACGCCCATCAACCCGGAGGCAGTCCGGGGACAGCTCGTTGGGGGGCTGCACATGGGCATGGGTTACGCCTTGACCGAGGACGTGGTCTACGATCCCGAGGACGGTCACGTGGTCAATCCCAATTTCAAGGATTACAAGCTCCTGACAGCTCTGGATATGCCGGATGTGGAAACCCTCCTGGCCGACTCGGTGGAGCCGACCGGGCCCTTCGGTGCCAAGGGCGTGGGGGAGGGAGCCACGAACACGGTAGCCCCTGCAGTGTACAACGCGGTCTACAACGCCGTCGGCGTCAGGATCTGCACCATGCCGTTGACACCGGAGAAGATCGTGGATGCGCTCAAGGTGTCCGGGAAGACCGCAGAAGCGAAACCCGTCCCCCTTGCCGCATCGCCTACAAGGTCCTGAACGGGACAAGGAACGAGGACGAATCACATGGATACAGTGAAAGAGAAGGTACTCAAGCGAATCGAGGAATCAATGGACGAGGCGATCGAGTTGCTGGCCGACCTGGTGAAGGCGGAAAGCGTCAACCCGCCGGGCGACACGCGGAAGGCTGTCGAAGTGATCGAGCGAACGGCCGGCACCTTCACTGAAAACGTCGAAATCGTGTCGTGTGACGAAGCTGTCCCGAATATCAATATCACTTTGAATCCGGGCGGTCGTCCCCAACTCCTGTACAACGGCCATCTGGATACGGTGCCGATCGGGAATGAGGCGAACTGGGAGGTGGATCCGTTGGGGGCGGTGATCAAGAGCAACCTGATGTACGGCAGGGGCGTGGCCGACATGAAGGGGGGGGTGGCTGCCATGCTGATGGCTGCCAAGGCACTCTCCGTGGAAAGTGTCTCTTTGAAGGGATCTTTGGTGTTGAGCTTCGTGGGAGACGAGGAGACGGGCGCAGCCAAGGGCGCCGGGTACCTGATGGAGCAGGGTCACTACTCGCCGGACATGGTTGTAGTAGGGGAGATCACGAACGATTGCGGGATCGCCATCGCGGAGAAGGGAATCAATGTCTACGTGTTGACCACAAAGGGCAAGACCGCCCACGGTAGCACTCCCTGGGTCGGAGTGAACGCGATCGACAAGATGACGAAGATCCTCTACCGTCTCCAGACCGACCTGGTACCGGTTCTGGCCCGACGAGAATCAGGCTTTCTGCCTCCTGCGACCATGAACATAGGAACGATCCAGGGAGGGGTCAGTTTCAACGTTGTTGCGGACTCTTGTGAAGTCGTCATCGATCGTCGAACCCTTCCGAACGAAACGGTGGATGGGGTCACCCAGGAGATTCAGGACGTGATCGACCGGGTCAGGAAGGAAGATCCGGAGGTGGAAGCGACTCTGGTCCGGTTGGCCGCTGCCTCTCCCTTTGAAACCTCCCCGGACGAGACGATCTGCCGGCTGGCGCAACAGACGATGAAAGAGCTGGGTCGTCCCTCGGATTTCGTGGGATACGAGCAGGTGTGCGACGGTAGGATCTTTTCCGAGAAGGGGATTCCCACGATCATCATCGGCCCGGGAACCGCGAAGAAGGCGCATACGCCGAACGAGAACCTGGAGCTGGATCAATACATGGACGCTATCAAGGTTTACGCCCTCCTGGCCATGAATGCAGTTGGGGCGTGACGAAAGGGGGGGCTGTGGAAAGGCTCGATACAAAGCTCGTGAACGGGAAGCTGGCCACATCCGAAGGCGTCATGGATGCGGACCTCGGAATCGGCGGAGGCAGAATCGTGGCGATCGGCAGCCAGGGAAGCCTGCCGGACGCGGACGACGTGATCGACATCACCGGCAGAGTGGTTCTGCCGGGAGGGATCGATACCCACGTACATTCTGGGGATCCTGGTGCGGATCAGATGTTCGGGGCCGCCATGGGGGCCGAAGCCTTGAAAGGCTGGGACGGTTTTGCCGACACCACCCGGGCGGCGGCGCTGGGAGGCGTGACCACGGTGGTGGATATGCCCTTTCAACTGCCCACGACCACGGATGCAGAGACCTTCGACGCCAAGCTTTCTTCGATCGGACCGAGGGCCTTTGTGGATTTTGCGATGTGGGTGACATGCAAGCCCGAGGACCTGAGCGGCATTTTGCCCCTCAAGGAAAAGGGTGCCGTCGGCTACAAGCTGGTCATGCAGCAAAGCGTCGCGGAATTCATGCCCTATCACCACGACGGAGCCCTGTGTGAAGCCCTGCAAGAAATCAAGAAGACCGGGCTCACGAGCACCATTCACGCGGAAAGCCAGGACATCATCCACACCCTGGAGGAGAAGCTGAAGGCGGAGGGCCGGAAGGATGCCCGGGCCTTTCTGGACTGTCACCCCCCGATTACCGAGTTGGAGGCCGTGAACAGGGCCCTGTTCATCGCCGGGCAACTGGACGCAAAGATCAACATCGCCCACTGCAGCCTGGTGGAAGGGCTCGACATGGTGGATCAGGCGAAGAGGGAAGGGGTGAGAGTTACGGTCGAGTCCTGTCCCCACTATTTCGTTCTGGACGATTCCATCTTCGACGAGAAAGGCACCCTCGCCAAGCTCTCCCCCGCCCTGCGGAGTCGGGAGAATGTAGATGCGATGTGGCAGAAGATCCGGGAAGGTAAGGTGGACTGCATGGGTTCGGACCACGTTGCCTATCCGCTCGTTTTCAAGCAGGGGGATATCTGGCAGGCCCTGGCCGGGATTCCGGGGGTGCAGACCATGATTCCCCTTCTCCTGGGCGAAGGCGTCAACAGGGACCGTATCGACCTGGCTCAGCTGGTAAGGGTTACCAGCGAAGGCCCTGCCAGGGTCTGTGGCCTTTACCCCAGGAAGGGAAGCCTGCAGGTCGGCGCCGATGCGGACCTCTCGGTCTTTGATCTCAAGGACGAACGGGAAGTGAAACTGGAAGAACAATACAAAATCGAATGGACCCTCTATGATGGAAAACGGGCGGTCTATCCGGAAAAGGTATTCGTGAGGGGAAAGAAGGTGGTGGACGGCGGTAGGGTGGTTGGAGAAAGAGGATACGGCATTCTATGCTCCCCGATGGACGGTGTTTGAGGAAATGGCTGTGAAGAAAGAGATGTTTCTCGAGATCGATCGTCTCCTCGGCGCCGGAAAGCGAATTGTGCTGGCCACGATCATCCGCCGTGCAGGCTCCGCCCCCCGCGCCGTTGGTTCGCAGTGCATTGTTCTGGAGGACGGAAGCCTCGTGGGAACCATCGGCGGAGGGCTCCTGGAACACCGGGTCATCGAACAGGCCAAGGAGGTCTTGCTGCTGGGCAGGTCGGCTCTTCTCCCATTGTTTCTCACTGGAAAGGATGTGGCCGCCTCGGAAATGATCTGCGGCGGAAACGTGGAGGTGTACCTGGATCCCATGTTTCCGGACAACCCGGACACAACCGGTCTGTTCCGTGCGGTCCGGGAGACGATCGAACAAGGCCGCTGTGGGACGCTCTTGTCCAGGATTGCCGAGGGGGCGCCCGCTTCGGACAGCAAGGGGAAGATGCTGCTGGAAGAAGGGAAGGTGGTTCTGGGTGAGATCGACGGGTTGATGGATGAGGCCGGAAGGCTCTGCAGGTTCACGAGGCCCCGACTGGTCGAAATGTCGGAACCCAGCGTGAGCGTTTTCGTGCAGCCCGTGGAAGACGATCCGATCCTATTCCTGTTCGGTGCCGGGCATGTATCCACCTTTGTGGCGCCCCTGGCAAAGACGGTCGGCTTTCGCGTGGTCGTGCTGGACGATCGAGCCGAGTTCGCCAACGACGAGAGATTCCCGGACGCGGACGAGATCCGCATCATGGAATTCTCAAGGGCCTTCGACGGAATTACCGTCACCGGCTCGTCCTACCTGGCGATCATGACCCGGGGACACACCCATGACCGGATCGTTCTGGAGGCAGCGCTTCGGACGGAGCCCGCCTACCTCGGGATGATCGGTAGCAGGAAGAAGTGGGCCCTGATCGAGCAGTCTTTGAGGGACCAGGGCTTTGCCGAGGAGCGGATCGAGCAGATCCACTCCCCCATCGGAATCCACATTGGTGGCGAAACACCGGAGGAGATCGCGGTCAGCATCGTGGCGGAGCTGATCCAGACGAGGGCCAAAACAGGGGTCAGCTAAAACTGGGGTCAGGCCGTAACTATTAACCCTGAAAAAACTGGGGTCAGGCCGAAATTATCAACCCTGAAGGTTGATAGTTACGGCCTGACCCCTCCGGAGACCCCTCCGGATTGAATGAGGGAGATTGCGAGGCGCCGAAGGCGCAGTGGCAACCCCCCATCTCCGAAGCGAATTGACTGGGGGATTGCTTCGGTCGTTCTCACTCCCTCGCAATATCCTGAAATGGGTGTATTTTGGGGCCGCATGATCAGAAGAAAGATTGCAGGGTCACAGGAGTCATCCTGGCGGCCGGAAGTTCGAAGCGAATCGGCGAGGTGAAACAGCTTCTGCCCTTTAGGGAAACGACCCTGCTCGGCCAAGTGATCGAGAACACCACTGGTTCCAACCTGGATGAGGTGATTGTCGTCCTGGGCCATGCAGCCGAGCAGATCAGAAAGACGGTCAAGCTGGAGGGGGTGAGGGTCGTCATAAATGAAGCACACGAAGAGGGACAGAGCACCTCGCTTCGTGCGGCCCTGTCCGTTGTCTCCAGAGACACCGATGCGGCGATGTTCATCCTGGGAGATCAACCACTGGTGGGGCGGGAGATCATGAATGTGCTCCTCGAGGGTTATTGCCATAGGAGGGCGGTCATAGTGTTGCCGACACACCTCGGCAGGCGGGGAAACCCGGTCGTCATCGATCGGGGGCTCTTTTCACGAATCGAGTCACTCACCGGCGACGTAGGGGCCAGGGTTCTGTTCGAGGAGTATGCGGAAGACATCGAGGAGGTCGAAGTCGACGATGATTCGATTCATTTCGATCTGGACACCTGGGGAGACTACGAAGAACTGATGCGCAGAGAAGGCAGCAAGTAGAATGCAGGTGAAGGGTCAAAGGGCCTTACAACATCCAGGGAGGAATCGGTTTGCTCGTGAAACCACCCAGGCTGACCGAACTCGTCGTCGGCCTTAAGGGTGCCGGCGAGATGGCGAGCGGTATCGCTTGGCGCCTCTACCAGGCCAACATTCGGAAGATCTTTCTCCTGGAGATCCCGGAACCCCTTGCCGTGCGGAGGGAGGTCTGCTTCTCAGAAGCTGTCCCACATGGCGAGAAGACGGTGGAAGGGGTACATGCGGTTCGGGTCGTAGAGAGGGAGGGGATCCGAGAGGCCTGGGAGCAGGGTCAGCTCGCGGTAGTCGTGGATCCGGAGTGGACCATGATCGAGGAAGTAGGGCCGGACGTTCTGGTGGATGCAATCCTAGCAAAGCGAAATCTGGGTACCGCCAGGGGTGATGCCCCGCTCGTGATCGGATTGGGTCCGGGATTCACGGCGGGCAGGGATGTCCACATGATCGTAGAGACGAACCGGGGCCACAATCTGGGCAGGATCATCCTCGAGGGCCCCGCCGAAGCGAACACCGGGGTGCCGGGAGCCATCGCCGGCTATGCCGGGGAGAGGGTGTTCAGGGCGCCTTCGAGCGGAAGATTCACAACGCTGGCGGCGATTGGAGACGAGATCCTGAAGGGCGATCTCATCGGGCTGGTGAACGAGCATGAAGTCAGGGCCGAAATAGACGGAATAGTCCGCGGGTTGATCGCCTCCGGATGCCGGGTCAAGGAAGGCCTAAAGCTGGGGGACATCGACCCGCGAGGGGACGTGAGCTACTGCACCACAATCTCGGAAAAATCCCGGGCCATCGGCGGTGCGGTACTCGAGGCGATCCTCAGGGTCTTCAACAAGTGAGCTATGGGATCCATACGTGAAGGACTCCTCCCCCGAGAAGGGGGTGTCGTCGGTCTGGTAGGGGCGGGCGGTAAGACGACCCTGATGTTTCGCCTCGCCCAAGAACTGGCTGAATCCGGCGAATCGGTTCTGACCACGACCACTACGAAGATCCTTGCGCCCACGAGAAAGCAATCCGCCAATGTTGTTGTTGCGACCGACGTGGAAAAGCTGATCAGGAAGTCGAAGGAGTGGCTGGAATTGCACCCACACGTGACCGCCGCTCGAGAAGATCTTGCAGGCGAGCGAAAGCTGGGCGGCTTCGATCCGACGATGATCGAAATGATTATGCAGGCCGGTCTGTTTCAATGGGTGCTGGTGGAGGCGGACGGTGCTGCAGGAAGACCTCTCAAGGCCCCGGCCGACCACGAGCCTGTGATTCCGCCATGTTCCTGTCTGGTGATCGGGGTCGTCGGCATGGATGCCGTGGGAAAGCCGCTGGACGAGCCGCATGTGTTCAGACCCGAGGTCTTTTCCCGGGTGTCGGGCCTTCCGTTGGGCTCAACCGTCACGGAGGCCTCGATCGTCCAGCTGATCGAACACGAACAGGGACTGTTCAAGGGGTGTCCCGCTGAAGCCTCCCGGGCCGTATTGCTCAACAAGGCAGACGATGAGCGAGCTCGACAAGGAGCACAGCGAATCGCCTCGCTTCTCGACGAAAGCGGCAAAGCGGACATCGAAAAGATCGCTATCGGTGCGGTCGGAAACGAACCGCCGGGGATCGCATCGTGGCGCTGACATCCGTGGGTTTGTGAGGACGGGGGCGAGGGCGACCACGAGGGGGAGGCTTGTTGCGCTCGAAGAAGCCGGGCACGTGCACGGGCACGTGCACGGGCAAGGAAGAACAACATATGAACTAGGTAGGGAGGTGCAGATGCCGGAATGGATGAGCATGACGAATGAGCTGGGCCCCGAGAAGATCGTTCATGTCTATGATGTGGAGACGGGGATGAAGGGGGTCGTTGTGGTCGACTGTACCGCCCTGGGAATGACGGCGGCTGGTGGCATCCGGATGCTGCCGGATATCACGACCCGGGAGATCTTTCAACTGGCCCGGGCAATGACCTACAAGTTCGGCACCCTGGGCGTGCCGATCGGAGGTGCGAAATCCGGAATATGGGCGGATCCCGCGATCCGTGGGGAAGAGCGCAAGAACATCATGCGTGCCTTCGGCAGGGCCTTGAAGGCGCTCATCCCGGGGGGGCTGGCCTTTGGAGCGGACATTGGCACCGAGGCAGAGGACCTTGATTTTATCTTCGAGGGCGCCGAGTTGCCCACGCAAGGCACGGGTCTCATGGCAGAGAAGAAGGACGGAGAGCCGATCGAGAATTTCGTGACCGGGTACGGCGTTGTCGTAGCCGCCGAGGCGGCCTGCGAATTTGCCGGGATCGACATGAAGGGCGCCACCGTTGCCATAGAGGGCTTCGGCAAGGTCGGGGGCGGCGTGGCGCGCTACATCACCGAAGCGGGCGGCAGGGTGGTGGCTATCTCCACGATCGACGGCATGATCTTCAACGAGAAGGGGCTCGATGTGGAGAAGCTGCTCGAGTTGAGGAAGGGATCGGGAGACGAGGCGATCAGGGCCTACGAAGGTGCTGAGCATCTGGACAAGGACAAGCTCTTCACCCTTCCCGTGGATGTCCTGATCCCAGGGGCGAGACCCCACGTGATCGATGAGAAGAATGTAGAAAGCGTGCAGGCCAAGGTCATTTCGAGCATCGCCAACATCCCGATTACGGATGAGGCGGAGGAAAGACTCTGTGAGAAGGGTGTCCTTGTCGTACCTGACTTTGTTTCGAATGCGGGCGGGACCGTGCTCGGAATCGTGGATTTTCTCGGTGGTACTTCTCAGCACGCCTTTGATGCGTGCAAGGAGCTGATCGGCTCGAACACGAGAACCATCCTTGCAGATGCCAAGCAGGAAGGGATCGTTCCGCGGTACCTTGCCATGAGACGGGTTGAGGAGAAGGTGGTCGCCGCCCGGAAGGGCGAGCCCGCGGGCTCCCTGGACGACACGATAGGCGCATTCAAGAAACAGCTGGGCATGTGAGGGAGGGTCAACTGGAATCCCGCCAATCCTTGATGTGCTTGGTCACGGTCCGCCGATCCAGCTCCGTTCGCCGGGCGACCTCTTCGTAGGTCCCATGTCGCTCGTAGAGGAGTCTGCAGTAACCGGACATGAGCTCGTGGACCGACAGGTTGCCGAGCTCGATGCCGGCCATGAGGCGTGACTGCAGATCCGGGGCGCTGTGCGGCTTGTCCCCTTCATACGTCTTTTTGACGAGCACGCGTCGGACGCATTGCTCGAGCTCGCGGACGTTTCCGTACCAGGGGTAGTCTTCCCCAAGCTCCCTTACAACCACGTTGCGAACCATCTCGACCAGCTCGGGCGTCTCTTCCCCCACCATACGTTTCACGGTGACGGCGAGAAGATCGTCCAACTCGGCAGGGTCTTCCTGAATTCGTTCCCGGAGGCTCGGTACGTGGATGATGTCGGAGCAGAGACGATAGTAGAAGTCGTCCCGGAATCGATCGCCCCGGCGAAGCTCTTCAATAGGCCGGTTCGTAGCAGCGATGACTCGACCGGAAAAGCGTTCTTTCTTCCGGCTTCCAACAGGGTAGAAAACACGTTCCTGCAGGATTTGAAGCAGCTTGATCTGAACCGGCCCGGCGATCTCTCCGATCTCGTCCAGCAGGATGACCCCATGGGGGCTGCACCGCTCGAATACGCCCTTGTGATCCTGAATCGCTCCGGTGAATGCTCCCTTCTTGTGGCCGAACAGCTCGGATTCGATGAGGGTCTCGGGAAACTGGGACAAGTTGATCGTCACCAGGGATTTGGTGAAGCTCTCCGAGAACCGTTGTTTCTTTAGATCAAACGGAATGTACCCGGAATGACCGATCGCGCTGGCCGCGGACCCCTTTCCACTTCCCGTTTCGCCGAGGATGAGGGTGGTGAAATCCTCCATTCGATTCCACAGATACCGCCTGTAGAGATCGATGTTGTGGGTGAAGATGCTGTTCCACAAGTCGTGCCGCAGTTTCTGCATCACCCGGCTGCGGCCGATCAGATTGCTCCTGATGAAGCTGAAGGCGCGCCGAAACTGGTAGGCCGTCTCCACGGCTTTGCGGATCTCTTCCGGTGCAAAGCCTCTGTTCTGCAGGAACGAGATCGCTTCTGAGGCAAAATCCAGCTTGATCGATTTTTCATCCGCTGCAGTCTGGGCCTGGATGAAGGCGTCGAATTTCTTCCGAAAACTGTAGAAGAACACGAACAGATGTGCGCCTTCCACCAGGGAACGGTCCTCCCCTTCGAAGTCCCCGTAGCTCCACGAACCTTGCTGGAGGAGGTCGTCGAGACGCTTGTTCACCGCCTCCACCGTCTTTTCTACTTCATGGAACCCCGGATCGGCGATCGAATCGGCTGATATCTTCACGTCGATAACCGTTCGCTCCGGGCCGAAGGGGTTCGCCGAGATGGCAGCCTTCACTAGAGCGAAGAATTCCCTCTGCCCGCCCTCGAGTCGTGTTTGCTTGTCCATTACAGGACCCTCTCATCCGATCGGCCCTGGGACCGAAATCGATCGGAATGTACATCCAGTGAACATGATCCGTACAGAAAATGTCCGTGCCTGGTGCTCGACACAGAATCGGATCGCGCCATTTCCTATTCTTTCCAATAGTAATCCCAATGGATTTGCGAGATCAACCCGCCTGGCACGGGTTTTGTATTATGAACGAGCCTTCAGGCACGAGTTGTCGTTCCCACATACAAGTTGCATGCCTGCCTGATGAGCTTCCATGAGGACCAAGCAGAGGAGAGGACTGGAATGAGAGCGGCAAACATCGCGGCGGTGTTCCCTGGCCAAGGTTCCCAAAGGATCGGGATGGGGCAGGACTTCTACGACGGTGTCAAAGTCAGTCGACACACTTACGAGGAGGCGTCCGAGGCATTGGGGTGGGATGTGGCGTCTACGTGTTTCTACGAAGAAGAGAAGATACAGCTCACGCGCTTTGCCCAGCCCTGTATTCTGGCAACCGAGGTCGCCATGTTCCGGGCCCTTCAATCCGAATTCGGTTTCTTACCATCCCATTTCGGCGGACACAGTCTCGGGGAATACACGGCCCTGGTCGCTGCCGGAGCGCTCCCTTTCGGAGAGACCCTCCGATTGGTCGAGGCGCGTGGACGGCTGATGCAGGAGGCGTCGCCCGTGGGGGTTGGCGGCATGGCCGCCGTGATCACCGAGAACGTCGACCTGGAGATGATTCACACGGCGATCGAAGACCTTCCGATCGATGTAGCAAACATCAACTCTGCGAACCAGCTGGTCATCAGTGGCGCGGCCGACACGATGGACGAGGCGGAGAACCGCATCCGATCCATGGCGGCTGACGACACACTTCGTTTTGTGCCTCTACAGGTGAGCGGACCCTTCCACAGCCGCTTCATGCAGTCCATTCGAGATGCATTTCGTAGAATGCTGGAGAAGCTTTCCTCTTGCCTGAACGCCGCCCGTGCGAATCGGGTGACTTCCAACTTCACCGGCCGGTTCCACGAGACGGACGCGTCTGCAACGGTGGAAGCGCTTGTGTCCCAGGTATGCGGCACGGTGAGGTGGCGAGACAATATGGTGGAACTCTCGGGCAAGGTCGGCAGGGTGCTGGAAATCGGTCCGGGTCGCCCGCTGAGAGGGTTCTTCAAGACCATAGCCGTAGATTGTGCATCGATCACGACCCTCGCCTCGGCGCGCAGGTTTTCGTGGGGAGAACACGGATGACCGGGTTCGACCCTGGCGCATGGGCGCTCATCATCGGTGGTTCGAGTGGGTTCGGATTGGCCACGGCCAGAAAGCTGGCCCTGCACGGAATGAACCTCTGTATCGTCCATCGTGATCGACGGGGGGCAATGCGGGATGTGAACATCGCCTTCGAGGAACTGAGGGAAGAGGGCATTCAACTGGTGACCTTCAACCTGGACGCATTGGTGCCCGAGGGTCGCCGCCAGATCCTGGACGAGTTGACGGGCTGCATGGGGGAAAAGGGTAGGGTCCGGATGCTCCTTCATGCCATCGCCTGGGGAAGCCTCAAGCTGCTCGCTCCTCCAATCGACTCCGAGGAGCGTTCGGGGGGGGTGGAAGCTCTCGCCGATGCCCTCGGCGTGCCGTCTGAATCCCTGTCGGAAAGGATCGATAGCCTCTTTTCGGAAGGGGTGGACTCTCTCTACAACCTTGCGCAGCCTCCCGCCTACAACGGGCAGCATTACCTGGATCAGGAGGATTTCCTCCACACGATCCACGCGATGGGCACCAATCTTGTGGAGTGGGTGCAGGACGTGCACGGCAGGGGGCTTTTTGCAGAAGACGCACGCGTGCTCAGCCTGACGAGCGAGGGGAATTCGGTTGCATGGCGAGGCTACGCCGCAGTATCGGCTGCAAAGGCGGTGCTGGAATCTGCGACCAGGGCCATCGCAGCGGAGTATGGTCCGTTCGGCATACGGGCCAACGTTGTGCAGGCCGGCATTACGGATACGCCGGCCCTTCGTGCGATTCCCGGACACCGCCACATGATGGCGCGGGCGCGCCTGAGAAACCCGATGGGGCGGCTCACGACCCCGGAAGCCGTTGCGGATGTGATCTATCTCCTCTGCTCGGACGAGGCTGCGTGGGTGAACGGCACATTGCTGCGCGTCGACGGTGGAGAGGGGATTGCCTGAATGCATGAAGAAAGAACAGACAAACCCGTAGCCCTTGTGACAGGGGCTGCGAAAGGTATCGGGGCTGCCTGTTGCCTCGCTCTGGCCAGGGAGGGATTCCGTCTTGGGATTCACTATCGCCGAAGCATGGAGGAGGCCGAAGAGCTTCTTCGCGAGGTGCAGGACGGATTCCTGCTCCGGGCCGATCTCGCGGACCCGGATCAGATCGACGACATGGTGAGAAGAGTATCCGCCGAGGCGGGGCGAGTGGATGTCCTGGTCAACAACGCCGGGATGAGTATCAACCAGACCATGATGCAAATGAAGATCGATCAATTCGACACCCAGCGGACCATCCTCAAGGGGACCTGGTACCTGGTGAAGCGGATCCTGCGGACTTTCATGCTGAGGCAGTCGAGCGGCAGGATCATCAACATCTCCAGTGTTGTGGCACATACGGGCCACGCCGGACAGGTGGCCTATACCATGGAAAAGGCGGGTGTCGACGCTCTGACGAAATCGGTGGCCCAGGAACTCGGGGACCGGGGGATCCTGGTGAACTCGGTAGCACCCGGGTTCATTCAGACCGATATGACTGCCGACATTCCAGACCAGGTCCGTGAGGGGATTTCCGAAAAAATCCCGTTGGGGCGCATGGGACGACCCGAGGAGGTCGCGGACGTGGTGAGGTTTCTGGCGTCACGGGGGAGCTACATCCAGGGAAGTGTGATCCACGTGAACGGAGGACTCTACAGTGGTTGAGCCGACCGCCGAACGCACCATCCTGGACCTGATGCCGCATCAGGCCCCGTTTCGATTCATCGACAGGATTCTCTCCCTGGAGGAAAGGCGGATCGAGAGTCGCTACCGATTTCGCGAGGAGGAATACTTCTATGGGGGCCACTATCCGGGTAATCCGATCACACCCGGCGTGATTCTCATCGAGGCGATGGCGCAGACCGGACTGGTCGCGCTCGGCATCGCCATGATGCTCGAACAGAACATGTCTGCCGAGAGAATCACGCAGATGACCCTCCTGTTTTCCCTTGCCGACCGTGTTCAGTTCGATGGAGTGGTCTATCCCGGCCAGACGATCCGGGTTCAGGCGCGGAATCTCTTCTTTCGACGAGCCACGATCAAATCCGAGGTGAATGTCTTTCACGAAAACGGCGGACCCGTCTGCAGCGGACTCCTGACCGGGTCGGCCATCGGAGGGGCACATCAACAAACCGGTCTCCGGCGACCGATTGACCGACGAGACTATCGGAGGAAGGAATGAATAGAGTCGTGGTTACAGGTCTAGGCGTGATCAGCCCGAATGCTCATGGCCTTGAAGAATTCGAGACGGCGCTGCGCCAGGGGCGCTCCGGGATTTGCTTCATCCCGGAGCTCGAATCGTTGAAGTTCGCCTGTCAGATCGCCGGCCTTCCGAAGAATTTCGACTCGATTCAGAAGGAGTATTTCCGGAACGGTGACAGCAGGTTTCTGAACGAGACGATTGCGTATGCCGCGGTTGCGGCTCTGGACGCGTGGCGTGATGCAGCATTGCCGATTCGGGATGAGCACGACGAGCCGGATTGGGATACGGGGACGACCTTCGGCTGTGGGGTCACGGACATGAGCACCATCGCAAAGGAGGTGGTGCCGGGCGTAAACGCGGGCAAGATCCGCCGTCTCGGCAGCCGTATCGTGGAGCGAGTGATGAACAGCGGTCCGAGCGCGCGTGTTGCCGGCATCCTGGGCCTTGGTAATCAGGCTACGTCCAATTCATCCGCCTGCAACACGGGAACCGAAGCGATCGTGGATGCTGTCTGGAAGATCCGAACGGGACGGGCGAAGCGCATGGTCGCGGGAGGCGCTGAGGGCGGATCACCCTACATGTGGAGCGGATTCGATTCTATGCGCGTTCTGGCGCGAAAGTTCAACGATCGCCCCGAGGAAGGGTCCCGGCCGATGAGTGCAACCGCAAGCGGATTCGTGCCGGGTTGCGGGGCAGGTGTGCTGATCCTGGAAGACCTCCTCACAGCGCAGGATCGGCGGGCAAAGATATACGCCGAAATTCTGGGTGTGGACGTGAACTGTGGAGGCCAGCGTCAGGGAGGCACCATGACGGCGCCGAACCACGTTGCAGTACAGCGCTGTATCCGGGGATCGGTGGATGACGCCGGTATTTCGCCCGACGAAATCGATGCCATCAACGGCCATCTCAGCGCCACCTTTGCGGACCCGTACGAGGTGGAGAACTGGTCATTGGCCCTGGAAAGGCCTCCGGGGAGGTTCCCTTACATCAACGCAACCAAATCGATGGTCGGCCACTGTATAGGTGCAGCCGGTGCGATCGAATCGGTCGCCGTGGTTCTTCAGCTCGACAAGGGGTTCGTGCATCCCTCGATCAACTGCGACGATATCCACCCGGAGCTCATCCCCTACGCGAACAGCATCGTCCGCGAATGTGTGGAGATGGAGGATCTCAAGACCATGGTGAAGGCGAGCTTCGGATTCGGGGACGTGAATAGCAGCGTCATATTCCGAAAATGGGAATCATAGAAAGCACAGCAAACAAGGAGAAACCGTCATGGAACAGAAAGAAATCTTCACGCGAATCATCGACATCCTGAAGCCCTACGTGAGGGAACCCGCGGCCCTGGACCAGGTGTCCGAGGAGACCCACATCATCGACGATCTGAAAGTCAATTCGGCTCGGCTCGTCGACGTCATCATCCAGGCAGAGGACGAGTTCGACATCATCATCGAAGATGACGATGCGGATACGATCCGTACCGTGGGTGACACCGTGAACGTAGTGGCGCAGAAGATGAGTCAGGCCGCGGCCTGAAGTTGATGCCGGTATGGTCGATGCGAGGTCACGATACTCTCTCAGCCTGCAACGGGGCCTGGGGCGCTTGGCCCTTTTCGTACTTGGACCGTTGTCTGTAGCGATGATCAGAGTTGCAGGATACCGGGTCCGAAATCTGCCCGAAATTCGCGAGAAAGTCCGCCGGATCACGAGCGAGCACAAGGGGCCCTGGATCATCTGCGCGAATCATCTCACCCTGATCGATTCCGCCATCATCGCCTACGCCATGGCACCGATTCATGCCTATTGGATCGACTACGGGCGTTTTCCCTGGAATCTGCCGGAGAAGAGAAACTTTCAGAGGAACCTTCTCTCTACGATCTACTGCTACATGGCAAAGTGCATTCCGGTGGTACGACAAGGGGACCGAGAACACATCAAAGCCACGTTGGACAAGTGTGTGCATCTGCTCGAGGGCAAGGACTGCCTGCTCGTTTTTCCTGAGGGAACGCGGTCGCGCACGGGACGCGTGGATCAGGAGGATTTCTCCTACGGAGTGGGCCGTTTTCTCCAGTATGCTGAGGATTGCCGGGTCATGTGCGTGTATTTGAGAGGCGAGGGGCAGAAAACCTACAGCGACTTCCCGAGATTCAGAGAACGATTCTCGATGGATGTGGCCGTCTTGAAGCCTTCCACGGAAAAGAAGGGCTTGCGGGCCCAGAGGGATTACGCAGGGCAGATCATTCGCAAGCTCGGGGAGATGGAGGAGGCCTATTTTTCCTCTTGTAGGGAACGATGTTGTTGACCTGGCAACAGACTGTGCCCTCAGAAGATCGGAAGACACCCGTTTTCTGGGCAAGGTCTTCGCTGAATCTGAGCAGGAGGCGATTCGTGGATGTCACAGGCCGGATCTTCTGCTCTGGTCCCTGTGGGCATGCAAGGAGGCGAGCTACAAGATTCTGCGGAAACTCGACCCGGAAGTTCCTTTCAGCCCCCGGCGCTATCGAACGCGATTCACTATGTCGGAAGGGGCCAGCACCTCGTCCGGGACCGTAGAGACACCTTCAGGCACGATTGCGGTGAGGGTGGAAACAGGAGACGGATTCGTTCACAGCCTCGGCATGTTGGGCAGCCGGTCCAACTGGGACCAGGTCGTGCATCAGGTCTTGCCGATGGGAACAAGGGCGACCCGAGACGTGACGCAACCCGCCCGGTTCGAGTCTCAGAGGGTACGGGAGGTTTTCAAGCAGTCTCTGGCGGATCTTCTGGGCTGTGAGCCGGGCCGGATCGATATCGTCCGGCAGAAGGGACCTCGCGGCCTCGGATCTCCTTCGGTGCGGGTCGACGGCTCACGGACGGATATCGATCTGAGCATGAGTCACGACGGCCGTTTCCTCGCCTTCGCCTGCCTCAGTTTCTTCTAGATCAGGACCCCGTCCATCCAGCCGATCTTCTTCACCCTGATACGATCCGGGTTGGAAACGCCCAGGTCATATTTGGTTTCGGCGACGCGAATGTGTTTGGGTGGGACGCTCAGCGGTTCGTCCTTCCCGAAATACTCTCTTCGCTTGGCCTCGAGGATACGTACACCTGTGGCGTCCACAGCCACAGGATCCGTGCCCACGATCAACCCATTGTAAGGCCACGTGTACTTGGCCTGGAAATGGTGCGGTCCCTTACCATGGAATAGCGGTGTAAGCATGACCAGCACGTTCAGGCGTGTCTTGCCTTTCGTGTTGGGAAGGTCCCACAAGCCCCCGAGGTTTGCGCAGGAGTCGACGTGCCAGCTAACGGGCAACGCGGAGAACATGATATAGTTCTTGATACAACTCCCCACGCCGCTCCAGTTGTGCGTACGAAGGGGTCGAACATTGATCAACGCGGTGGCCTTCTCGAAGACCGGATTGGAGCGCACACCGCGGTCGTCCACGGACATGCGGTCCTCGGTTACTCCGACCCAGCGAAGCCGCTCCTGAATTGCCACCTCGAGCTCACTCGGAGTTGACAGGAATCGCCACACATTGGTCTTGATGCCCACCGTGTCGTCAGGGCGAATCAGTGCCCTCCACGCGTCGTCGGTCGACTTGCCCAGAAGCTCGGCTAGGGCATCGTCCAGCATCCGAGCCAGGATCGCGGGATCGGGTTTGCGCCCAGGGCGAAGGACGTTCGGATCTCGCACAAGCACCACCGTAGAACGGCTCTGCTGCGCCCCGGTGCCCGGTACGCTGCTTTGCTCGGGTGGTTCACCCGACGCGGGCTGCAGCCGTTCGCAGCCCATCGATAGACCAGCGGCGCCGGCCAGAGCGGCGCCTGCCGTGCCGCTCAAGAAGGCACGGCGTGTCAAGCCTTTCTCCTTGTGTTCATCTTTCATGAGCGGCTCCTCATCTTACTTCGTTTCATTTGCGGTTACCGAATCGAGTAGACCTCTTGCCGTCGCCTTACCCGGCGATTCGAGAACGGCAAAGAGATGGGTGCCTTTTCGGTAGATCCCAGCCCAGCCCTTGCCGGGAAGCTGCACGAGTTTACCGGATTCTGCCCGGTTGAGATAGAGAGCTGAAAAATCCTTTTCTGCTGCGAGAGCGGCTGACTGCGAGGCGTAGGCCACAATGAGAAAGACCGCAAAGAGTTGCCCGTCCTTGGCGGCCGGAACACCGGATACAGCGTATCGGGCGAGGAGCCCCTCTGTTTCTTTGCTCAAGTGCAAGGGATTCCCCTTGCCGATCATGTACCGGCGCTCCAAGCTCTCCAAGTCGTGGAAATAGTATATCTGCTCTTTTTGGAGGCCTTCACTCGGTAGGAGCTTCACAATGTCTGGTTCGGTGCCGGGTCGGGGAATACTCGAAGCAATGGCCCGGCCAAGGGCGAGGACGGCTTCCCTGGTTTCCGGGGTCTCTTCCAAAGCAACCACAGAGACGAAGTAACGATCTTTCCAGAAGAAGAGGTAGCTTCCCTGATACTCTGATTCCGTGCCGACGCCCACGTCATCATCTTCCCTCATGTCGTGGTGAAAAGCGCCGAAAGCGTCCTTGGATGAACCCATGTCAAAGAGATCGACGATGATATCCGCGGAGTCTTCCTTGGTGTATCTGCGGTCCAAAACCTTGCGAACATTCAGGGACCGATAGACTTCAGCGCCGCCGTCTATGAGATCGAACAAGGTGTCGAAGGTGTATTCATGATCAGGTTTGACGGCTTTCCAGCCGTGCACCGTGTCCGGCAGGTACCTGTCCAGACCGCCGGGGCTTGCCTCCAGGTTGTCTGTCACCATCGGCGCTCTCCCGTTCTATCCATCCTGGTGTCGACTTCATGGGAGACCATTCATGTCTTCCCTGCCTCTCGAGCATTGCAGAAACCAAAGCATCATTCAAGACAGATTTTTCGGGCTATATCGTGACGCAGGTTTTGCGGCACCCACTCGACGGCTACAGGCTTCCTCAAAAAAAGTGTATGGCTTTCGATATGTCTGGGCGCTATCTTGAGCTTTCAGCTAGAGTCCATCTAAACCCAACCGGACGGGAATCATTGAGCAGAGTACCTTGACCCATTTTGCTTAATATGTTAACTATAAATATATAAACAACCAATACGTTAATCGTGATGGAACTACAGAGGAAACGGCATGGATGTCGAGGAGCGGGAGAAGATTGACAGGATGTGTCGGCCCAGGGGGTTGGCATTGTTTGGCGGTTTCGGGAAGCCGGGTGCATTTGCCCATTCAATCATGTGTTCCCATATCCTATATGGTTATAATGGGGAGCTTTATCCCATTTCCCAGCGGGGAGATGAGGTTCTGGGAAGACGCATTTACCGGTCTATCGATGAGGTTGAAGGGCAGGTCGACCTGGCCTCGGTGTCAGCGCCTGCCTCGGAGGTTGCGGGAATTCTGAGGGCCTGTCTGGCAAGGGGGGTTGCCGGGGCCACGGTTCACTCCTCCGGTTTTTCAGAAGATGGGGCTGAGGGGAAGGCACTTCAGAGTGAGATCGAGGAGCTTGCCGGTCAAGGTTTGAAGATCATTGGTCCCAACTGCTTTGGAATTCACTGCCCTGGGGGAAGGACGACCTTCCTGCCTGGTTTTGATTATCCAGAGGAGTCTGGGAATGTCGGCATGCTGTTTCAGAGCGGCGGTATGGCAAACGACCTGATCCACGAAGCGTCTGCCACGGGAGTCCGGTTCAGCAAGGTGATTTCGTTTGGCAACGGCTGCGACATGGATGCGATCAAAGTGATGGAGTACCTGGCAGGGGACACGGACACGGAGATCATCGCCGCGTATCTGGAGGGAATCACAGATGGCCGTCGTTTCCTGGAGGTCGTGCGTTCGGTCACGCCAAGCAAACCGGTTCTGGTCTGGAAGGGCGGCCTGACTCCGTTTGGAGGCCGTGCGACCATGAGCCATACCGGATCGTTAGGCGGCGAAGCCCAGATCTGGCAGGCCGCCTTGAGACAGGTCGGGGCGGTGGTTGTCGAAGGCGCCGACGAGATGATGGACACCCTGACCGCGCTGAGTTTCTTACGAAAGCCCGGCCGGGCGACGGCTATCATGGGTGGTGGCGGTGCCATCGGTGTTCATTCCGCAGACGTGGCCTTCAAGTTGGGGCTTGAGGTTGCACCCTTTCAGCCGGAGACCCAGGCGCGGTTGAAGGAAATCCTGCCTACGCCCGGGGCGGGCCTCGCCAATCCTCTGGACATGCTGACGCCCGCCCTTCCGGTGGAGCAGGTGCTGGATCTGGCGGATGCGGTCGCCTGCAGGGAGCCCATCGATGTTCTGATCGCGATTTCCCTGATCCATATGCTGGACATCGCCCCGCAGGCTTTTGGAGGACTCGTGGGTATCGAGATGCCGGGCGCGGATGCCTACTTCGATGTCCTGGTGAAAGGATTTCAAGATCTCAAGGCTCGTTGCGGAAAGGAGATCATGGTCGTGATCGAAAACCGCGGCCAGCGGGAGGAAGATCTGAACACCGAACGGGTGCTGCGCCAGACCCGTTTCAAGTTTCAAGGGGCAGGCATACCTGTTTTTGCATCCACCACAAACGCGCTTGTCGGGTTATCGAATGCGCTGACCGCACATCGGCAGCTCCGTACCTGACAATCGGGCTGTCTGAGCAAGGAGAAATGCATGGAACTGGATGAACGGACCATGCTGGGCATCGTCAGGATATCAGAACGGTTCAAGAAAGAGTGCTCTGCCTTGTTCAGCGCTGTGGGGCTGACTTTTTCCCAGTACAACGTGCTGAGGATCCTGGA
Source organism: bacterium (assembly GCA_028277985.1). Classification (GTDB taxonomy): domain Bacteria; phylum Desulfobacterota; class DSWW01; order DSWW01; family DSWW01; genus S015-6. The sequence continues at coordinate 25,716 of JANQFG010000137.1, read as the reverse complement.
TGTGGCACCTGACGGGCGCATGGCGATCACCGACGTCGGTAGGCGAATGCTGGTTTCAGGAGCAAACATGACGGGAGTTGCCAAGAGGTTGGAAAGAAACGGCCTGATCACGCGCCAGGCCTCGATGACAGATGAGCGGGTCAAGTACCTGCGGATCAACAGCGCGGGGCGCCAGGTCCTGAAAGACGTTCAGGTGGTTCAGTCTGCCTGTTGTTCGAGCTTCCTGTCCGCTTTTTCCGATGAAGAGAAACAGAGTCTTTTCGATACGGTCGTCACGATCCTGAAATCCCGCTCCATCGAGCCGGGATAACTGCAGTCACAAAGTGGTGCAAAGAGTTCATGTAGGGATAGATATTCGATAGCATGTGAGATTCATCTACGCACAACCGGTATCTTGATTACTATCTCGAAAACCTCGCAACGAAAGTCTCAAAACAGCTCCTGTACATGAGTCAGCTGCTAGAGTGCTCGACGGCCTAATCTTCACGTCGGCAATCCCCCATATAGAAGAGGAGGTGTTTCTGCGAGAGGAATGCTTCTGTGATATAATCCCCGGAGCCGGGGCGACGGACAATGAGACTGGTCGAAACATTCAGGAAAAGGGGTGAACCATCATGAGTGAGATCGGCAAGAAATCTCGCGTAGCGGCGGTACAACTCTCTCCCATTCTTTTTGACCGAGATGGAACGACGGAGAAGATCGTCAAGGCGATCGAAAAATGCGGCAGAGAGGATGTTCAGCTTGCCGTGTTTCCCGAGACCATCGTTCCGAACTATCCTTATTTCGCCCTGACGAATCCACCGCTCTTGACCCAGGAATCGGTTGAAAAGCTGTATGATCAATCCGTGGATGTGCCGGGACCGGTTACAGAGGCAGTCGCCGCGGCGGCAAGAAACGCCGAAACCGTGATCGTGCTAGGGATCAATGAAAGGGACGGTGGCAGCTTGTACAACACCCAGCTCATCTTTGACTCGGATGGGGCTCTGTTGGGCAAGAGGCGCAAAATCATGCCGACCTACCATGAAAGGATGATCTGGGGTTGGGGCGACGGAAGCGGGCTCAGGGTATTCGAGACGGCGGTGGGAAGAATCGGGGCGTTGATTTGTTGGGAACACTTCATGCCATTGGCTCGTTATTCGTTGATAGCCCAAGGTGAGCAAATTCACTGCGCGCACTTTCCGGGTTCCATGGGCGGTGAAGAGATGTTCAGGCAACTGGATGCTGCCATCCGCCATCACGCGATGGAATCCGGTGCGTTTGTGGTGAATGCGACGAGCAGTTTGAACCATGATCAGCGGAAGAGAGTGTCTACGGATGAATTCGCGCAGGAGTTTCTGAAAGGTGGGCTGTGTACAGCGGTCGTCTCTCCGGATGGTCAATACCTTGCCGGGCCGCTCCCTGAGGGAGAAGATATGGCGATTGCAGAGATCGACCTGTCTTCCATTGTCTACCGAAAGAGCCTTCTCGATACGGTGGGACATTATTCGAGGCCGGACATCTTGAGATTGAACATCGATCGTCGCCCCAGGCGAAATATGGAAGAGATGCATCCAGAGTCTCGGGTCAATGTGGATGCTAACCAAATGAATCTCAAGGAGGGAATCGAAGAACCACCCTCTGATGCTGAATAGTCTGAATCGACTCCGCCGATTTGGAAATCCGAGCAAACCCAGAGAGGATTCCCACCCAGAGGAGGAATCGGTATGGCGAAAGAACTCATCGTCCCGGCGCAGGACCAGGTCATCTACGACGGCTGGCATTTCTCGCCCGGTGTGCGCGTCGGGGACACCATCTATGTCTCGGGACAGGTGGGTGTGAACGAGAAGCACGAGCCTGCCGACGGCATCGAGGCCCAGGCCCGGCTGGCCTTCAAGAACCTCGAGCGGGTGCTCGTCGAGGCGGGTGCAACGCTGAGGGACGTGGTCGAGATCACGACCTTCCACATCAACCTACAGGCCGAAATCGCCGCCTTCAGCAAAGTGAAAGACGAGTTCTTCCCGGGCGACTACCCCGCGTGGACGGCCGTCGGCACGACCGAGCTCGTCCTGCCGGGTCTGTTGGTCGAGATCCGGGCGACGGCCTGTCTCGGTGCAGGGGGTTGAGGGCAACAAGGCCGGCGCCCGCGGACTAAACCTGGAGTGTGATTGATCCTGAAGTCGCTGCTTTCAGCAACGTTTTCATTGCTCTGATGTCATCCGAGAGAAGGTTTGATTTTCAACATCTTCAGGCTCGCAGAGCCCTATGAGAGCAAAACGTGGCATAAGCTGGATTCCTTTTGTTCAGGTGGTGGATGAGAATTCTCTTCCAGGCTAATATGCACTCAAAGCTTAATGAAGTTCTTTGCCTTGTCTGGATTGAATTTTACTTCAACGTTCTGGCCGATGATATTCTTGTCTTTGACATTTTCCAATTCATCCGGATCTGCATCGATATGGGCAAGAGTCCTTGACCCGCTGTCGAGCATTCCGGTAACAGTGCCCAATTCCGGATTGCCGATTCGATCGTAGTGTATTGCATAGGCATCGATCCTGAAATTCCCCGAAGCCCTTTTCACAGGTTCTGGCAAGGTAGCCGAAAGTATTTCTTCCTGTATTCCCGAATCATCACGTTCTCCCCACAATCTGTCTGGAGGCTCGTTACCATAAATGCAGAATGAAGGAGTGGTATTGATTCCTCCTAAGGCGGCCACCAATGCTTTTGTTGAAGGCTTCTCCCTGATCATCTCCACGGCGGTTACTATGGCATGCATCGAGTAATTGCTGATAGGCGCACCAAAAAAAGGCAGTCCGCCGGTTATTGTCAGGCCTCTGGGTTCATCCATCTTCAAGCCGATTTCGTTTAGGAATATTTGAACCATTGACGGGAAGCAGCTGTATATATCGAAAATATCTATTTCATCCAAGGAAAGACCGGCCTGTTGCAGTGCGAGGGGTGAACCGTAATATGCGGCAGGAGATGTATGCAACTCAGGACGCTGCGTCGCATAATAGATGTTTTCAAGATCAGCCCCGCCCATAGGGTATATCCATTTGTCCCTTTGAATTCCAAGCTTCATTGCAGTTTCCGTGCTCGTCATTACGATTGCGGCAGACATGTCAACCATCCTGTTCGCCGTCATTCGCAATGTGTACGGGTAGCACAGATACCTGTTGTTGTTGGCTGGTGTAATGATCTCTTCGCAGGAATATGGTGTCTGTGTCCAGGCATTGTTGTTCTTTGAAGAGACTCGTGAGTAGCGTTCGAGTATTGTGCCTATGTATTTGTTGTGTTCACGCCAGGATCTTCCCGAGATCTCCTTTAGGAGTGTTTCGAAAAAGACATAAAGGCCAATCGGGAATAACAGGTTGTAAGCGTTTTCAAAATCGCTTGTCGAAATCTTTCTGCCGCCGTCATACTTCTCTGGTTCTTCTTTTGGTGGTAATTGAAGTTTCACCAGGCCTTTGGCAGCGCGTCTTATCGCATATTCAGCTTCACCCCCGGCAAACAGAATAACGTCACTCTCTCCACGGGTGATTTCTTTCGCCCCCATATTGATGAACTTCTGGGGGTAGTGGCCTCCAATAAATGGATATATAGTTCTTGCGGGCTTTATGTCCAATAATTCGCAGAGTCTTGCCGGTGCGTTTCTGTATGGCCAGCCTGCAGTGTGTGTCATATAGAGAGTGTCTGTTGACGACGCTAGTTCTTTGGGTCCCGCGTCAAGAAGGGCGGAACGGCAGGCCCTCTCGATGAGCTCAATCGGTGTATCCGGATCCGGAACGTCTTTAGCCTGCTTGAATTGGGAAATACCTACGATGATGGGTGTTTTCATGCGAGCAACTTTTCATAGAGAGAGAATGGATTGAATCCATCACAGCGGCTTGGTCTTCTCCTCAGGACGCAGGCCGCCGAATCCCGAGCTTCTTCATCCGCGACTGCAAGGTCGATCGCTTGAGTCCAAGGCGTTCGGCCGCGCCGGCTTTCCCGCTGACTCTCCAGCCGCACTCCTCCAAGACCCTTACAATGTGCGTACGCTCGACGTCTTCGAGATTAGCACCCGGTCGCTCGTCCGTTTGTGTGGAGTCGTTTTTCTCCGTCCTGCGGCGCGGCAGGGTGCCTGCGAGCTCAAACCTGGGGCCCGGCGAGACGATCATGGCGCGCTCTACGACATTCCGAAGCTCCCGTACATTCCCCGGCCACTCATAGGATGTCATGGCATCCATTACCGATGTGGAGACTGTCTCGAATGTCTTTCCCAGACGGCCTTGGAGTTTCGTGATGTAGAACCAGACAAGCAGGGGGATGTCGCTGCGCCGTTCCCGAAGTGGCGGCATGCGGATCGGGAAGACGCCCAATCGGTAGTACAAATCAGCCCGGAACAGGCCCTGCTCGATGAGCGTGTCAAGATCCCGGCTGGTCGCCGCGAGGACCCTTGTGTCCACGGTCAGCGTTTTCGATGATCCCAGGCGTTCGAACTCGTGGTCCTGCAGAACCCGAAGCAGCTTGGCTTGGAGCTCGAGGGGCAGGTCGCCGATCTCGTCGAGGAAGATCGTGCCGCCCTCCGCCAATTCGAAACGGCCTATCTTCCGTTCTACAGCACCGGTGAATGCACCCTTCTCGTGTCCGAACAGCTCGCTCTCGATCAGGGAGGCGGGAAGCGCCGCACAGTTCACTGTGACCATTGGACGACTACTTCGGCTGCTCTTCTGATGGATACTGCGGGCGATGAGGCCCTTGCCGGTTCCGGTTTCGCCGAGAATGAGTACGGTCGAGTCGGTAGGTCCCACCTGTTCCGACTGATGGAGGACCGTTCGGAATGCGTGGTGGGTGCCGACGATCTCGTCGTCTTCAAAGGTTGTCTTGATCTCCTCCCGCAAGGTGATGTTTTCGGTTTCCAGTTGGTCCTTGAGTCTTCGGATCTGGTCGTAGGCTTGCCGCAGCTCAATATCTGTGCGCTGGCGCTGGATGGCGCTGGCGAAGACGTTTCCCACCAGGCCAAGCTGTGGCACCATGGCCTCGAGCCATGACCCCGGACGGTTAATCGTGCTCAGGGCAACATAGCCCATAAGGCCGTACGCGGCCACGAACGGGGCCCACACACTCGATTGAATGCCGATTCGCTCACACGTAGCCCGCACCTTCTCTGCTTCAGGAGGAAGGTCGTCCAGGTTTGCAATGAGCAGAGGGCTTGCCTCCCTCAGGCGAGTTGCCAACCAGGGATACTCGTCGGAGAGAACGGCGGCGCGAAAGTAAGGGCCGTCGATGGAATCCATGTTCCACTCATGGCTCACCCTCAGTGTGGACATTTCCGGATCCTTCCACTGAAGGAAGATGCCAAGGTCAGCGTCGGCACACTCGCAAATCCGTCCCAGCGCGTTATCGATCTCCTCATCCACCCGTTCCGGGGGCAGATGGACAAAGCTCGAGGCGACGCCGGCAGCCAGGCGTTCGAAGCTTCGTAATCGCTCTACCTCCACCTCTGCGCGCCTCCGGTACAGCGCGTTGTAGAGAACCTCTCCTGCACTGCCGAGACGCTCGACAATGTCTTCCGGCCAAGTCTTGGGATTCGGCGAGGTCAGCGACAATCCCTCGAAGTGAGACCCCAAATCGCGGTGCACCCACAAGACCGATGCAGAGACGCCCGCGTGCCGACTGTGCTCCTGAAACTGCGGCAAGTCATCGAGGTCCTCGGGCCGACTGAAGACCAGCGAACCTTCACGGCGAATGCGAGCAACCATATCCGGCCCGGGAGGCGGGGAGACCGAGGTCGCGTCGCTTGGGGCCACCTGGCCCCGAAATAGAGTCGAAGGCACGATCTCGCCCGACTCCGACATCCCCCCAAAACCAACGCCGTCCACTCCGAAGTGCTCCCCCAACCTCGACAGGCAGTCATCCATCGCCGCGTCTATCTCAAGGCCCTTGGCACCCACGAGCCTGGCAGTCATCTCTTGGAGCAGGCGATCGAAGCGCACGCGATCAGGAATCTGGCTTGGTCTTTCGGTCATAGCATTGCTCCTCAGTTAATCCTTAACGTTATACTCGTGAAGCCGAAATGTCAACAGAATGCTTAAAAAGCGGCATTTAATGCCGAAATGTCATCAGAAAACGCCAATGTATTGTGTGACAGTCTCAGATGTCATGCATAAAAATTCATCTATAACAACAAGTTAGCATCAGTCAGCGTGGAATTGCATCGGCTGGCCCGCGAGGTGCAACAGGGTACTTATCTCATGGAAGTACTAATCGACATCACATCCGAAGGGTCCCAACCTGTTGTCCGGCTCTCGGGCCGTCTCACCGGGGACACAGTCGGAATACTCCGGGAAGCATGTGAAGAGATCGAGGGCAGCTTTGTGCTGGACCTGTCGAACCTTCGATTTGCCGATGCCGCAGCAGTTGCAGCTACTTGGAAGCTGGTCGAGAAGGGAGCGGTGGTTCGAGAGGCTTCGCCGTTCATTCAGCTGCTCCTCGACGACGTACAAGAAGAAAAAATGGATAAAAGGGAAGTGTCGGGAATTCAAGAAACACAAAGAAAGGAGAGGAGTCATGGCAGACCTTAGAGTGGAGTATGCAGGCATGGAGTTCAAGAATCCGGTGGTAGCTGCATCCGGCCCGCTCGGAAGGACGTATGAATCTTTGAAGAGGAGCATCGAAGCCGGCTGTGGTGCGGTCACCCTCAAGTCGAATAACGTGAAGGTGAAGGAGCCTGGAAAGCGGAGGTCAAGCCATGAAGCACCCGTCAAGCCTGCACATGTTTTCCTCAGCAAGTACGGCCTCAAGCAATCCATGATCAATTGGGAGGGCGTGCCCACGGATTTTACGGCCGAGGATGAAAGAAACCTGATACGGAAAATCAAACCCCTGGCCAAGAAACACGGCGCCCGAATCATCGCCAATATACATCCTGATCCGGCGTACGTGGAGGATCTGGACATGTTCAGGGAGGATATAAGGACACTCCTCTCAGCCGAGCCGGACCTTCTTGAAACGGTTCCGTGCGCTTACCACTATCTTGATGATTCGCCCCACCCCGAGGAGGAGGGGTACGATCTGATTGCGAAGGCTATGACGGGGATATACGAGGCCATCATCGATGAATCCACCGTGCCGGTGATCATCAAGGCAAACCACCCATTCTTCGCCCTGACAAGCGACTTCATCAAACAACTGGGCGTGAAAACGGTCCATGTCACCGAGGGTCCTCATTTCGTAGGAACCATCGTGGACATTGAGAAGATGAAACCACTGTGTCCGGGGCCTTCGGTCTACACGTATGGGCGTCATCGGCGACCGGTTATGAACCTCCAATCTGCCCGGGTCAAAGATCTTTTTGGAGGCGATGAAGTGAAGTTGATTGCCAGCTCGGGTATGTGGACCGCAGAGGACTGTATCGAGAGGATGATGTGCGGCGCCCACCTCACAGCGCTCCACACGGCAATCCAGTATCACGGACATGGACTGTTCACGAAAATCATCGACGGCATATCGGAATTCCTGGACAGAAAGGGGCTCGGTCTGGAGCAGGTGGTCGGGGCTGCCGTTGCTGACATCGTAAGCGAAGAGGCACATGACAAATTCATGGACGAATGTGATCTTACCTCGGATCAGATATGGCCGGAAATAGATCTGGACAAATGCAACGGGTGCGGGATGTGCGCGAACTGTATTCACGGTGGAATCTCGATGGAAGCGGATAAACCAAAGACAGATCTAGACCTGTGTATGCGGTGCGGAGTCTGTGAGTCCGTATGTCCTGTAGAGGGCATTCAAATGGCGAGAGCATAGAACGAGGAGAACATCGACAGCTTCAAGGAGCAGTACGACCTGTATAGGAGACGGGCAAATGAAAACCATGAAGGTCATCACCATATGCATGATGATATCCGGGCTTCTGCTTTCTGCGAGTTCCGATCTCCTCGCCGATGAACCGTCGGTGAAGGTCATCGACAAGACGAACTGGGAGAGAGCCGAAGGGCTCGTGCCCGACTGCCTGCTCGAGTGGGTGAAGAAGGGCGAGATGATACTGCCCTTGGGGGAACTCAACTACGACACCGCGGAGTACTTCCTCCCCTATGCCCTCGAGAGCTTCACCAAGAATGTAGGCCAATACGATCTGAACGAAGAGAATATCATCGTCGAAGCGGAAACGGGCAAGATGGCCAGGGCGGTCATCGGGTTTCCCTTTCCCGAGATCGACCCGGAGGACCCGAAGGCAGCTTATAAGATCATGTACAACAAGCAGTACGTCACGTACGTGATCGGGTTCAAGAAGTTCTCCACCTTCATCTGGTGGATCGGCCGCAATTCCGGTTTCGAGCGCGAAATCGAGGTGCTGTTCCAGGACGCCTATTTGACCGGGTTTCCCGAAGCCACGAAATACAAGAACCCAAAGGGAACAGAGCGATATGCCCTCATCTCGGTTCGCGCACCTTACGATCTGGCCGGCACGGCCCAGTTGATGTGGCGCTATCTGTCCGCCAAGCCGGACATGAACTTCGCTTATGTGCCCGCCATCCGCAGGGTGCGGCGCATGAGCCCGGCCAACCGTTCCGACGGATTCGTGGGCTCGGACTTTGCCGTAGACGACATCCTTGCCTACGACGGGAAGATCCCCCTGTTCGACTTCGAGCTGGTCGAGAAGAAAGAGGCCCTCGTTCCGTTCGCCGGGGCGGTGCCTATACGGGTCAACATCACCGACAAGGGGGAGTGGGACACCTCCGGTAGCAATCTGTCGGTGCGCTACGGTTTCCAGGACAAGGAATGGCAGGGGGCACCGTGGGCACCCCTCAATTCGATGTATGTGAAGCGGCCGGTCTGGGTAATCAAGGCGAAGGCGAAGGACCCGTACTACAATTACGGAACCCAGTACATCTGGATTTTTGCGGACAGCTGGGGTCCTGCGTACAAGACGGTCCACGACCGGTCGGAGAAGTTCTGGAAGTTCCTTTCCGCCACCACAATGGGGTACAGGAGCGATGATGGGTCCGTAAAATTCCTGTCCTGGCTGGATCATCTGATGGTGGACACACGGCGAGAGCACGCCACCGTCATTTCCCAGCTGCACCCCGACACGAACCTGCTGTTCAACGCTGTTCTGGACCTGAACGACTTCTCTCTGGCCGGATTTCAGAAGTTCTGCAAATAGCAGTGTCTCGAGACCGTATCGTATTTCTTGAAATCGATCATCATGATGAGGGGAAGGAACTATGAATACGGGAGCATTGGGCAAGTATGCAGTGGATTACGAGACCCGGGTAGACTACGAGCGATTGCGAAGGGAGCGGCTCCAGCGGGCCAAGGACCAGATGAACCGGGACGGCCTTGGGGCAATCGTAACCTGGGACGAGGTGAATATCCGCTATCTTACCTCCTACTATGTGCCCACATGCATGCGGACCAGTGAGATGCAATTCGTCTTCATCCCGAGGAACGGGGAGCCCTACCTCTTCGGAGGCGGCACACCCAAGGAGACGGAAAGACGAATGCCTTGGATGCAAGGCCGGGTACACCCTTCATTGGGTGTCCCGCGATTGACGGCAAAGAACGCGGATGATTTCGCGATCATGGGGATCGTGGATGCGATCGGAAGACTCATGGCAGAACACGGCGTGGAGAAGGAACCGATCGGCATCGACGGCACCACCCTTCAGATGCTCTTCGGTGAGGCCTTCGGGAAGAAAGGGATTCAGGCCATCCATGGCAAGCCCACCATGGACGAGGCCAGGCTGATCAAGACACCGGACGAGATCGAACTGATGCGCATCACTTGTGCAAATTCAGAGAAGGCCTTTGCTGCGATTGCGGATGCCATCCGGCCCGGCACACGGGAGTGTGATTTGGTGGGCATTGGGATCAAGGCCCTCTACGAGGAAGGAGACGATCATACAGAGGATCTGGTCTGTTGTTCAGGCTACAACACCAATCCGTACGGGTGGTCGTTCTCGGACAAGCCCATACGTCCGGGAGACTTGATCTATATCGACGTGGCCGGAGCTTCGTATCAGGGATACAAATCGTGTGTCTACCGCACCTTTTGCTGCGGCAAGTCCACGCAGGAGCAGAAGGACCTCTACGAGGAATGCAGGGCAATGCTCTACGCCGGCATGGGTGCTGTGAAGGACGGAGCCAGCAACTACGATGTAGTCGAGCAATGGCCGGACTCACCGGGTTACTGGGGATACGACACATGGCACGAGGTGTTGCCCTATGCAGTCGGCCATGGCATCGGGCTTACCCTGCACGACCGACCAGCGATCACCATGCTGCACAAGGCGGCGGGATACCCCCCTGTGAAGCTTCAAGCAGGCATGGTCCTGGCTCTGGAGACCTACGCGGGCCACAAGGGGGGAAAAGACGGCGTTCGACTCGAGGAGAATGTCCTTGTGACGGAAGACGGCTACGAGCTTCTTTCACGATGGCCTATAGAGGAATTGATGGAATGCTGGCTTCCCTACCGTTGAAAAAGAGGTTCGGCGAGTACTACAGCAACGAGCGAACGAACCAGGTGAGGTGCTGCCAGGGACGGACGCCCATGGGAACCTTCACTGATTCGTGAGTCATTTTATTCTGGTCTTGAGCAGTATCCTGTCAAGTAAGCCCGGTGCCCATTTGCTCAACATAAGACCTATCATCTCTTTGCGTCCTGCAGGGTAGACATCCCGTTTGCGCTTTTGAATGCCGGACAGAATCATTTCGGCCGCTTTTTCGACCGGGATGCCGGCATCAAGGGCTTCGTCTACCTTTCCGTAGCGCGTGCCGTCTGCCATTAAAGCGTTCATCGTACCGGTTGTTTTCACGAATCCCGGACTTACCACCATGACATGGATCCCTTTATCCATCGTTTCCAGCCGGATACAATCCATGAAGCCCTGCAATGCGTGTTTGCTTGCATTGTATCCGGAACGTTCCTGTGTGGAGTACCGACCCATCATGCTCGAAACGGCTACAATATGACCTTGTGTCTTCTCAATATGCGGCAAGGCCTGCTGGTAAAAGAGCAGCATGGAAAAGAAGTTGACCTCCATGAGCTCCCTGTAGACTTGGACATTCGCTTCAGCAGCTAAGGCCCTCATACCGTATCCGGCATTGTGGATCAGTCCGTCAAGTTTTCCAAACGTGTCGAGCGTGGCCTGTATAGCATTCTTGCGATCCATTTCAGTGGTCACATCGCCCTGGCAGACCAAGAATCCCCTTTCTGCCTCTTTGCTCAATTCCTCGAGCATTGACTTTCGCCGGGCCATGATGGTGACGTTCGAGCCTTTCTGGTTCAGAGCCTTCGCTATGGATCGGCCGATCCCTGCGCTGGCACCCGTAACAATAAAGCTCTTGTCCTCAAAAGAATGATTCATCTTTATCGCTCCAAATTGAGTCACAGTATCGACTACCCCTGTCAGACCACACCCTTCTCTACGAACTCCTTGATCTTCTCTCTCGAATAACCGAAATCCATGAGAACGGCTTCCGTACTCTGTCCGAAATGAACAGGAGGAGTTCGGAGCGAGCCGGGAGTCTCGCTAAGTTTGATGGGTACACCAAGGGTTGTGTATTGCTTGCCCTCCGGATCCTCAACATCAACCATCATCTCCCTTTCTCGCAAATGAGGATCTTGCATCGCCTCAGTCAGAGTCTGAATCGGAGCCCAACAGATATCAAGCTCACCCAATTCTTCCATCCAATCGGACAGTGTCTTTTTCTTGAACTCAGCCCGCATGAAATCGAGTATCTCCACCCGGCGAGGCTCATCATATTGAAGACCGCCGTAATCAGGAACACCGAACTTTTCGCAGAGTGTCTTCCAGAACCGGTTCTCAACAGCACAAATGGACAAAAATCTTCCGTCAGCCGTTTCATAGGTATTATAAAATGCGTAGCGGTGAGCGAGCATGAAATCGGAACGTTCGGGACTCACGCCCAGGAGTCTATAGTAGAAGAGTGGTACCGGCAGAAAACCTGCTGAACCATCCGTCATCGAGATGTCGATATACTGCCCCTTTCCGGTTCTCTGCATAGCCTGGAGCGCCAGAAGAATACCTATGGCCGCATTCATTCCTCCTGAAGCGATATCAGCGATCTGAATACCGGGTATCGAAGGCGGACGGTCCTTCTCTCCGAAAAGGTCGAGGACTCCTGCAATGCTGAGATAATTCACATCATGTCCGACTCGGTCCCTGTAAGGGCCGGTCTGCCCGTATCCTGTGATGGAGCAATAGATGATCTTGGGATTAACTTTCTTGACAGATTCATAATCGACGCCGAGCTTGCGGACAACTCCGGGGCGAAATTGTTCTATGACGACATCCGCCTCTTCGACAAGATGGAAGAATATTTCCTTACCTTCCTCGGCCTTCAGGTCAAGGGTCATATGTTCCTTGTTCCGATATACCATATCCATAAACAAGCCATCATCGAAAAAGCGTTTGTCCTCCACCGCGATCACGCGTGCCCCATGATCAGCGAGTATCATGGAACAATAGGGTCCGGGCAGCAGGCGAGAAAGATCCAGAACGGTGATTCCTGATAGTGCTCCCTTGTCTGACATCTATTCCTCCATTCTGTTCTATTTTCCCTTGAATACAGGCTTTCGCCTCTCCAAGAAAGCAACCATTCCTTCAATGCAATCTTCGCTGGTTTCAAGGGAGGCGCAGCACCTGGTCTCATACTCCAGTGCTCCCGAAAGATCCATCTGCATTCCCACGTTAACGGAATACTTCAGTGCCTTCAGGGCAAGCGGTGGTCTCTCCGCCAACTCATCAGCCCATCTTTTGGTTTCAATCATCAACTCTTCAGATGGAACGACCTTGTTGACCAACCCGATTCTATAAGCTTCCTGAGAGTCAATCTTGTTACCGAAATACAACAGTTCTTTCGCACGAGAAGCTCCGATAAGACGCGGCAGTCTGACTGTTCCGCCGCCCGAGGGTATCCCCCCCAACTTGACTTCTCCCAACCCGAATTCTGCCGGTTCAGATGCAATGAGAAAATCACAGCAGAGCGCCAATTCCATTCCGCCGCCGTTGCATGGGCCGTTGATGGCTGCAATCACCGGCTTTGATATGTCCTCCAACTTGTTGAGAAAGTTGTAGCGTTTGTCCAGTGGGACTATCTTGTAACCAGCTTTCGCCATTTCCTTTATATCTACCCCTGCACAGAATGCCCTCCCGGCTCCGGTCAACACAACGACCCTGACGTCCGGATCCTCTTCAATCGTATCCATAGCATCAACCAATTCGACGGACATTTCATAGGAAATTGCGTTCAGAGACTCCGGTCTGTTTAATGTAAGCCTCACAACGCCCCTGTCCATATTGTATAGGAGTGTCTTGTATGACATGTCACTCTTCTCCAATATTGAGTGAGGATGGTCCCTTTCTTCTACCCACTTTTCTTGTGCAACATCTCCATAAATGCATCTACGCGGGTCTGGAACTGTGCGACGGAAAAATTTCTCTCGTCCATATGATCCGCATCGATAATCAAAGAGGGAATTCCGAGTTCCTGGAAAAGCTCTTTTTTTATATCCATTTGCCCGAGTGTTATCGGAACACACGATTTGTTTCTATGAAGGATCACTCCATCGATCAAGTATTCCTTGCAGGCTTTCAAGACCATTTCTTTTCGTTTCTCAACAGACACGCATGAAACGAGGGGATAAGACGTAAGACTCTTGTGTGCGAGTGCTTCCAACGGGTTTTCGGTATCGAGCCTTAGAGAAAATGCGGCCGAATATGTTTCAGCGACAACCACTCCGTTCATTTTTTCAAAGTAGTTCAGAAGACCCATGTTGTACCAAATCGGAATATTGTCCCAGAAAAGCCTGATTTCTTCGTTCTCAATCACTCCTGAGTTTTCTTCTGCTCTTTCGCGCACCTCCTCGAGGACCTTTTCCAGAAAATCGACAGCAATTCGGGTTCCCTGGCGTGTTATCACCACAAACATGATGCCGATTTCTGCCGCGGAAAAAGGGGCAGGTATGCATCTTCGGTAAGACATTATCTCGTTCCAGAGCTCGCATGCCCTGTCCGAGAGCCGAACAACCTCTTTCAGTTTGTCGTAATCCATTCTACGGCCTGTAGTCTCTTCCAGAAAACGGATGGCACGCTTCATCTCAGATACCGCATAATCGATATGATGGGGCTCGATATCTTGGAGCGGTACCTGCGGGAGGTCAGCCCTGAGTACTTTCGCTTTTGGAAAGCGCCTTTCAAGTTCGTGAAAAATCTTCATCAAGGGATTACATCCCCCGCCTGGAGAAATGATCAGATCAGCTTCCGGAATCCCTCCGAGAGTCTTGTCGCCGTCTTTCATCGGACCATGTACATAGCCGATAATATTGCGAAGATAGCCGCAGAGATCCATGGAATACCCCATGTTCTCGGCAACTTCGAAGTTTTTGGGGGCTAGACCGAAAGCCGCACACACAGGTGACCAGTTCTCAGGAAAGAATGGTTGCAGATCCATGGCGTAAAAAATCTCTATTGCGCCGTTCATGGGAGGCATCCATCCTACCGGCTTTCCCTGCTTCGATGCCTGCATGCATTCCGTGTAATAATCGACTATGATCTGGCTCAACTCTTTTGACGCTTTCAGGCTTTTTCTTGCTTTGCCACTCTTTTCCATATCCTATCTCCCCGCCAGCATTTCAAAGAATCCTTCCAATCTTGTCTTCAATTGCCCTGAGGCCTTCCAGGTTTCATCCATCTCTATCTGTATGCTCTTTATGTTGTTCTTTTTGAGCTGGGAAGAAAGATAAGGAAAGTCTGAAAGATGGGGAGAACAGAACTTCTGATGCAAAAACAGAACCCCGATAGCCCCCGAACGGTCTATGATATTTTGAATCTCTACCAGCCTGTCCTCGGCCCTTGCCCTTGAAGGGCAGGGAACACGGCTGAAATGCATATCGATCAGTCTGCCCAGGGGATCTGTCCCTTCGTCAGGAACAGCGCTGATTCGTCTAAGTCCTGTACAGAGGTCATCGGCAACAATCCTGCCGCCGCATCTCTCGATGATATTGAGTATTTCACTGTCTTCGATCAGGCTTCCCGAAACCAGAACCGGTATGCGTTCATCGGTTTCAGCGGAGACGTTCGAGACTGTCTCCATGAAAGATTCAAGCATGTCCAAATATTCTTCCGGACATGTAGCTTCTCCTGCCCGGACAATAAACCAGAGTTCCTCGGCTGTGATCGGAAGGCGTCCTGAATACCTGCTCTCGTACAGACTGTCTATGATCCGCCTTATCTTTGAGTACAAGTCGATCGATGCATCCAGTGACTGAAGGGAATAACTTCCGCCCAGGCTCACGAGTTTGTCTTTGACAGTGGTTAATGTGTTTCGGAAGAAATCTCTCGAATCGACGCTGTCGTTATATGGAAACGGTATGACTTCAAAGATGCTGCCTTTGATATTGCTCTGGAGCACATTCACCACGCCGCACGCTGCATCACAGGTATAGCCCTGAACGATTCCGGAAATGAAACTAAGCTCCCCCTTCAGCGCTCTTTCTGATACCCGTTTCAGGAACGGGCAGACAAAGTCAGGTAGAAGATCGTATGCCTTGTCGAGAGGGCCCGGTCCGCCTGACAATCGCAAAGGAAAGAATCCACAGGCATGAATCAGAGGTACAGGAGTATAGTTGCAGAAATACCCGACAACCGGCCTTCCGTTCTCAGCCTCTTCCGCAATTCTCTTTGTGTTGCGCAGCGCGTCCCTGAAAGGTTCTATTGCAGCCGAACTCATGGGATTCCTCCAAATCCAATACGTATGGGGTCAGGCTCCTTGCTGCTTTTCGTCGAATCCGGACATATTGTCGGACTATATGAACAGAGTATATCCAGAATGTCAACAAATTTTTCGGATTGTCGGGCAATAATGTCCTGAGGTGTTCTTCAAGAAGCCGGAAAAAAATAATAAATTCAATAAGTTGCAAAGACAGGGGGCCCATTCAGACTTCGATTCTTGCCATCATTCATGCCCTTCCCATTGCAAGATTAATGTCCGACAATAAAAAATATATGTTGACAAGTTGTACGAATTATGGCCCATATAGTCGTACAATAGAAATGGAGATGACGAAATGAAACAAGGAAATAAGGCAACAGCCAACAAGCAGAAACCAAAACCCGCTTATCGCGTTATTGCAGACACCATAGAGCAGATGCTTCTGGACGGTTCCATCAAACCGGGTGAACCCCTTCCCTCGGAGACAGAGTTTGCAGCCCGGTTCGGGGTCAACCGATCCACTGTGCGTGAGGGAATCCGCCTTGTTGAAGAGACAGGGTTTGTATGTCGTAAATCCCCTCGCAGGCTAGTTGCTTCGCTCCCACAACCCTCAGCCGTTGCCCAACAGACCACCCGGGTTCTCCATATTCATCAGATCACCATAAGAGAAGCCTGGGAAGTCTCACTTGCTCTGGAGCCTACGATTACGCGATTTGCAGCGGCTCGGGCGACAACGGAGCAGATTGAACAACTGCGAAAGAACATTAAACAGACAAAACGCGAAATGAGGTCCGGTGGGGATCTGGGCTCCTGTGACAAGGAGTTTCATCTTATTCTCGGAGAGGCGTGCCAAAATATGGTGTTTCAGATGGTTCGTGAACCATTGTTGCCGTTTCTCCTGCCCGTCGCTCACCAGTTGGTCGATCGTGTGGATTCGGCACAGAGAATGCTCGATGCGCATGAAGCGATATTCTTGGCGATCGAGAAACGGGACAAAGACATAGCAGAGTTATGGATGAGACGGCACGTGATGGACGTCGAGCGCTGGTTTCGGCTTCTCGGTATCGATTTCGAGACTATCGTTAAAGTGGGGGATGACGGGACCGCATCCATGGATGAGATGAATCGTTCCGACCTAAACCTGAAACGCTAACGGTTCTGCGTCCTTTGTGAAATTCCGAAGGGGGGGAA
Source organism: bacterium (assembly GCA_028277985.1). GTDB lineage: Bacteria > Desulfobacterota > DSWW01 > DSWW01 > DSWW01 > S015-6. Next base: position 8,829 of record JANQFG010000137.1, on the reverse strand, counting down.
GAATGGCCGGAAACATGAATACAACCGTAGCACTTGTCAAGCACAATGCAGAAGAACATCCGGATGTCCCGTTCGTATATTTCTACGATGAGGTTGTAACGTACAAGGACCTGGATACCCGAACGGACACATTTGCCGCCTACCTGCAGTCCATCGGCATCGATAAGGGTAGTATTGTTTCCTTAATGATGGGCAATACCCCCTGTTACTACTACACCCTTTTGGGCGCCAACAAGGCGGGTGCTGCGGGCGGCCCGATCAACGGCTGGTGGCAGGCCCCGGAAGTTGAGTTTCTGGTCGGCAATTCAAGACCAAAGGTCCTGGTAGTCGATCCCGAATATGCATCCATCGTTTCCACCATCAAGGATAAGATGCCTTCGGTGCAGAAGGTCATCGTGAATTCAACGACACCAATGGATCTCGATTTTCCCCATGATTATCTCCCTGAAATCATAAACGGTCCGAGCCGGAAGCCTGATATGAGCAGTACTCCATCAAAGGATGATATCGCAATTCTGCTGTACACTTCCGGCACAACCGGAAAGCCGAAAGGCGTAATGGACTCGCACAGGAATATTCTTGCAAGTTGCGAGAGCAAAAAGGGCGTCGTGCCGCTTCAAGTCGGCGAACGGGTTCTGTGCGTGTTGCCTCTATTTCACGGGGCCGGGCTGATCGATATTTCGATTAACTGTCTTTATGCCGCTGCGACCGTCGTGCTGCGTCGCAAGTTCTCCGCTTCCGAGTTCTGGGAATCCGTCGAAAAGTACAAGGTGAATGGATTCTATATTGTCCCTACAATGTGGAACATTCTGTTGAAAGCCCCTGAAGCGGACACCGTCGATACCAGTTCTCTGCGTGTTGCGATATCAGGTGCTTCTCCCATAGCGCCTGAGCAGCTCGATGAATGTGAAAGAAGATTTCACATCCCGATTCTGGAGGCATACGGCCAGACGGAATGTGCGGGCGGTATCACCGTGAATTCGATAGAGAAAAGAAAATACGGCTCCGTTGGGATGGCCATGCCCGGCATCGAAGTGAGAATTCAGGATGAGAACGGACAGGTGCTTCCCGCAGGAGAAGTCGGTGAGATCGTCATGAAGGGCGATACGGTCATGAAGGGGTATTTCAACAATCCGGAAGCGACTGCAGAAACAATCAAGGACGGATGGTTGCATACAGGCGACGTGGGATATGTAGATGAGGACGGATTCTACTTTCTGGTGGATCGAATCAAAGACTTGATTATCCGGGGCGGCGTCAATGTGTATCCAAAAGAGATCGAGAGTGTGATTGTTGCCCATCCGGCCGTGGATTCCGTAGCTGTTATTCCGGAACCACACGACAAATACGGACAGGTGTCAAAAGCATGTGTCATTCTTAAAAGGGGCGAGATCTGCAGCAAGGAGGAGATTCTCGAGTTTTGCAGGGAGAGAATGGCAAGCTACAAAGTGCCGGAGGATGTTGTCTTCCGAGTTGGATTCCCAAAGAATGCCGTGGGCAAGGTGGTAAAAAAAGACCTCATCAAAGAACTGGAGGAAGAGCTTGTTGCGGAACCGGTTCCGGTAGCCCATTTCTTTGAAGGTATGCCGGATCGTTTCATTCCGGAAAAAGCCGAGGGTGTCGATGCAACCGTCAGCTACCATATCACCGGCAAGGGTGGTGGGGAGTGGACCGTTACCATCAAAGACGGAAAGATTAGACTCACGGAAGAGGTTCTGAAATCTCCCCGGGTTCTTATCGTCACAAAAGACAGTGCATACCACGACATTGCAACCGGAAAACTGGATGGCATCACCGCAGTGATGACGGGGAAGATGACCGTCGAGGGGGACGCCGCTTTTATGGCTGAGTTTCGCAATATGTTCAGATGATCCATCATTAGTAACTGATTCCAAGGAGAGAAGATTCTATGCTGACAGTTGGAATCGATGTCGGCTCAATCACTGCCAAAGCGGCCGTCATCAAGAATGGTGTGCTGCTGGCGGGGAAGGTAATCCTCACCGGGTACAATGCTCAAAATGCCGGGAAGAATGTTTTCGACTCCCTGTTGGAAGAGCAGGGCATTGCCAGGGAGGCTGTCAACAAAATTGTAGCTACGGGTTACGGTCGTAACAGTGTAGATTTTGCCGATAGAGTCCATACCGAAATAACGTGTCATGCTGTGGGTGCCAAATTCCAGGATTGCACAGTGCGATCCGTCATCGATATCGGCGGTCAGGACAGCAAGGCCATTTCCATGGACAGAGAGGGACGGATTAGCGACTTTGCCATGAACGACAAGTGCGCTGCCGGGACCGGTCGATTTCTCGAAGTGATGGCTCAGGCGTTGGAGGTGGATCTGGATGCCTTTGGTGAAATGTCATGTAGATCAGATGCACCGGCCGCGATCAGCAGTCTTTGCACGGTATTCGCTGAATCGGAAGTCATATCACTCATCGCCCATGGAGAAAAGAGAGAGAATATTATCGCCGGGATTCACGAGTCGATCGGTTTACGCGTCATGGCCATGGCCAAAAGAGTGGGGATCAGGGCGCCGATCATGATGACCGGCGGTGTCGCTAAGAACACCGGGGTGGTGAAGGCGCTCGAAGAAAAGGGTGGGATTTCAATCGTGGTATCACCCAACGCCCAGATAAATGGTGCTATCGGTGCGGCCCTTCTGGCAACCTGATGGCAACATTCGATAGTCCTTCTGGATCGGAGGGTTTCGAATGAATCCCCACATGCTGTGGCCGCGATGACTTCGTTGCCAACCGGTCAGCCCGTCATATCCTTTCCGAAGATCGTCCGGGCGAGGATCATGCGCTGAATCTCGTTCGTCCCTTCATAGATCTCGGCAATCTTGAAATCGCGGAAGATTTCCTCGACCTTGTAGTGCGAATGGTCGTGACCCAACTCCTGCATGAATCCGTACCCTCCGAAGATCTGTATTGCATCCCGTGCCATGTCACCGGCGAGCTCGGTTCCATAGTACTTGGCACCGGCCGCCTCGGGCTCGGGGAACTCGACGCCCTGGTCCATCCTCAGGGCGGCCTTGGAATAGAGATTGCGGGCATTCTCGATCTGGATCGCCCGTTCCGCGAGACGGAACTGCCAGTACTGATACTGGCCGATCTTCTTGCCGAAAGCCTCGCGCTTCTTCATGTACTCCACCGACTCGTCGAACGCGGACTGGGCCATGCCCACTCCGGTGGCGGCAATACCGACGCGGCCGTAGGTGAGCGTGCCGAGCGCCACGTGGAGGCCCTTGCCCTCATCCCGGATCAGGTTCTCTGCAGGAACCACGACTTCATCAAAGTAGATGTCCGATGTGAGCTGTCCTTTGTTGCCCATCTTCCGGTCCGGTTCACCCACCCGGCAGCCTTTGGCCTTCAAATCGATGACCATCATGCAGAGCTTTCCGTCGAGGTTGACCAGGGCCGTCACGAAATCGGCCACGCAGGCATTCGTGATGAAGCGCTTCTGGCCGTTGACAATGTAGACGTCTCCTTCTCGCCGCGCCCGGGTTTGAACCGAGCGGGAGGAAAGGTCGGAGCTGGCCGTCGGTTCGGTGGTGGCAAAGCACCCGATCCTTTCCGCAGTTGTCATGGGCTGCAGGAACTGCTCCTTGATCTGATCTGAACCGTACTCCAGGGCATGACCGGCCAGGATACAGTGAACGTCGTAGATCGCGGCGACGCTGTTCGACATGTACGCCAGTTCCTCCACCGTGGCCACTGTCGCGCAGCACGGGTACTTCAGCCCGAGCCCCCCCACCTCGGAAGGGTAGGGGATCTTGAAGAAGTCCTCTTCGGCCATCTTCCGAAAGATGTCCCAGGGAAAGCTGTCCCTGCTCTCCTCGGTGTGTGCGATCTCATAGGCCCTGGGCGCGATTTCCCGCACGGCAAATTCTCTTGCCTTCGCTCGAACCTCCAGGGTCTCCTCGGGAAGAATCATTTCGTGGTAGAGCTGGTCCTGCATTCTTGGCGGTAGTTCTCTCATGGGTTTCGCCCTCCTTCCTTCTGCATGTCCTTCAGGATGCGGATGAGAAGAAGCCTCTCCGCGTCGGATACCTTTCCAAGGACCTTTTGATTCGTCTCTTCCTGTTCCCCGAGGAGATCGTCTTTGAGTTTCCTTGCCTTGTCCGTAGGGAAGAGGAGGTGAGAACGCTTGTCGTCTTCATTCGGTGCTTTTGTGATCCAGCCGTGGTTTGCCAATCGCTCGACCACGCCGGAGAGCGTGGCGCTGTCGAGCACGAGTCTCTTTCCGATCTCACCGGCCGACACCCCTTCTTCTTCCCAGAGAACTTCGAGAATCAGGTGCTGGATCGGGGTGAGCCCGTACGGTTGGAGCCGCCTCCGGAAATCCCCATGAGCCATCTGGTACGCTTTTGCGAGCAGGAAGATGATGCAGTCATCGTAATAGGCCATAGAAATCACCTCGCATACAAACGAAAAGCGGGTGGATATAGTTCGTATACTAGCAAGCCAAGCAAGAGAGGTCAATCGAATAATGCGATTAAAACGAATATATTTAGGCTATATAGGCCTATCGTTCAGTGAGGGCTACATTGCTTCCTTGTGATAGAACTACCTAATAATACATTCTATACAAGTTAAATGGCTGCGGACCCGAGTTTGTTTCCTGGTAGGCGGTTGGCTGCCTTTTCCCGCTGCGGCGGGGCGTGTAGAATGACGGCCTAACCTAAAGGCACCCAAAACCGAACGGAGGAAAGCTGATGTCAGAGAAGAAAGGGATCCAGGTGGACTGGGCGGGCATCGAGAATGCCGTTCAACTCTATTTTGACGGGCTGTATCATTCGGATGTGGAGCGGCTCAGAAAGGCCTTTCATCCGAGCGCCCAGGTGATCGGTCACTACCAGGGCCAATTCGCTGTCATGAGTCTGGACGATTTCCTCGGGATTGTCGGCGGGACGCCAGCACCTTCAGCGTCGGGGGAGGCGTATGACATGCGAATCGTCATGATGGACCAGGTCGCGGAAGAGGCATTCGTCAAGGTCGAGGACCTCTATCTGGGCTTGCGTTTTACCGACTATCTGACCCTGATGAAGGTGGACGGCACTTGGAGGATCATCAACAAGGCCTATCGCCACGAGTAGTGGATTCTTTCGAGTGGGAATTCGGCTCAAAGAGTATATCTCGAGCACTCGAATATGAGGTGGTCCCATGAAGAGACGGAGATGCGTTTCCGTTTGCGTGGCCCTTCTTCTCGCTGCAGCCGGTCAGACGACAACGGCGTCAACCCTGGACCGAACGCTGGATCCTGTAGTCCTCAAGGGCACAGATTTGATCGATTGCTTCACAGGTCCTTCACCAGATGAACCGGGAATAACCGCAGCGGCAGCCGGGCAGTATTGGAATCGCATGCAAGAGCCCCTGGTAATTGTTGTTGAGCGCGTTGACGATACATACGGGTATTCTTCAGCTGCAAATGCCGAGGCCGCGGCCTACGGCTCTGAAACCCTCACAGGATCGGGAGTAGTGAATGGGCTGGTTCTCCTTCTGATCCCGGTGGGGGCTGTTCTCTTTTTGAGAATTCGGCGCGGAAAAGTGTGATGCCTTCCTGTCCTTTCCCACTAAACTCATTGTTCTCTTCCATAATCTCAACCTTGGCGGCAGTACTCGTGTTACCCGTCATCCTTGTCGCCTGCCAGGGAGACTCGGACTCGACCCGAGCACCAGATTCGCTCTGCTCGCCCGACCCTCCCTTTGCTGAGCCGCCCGAAGCTCCATACACTGCCGCACCCGACTCCCTTGCCAGGCATGAACTCCCTGAATGGTATGATGACGCCAAGTTCGGCATCATGATTCACTGGGGTCTCTATTCCGTGCCCGCCTGGGCAGAGGCGACGCTCGACCCCGAGATCTGGGTAACCCCCTTCATGCTAATCCTGTTTGGACACGAATGGTACAAGAAGAACCCTTATGCAGAGTGGTATTCCAACACGATCAGGATCAAGGGCAGCAGAGCGCAAGAATATCACCTCAACACATATGGGGCCGACTCTGTCTATGCGGACTTCCAGACCCTCTTTGAAGAACAAACCGCCCGTTGGGCACCCGGGCAATGGGCCGATCTCTTCCGTGAGGCAGGAGCGAAGTATGTGGTACTCGTCACGAAACACCATGATGGTTTTGCTTTATGGCCGAGCAATGTCGAACACCCCCTTAGGTCCGACTGGTGTTCCAGGCGAGATTATGTAGAAGAGCTGAGTGCTGCCGTCCGGAGCCGGTGCATGCGTATGGGCCTTTACTATTCAGGTGGAATCGACTGGACCTTCGAACCAAAGGTGATAGAGGATTTACAGGATTTCATCACGTCCCTGCCTGGCGGGCCCGAGTACGCAGCTTATGTGGATGCCCATTGGCGGGAACTCATCGAGCGATATCGGCCCGCCGTACTCTGGAACGACATCAACTATCCCACCGCGGCCGAGCCTTTCGAACTATTCGCTCACTACTACAACACGGTGCCCGATGGTGTAGTGAACGATCGCTGGGCCCTCATCCCGGGGCTCATCCACCATGACTACATCACACCCGAGTACCGGGCCCTTTCCGAGATCTCGGAAAAGAAGTTCGAGACTGTTCGGGGAATGGGCCGTTCCTTTGGCTACAACCGAAACGAGGGACAAGGAGAATACTTGTCTGCCGAAGAACTCATCCACCAATTCGTAGATGTTGTGAGCAAGAACGGGAATCTCCTTCTTAACGTGGGGCCCATGGCCGACGGAACGATCCCCAGGGAGCAGGTCGAGCGCCTGCAGGCCATGGGACGGTGGCTCAATACAAACGGGGAGGCCTTCTTCGGGTCTAGACCCTGGGTACGCGCCGAAGGCACAACCGCCCGGGGTATGCCCGTCCGTTTCACCCAGAGAATTGAAGATGGTACGGTCTACGCAACCGTGGTGGGTTCCGTTTCAGACGGAGCAGTCACGATTGAGAACTTCCCTGAGAGGCCCTCGCACGTGGGTCTGCTCGGATTTGAGGCCCCCTTGAACTGGTCCAGTGACAACGGGAGCCTGCATATCATGCTGCCCGGGAACCTCCCCGAGCGGCCGGCGTACTCCTTTGCCATCTCAGGAATCGGGAGAACAGAATGAAGAAGAATATCGGTCCACAGACCTTTGTGCTTCCCACTGGAAGGCCAGGGCCTCTACATCCACGTCTTGCCTCAGATAACCGCAATCGACACCTTCTTGAAAGAACTCCTCGACCAAGCCCAGACATTTTCGGAAGCCCTCGTTTAATTTGGCAGCAAAGTCTTCCCCGGGGATCTTCGAATGGTGTAAGGCACCGAAATGTACGAGGCGGTTCAGTCAGCTTGTGAGAATAACTCAGGTGAAATATGAAGAGAGAGAAAGCGCTGATAGTCTGTTTCCTCTTCAGGATTATCTCGAATTCTCGGTGGCTGGTGCGCTTCCCTGACGGTGTCAGGTGCCTTTAACCTGACCTCTGTCGGAAGGGGCGACGCGATTCTCAGGGAACAGGTTCCGGAAATCAGGATGAACCTGGCCTGCTTGCTGGGCCGGTAGCAAGAGGAACGGGGACGCTCTCAGCCTTTTCTGTGCTCTTCATTTCATCTTCCTGCACTCTGCCTATAGCTTCCGCATGGGCCCTGGCCTTCTTCAGCGCGCGTTCATATCGAATCCCCTGTATTTCGGACTTCGGATTGAATCCGCCGTATAGCACAGGAAACTGGAAAAGGGTCAAGAAACGATCCCAATTCCTCTCGAAGAATCCGAGCTTGTAAGGGTGTTTTTCCATCATGGCGAGAGCTTCTTCATAGGTGTCCACTCTCGTCATCTTCCCGCCAGGTCCGGGCACGACAATGCCAGACTCCATAACCATGCCGTGACGGATGGATGTTTCCGTTAGACTGGGGCCACAGACCAGGGCGCAATGGGCGCAGGTGGACACGTTGTAATCGTCAAGACTCCTTACTCCAAGTATGTTATGGCAATACTCCTCTTGTATGCGCACGCGTTCTGATTCATCTTCAGGCAGGTTTTTCTGATCCGGCAAAGCCTGGGAATGCTCTTCAGGCCATTGCAAATTTGCCATGCGCCTTATGACTTCATATCTGCGGAAGGAGGTCCCAGCTTTCATGACACTCTTGAACATGGTCCGGCTGACTTCGCCTTTCTGGTTTGGGTCAGGGTGCTCTTTTACCCAGCTGTCAACCCAATATCTGCCCCAGGTACTCCATTTCTTGTCCTTTGAGAGGGCGTGTAATCCAAAGCAGGCCGTATTGCAGAGGTCGATGTTGTACCGTTTTCCCCGCGGATGTTGTTCGTCGTTTACCAATATGAATTCCTCTTCATCATCTTCATGAAACATCTGAATGGGACAGGTTTGAGCACACAGTTTGCATTTCGAGCAATAGCCGTCAAGAAAATAGCGAGGGCCCAAAGGCGGATCACTCTTGAGGACGGCATCTGTCACAACCGTGCTCATGTATATGGCTGCACCATATTCTTTTGTCATCACATTACCGGACCAGCCATGGGCGGCAATGCCGGCCGATATGGCGCCGAGCCGATGCGAAAAGCTTGGATGGGTGGCGATGGGGTCGGGGGATCGACGATAATCGCTGTTTGTGGGAACGACTTTCGCTTCATATCCGAGAGACTTAAGGAATTCCTGGATTCGGGTTCCTTTCCAAAAGATGTCCTGAACCTTTTTCTTCTGATCTATGTTATGCGCGGTTGCAGACTTCTTGGTAAGGAACTCGTAGATGGCATCCACATCCATGGGCAGTACAATGGAAACGATCGATTTGGCGCCGGACATGACAAAGGTGGGGTCCAAGGATGGCGGGCTGTGGGGA
>JANQFG010000130.1 GCA_028277985.1 bacterium | reverse complement strand
CCTTGGATGATGCGAATCGAGCCATTCCGCTGATCACGAGCAGGCTGCTGGTCCTTCTCTGGTTGGCCGTGGCCTATGTCTCCTTTGCCCATACCCACGACCTCTTGGTGACGGACCTCGGAAGAGGCATCCTTTTCTTCGTATCCATATTCTGGACCGCAAGAGCGATCATGCAGGTGCAATTGGTCGGCTTCAAGAAGGCACGTAATCTGAGTGTGCCGGGAAAGGCCTTCGGCAACCTGTCCAACCAGTTCGTCTCAACGGCCCTGTTCGTCATCTTTCTGACCGGGGTGGCCCTCTACCTCGTTCCCGCTATATGTTCGGTAGGGTGAATCATCTGGGAATACGTCCAAACCGCTCTATTTCGGTCCAGCATCGACGGCCCCGAGCATTTCAATTCCGAACATTCGGGCCAAAGGCCTCAGAATCTCCTCGAACGAGTAACTGTCGCCTCTGAGAAGACTGGAGGACATGAAGTCGACAGCCCCAAAAGTCAGCTGGGCCATGAGCTCGGGGTCATCCTTGGTGTCAGGAACGAGACCCTGCTCTCGCGCGGCTACCACATCGGCTGCCGTTTGCCTGATGAGCTTCTGATAGATGACAGGGAAGCCCAACTCTGACCTTCCGTTTTGGTTGATGGGGATCTCACGAAGGATGAGAAGGATCCTGTGATACTTCTGGAAGAAGCGGAAGAAAGCCCGTCCCCGTTCAAGCGCCCTGTTGACCGGGTTTGGTTCCTTGGACAATGCTTCTTCGCTCTTGTCGCGCTCCTGAACCATTTGATCGAAGATAGCGGCCAGAAGGTCATTCTTATTCTCGAAGTAATCGTAGAACGTTCCCTTGGCTATACGCAGGGCACCGGCGATGTGGCTGATGTGAGTTCCGTGGTAGCCCTGCCGGGTGAACAGGTCGACGGCAGCGTCGATGATCCTCTGCCTCTGCAGCTTCCCCTTCCGGCCGATCCCGGGACTCCTGCCATCGAGAGACGAAGCCGACTTGGCCAGTCTCCACTGGTCGCCAAAGTGGATCCTGACCTCTTGGCGTACCTCGGCTATGGACATGCCCTGTTCCTCCCGCATTTCCCGAACAAGCCTCAGGCAATCCAGGTGGACAGTGGAGTATAGTGCCATGGTACGACCTGTCTTCAATGGAGGAGGGAGAAGGTCCTCTCGTAGATAGTAATGGATGGTATAGCGACTGACCCCTGCTCTCACGGCCAGCTCTTTGATCCGCATCCAGCCCTGTGTCGATTCGGATTTTCCTCTCATTCACACTCCATCGCTATCGTATGTAGAGGTCTGACGCCCCTCTCCACTGCGAAACCGGAATCACGATTGTGACTCCGGGCGGTAAATGCCGGTGAAGAAGGCGGAATCGGACGTTTCATTCGGATCCAGGGCGTTTCGGAACTTGGCGGAGTAATGGAGCTCGACATTCCGGGGTACAGCGTCGAGTTGCTGATCTTCAGGCATGGCAGCCCAGCTAGGGATGTTGTTCTCTACTCCCCATGCAACCACTTCATCGGTCAAACCGCTCATTGCCTTCTTGGATTCCGGGACCGTATGATCAAAGGCCACCTCGTTCTCGAAATACCAATTGTGGCCCTGGTCCATGACTCCCGGCCCCCATGTCCCGTCGCCGCTATCATCAAGTATGTTGCCCGAGGCGCAGTACTCCTTCTTGAGTTTTTCGACCACCTTGTGCATCTTGACCCAGTTTCGGAAAGAGGAAAACATATGACTCCCCAAGGGATTGAAACTGCCGGCGGTGGAAAACGTCCTGGCCGCAACGTTTCCGACCTTTACGATGGCCAACAGTACGGCATCTCTGAGGGCCTCGTCCTGGTCCAATATATCCAGTTTTTCGCCACGGGTCGCTTCAAGGATCTTGTCCGTCACAGCCAGTTTGTACTCAAGCTCATCAGGAGTATTGCCTACCAAAAACAGATTGAATGCGTATTTGGGCAGCATGGGCAAGAAATCCCTGAGCATATCGACGCTGCCGGAATTATCGGGAGCAAATGCGAGAGCTAGCAAACCTCTCCCGAGAATGACCACGGCATCGGCGATCTCTGATTCACCAATCTTTGACATGGCCTGGTGCATATCCTCTACGGTTTCGAAAGAAGGCATGATGATTTTTGTGTTCGAGGGATAATCGACCAGCCTTTCCTCACCAACCACGAAACCCTTACTAGGCAAAGAAGGAGGGCCGCCCCAGTGGTATAACCTGACAGCGCATTTGGTAAAGACACCGAAGCCGCCTACTCCTCCCACAAGCCCCCGCATGGCACCCCTCAAAGACGGACCGGGCCCGTCCCCGGATATCCAACCGGCACCCGATCCAGGGGACCCAAGCCGCAGGACTTCTCCATTGGGCAGCACCCATTCAACGCCCAGAACGTTGCGCTGACTATAGCCCATGGAAACATTGAAATGTGCACTGCCCCATCCTGACGTGCAGCTGGCCAGGGGGGATGCGCAGGAACCGGCACCGATCGTACAACAGTTCAAGCCTTTTTTGAAGGCCATCTCCTGTAACTGACCCCAGATGACATAAGGTTCCACCAGGGCGTACATGTCCTTTTCGTTGATCTCGATAAGGCGGTTCATCCTTCGAAGATCCATCAACACAACACCCGGCTGATGGGGGGCGGCATGGGCCCCCCAACCCGTTGAATGGGCTTTGAATTTTAACCCATATCGGTTGCACAGTTTCACCACGGCCTGTACTTCCTCGGTCGTGGACGGCAGGACTACGCACTCTGCCCGATGGGGGAGCAAACGAATAGCGGTATCCGGGATTTCGCCGTGCTCGGCCATGACCCACTGATAGCGATAGGCATCCAGAGTACAGGGATCCTGCGTTATGTTCTCTTCACCCAGAACGCTTTCAAACTTCTTATAGAGGTTGATTTCCATGATTTTCCTCCAGCTGAATCATTCCGAGTCTTCGATGAGCAGTTCGGTCAAGTCCAGAATCTTGAAGTCATCGTCTCTCGCCTCGAGGGCATCCTTGAAGTTCCGCTCGCACCATCCGCAGGTGGTAACCAGTGCCTCGGCCCCTACCGCCTTTGCCTCCTCGATTCTCTCCAGGGCAGTCCACTCGGAGAAATCCTCAAAGGCTTCCCGGACGCCTCCCCCTGCGCCGCAGCACCAACTGTATTCGCGTATGCGCTCCATCTCCACGAGCTCGATGCCTGGAATTGCCTTGATCACATCGCGCGGCGGCTCGAATATGCCCTCGGTGCCACGGCTGACCTTTCTGGGGGGATCCGGAAAATTGAGTTGCCCAAGTGTCTTCTTCCATTCACCGTCCCACGGCACATACGTGTCGCCGAGCCTGCCCAGGTGGCAGGGATCGTGATAGGTGACCCTGAGTGAGCCGTTTGCCTTTGGTTTCAGCTTTCCTTCGTTGATCAGACGGGCAAAATATTCGGTGGTGTGCAGTACCTCGATGTCGATCTCTTTACGGATCATGGAATAGAACTGCTTGAACGTGCTGTAGCAGTCGGCACAGGGCGTGACCATCTTGCTGGCACCCGAGGCCTTGAGGCGGGAAATGATGTCGTCCGCATAGTTTTCCATCTGGCCGCGATAGCCGACGTCAAAGGCCCGACCGCCGCAGCAGGCCTCTTCCTTGCCCCCGATACCGATATCCACTCCAGCCTGTTTCAGCAGGCTGGCGGCCCCACGAACGACCTTTCGCAGGTCCTTGTCATAGCTGAATCGGCAGCCCGCGTGAAACAGCACCTCAGCCTGTTCCGTATTTATGTTCTTGAGGCCCAGCCCTTCAGCCCAATCCCCTCGCTCTGCTTTCGGCTCCCCCAGGGGATTATCCTCCTGCCGCATGCTGTCGATCATGTCCATGTGCTCGGGCAACAGCTCACCGTCTTCTACGCACTTGATGCGCAATTCCCTACCGATCTCGAGAGGTTCGCATATCTCGCCGATCAGGTGGCACGCCACCTGACAGGAACCGCACATCTGGCACCGGTATATGGTATTGAGGGTTTCGTCGCTGATTTCGCATTCCTCATGATACAGGGCATATGCCATGGCCACCCGGCCGCCGCCTGCGTAGCTGTGAAAGTTGTACCTTGAAATTGCGGGACAGTTGCCCGAGAACCTTGTGGACTGAATCTTGTTGAAGGGAATCCACTTGCAGTGAGAGCAGCGGATACAGTAGCTCATGGACTTCTCATAGTCTTGCAGTGCCATCTTGTTTGCCTCCTAAAAGCAGAGCTTGCCCGGGTTCATGATGTTGTCGGGGTCGAAGATCGCCTTCAGCGTCCTAAGCGCATCACGTGAGGCAGCGTCACGGTTCAAGATCTTTTCCGCCAGCAGGTCGTAAGGCCTGGAGAAGAATGCGCCCTTCTCCATGAGGATCCCTGCGGAAGACAGATAAAGGTCTCTTGCCCTCTTTCGCTCTGCTTCATCTTTAGCGCCATGGAAGAGGCTGAACTCACAGTGATGCCCGTGGCCTTGACAGACCGGCTGGATGTATACGCCCAGACTGGAGAGGGGAAACCGGCTTGTCGCCGCCTCTCGTTTCATCCTATCCACGAGATCCGGCACCTTTGCCATGGACGCGATGAACGGAATGTCCTGACACCCACCGCCATCGCGAAGCTTCCAGTAGGGCTCCGGGGACGGGTTCACGGATCGGGTGACAATCCGCTCTGCCGAGATCCCGCCGAGCGTTTCATGGACCGGAACGCCAAGGTTCTTCGCGATTTCGAGAATATCTTTCTTTTGATATTGGATTCTTTGGTCCGGCAAGTACTCATACCCGGCAACACGGAACATAAGAACCCATTCGGGGAAGAGGTCTTTCAGCCGTCTTGTGTCCTCTTCGTCTTTGCCCACCAGATGGGCAAGATTCACGTTGTTCAATATGGATATCTCTTCTCCCAGACGAAACCTGATCATGCGGTGAGCCATTTCAAGTAGTTGTCCCACATGGTCGGAGGCGGCCAGGAAAGACTCCTGACGTTCGGGTAGCACTTCACATCTCACGGTGGCCCATGTGACGATCCCGAAGCTTCCCTGTGCACCCTGGATGATCTGGGTCAAGCTCATCTGTACGCCGAGGCCT
>JANQFG010000029.1 GCA_028277985.1 bacterium | reverse complement strand
TTTCAAATAGGCGATCAAGAAAATCGCCTCTGCGACTCTCTTGATCGCCTATTTGAATTGCATGGCAAATTCTCTACCGATCTGGTCGGGTTTCAGATTGCTACGCAACATGGCTAGCTTGCTGTGGGAGGATTCGGAGCTTGCCTTTCCAAAGAGTTCTGGGATCTTCCCCCCGGTTGACAATGCACAGGATTCTTTTATACTATAATTTTAACGCATATATACATTCCAAAAGCGGTGCTTGCGTATTTCATCCGTCTTCCCAAGTATTTCTTCTTGTCGGCATAGGCGGGAAGGAGAGGGGCTATGAGCTCAAGACGCACAAGAAGTGTTCTTTGTATGCTCTTTTCCCTCTTTCTACTCATACATACATCAGGCTCCCATGCCGCCCTGACGGAGTTGCTGATCATGCCGGATGACCCCTCTCCGATGGTCGATGGAGTCGAACTGGGTATCGGTCGGAACGACGGGAAGATAAGGCTGTATGCTACGAGGTACGAATACGGTTCCCTATGGCATGAGTTTACCTTTTCAGATGGGCAGTGGGTTGTAGAAGACTACTCAACCGCTCCTTCGTACTGCTTATCGCCCGTGGTAGCCGACCTTACAGACGATGGGCTGAATGCGCTGATCATGGGTGGATCGACCAACTCAGGCGTATGGATCATACCGTACGACAACGGCTGGCAAAGCCCGGAAGCTATTTCTGGAACCGTGGGGAATGGACAGATTCTGTGTTTGCAGGCCGCCGCCGGCCGCAATGACGGAGAGACGCGGCTCTATGTGTCCTACAAGGCAGAGGCCGGGCTCGCGGAGTACAGTTGGAATGGTGCGGGTTTCGAGGAGGTGCAACTGCTGAGCGGCGAGCTCGGAAGATTTTCCGCCGGCGTTGGCCGTAACGACGGCGTTGTCAGAATCTACGCCATTCCTCGATACGGTAATACTGTGCATGAACTTACGTGGGAGGGAACAGGGTTTCGTGATGAGATCATCTTCACGAGTGACTACACGAGCAAAGGCTGTGTGCACGTTGGGGATGGCCGTGGGGATGGTGTGAACCGTCTCTATGTGTGGGCCTACGGTCTGTACGAGCTCACGTATACGAACGATGCGTGGGAATCGCTAACGATCGAAGCGGAAGGTGCCGCCAGGTATCATCTCAACAGTGGACGGGTGCATGCAGACAACCAATCGAGGCTGTACGTTGCCATGAGGGGCATCGGGGTGGCGGAATATACCTGGGACAGCATCGATGAGGAGTTTGACGTTGATGTGGTCACAGGGGCCACGGGAGCTACGGTCATTGGAGACGGCAGGAACGACGGGATCAATCGGTTGTACGCGGGGTCAGGATCCAAAGGCTATTACCAGGAAGCCGCTGTGGTGGAGCTTTCGGATGAATCCGTCACCTGTTCGTGCAATGACGGGGACAACGATGGCTACGGCGACCCTGCCTGCAGCTACTGTCCGAACCCGGGGTTGGACTGCAATGACTCCAATCCGAACGTTCATCCAGGTGCCGAAGAAAAATGCAGTAACGGCATCGACGATGACTGTGAGGGGGGTATAGATTGCGCAGATTCGGACTGTTCTGGTAGTTACAGCTGTACGGCCAACTCCACGGCGGGATCCTATGGCCCGGGCTCTCTAGTCGGGTCAGGGGTCGTGAATTCGCTCCTGCCCTTTCTCGTTCCCCTTAGCGCTTGCATTCTCATGATGATTCTTCGTAGAAAGAAGTAGAGATCCACAGGTTAGATTACTACTTCCTCCTTCGCCAAATGGTTAGTCCGACCACCGCACATAGTGGAAGAAGGAAGCACGCCAAATGCTTGCCTAGTGCTTTGGATCCGTACACTGAGCTGATTCGATGTGTGGAAGCGTGCGCGGAAGAGCTGCATGCCCCTGGAGTTGTGATGCTCACACTCTCGCCCGCGTCCAGCTCTGCGATCTCCCCTTGATGTATGACACTGATAGTCCCGGAGGCACCGGTGTTATCGATATCATACTGATCTTGGCTCGCCTCCGTTACCTTTGCCGCGGCTCCTCCGGGCACAGAGATCGAAATCTGAGGGCCAATCATACCCTCTATCGGTCCAACAAGTACCTCTATATCTGCACTCCCGCAGGTCAGAATTGCTTCGTCCCCAGGATCAAAAGAGAACGATACCAGGGCATCGCAAGCACTCACTCTTGCCTGTGCTGCCCCACCAGACGAATCGGCCGTGATCTTCACTCCACTTGGATTCGCTTCTTCCATTACCGTTAAGAGTTGATCTCCGCGATTTGTTACAACCCCACTCGTTACTCCTGCCGGATCAAGACTCTCGTCGGAAAAGTCATTCGAATGCGTGCTGGGCGTGACATCGATTACGTCGGCCATTCCGTCCCCATCTGCGTCTGAAACACAGTTCGGATCCTCGTCGTCAATCCATCCATCGCAATCGTTATCCTCCAAATCACTGCAGTTCTCAGTAGTTCCTTGTGGGATTGGTTCTTGACAATCACAACTTGTGTTCGAATTTGTGGGATAGATATTGGAGTTGTAGTTGTCGCAATCAAGCTCAGGATACGTGCATTCGGCATGTGCGGGATTTCCGTACCCATCAGCATCGTTGTCTATGCAGAAATCAGGCACCGCAAGGAACACCCCGGCGCTGCCAGTGGCATACCACACCACGTACCCGTTATTGTTCATCTTTGGAAAATAATCAGAAGAGTCGTTATTGGTAAGCTGGCTGGTACTCGTTCCATCGTAAAGGAAGATCTCATAATCCCCATCTGTAGCTGAGTAACACTCTCCCCCGTCACATCCCTGCCAGACCACCCACCCGTTTTCGTTTATCTGGGGGTGCTGGTCATCATAGGAGTTATTCGTGATCTGGGTCGTGCTAATGCCGTCGTAAAGAAAGACCTCAAGGTCGGTGCCGTCATATCCGTGCCAGACCACGTATCCACGATTGTTTATCTGAGGGGAGCAGGGTAGCTCGTCAGGTAAATCGTTATTCGCGATCTCGGTGGTGCTCGTACCGTCGTAAAGGAAGATCCTCTGCGTTTCGTCGGTACAATACCATCCTAGACATCCAGACCAGACCACCCACCCGCGATCGTTCATATCGGGATATATGTCTTGATAAATGGCGTTATCGGTAAGCCGGGTCGTACTGGTTCCGTCGTAAAGGAAGACCTCAAAGTCCCCACCTGTACCGCCGTGACACCCAGCCCCCTCACATGCCATCCAGACCGCGTAGCCGTCATCGTTTATCTGCGCGATGTCCTCATAATAGGAGTTATTCGTAAGCTGTGTCGTACTCGTTCCATCGTAAAGGAAGATCTCAAAGTCCGCGCCTGTACCTAAGTAACACCCTCCCCCCTCACATCCCATCCAGACCGCGTAACCGTCATCGTTTATCTGGGGGTACGTTTCTTCATAATCGTTGTTCGTAAGCTGTGTCGTACTCGTACCGTCGTAAAGGAAGATCTCATTGGGATGTTCCCCCCCCGCCCAGACCACGTGTCCGTTGTTGTTCAGGTGAGGGGAGTAGTCCTCTTCCCCAGAGCCGTTATTGGTAAGCTGGGTCGTGGTCGTACCGTCGTAAAGGAAAATCTCAAAGTCTGACCCATCATGTCCGTCCCAGACCACGTAGCCGTTATCGTTTATATGGAGATTCGAGGGATGAGTATCGCTACTCCAAAGCTGGGTGATCGTGAATTGGGAATGAGATGGAGTCACGAAGGCAAAGAAGGTAGTTGCAGCCAGCACCAAGACCAGAGTCGACCTTTTCATTCTTCTTTCCCCTTCCGAGAAACAAGTAGCAATGAAAGCCAATAGTGCCGCAACAAATAGGTCACGCTGGCAGTATCACCCAGTCAGTTCTATACTGTCAAATAATATTTCTTGTATTCCGGGCCGACGGGTAAACTGGATCCTCTGCGTGTAGCAACACTTCCATCGAGAGTGTCAGGATACCTTGTTCTTATGAAGAGGAAGATGGTAGAAGGTGGGAAAGAGGAGGCCAAAGCTATGAGGAAGTCATTTGTTTTCGTTCTGGTAATCCTTCTTGCCGGCTGCAGCACATCATTGGATCAGAAGTTGAAGAAGCTACAAGGCCGCAGCATAGATGAGGTGATTGATCGACGAGGGGACCCCGACGAAGTGACCCCGCTCCGTAACGGGGGCAATATCATGACCTGGACGCAGCGCTGGGGAGCCAGCGGAGAGAACATCTGCACGCTGCGCTTTACCTGCGACTCATCCGGCATCATACAGAGCTATACCTACCTGAATTGCGGCCTGGACGGATCCGGCCAGGGGCCATAGGCGGCGCAGACTACCTCATGAGCCATGCCGCCTTTTTTGTCACGGCGTGCTTGGGATGGAAGGGCTCCGGACACGTCCTAATCGGAGGGGAGAAAGATCTCGCTTATCTTGTCTTTGATAAGCTCCGCAATCTTCTGCTTGCCGGTTTGGTTCGGATGAGAACAGTTCTGTGCGTTGAACAGCGTCTGCTCCCAATTCGGAGTCATCACGAAATCTTCGTAGATGTCCACATAGGGAATGTTCAACCCGATCGCATAGGACTCCAACCAACTATTCAGTGATTCCGTAGTGGGCGCTAGTACATCTGCACAGTCACCGACCCGAGGTAACAGACTGCAGACGACCAGATCAGTCCCTCTGTACAATGCATCCTCTATGATTTCCGTTATGTTCCGTTGAATCGCTTCCATGGTCAGGCCCTGGGGATCGCTGACATCGTTCGTGCCATGCAGAAACACCACAAGATCGAGATTGTTGTAGCAATCCAAGGCATTCGTCCATCGCGGCCAGGCCGTCACGGCAAGTTCTGCAGGGTTGCCCTGGCTCAATACCAGGAGATTGAGGTCGCTCAGTTCCGGGTCCTGATCGACCAGAGTTTGTACTTCCTCCGGAATTCCCGTGTAGAAGAGTGAATCGCCAAAACACATGATTCTGGGTGATTCAACCTGATCGAGGACAAGGAATTCCACCGTATTGCTCTTGAAGGGACTCGTGAGCACTTGTACCTGTACGCTGCCGCTGAGACCGGGAGGCACCTCCACATAGATGTCTTCGTTGGTCCACCTCAATACGTGGGAAGCTTGAACAGGACCAAAATAAACAACTCCCCCGGTTTTCAGGCTGCCCTGCCCGGGATCCCGAATATCGATCACATCCCCTACATTTCCGATTCCCGGGGCAAGGCTCTCTATATTCGGATTACATGCCGCCAGAAGAGATAGGAGTGAAACCCAGAGGATGCTTTTGCTTGTCTTCATGCGCGATTCATCTCCCGAAAAGGCTCACGAGGCTGGCTAGAAAACATGGCGGTTCTTTTGAAAGAAACATCTTTTTAACACAGGGAAGACATGTCTGTAAAGGGGAATATGGGGGTGCGGCATATGACAACCGGGACAAGGGAACCCCAACTAGCCGACAATCAGCTAAGCTCGGTTCCCGAGTCCCTCTGTCGGCTGAAGAAGCTCCTGTACCTCGACCTCGGAGGGAATCAGAACACGCTCTCTCCCGGCATGCCTCCGAGGACTAAAGAACCTCCGGCAGCTTGCACGGGTCGGCAGCCCTCTCGAAGCGGTTTCGTAGAGTATGTTCGGGACCGACGATCAGTTCCTTGCGGAGCAGGGAGGAATGGAGGATCTGAGCACCTGTGCCTACCACCGCGTCCCCGTAGCTGTCGATGAGCCGCTGCAGGTGAAGTTCTGACCCTGGAAACTGCCGTCTCCCTCGGCGGTGCCCGTCAAGTACATACTCTGACCATTCACGGTACCGTCCACGATGGAGACGTTCTTCCCGAAGCTCACGTCGGGTACGGTCGCCGCCAGGAACGGGCCTTTCAAACGCATGCGGTTTCCGACGATCTTCCCGAGTCGACGGACCGAGATCCCTCCGGTTTCGATCGTGTACTCCACGTTGCACCCGTTCTGCACGAAGTTGACCACGGCCGTGCCGTCCTGGCTCAGGTCTTCTCTCACGCCGCCGAAAATGCATTCACCCTGAATCGACTCTGTGATGGTCCAACTGCCGGCGATGTCTAGGCAACCTGCCGGGTAGGGAGCATTGTCGCAGGTCAGGGTGCCGCTGGATTCCGTCGAAAGCCCGCAGCAGCGCTTTGTCGTGGCCGTGCAGTCTCCCTCGCAGGATTGGCAGACGAGCCCGTCTTCGCAGTCGGCGACCGTCTGGCAGGTATCGCACGTTCCGCTCGGCAAGAGGCCTGTACCATCTGCGACAGTGGCGTCATCACCATCGCTGCCGCAGCCGCCGAGAAGAAGGAGCATTCCTACCATTGCCACGGAAGCGAAAAAAGACATCTTATTCATATCGAGCCCCCCTCGTTCTGTCCCGAAGTTACCCCTCCGCCCACCTGCTCGCGACGGGACCTGCGCGTGCTGTGGCGCCTGGACTGATCTTAGTCGACAATATAGAACCGGACGGTGCCTGAACGAGTAGTTTGACTGGGGTTCCATCTCTTCAGACTATTTTCTCCAGATTTGATGAATCGGGTTTCCAAAAAAACTACTTTACAAAATGTAGTTTTAAAATGTGGCGAAGTGCCTATTCTACTACTCCTCATTTCTGCACGTCAACAAAAATCCGTGCAAGCATAATCCCTGCTGGAGGTCTTCAGGCCCTCCGTGCTATAGACCTGTTAGTAAGAAACGCAGGCCACGTGCGTCTTTTACGATCATAGAGGCTTAGTGGAAGTCATCAGTGGATCCAGCGGTGTGGCGCCCGTGCCTTCGATGAAGGGCGTCGCCTCTCAAAGAGACTTCGAGGCGAGACTGCGAGATTCCAGCCACTAGTAGGGCATGCTCGAGTCGGCAGAGAGACGATAGCTAGTCCGGTTTGAAAATGGGAGGGGGAGATGAGAACGTTCTTACGTGCGACTTTGATTTGTGGTTTGGTCCTATTCATCACGGGATGTACTCGGCATTACTCTGGCTTCAGGCCTCAGCCTATTGATATAGACTATTTGCCTAGAGTCCAGATTTCGGACGATGTGAATGTTATTGGCGTATACTCCAGAGAACCAAAGGATGTACTCTTTAGCGATGTTAAATTGAAATGCTATGCTGACCACAACGAATTGGTCGATATTGCAGTCGCGGCAGCAAAGGACATCCTTGAACAGAACAGTATTGTTGTCAATAAGGATGCAAGAAAGACTCTGAAGATATCTTTCGTTGACGCACATGAAGGTGAATGCGGAGCCTTTCTATGCAATCAGTTTATGCGTTTTCGAGTCCAAGCAGGAGATGAAGTCACCAAGGAATTTGAGGGATTTCAAAATGTCGGTAGTGATTTTCAAATAAAGTGGGCTATCGTGAAGGCAACGTCCCATGCCATGATTCAGGTTTTTGAGGATCCGTTAGTTCTACACTATCTGAGTAACTGAGACAGTTCTTCACGAGTGACACGGTCAACCCCGACGGACCTAAAGTGGAGTAGTCACGGACAATGTGACGGGGATCATTTGGCAAAGAGGATTCGGACAAATGCTTGATGACAACTAAGCCAACTCCTCCCTCACCTTGTCCGGCTCAATCTGGCTTCCGAGCTGCTACAGGGATGAAGCTGTGGAGGCCCTGGACACCCTTCTGGGAAACGGTAGGCACAGAAGCAGGCACAAACACGCGTGAAATAGTCTGCAGGAGCCAAGCCCCAGGCAAAGAAAAACCCCGCAAGGCTTTGATCCTAACGGGGTTTTCTAGTGGTGCCGAAGGGGAGATTCGAACTCCCACAGGCGCATTGCCCACTGGACCCTGAATGGACCAATGAGCACCCCAAGGAAGAGGAGGGAAAGGCAAAATCGCGAATCGGGCTAAATGGTTGAGTCAAAAACCTCAAGCTGAGACAACAGGGAAAACCAAGGCAAACAGGGGGTGTTTTGAGGGCCTGGCTCCCCAAGGCTCCCCAAGTGTCCTCCCAGGGAGTCCCCAGGCAGGGGCCTTGTTGCAAAGCAAGAAGGAATTTTGAGAGGATAACCAGGGGTCTAGGGTGCGTGAAAAGCAGGGCTCCTCATACCTGCCTGCCCCCTTTACCCTCGTCACAAGGCCACAATTCGAGGTGTGGCATGACAAGACCCCAGAGATAATAGAAGTCAAAATAGGCGGCAGAAGAACCTGCCGGCAAAAGATCGGTCAAGAAATGGGTCAGAGAACATGGCCGACCTACTTGACAAGAACGGACTCATAATTGTCAATCCCGACCCGGAACTCGAACAAGCATTTCGCTGGTTCGTAGACATAATTGGTAGCCCTGCCTGGGGCCGCTTTAGGGCGGATATAGTCCTCTTTACAGAGTCCCTGGAAACCTACACAAGTAACATCGACCTATACTCCAAACCCCACACGCCTCCAAACCAATTTGCTTGGTATCTCTACCTGTGTGAGGCGTTCCTCTATCATCCCATTGACTATGATTTCAAACAAGGATGCCGAGTTATCCCCGTATTCAAATCAATCGGAAAGGACATAGCTACTGCACGGGAGATAGTCAATGTCGAGGACAAGATAAGAGCATGCGCTGCGACCGCACCCAACAGTATCGACGGCGTCTTGTTTGAGATGCTGGTAGCAATTGCCTATGGCAAGGAAGGCTGGAAAACCACTCTCCTGCCGGAATCATCCAATGCAACCAGGTCTCCTGACATAAAAGCAGAAAAGGAAGATACCCTCTTTGTCGAATGCAAGAAGAAGGCTACACTTTCCGACTACTCAAAGGAAGAGAGAGAGCATTGGCTCCTACTGGTGGAACCTCTCGCAGACTATCTCCACAACAAAAAAGCATCTTTGTGCCTAGACGTTGTATTCCATAAAGAAGTAAAGGCGTTCCCAACAGATTACTTCGTTAAACGAGTCATCCCTCTCCTTCCCTTCGTAGCCATTGAAGGCGTCCTACTTGATGATGATGAAATAACTCTCGCAGTCAAAAAGCCCACTATCGACCGAGCTAGAAGACATTTCGAGCACAACTCCGTCAGGATGGGATCGCCCCTTCTATTCGATCTCCTGTTTGGGCACGACGAACCCGAGCGAGGCATACATATCTGCGGAGAATTCAAGCCAGATTCCAGGTCAGCAAAATTGGTTTCAGATGTGCGGTGGGCGTCTGCCATCGTATGGTCCTGTGATGCACCACAAGCATTGGAAAAGAAGACTCAGAGTATTAAGCGGCAAGTCGCGGAAGCTATTAAACAGATACCGGAAGGGAAGCCAGGATCACTCCATATCGGATTCGAACTCTATGATGGCGAATCTATAGGGAAAGACCGCATGGAAAAAGTTGTTTCTGATTTGCTCTTTTTCGATAACTTGGGGAAGAAGATTCAGTTCATCTACGTCAATGTATTCGAATTCTTTGTGCCTCCAGACCAGAACTGGCTGACTGATGAGACGTCTTTCATATTTAGAAACAAGGAGGCAAAACCTGAATTCATGCTCGATGTAAAGAGGCTTGTGGCATATGACGAAGAAATCCCAACTAAGCTCCTATCAGATAACGTTAGAGATTTGTTCGAAGATGATTAGGCGGAACTAAGGGGGGCTAGGGTCGCTCCCGAAAGCCGGTTCTCCGTGCCGGTTGCCCCCTACTTTTTCTCACGGAGCCATTGACGGAGGATGGCATGACACGAAGTTTCCCCACCGATCGGCTCAGCGCCGAAACCACGATGAAAGCCCTGGGAATCAGCGAGGTTGAACTCGAAGACCTTATCGAGCAGGGCAGTATCCGCGCCGTTCAGGATAGCACGACCCGTGTGGAGACTTATGACATCCAGCTTGTGCTTGAGGAAAGGGCCCTACCAGTGGCCGAGCGCAGGAGGAAGAAGCTCCAACGGTTGCTCTGTTCCCGAGAAGACGTTGAACGCCTCCAAGAAGAGATGGCCGAAGCTGGTGAAGGGGAAACCCGGAAGAAGGCCGATTCACCGAAGCGACGCAAGAAGCCAAGTGAACGGGAGATGCGAATTGCAGAGCACAAGAGCCGTGCCCGGAAGAAAGCTCCAATGCTCTGGAAGAAGAAGACCCACAAACAATTGTCCTTGGCCGAGATGGCTGACTGTGATGAAATCCAGACCCTCTTTGACGGTGAAGTGTATGCGCCGCATACAGTTGAAGGCTGGATTCGAGAGTTCAACCCCAACCCGCGCCCAGGAAGGAGGAGCAAAACAAAGCCGTAATCATTTTGAACCCCCTCCGACCCCGTTACGTCAGACTGCTACACCCCCCTCTAATCGAACATATGTTTGATTTCAGAATTCCCCCCGATAGCCTCCGGTTTTATTAGATGCTGAAAACCTAATCCTAACTGAGTTACGTTTAACGCCACCGAATTCCTTTGACGGAAGCCTGGTCTTTCGCTCTGCTGGGGCCAGCTCACAAAAATTTCGGAGGCATGGCTATGCAGGTTTCGCGGCGGTTCATCCGGGCGGTTCGGGAGGCTCCGGTGCGGCAATATCTGATTGCCCATGCAGCTGGTCTGCATCCGTCCACCCTCAGCCGGATTCTGAACGGCATTGACGATGTGCGAGAGAATGACCGGCGTGTGCTGGCGGTCGCCCGAGTTCTCAAGCTCCGGCCGGCGGAGTGCTTCCGGGCCGCAGATTCCAGCGTCTTGGTCCCGGATGCAGGAAAGGGGGATCAGAATGCAGGTTGAAATCCTGTCGTTAGAGGACGAGCGGGTGGCCGATCTTCAGGAGCGGGTAGAGAAGGCTCCGTGTGGGCAGCGCACCGCCCGGAAGGCCAAACAGAAACCGAAGTCTTCCCGTCCGATCGTGACCGACCAGGACGCGATCACGAAGGATTATGGGCATGCTCTTGTGCTGAGTGATCTGTTTCAGGGCCAGTTTCGCTATGCCGTCCATCGCGGATCTTGGACGGAGTATCGAAATGGCGTTTGGAGGCCCGTCCCCGAAGACAGGGTAGCTAAAATCGCTTCTGATGCACTCCGTGTACATTACACCAATCAGCTATCAGGGGCTAAGGACAAGAATGTAATAGGCCGTCTCACAAAGGCTATTCAGGAAACTTGCACGTACGCACGGATCGGCGCTGCTCTGTCTTTTCTCCGCGGCTGGGAAGGTGTCCTCACGCTGGCCGACGAGTGGGACGCCCATCCGTGGTTGCTCAATGTGGTCAACGGGACGTTGGACTTGGGGTCTGGTGAGTTGAGACCCCACGATCCTGATGACTTGCTCACGCAGGTTTGCCGCGTGCCGTTCGACCCTGATGCACGGGGGCCGCACTGGGAAGCCCACCTGAAGCGGTTCCAGCCAAACGCGAATATCCGACGGCAGTTGCAGCGGGGTATGGGCCTCTCCCTGGTGGGCACAGCCCTCGAAGAAGCCTTGGACATCTGGTTCGGAGGCGGTGCTAACGCGAAAACTACCAACGCTCGGGTGATCATGGGAGTCTTGGGCGACTATGCTATCCGCGCTGCCCCGAGTCTGCTCATCCAGAAGAAGTACGACAGCCACCCGACCGAACTTGCCGACCTTGCGGGCCGGAGACTCGCCTTCAGTGTGGAAGTAGATGATGGTCGGCGACTTGCTGAGGCTCTCGTCAAGGACATGACCGGAGGAGATCGGAAAAAGGCCCGCTTCATGCGCGGCGACTTCTTCGAGTTCGAGCAGACCTTCTCTCTTGTGCTGATCGTGAACCACCGGCCCGAGATCCGTGGCACCGACGCAGGGATCTGGAGGAGGATTCGGCTCATTCCGTGGCAAGTGCAGATCCCGGAACATGAGCAGCGTCCACAGGAAGACGTGATGTACGAGCTTCTCAACGAAGGCAGTGCCATCCTGAACTGGATGCTGGCCGGACTTGCCGACTGGATGGAAGATCACCATTGGACCGCACCCGAAGTCCAGGCCGCCACGGACCAGTATCGTGCCGAACAGGATGCCCTGGGGGGATTCCTGGGTGATATGTGCGAACTCGGTCCCCGTTTCAAGGTATCCGTGGGCGATCTTCATGAGGCCTACACAGAGTTCTGTGAACATGCAGGAGAAGATCCTTTCAGTAAGAAAGCAATCAATAAACTCCTCCGTCAACGGGGGATCAGGCAGACCCGTGAATCACGTACAGGGGCCAGACAATGGGTGGGTTTGAGGCTGAAAAGATCAGAGGGGTGACAGATCCGACAGGTTTTCCGTATTCCCGAGGTTTTTTTGTCTCTCGCGGGGGGAATATGGAGCAACTGTCACCATGTGTCACCAATGTAATGACTTCAGGGAGTTGGCTTTATTAGGGGTGTAGCACATCACCGGGATGGAGGACCGGAAAAAGCGGTGATGGTAGGGGAGTGAGACCTTAGTTACCTGGACATATCGCGGTAGTGTCCGGGATTTTCCCACAGCCAGGAGAGGAAATGGGCAGGAATAAGGACAAGCGGGGGTTTTCGGTCCGGGAGGCCAGCGAGTACACGGGCCTGGCCGCCAAGACCATCTACAACGCCATAGCGCGAGGTGACAGGTCGTTTCCCAGACCACGCCGGTGTGGTCGGAAGGTGATCTTCTTGAAGGAAGACCTGGACGCTTGGCTGGAGAATCTACCGGAGAGCGAAAAAGCACACTGAATCGTGTGTTCAGCGGACGGTCCTCGGAGCCTTGGTAGCAAAGGGCACCGTGAATCATGGGGAACTGATAGGGAGCCAAATCAATGAGGAGAAATGAGGCGGGCAGGCCAGCAACAGACCAGGATCTCGCGAACCTTCAGAAGGCCGTGCGGCCGGAACGTCCAAACCAACGGCATGGAGCGTGGGCGTTCTTAGCAGGACGGGATCTTCCTCCTGAGTCCGAATGGGCACTGGAGATGGCAAACGCCATACGTGAAGAAATCCTGAGCGAAGAAGCACTCACGGATGCCGGTCCAGGGGAGGGTGCCAAGAGGCGGCTCGTCATCGATTCAATAACGCGGGTTCAAACGGTCGCTTTGCTTCTCTTCAAAGACATAGTGGAGCGCGGCCTGAGCTGGACCACGAAGGGCGGCAAAGAGGTGAAGAACGGCAGCTTGGCGGCACTGTGTAGCTATGAGAACACGCTCCGGCTGGGGTTGCTTACGCTCGGTCTTGAAGCGCGAGCCCGTGAGGTTCCGAACCTGTCCCAATATGTGAAAGAGTTCGATGCGAAGGCAAAGAAAATGAAGTTGGAGGATTGAAAATGGTGATGAATGATCGAGTTTGGGATGAGCGGATTGGAGAGTTACGGACCTGGCTAGAGAAGACCCAGGAGGAGGTGGCCGCCATGAAGGAGCTGGCCGAAGCGGAGCGACGAATACGGGAGAGAAAACAGAGCCTGCTGGCAACGTTGATTGCCCGGAGGCAGGAGGCCGAAGAAGCGGAGGAAGCCCTGGACGACGACACCTGTGAATCGGAAAAGCAGGAGGAGGCCCAGGATGCAGATCAAGGGGACGAAGAAGACTGCAATGGGCACAACGACGATGAGGAGAATCCCGATGCCACCAATTGAGCATGCGTTCAAGTGGAAGAACGGCCAGCGGACCGAGAAGTTGACCCCACTCAGAGCTTTGAGGGCGCGGTGCATGGATTGCTGTAACTGGTCGACCCATGAGGTGAGGAACTGCCAGGTTACCGACTGTCCGGCCTGGGTGTTCCGGCTCGGCAAGAATCCCGGACTGATCGGCAAGCGAAAATCCCCGCATTTGAGCAAAAAGGCTGTGCAGGACGCGATTCAGGAGAGAACGGCAACCGAGTAAGGGTAAGGGTGCCCCCAGGAGAGGCAGAGATGCTGAAAGCGGCCTTTAAGAGGGTTTGGCAGTGGTTCTGGGTACAGGCGGGCCGGGTCTGTCTGGAGGGTTTCACGTTCTGCAACCGGCGACTGGGCATCCGGACATTGTGGGGAGCCGGACAGGTCCAGGAGGTCCATCCAGCGATCTATGTGACAAAGGTACGGTTGGACGACCAGGTTAACTGAACGAGGAGACCGATTAACGTACACCCAACGCACCGGCTGATCACCGGTGTTTCGAGGGGCACTTCCTGCGCAGGGGAAGTGCCCCTTTTTGTTGGGCCATGGAGAGCCTGTGAACATCATCGAGGCACTGAACGACGAAAACCTCTTGGGCCGGAGCGTGGGCGCCCCGGATACCTGGAAGAACTGGATCGTTTTCCACAAGGTCGTTCATGCGTTGCCGATGACGGACGAGGAGTTGGAGATCTTCGTGCAGTGCACAGGCCGGGAGACGCCGCCTACGAAGCCGCCGAAGGAGGTTTATGCCGCCGTGGCCAGACGCGCCGGGAAGACCAGGAGTATGTCCCGGGAACTGGTCTACCGGGCGATGTTCACGGACGTCACGCAATACCTGGGTCCGGGCGAAAAGGCCTACGCGATGCTCTTGGCCCGGGACCGGCACCAGGCGAAAGTGGCCTTTGGGTATGTCTTGAGCGACGTAACTGAGAATCCGTACTTTTCCCCTCATGTGGTGAAGGTGCGGGCCGACTCGATTGAATTGGACAACCGCGTAACGATCTCTATTCAGACTGCAAACTTCGCTTCCATCCGCGGTCGGGCGGTCTTCTTTGCGGGATTAGATGAAATGGCCTTCTGGCCCACCGATCTGTCGGCCAATCCCGCGCAGGAGACGTTGACGGCCCTCCGGCCTGCGATGGCCCAGTTTCCGAACGCGGTCCTGATGGGGATCTCCTCACCATACGCCCGGAGCGGGGCCCTGTACGAGATTTGGGAGCGTTACTACGGCAAGGATGACCCGGACGTGCTGGTCTGGCAGGCCGACATTTTCACCATGAATCCATTGATAGGCGAGGAAGTAGTTGCCCAGGCGCTCCGTCTGGACCCGGATGCGGCACGGGCCGAGTGGTATGCCGAGTGGCGCGAGAACGTGGAGGCATTCCTGGATCCCCGGCTGATTGATGCCTGTGTGGTTCCTGAACGTATCGAGCTACCTGCGGACTACCGGGTGCGCTACTTTGCGGCCGTGGACGTAGCCTTCAAGCAGGACAGCACTGTGCTCGGGATTGCACACAAGGAGGGAAACGGAAAAGTGGTCCTGGACCGGTTGGAGAGCTGGACTCCGGAGCGTGGGCGGCCGGTGGATCTGTTGGAGGACGTTCTGCCCCGGATTGAGGAGTTGCGGCGGGAGTATCTCTTCAATCATCTGGTGGGCGACCAGTTCGCGAGCGAACCCTTGCGACAGCTATTACGGCAGCGGGGTGTCTCGTTCCAGGAACGGCTGTTCAGCCAGGCGACGAAGCGGGATATGTACGGTGCTCTCAAGACTCTTGTCCATACCCGGAGGGTCGAGCTGCTGGACCATCCACAGCTCTTGAAGGAACTAAAGGGCCTAGAGACCCGCATTACGCCCTCGGGCGGCATCACCATCGGCCATCCGAAACACGCGAAGGCCACGGACGATTTCGCGGATGTGGCGGCACTGCTCTCGTTCGAGGCGAGTGAACGCTTCAAGGCTGACAGCGTCTTTGGAGACTGTGACCTGCGATAAGGAGTGCGCTCATGTTCTATGATTGGTTCAAACAGCCCGTGAAGGCGAAGCTCGGGGACGACCAGGAGGTGGAACTCGACCGGGTTGTGGCCGGGTTGGTCTGGCCTGGAGAGCGGCCGGGCGTGATCTGTGTGGTCGGCCAGGAGGCGCTCACATCGGAAAAGTGGTGGGCGGACAGTGAACGCAAAAAGGGGCGGCCGTATCATCTGGTTCGAGAGATGGAAGAGCGAGATCTGGGCCTGCTCATCCGGTATGCCCTGGAACTGAGGAAGACCTTCCAAATCCAGGCTTTCTATTCGCGGTATCACAAACCGGCCGCGGACTTCCTGAACGAGCGGAACCGGAAGGCCTACGAACGGGGGCGGCCACAGTTTCAGTACTTGGACGTGCCCTATGGGCACGAACCGGCCTCAGAAGCGAGCCAGGGGCTTCGCACCGGACGGATTGAAGTCCACCTCCGGCTGTTGCGCGAACTCTTGGTTCCGGGCCGGAAGCGGCTCCACCTGGGCCTGAAATCAAGGCTGGGAGAAGAGTTGCTCTCGATTGGCACTGCAGAGTTGCCGACCTTGACGGACATGGACACACCAGCCTGTGGTGCCCTGGCCTATGCGGTCGTTGCGCTCGAATACTACGGAGACATTGGCATGGAAGATGCCGAAGTCGCACATCTCAACGAAAAGCTTCTGGAACATCACGGCCAGGAGTGAACGACCAACCAATCCTTTCATGAAAGGAGAAACCATGCCAGACGACATCAACCAGAAGGTAGCAGAGTGGGCACGGAACATTCAGTACGGGGACGAGGAGGATGCCGCCAAGGCCATGAGGGAGATGCTGGAACATCGGCAGCAAGGAGGCCAGGGGCAGCCGCCAGCCTATCCGGAGGATACGGTTGTCCAGCGGAATCAGGACGTTCGGGAAAGGATCGCCGAGTCCGTCCACAGGCAGACCCTGCGGGAGTCAGGGCGTCTCAGCTCCTACCACGACGACGATGAGGATGACGAGATGTTGCGTCGTCAGCGGCAGCAAGAGCTGATGGAGGAGGAACTGCTGGCCGAGGAGGATCTGCGGATCGAGCCCACCGCCGAGAACACCTCGCCGGACGAGATCAGGCGGTTCATGGCCGAGAACTACGGGGAGATTCTCAGCGATGAAAGGCGCTTGGATTTGCTGAATCGAAAGGTGAACAGGAAATTATCGGCAGGTGCACCGCAGACTTTGGGCCTCTACATCGAATCGGCCCAAGAAGTCGAAGCTGTGCGCCGTGTGGCCGGAGAAAGGCAGCGCGACGACGAGCATACGCTAGGGATCCAGGAGTTGAAGGCGATGCGCGGTCAGAACCCACGGGACACCTACACGCCAGACAAGAAACCCTGGTAGCCGGGAGGTGAGCCATGAGCGCACCGGAAGGACCACCGGAGAAGCCCGACTTTCTACCGCATGACCGGATGGCCATGATCGAGGAGATTGCCGACCTCCACCAGGAGGACCGGGAACTCCAGACCGGTGAGGGGCCGGGGTACGAGGCGCCTACTTCGGCCCGTGACCTACTGGAGGCAGAGGCTCGGGAAAGGCAGCGGCCCGGCCTGTTGCCGCCCCCTGGGCCCATGGGCTTTGTCGATCCACGAGAGATGCACCCTCCCGAGCAGGTGCCGAGACCAAGGGTGCCGTCCCGGCCGGACCCATATGCTCCCCCTGGTCATTCTGTGCTGGAAGGCTATCAGTCGCCTAGTCAGGTCTTCGATCAGGAACGAGCCTTACAGGAACGTTTTGATCAGGAGTTTGGCGAATTCAGCCCGGCTATGCGCGGCTGGGTGGATCATATCGTCGAGGAGGCCAAGGCCCAGGGTTTTGATGACTGCTGGGGGTTGAGAGTTTGGGCTGGGGAAAAGACACGGGATGCCCTCCGGGAAAACTATGACCAGTGGGAAGAGGACTTAAAGGAGAAGAACAGACGAAGTGGGGAGGGGGCGCGGCTCATCAACCCATACAAATCCCATGACTGAAAGGAGAAGAACCAAGGCAGCAACACTCGATCGCAGCCGCAGTTTTCAGCAGGTCGTCAACGACCAGAAGACCGGCAGGAAAGTGGTCTACCTGCAAGACGGAAAGACGTTCGATCACCTGGACCGGGAGATCGACCAGGAGACGGGGCAGGTTATCATCGAGCAGCCGGAGACCGGGCCCGAGGCCGCGTGATACCAGTTGCCCAGATCTACGCTTGTAGGAAGCAATCTTGCTCTTTGAAAACGGAATAAGATAGTCGGGCCGATGTGACACATATCACTCTACGTGTTCAAAGCTGACGTAGTGCTGACGGATCCGGCATAGCAGATCGATCAATCACCGCACTTGATTCTTCAAGTCCACGATGTTCTCAGCACAAAGCAGGTGCTCATTATTCCGTCGAGTGTAAATGCTTGGTGGTTTCTGACCTTTAGGATACAAAGATTTCCTCTTCAGATATTTGAAAGATCGCTTGTCTTTGGAGCAGTAAACTCGGCAGCCGGAAACTGCGAAAATCGCAACAATATGGGCATCATCAAAATCGGCGCGGTTAACCTTCCTGATGAGTTCGGTTTCCTTTTCGTCGACTTTTCCGTCGTCTATTTCGGCTACCCGCCGCGATCGTTTCAGCTCGACTAGATAGCCTAGGTATTTCCCCATCTTTACCAACTCTTCCCGGTATCGACTGCCACCATAAACCAACTTAGAACGAGAATTCCCGCAAAGCCATCGGTATACCGGTTCAAACTCCAGGTAATCACTCGATGAGGCTTCAAACACGCTGTGAAAAGCATTGATGTCTATCACTAAGCACATCTCAAATTCCAAGCAGTCGGCGTTGTTCTTGGAGGAAGAAGGCGCGAAATTGTTCCGGTTGATCCTCCGGATACTCGCCGTTCTGCTCGATCGGCAGAACGTGTACAAGGTTTCCTTCATGGGTTCGTTCAAAGAAGAGAACCTGAGATTTCGGTCCCGATGACTCTCGGAAATTGAGACGAAATCTGTCAATCAAGTAGTCACTATGGGTTTCGACAAAGAGAGTCTTTTCGTCGAGCGTTGCTACGTCGAAGAGCAAATCCCCGAAGGCAGCTTGCGCCTTTGGGTGCAGATGCACCTCCGGCTGCTGAATCGAATACCATGTGCCAGCCCCCCACGTGAGGAGTTCGGCTACGACGGGCAAGGCTTGAGATACTCCGTATCCCACGCTGTTGATCCGCAAAGACTGTTCTCCCAGGCTGACGGTAACCTCGAAGGGGCCTGTTGGATCTTTGCCAAACTGTGTGATCCCTATGTGCCCGAAGAGGCCGCTGGCGTTCCCGAACTTCTCCAACGACAGCTTGAACGTTCTAGCTTTCGACCTGGATGACAGCTTTCTACGGAGGATGTAGGGCGTATGATCCCCCTCAGGGCTGAAGGGCTTGGGATAGCCCTCGTATGTGCGTTTCGGCTTTGTCCGTATAGGCGCTAGTGAGACTACCATTGGTTCGATGGCCGGAATAGAAGCACTAATCGAAGATTCAGCATTGTCATCCTTTGCGAGAATCTCCAAGATCTCTGGAAAATTGGCCATCATCCTCCGAGATGCAAAAGGAATTTGCACTGGAATCTTTTTGAAGCCGGTTGTTGTGTCCTGGATGTAGGTCTTGACCCTATCCAAAAGACAAGATGAATCTCTCGTCTGCGCACAAAAACCCTCAAGGTTGTCAGTTCTATATTGAAGATCGTTTTTCCGGGCGACAATAGTCCCAATCCAGTCGTCTTGAGCGAACGTAAATCGAGAAATAGTAGGAACAGTTTCGCGTTGTTTGAACTCCATTAAAAAGCAACGGGGTTCATTGCTTGTGTCCGTATCTGACCTAGTCTGGCAAAACCCTATTCGAAACGTCTTTCTCTTAGGATCGTTGGCAGAGACGATATCCGAGAAACCTCCAAATTCGTATGTTTCGCTGTTGAATTGCTGTCCGAACCAGAAGTCAGCGCTGGAAAGCAAATCGAGCAAGCCCAACAGCGAGGTCTTTCCAGTACTGTTCTGCCCGACGAGGAAGTTGACTTGCTGCAATGGTATTGTTGTGTCGCTGAAACCGCGAAAGCCATCCATGTAAATGCAGTTCATTGGAATCTCCCAGCAATTTGGTACCGATCTTCAGGTGGGCCCTAGCCGACACAACTCACCCATTGGCGGTGGGTCACCACTCCGCGAACCAACGCCAGCTCTGTTTTGATTATCGCCGGGCTTCTGGGCCTAAAGTGCTCGGTTGATTTTACTCATAATGCGTTCTAAGGCAACACCTCTACTCCGCGAGACGTTTCATCGATTTGCCTTAACACGCCCAAAAGCAAAGGGAGGCCTTGACAAGGGAATATTGTTAGGTTACATAGGTAACATAGGTGACCTAATGGGGCGGAGCACCATGGCGAACGAGTTTAGAAACCAGGAGTGGCTGGTCGAGCGGCTGAAGTTCATGCTGGCCGAATGTCAGGAGGATGGCGAGAACCCGGGGGAAGTGATTGAGTGGATGTTCGGGTATGATGTGCACGTGGAGAGCAAACTGGCCGTGAAGATGCTCCGGGGGGAGTTGCTCGATGAGGACGAAAGAGAAGATCTGGCGTGGAGTCTGCTCATCCAAGTCCCTAGCCTTTGGAGCCTCGCGGAAGATCCCGAGGTGAGGAGCAACCTGATGGAGCCGGACGAGGGCCTGGCCACGGTTCTGGCACGGTGCCTGTCAATCTGACCAGAAGGGGGGAGAACAGAGTGGACGAGAAGAAGACACCCGCGAGACCGGCACTGAATCTGCGCCCGTTCGACCTGGATCTCAAGCGGGAACTCAAGGCCTGGGCAGTCCTCACGGATACAAGCATGCTGGAATTGGTCGAGCGATACATCCGCGAGGGTCTGGCCAGGGACAAGGAGGAGGCAAAGGGCCTTCTTGATCTATAATCAAAAGGTAGGAAGCCGCGACCAGGAGACCACCTTGAGTCAAGAGGCATTGTCAGTAGAAGGGGGTGAAAGATGAAATGGAAAACCGAGTGGGGGGTAGTGATCGTCTGCACTTGTCTCTCTATTCCGAATTTAGCCTTTGGTGCTTCCCTAATTGCAAAACTCACGTTGGGTGAATTTGACCCGAATTCGAAGAAGGAGCGGGTCGAAATAGCGACAGAGTTGGCTGCTATTTTTGATCTTCTTGATGCTCTTGTTCCCACTCTCAAGCCAAGCGAAGAAGAGTGGCTTCAGCGAGAGCAAGAGGCTATTCACTTCATTAAAGACCTAGAAGCAAGTAATGCGAGGGCCTTTAGATGGGCGGCCTCTGCCGAGTATCAACAGAGGGAGTTGAAGAACCTGCTCAAGAATATCAAGGAAGCTCTCAATGGCATAACTTCGCAGAAGGTGCCACTTCGGCAGGAGATGGTCTGCTGGGCTGCGGTTGTCTTTCACTTGATGGATCCCTCCGAATTCAACGAGCCAATTAATTCTCTGATTCGAGCAAAGAAGCTCAGGATGTCGACCGGTATTATGAATAAGTTGCACATGACTCTTGATGCCGGGAAGTGTAATCACCCATACGCTAGCTATGCATGGGGGATACAACGGCAGATTGTAATCCGATACTTGCAGGGCGAACTCCAAGATCGCTAGGTGGTAGGGACGGCAAACCTTTATGTAACCAAAGGAAGGGGAAGCCTATGGAAGGGACGACATTTCACAGCGGGACCGGAAAGACTACCCAGATAGGGTACGTGAACAGGAGGAACCAGAAGGTATTGGGTACCCGAGGCGCTCCTGGCAACGATTACCTACAGTATTCATACAAAGTCGAATGCCAGCATCTGAAGTGTAAGCTTGTTTATGGAGCAAACGGCAGCGACCTATATCAGAGGAAGTGCCCTCGCTGTCAAGGTGGGCGACCAGGCCTGAAATACTAGTTATTTTGAGAGAAAGGAGGATAGCCTATGGTCTTACAAGAGTGCCCAGAGTGTCACCGAAAGGTAGGCACACAGAACAAGAAGTGCAAATGCGGCCTGAACTTCGACAAAGCGAAGAAACGGCGGAAGGAGCATAAGAAGAGAGTGCGGTACTGGATCATGTTTCGTGTGCCGAACCCGGACGGCACGGGGAGGAAGAACCGCAAGGAGTTTGTTGGTTTCTCCATCGAGGAGGCCAGGGATGCAGACGGTAAGCGCAGGGGACAGAAGAGGGAAGGACGCATCTTCGAAATGCTGCCCCTAGCCAACATGACTTTCAAAGAACTGGCCAAGTGGTATCTCGAACTGGACAAAGTGAAGGAGAAGAAGTCGCACTGGAGGAAGGAGATCAACCTGAAGCAGTTCAATGAGGTTTATGGGGACGTGGTTGTCGCCAACCTGAAGCCTGTGGACATCGAGGGCTACCAGGCAAGACGACTGAAGGAGGGCAGGGCACTGTCCACCATCGACCAGGAAGTCGGTGAGGTCAAGACGATGATCCGCAAAGCCTGGGAGAACGACAAGGTGGACGACAAGACCCTGAAGAAGTTCAACAGGGTGGGCAAACTGCTCAAGAACCGCAACGCGAATGCGCGGGACCGGATTCTCTCTCTCGAAGAGTTCGAGCGACTCATGGAGGAGTTGCCAGCTCATGCGAACCAAGTCCTGGCCACGGCTTTCTACACAGGAATGCGTAAGGAGGAGATTCTGGGGCTGACCTGGGACCGTGTGGACCTGAAGAATCGGGTCATTCGCCTTGAGGCTCAGCACACGAAGGACGCAGAACCCCGCAACGTGCCGATCCTTGAGCCGCTCTACGAGATTCTGAAGGCCGTCCCAAGGCGAATTCATCACGACTACGTATTCACCTACGCAGGGAAGCCCATCAAGGACGTCAGGACCGCGCTTCGGAACGCCTGTGAGAAGGCTGAGATCCCTTACGGCCGGGCCAAGGAGGACGGGTTCATCTTCCACGACATCCGGCACACGTTCAACACGTACATGCAAAAAGCCGGTGTTCGGGAGAAGGTGATCATGGAAATCACCGGCCATTCAACCCGGGAGATGTTCGACCGGTACACGACTGTGGATTCTCAGGATACCCGACAAGCGATGGACCGCTTCCGTGAGTTTATTGCAAGTGCTCCCCATCTGGCTCCCCAAGAGGCCAACGGTGAATAATTATAACAAAGTCCTTCCAAAAAAGAACGGCGTAACCATCTCTGATTACGCCGCTTTCTTTGGTGCCGAAGGGGAGATTCGAACTCCCACAGGCTAATGCCCACTGGACCCTGAACCCAGCGTGTCTACCAATTCCACCACTTCGGCATGCTCTATGGTGCGCCGTTCCGTTTGAATTGGAACGGAAGATTCAATATACTTTGTGCTGCTTATCTTGTCAATTATTCCCGATAATTCAAGTAGATTCTTGGCAAGGAGAGGCGTCCCATGATCCCCGAACCCATGCTGGACGAGTGGCTCCGGGCGGCCCTTCGGGAGGACCTCGGCACGGGCGATGTGACCAGCGAGCTGCTCGTTCCCCCCAGCCTGCAGGGGAAGGCCGTGATGCAGGCCAAGGAGCCGCTGGTTGTGGCGGGCCTGGACGTGGCCGTCCGGGTCTTCACCCTCCTCTCCGGCGAGGTCCGGGCTCGGGCCGCGACCGAAGACGGCCAGAGAGTTGAGGCCGGCGGCCCCTTGCTCCTCGAGCTGGAGGGGCCCGTTCGGGCCCTCCTGGGGGCTGAGAGGGTGGCGCTCAACATCCTGCAGCATCTCTCCGGGGTGGCGACGCTGACCCGCAGGTTCGTGGACGCGGTGGAGGGAACGGGCACCAAGATTCTTGACACGAGAAAGACCCTGCCCGGGATGAGGATCCTGGAGAAATATGCGGTGCGGGTCGGGGGTGGCGTGAATCACCGGGCGAGTCTGTCCGAGGGGATTCTCGTAAAGGAAAACCACCTTGCGGCGTGCGGCGGGGTTTCAAAGGCGGTCAAGGCGATCCGCAAGAATGCACCCCATACCCTTCGGGTGGAGGTGGAGGCCTCAACACTGGAGGAGGTGGGAGAGGCCGTGGCGGCCGGGGTGGATGCGATCCTCCTGGATAACATGTCGGTCGAACAGATCCGTCAGGCGGTGAAACAGGTTGGCGGCGCCGTCCTGCTGGAGGTTTCAGGCGGCGTGAATCTGGAGAACGTTCGAGAACTCGCAGAGACCGGTGTGGACATGATCTCGGTGGGCAGGCTTACCCACTCCGCGCCCGGTGTCGACATTTCCATGTTGCTCAAAAATGGCTAAGCGACCGTCACAACGGGAGCGAATCCTCGGGCTCCTTCGGGGGGCAGAGGACTACGTCTCCAGCCAGGAGATCTGCAGGGAGCTGCAGGTCACCCGGGCCGCGGTCTGGAAGCAG
>JANQFG010000262.1 GCA_028277985.1 bacterium | reverse complement strand
TCCAGCAGGTCCTCTATCCAGCCGGCCTCCTCCACCATGATGGCCACCGGGTTGTTGATTTCGTGTGCGATTCCGGCTGCAAGCTCTCCCACAGAGGCGAGCTTCCCGGTCTGCACCATCTGCTCGCTCATCATCTCCTTTTCCTGGTCCGATCTCTCGAACCGTTGGAAGATCCGACGGGAGACGAACAGCGCCGTGCTGACGATGCCAAAGCCCCCGAGCAGAAGAATCGTCATGGCTGCCCGGTGGGCCCTGTTGAGTTGGGAAAAAGCGTCGGCGACGTTCTGCTGGTAGACCAGCACCCAAGCTTCTTCCTTGAGGTAGGCTGCAACGTAGATTTTTCGGACTCCGGCCCCGTCGGGGCTCTTGACGATCCGGGTTTCAGCATGGGGGTCCCCACCTTTGCCGAGCAGTTCCGGGTAGGGGACCTCATCCGGCTTGATGTCTTCGAAGGGTCGGGTCTGGAATGCGCCGGTTCGGTTCAGAATGAAGGCGAAGCCGGTCTCCCCGATCCGGATTTCCTCTACCAGATGGTTGAAGGCCTGAAAATTGATCGTGGCACGGAGGATCCAGGAATGGTCGGAGGCAGTGTTTCGGACAGCTATGATGAAGTGTGGCAGCTTTCGAATGCCGAGGAAGACGTCGCTGATGAAGTATTCTCGCCTCCGGGCTTCATTGAACCAGTCTGTTCGGGAGTAGTCTGCACGTTCCAGTGGGAAGGGGCCGGCATAGGCCGTCTGGATTCCTTCTGAACTGACAACTCCCAGATCGACGAATATGGGGCCGTATTCCCGCAAGAGCTGTGCGAGCAGATTCTTGAGATAGGCTTCGTCGATGAGCTCCTCGTAGTCGTGACTCGTGGCCAGCATCCGGATGTCGGCGAGCTTGTCCTGCAGGAACGTGTCGATGGACTGCCTGTGCTTTTCCACGACCTCAAGCAGGTGTGCATCGACCTTTTCCTCGTACGCGTTCCGGAACTGATACAAGATGATCCCACTAATCAGGAGCATCGGGGTCAGCGAGACCGCGATGATGGTCAGTGCCATCTTCCGGGACCGAGACCGGTAATAGCCGTTCCGGGTGGGTTCTTTCATAGTGCGAAGGTTCCCTCTT
>JANQFG010000233.1 GCA_028277985.1 bacterium | reverse complement strand
CTGTCCCAAGCCTCTTTGATTTGCCTCCCTTCCTCCGCATAGCCCATCAGTTCCAGGCCTGCGAGCATCGCCTGCATCCGCGCGGCGGCAGGCGGGTGGGACATCGCCCCGCCATTGCGGATCTCGAAAGGATCCCCGCCTCGCTCGGCAGTCAGATGGAAATACGCCCAGGCGAATGCCGGTCCCACCGCGTACAGCGCGAAGAGATCGCAGAACAGCTCCTCTGTCCAGTACATCACCCACGAGTCTTCGAGGTTATCGAGTATCCACCCGGTGTACTGCTTCGGCCCCGTACTTCGGGCGTTCCTGGCCTGTTGCTCCGTGAAATGAGCCATCACAGCGCCATGAAACCGCCCAAGCTCATGTTGAAAGGGGTCTGCTCCCGGGTCATCTTCCGCCGCGACCAGCAGATGGGCCATTTCATGGTGCAGGTCGGGCAAGTGGAGAAGGAATTCAGCCTCCGCGAGAGGTACCTCGATCAGCTTCAGTGACGTGGAAATCCGGTAGTACTGCCTTGAAAGGCACGTAACGCTGGGCGGAGAAAGCGGAAACGAAATCTCATGGTGAATTCTGAACACGAGCTTGCTGAAGAAGATGTCGTCCTTGTTCGAGCGGTTGAGCGCCGCGACCCCTGTGCTTTCGAGTTGCGCGAGGTACTCGCATGCGCCCCGGAAAAGCCTGATCTTCTTCGGCAGCATGGCTGGATGGTTGATCTCGGAGGCTTCCTCCATGTACTTCAGGTGTTTGATGGTATTCTGCAGGCGACTCTCGCAAAGGCGGTGCAGTTCAAGCATTTCCGGAGCCGGAACAGGCTTCGGGATCTTGGTCTTGAGAACGCGCGCCCGTTCATACGCCTGTCGAATGGCCGCGGCCAGGTACCGCTCCATCATATCCCTTCCCTCATGCGAGAGCGCATTTCTGAGCACTTCCTGTCCAGCGTCGCTGCGATTCTCTCCAGGACAAGGGTCCCATTGTCGTCGAGAACGCCCTTCTCAAGCTCCTCCGCAAGAGTCGTGAAGCCATTGGGATAGTCCGATGACGAAAACTCCTGGCGCAGCACGTGCGTGACGAGACGCAGGGCATGGCTGGAGGTCTCAGTTTCCGGTTGGGCAAACCGGCGCAGGAGCTCTGCAAGCTCCGCCTCAGCCCCTGAACGCTCCCGGGCGCCGGGGCTCGCGATGGTGATCAGCAGACGGTCGATCCGATCAGAGTAGCTGCGCAATTGATCGTAGACACTTCCAAACAATCCGAGGTCACTCATCGTCATCCACCTCTTCCTCATATGCCAAGGCATCCTCATCGAAGTTGCCGGCGTGCTCCTTCAGGCGGATATCTGCCAGCCGGATGGTCACGGGGATCCTGCTGCAATCATCGGGCTTGGTCCATGTCAGGCAGGACAGTGCATACACATCCTCAAGTATGTCACGCAGGGCCATGTCTCCGGCAAGCTTCCGCACATGAAGCGGATTGCAGGTGCCCTTCCTTGAGAAGGCCCTGCCCGTGGTGGAAAGGTAGGCCTCCTCCTCGGTCGGACTCCAGTAAGAGCCTATCTGAGGATTTCGGACCTCCGGGGCTTTGCCCGGAGCCCCCAGAACATCGAAGAGCCGGACTGAGGCCTGGGAGGTCTTCAGTATCTCGACAAAC
>JANQFG010000215.1 GCA_028277985.1 bacterium | reverse complement strand
GATTGCTCCGGATGTCTTTCGTGCAACCTTCACCCAGGCGATGCTTCAGAGGGTCCTTTTCCCTGTGCTGGTGGCCGCGGGCGAGCCGCAGATTGGGCTCGAAGAGATGCTCGACTTTCTGGTCGCCTTTGCGCCGAACCCGGGCCAGGTGGAGCGGAAGGGGCTGGCCGGAGAGGAAGAGGTCGTACTGGATCCGGATAACGGGTTCGTCGGCTTTGTCTACCGAACGGTAGCGGATGAGTTCGTTACGCGAATCACCTACCTGCGGATCCTCGCGGGCCGGCTTGCTTCCAACACGTCCTTTGTGAATCGCCGTACGGGCAAGAGCGAGCGAATCGGGGGCTTGTTGAAGATCTGCGGAAAGGAGCAGGACCCGGTCGATGAGGGAGTGAGCGGCGACATCGTGGCTGTGGCCAAGGTGGAAGACATCCTGGCCGGGGACACCCTGACCGACGACAAGACGAAGATCACACTCCAAGAAATACAGTTCCCCAACCCGATGTGCTCACTGGCGGTTCGACCGAAGAGCCGGGGGGACGAGCAGAAGATCAGCACGGCCCTGAGGGAGCTTGTCGCAGATGACCGAACGATTTCCGTCCAGGCGGACACGCAGACCGGCGACCTCGTGTTGAGCGGCATGTCGGATCTGCATCTCTCCCTGATGTTGAAGAGGCTGAAGAGAAGAAGAAAGGTCGAGGTCCAGACGGCCCCCCCGAAGATCCCTTACAAAGAGACGATCACCAAGGGCGCCAAGTACGTCGAGTACACTCACAAGAAACAGACCGGTGGCGCGGGACAGTTTGCCAGGGTCTTCATCGATGTGGAACCCCGGGAGCGTGGGGCCGGCTACGAATTCCAGGACAAGATTTTCGGAGGTGTCATCGACCAGACCTTCCGTCCGTCCGTGGACAAGGGCATCCAGAACAAGATGGCGGAAGGGGTGATCGCGGGATATCCGGTCGTGGACGTACAGGTCACGCTCGTGGACGGAAAAACCCATCCCGTCGACTCGAAGGACATCGCCTTCCAGATCGCAGGCCGGGAGGCCTTCAAGAAGGCATTCCTCGAATGCAATCCCGTTCTCCTCGAGCCGATCGTCAAGCTGGAAGTGGTTGTGCCCCAGGCGAACATGGGCGACGTGATGGGGGATCTCAACGGCAAGCGCGGGCGGATCCTCACGAGCGGCACCGAAGGCTCTCTGGCCGTGGTACAGGCGCTGGTACCATTGGGAGAGATACAGAACTACCAGGCCGGCCTCAAGTCGATGACCGGTGGAGAAGGTTCCTACACGATGGAGTTCGATCACTACGACATCGTGCCGCCCAACGTGCACAAGACGATCGTGGCGGAGTACGAAAAGGAACAGGAACAGAAGTAGGGATCCCACATCCCCGCCCCCGCATATTGCACAGAGAATCGACCCGAAGGTTCGGTGCTCGCGCCGCTCGTGCCGGAAGGCTTCGAGCAAGATGCGGGTTTAGCCTATGAAGTCCTTTGCCACGTCCCGCTTGTCGTAGCCGCTGAGGATGTGGAATACACGAATCTTTTTCAAGCGGGCAGGGGAGAGAGCGCCGATCGGGAGATAGACGATCTGGCGCCTCATCCTTTCGGCAAGGGTGCGCATGGCGGACCGAGGGGGACGGGAAGCAACGTAGACCACCTGCCTCTCCAACGAATAGTCGAGGGCCGCCGCGAGGAGGACCTCCGCCTTGGACTGGAAGAAACGGTAGTCAGGGTCCCTCCACACTTCATAGAGCCTGCGCGGCGGGTAGGTCATCAGAAACCCTCCGTACTCGCACCGACAGATACCCGGACCGACGATGTTGTCCTCGGGAGGGGTGGCGTAGAAGGCCATGTCCGACTCCTGTTCGTGCTCTCCCAGCCAGGTCATCCGGTAAGGATACTTCTGGTCCCGGTCGTCCTCGTCGAAGATGACGACCACCGCACCCGATCCCCCTCTCTGCGTGCCCCGGTTCTTCACGTAGATACGTTTCTCCGGCCATTTCCTGATCGTCTCCCGAATATCGATTCCGTCGAGCAGGGATGTGAGGAAGGGTTCGGAGTCGCTGTGCTCGTCCTTGAGAATGTGTCGCCACTGTTCTCGGAGGAACCGACCGTAGTCCTCCACGACGAGGTCTTCCGGCGGGTAGGAGCAAAGGGCGCTGCCGTCGAAGCTCTCCAGCCACTCCCCCGGGTAGCGCTCGCGCTTCCGATGCTTGCGCAGGACATGCTTGAGCCGCTGCTTCTTTCTGGGCAGCCATCTTCGGACATGGATGCGGCGGGTCCCGAGCCAGACCTCCTCCCCCTTGACGCGCAGGGTGGGCGCATTCGATGATTCCGCCTGCCAGGGGTAGAATCCTCCCAGGCGCCAGAGGCTGTAACAGAAGTTGTCGTCCACGCTGGACCGTGCACCCACCAAC
Organism: bacterium; assembly: GCA_028277985.1. Taxonomy (GTDB): domain Bacteria; phylum Desulfobacterota; class DSWW01; order DSWW01; family DSWW01; genus S015-6. The sequence goes on along the minus strand of JANQFG010000215.1, from coordinate 6,826 downwards.
AGGTGATAGAACTCGGGCAGGAGGAGGCCGTGGACCACCGCATAGTTGCGCACGAATTTCCAGAACACCCTCTTCTGCCAGCCCTTCACCTGGTCCCCCGTCTCCTCTGTGTAATGCCTGCCCGCCTCCTCCAGAAGAAACAGGAGCGCCCGGTTTCTGTCGATGGGGCCCGGAGGTGCTCCGGGAGAATCTGAAGAGCCGGCTCGGCGGGCGATCCATGCGAGGGATCCCTCGAGGGCTGCCTTCTCGTCATAGACGGGGCCTTCCTTCCCGTAAAGCTCGAACGGGCGGGATTGGATCTGGAAGCTCCGTCGCAATGTGAACCGGTCCCGCTCCGGTTCGGGTGGCAGCCCTTTTCTTCGAGTTTCGTACAGCGCGCTGAGCAACGGGAAGGTTGCCATCACCTCATCGAGACAGGACGGGTGTAGATGGAAGACCTGCAGAGGAGGGGAGTGGACCCGATGGAGCGGTGTTGCCTGAGGGTGGTCGAGCCGTTTGATCACCCCTTCCGCATGGATCATCCCACAGACGAAGAGGACCTTCCGATGTTTTTCCAGGAGGCTCTGAAGATGGACGGCCATTCCCTGCTCCCGGTGCACGTCCAGGGGATGCTCCTCGATCTTTGCCTGCCAGGTTTCTCGAAAGGCTTCGTAGTAGAGTCTGGGACCGATCTTGCGGATGGCGTAGGTGTCAGGTACAGGGTCTCGGAAGGGAGGGTAGGCCTGTTCCAGGTTGATATCCACCAGGTGAACCGGGATCCCCAATTCCAGCGCTGAACGGGCGGCTTCGGCAAAGGGATCCACCGGTTCCACAGGCAGGTAGACGGTCTGGCTCGAGGCGTCCTGAAACAGGAGAATCGATATCTCCGGAAGGCGGGCGATCGCCCGCCGGTAAGCATCGGCCAGATGAGACGGCAGCTCGAGGGCGAGACAGTCCGGAGGGTCCTTGTCGAACTGGGTCCGCACGAGCTCGGCGAATTCGAGTCGGTAGTGGCACACAGGCAGGCAGGAGAGATTCTTCCACCGAATCGTCCAGGGCTCAGACTCGGACATACGGCAATGCCTCCTGGCCGAGGATCAGGCGAAGAGCCTTTTCGAACATCTCCCCGGGCGTTCCCTCTTCCTGGTTGAGCAGTTTCATCGCATACCGGACGATGTTGATTCCATCCCGGACGGTGTATCGCTCATCCGCTTCGTGGGCGCGGGACAGGAAGGCAAGCACGTAGGCCAGGATCTCTTCGTCTGCAAAGGGGATGTTCGCCTTCAGGATGGCGCGCTCCTCCTCCTCTTCAGGAAAATCGATGTGGATCTGTGGCTGAAGCCGGGAATGGATGTACTCCGGCAGATCATAGGTCGAAGCGTCTTCGTTCATGGTGGTGACAAATCGGAAATCCCGGTGGGCAGGGATCTTTACCCCTGTCACCATGCTTTCCAGATACCGGCGGTGATCGAGCAGAGGCGCGAGGGACGCCCAGGACTTCTCATTCATCCGGTTTCCCTCGTCCAGGACGCAGACGCCGCCGTTGACCGCGGCGGCCACGATCGTGGAGGCCATGTACTGGACCTCCTGCTTCGGGCCGAGGACGGGCATGACGATCAAATCCTCCGGCCTCGTATCCACCGTCGCCTGAAACAGGTAGACCGGCTTTCCGATGCGAAGGCCGGCGGCATACGCGCAGGTCGTCTTGCCCATTCCCGGTTTTCCAACCAGCCGGGGGTTCAGGGGAAGGTCTTTCTCATCGAGGACCATCCAGGCCGCCATGAGCTGGTGGATGACCTCCTCCTGACCGATCCATTCCACGTCCATCTCGGTCGGAGGGGGCAGCTGGAGAACGACATCTTCGACAGCAAAGGTTCTCTGTTCGGGCATGCGGGGTTATCCTTTTCCTGGCACTGTACTCGTGCTTGGCACTTGGCTGTTGGGCCTCAGCTATCAACTCACTGCCATGGTTCCCACCCGGTGGGGGAACCTTCCTCGAATTCGGGAACGGGTACGGGCACGACCCTAACAAAATCATCCGCCGAGAAGCGGATTCTGTCAATGCAGGGCCTGCGCCCCGCAACGGAACCTCCCATCGGTTGCCTGGAAATCGAGGACTGTGGTAAGAGGTCCTGGAAAGGATCCGTGCGTTTCCGAGCCCACAGCATCGAGGAGGGAGAGGCGAGTGACCGTTCGTATGACAGATGTGGAGATCCCGGTAGGAGACATTTCACTCGAGGGCAAGCTTGGCCGGAGCGAGCAGACATCGGCCGGGCCGGGCGTGCTCATTTGCCACCCTCACCCTCAATTCGGAGGGTCCATGGACAACAACGTGGTGTGGGGCCTCTTCGACGCCTTTGTGGAGCGCGGGTACGTGGCGGTGGCCTTCAACTTCCGTGGGGTCGGTTCCAGCGGCGGTCGGCACGAGGAGGGCGAAGGGGAAGTGTCGGACGTGCTGGGGGTGCTGGATTGGCTGGAGGCATTGCCGGAAACGAAGGGTTTCGGCCTTGGAATTCTCGGCTACTCGTTCGGCGCCTGGGTAGGGCTTCGCGCGGCGACGCAAGATGCAAGGGTACGTTGCGCGGGAGCCGTTGCGCCCCCGGTGGCCATGTACTCCTTTTCGTTTCTCGAGGATCTCGGCGCCCCGCTTTTCGTGGTTTCAGGAGGTCAGGACACCTTTTGTCCACCCGAGGGCAAAGATGCTCTTTGCTCGGAACTGACAAAGCAGGTGGGTTGGACCATCCTCGACGGGGTCGATCATTTCTTCTGGGGCCGGGAGAAAGAGGCTGCACGTCATCTGCTCGAGGGGTTCTCGGAACACCTGCCCGCCAAATAGGCTGAGGGAATCGACGTTCGAGCACGAGCAGGAGGTGCATCCATCGGTGGTTTCGTTCTTCTACCCCTTTGCGATCCGACCCGCAGCAGCAAGTACGAGGAAGACCAAAAAAGAGACGGGAAGCCAGTCCCCCCATCGGTTGTAGACCGAGGAACTCTCCATCCGGTCGATGCGGCACACCCGGACCGCCTGTTCGAATACGCCTGTTCTGTGAAGGATTCGACCCACCGGGTCCACGAAAGCACTGATTCCTGTATTGGCCACGCGAACGAGCCAGACACGATTCTCCACGGCGCGGAGCGCTGACAGCATCAGGTGCTGCTCGGGACAGCTCGTGTCGCCAAACCAGGCATCGTTCGTGATGTTTACGAGGAATTCAGCTCCACGATGTAGAAATTCCCGTGAGATGGGCTTGAGGATCGCCTCGAAACAGATCAGGACGCCGAAGCAGCCATCCTCTGTCCAGCAGAGAGGTTCGATCCGATCGCCCGGCCGGAAATCGCCGACCCCCTGAACCAGCCCTTTGAGCTGGGGAAACCAGTTGGAAAAGGGCATGTACTCGCCGAAGGCAAGCAGTTTCACCTTGTCGTAGGTGCCGGCCAGCCTTCCATCCGGCATGAGGAGATAGGCCCTGTTTCGAGGGCTGCCCTCCTCGACCGCCCAGGAACCGAAGAGCAGCGGCCGGTCCAGAGAACGGACGAACTTCCTCAGGAAGCCGCTCGACGTATAGGTTCCCGCCTCGGGACGGTAAGCGAACTGGACGGCCGACTCCGGCCAGAGGATCACCTCGGCCCCGCGCTGGACGGCCTGATCCGAGAGGCGTCGGTATCGTCGCCAGATGTCGTCTACCAGCCTGCCCGAGCGCCTTTCCTCGATCAGGACGTTTGCCTGGACGATCCCCACGTCCAGGTCCGGAGCTGCGGCCTGTTGCTGTTTCACGGCGGCGATTCGTCCGGAACCGTAGAATAGGGTTGCGCAGACCAGGACCGCGGTGGTCGTGAAGGAGAGCCATGGAAAGGCCCTGCGTTTGCGCAGGAACTGGAAGAGTTCCCAGAGCCCTGCGTTGACGGCAACGACCAGGGCGGTGAGCCCGTAGACGCCGGCGAGATCTGCAATCTGGATGATCGGCACCACGCGGTACTGTCCGGCCCCCAGGTGCCAGGGAAAGATGAAGGGGAAGGCGTATTCCATGGCCGTGTAGCAGGCCGGAAGAAGTAGGATATCCGGAAGAAGGCGAATCCTGCGGAGGAAGAGGAAAAGGGCTGCCATGAAACCGAAGGAGAGTCCCGAGTAGATTGCGAAGAGGATCCAGGCCACTACGGCCAGGGACACGTCGAGGTTGCTGTATCTCTGAATCGTTCCGATGACCCAGTAGAAGCAGAGCAAATGCATCAGGGTGCCGCACAGCCATCCCGCGAGGAAGCCGCGGCGGGGCCGAAGCCCTTCCAGTGCCTGCAGCAGGGGGAGCAGGAGCACCCAGCAAAGAAGGTGGAGATTGGGCCGTGGGGAGGCGAGCCCGTAAAGAAGGGCTGAAAAGGCGCACAGGAGAGCGATTCTAAGGGTGATCGGGGGTTCTGCGAGGGAAGACGTGTCGGGCTGAGCTTTCATGGTGTCTCGCATGTCGTTGAGGATTCACCCCGCCTCTTTTAACGGACCGGGGGAAGAGAAGTCAACCGGGGCGATCTCCCTGTCGTGTTTCGATTCACGCAGGGTGACTCGTGGAGGCTTCCCGAGCCTCCCGGCCGCGTCGGAGGACTCTCCCCCCGCCGCGTATCAGGTTCGGGAACGTCGATGGTCAATCGCTCACCCGCGGCGATGCAAATTCTAGAAAGCTCCCATCGGAACGGACCGAATTGGGTGGTGAGGCGTGGGGCCTCTGGGGGTGATTTCTCTTCCAGCGGCTCAATCTGCGCCGGGCGACTATTCCCGCATAATGCCCTCAGCAGAAGCTTCGCGCATTATACGGGAGAGTAGTCTGCTATAGCCACAGAATAGAAAAGGATGACCCCAAGAGGTAGGTTACTCTTTTTTCAACGAGGTAGCCGCCTCAAAGAGAACCAGGAGGGTCATCCACATGAAGAAGCGTACGTATCGTGGCATGGAAGTCAAGAAGGTGAACAGGGCGAAGCTGGCCGAAGCAGTGGCAGGAAGGGACCTTGTGGTAGGGGTGGATGTGGGCAAGGAAGTCTGTTTTGGCTCTTTGGTCGGTTCGGAGCAAGGGGTTCTGGTAACGGTGAAGTGGAAGCGTCCTTGGGAGGATCGGGCGTTTATTGAGTTCCTGCAGAGTTTAGGCTGCCGGTCCGTCGTGGTGGCCATGGAGCCGAGCGGGAGCTATGGGGATCCGTTGCGCGGACTTCTGTGGGAGGCCGGGATTTGTGTGTATCGAGTCAGTCCGAAGCGGAGCCACGATGCGGCGGAGGTCTATGATGGGGTTCCGAGCTGGCACGATGCGAAGAGTGCAGCGATTCTGGCAAAACTGCATAAGGACGGGGCGAGCGAGCTTTGGCCTTTGCGGTCGAAGCAGGATCGGGACTTGCGTGCGGTGGTCAGGACGATGGACTTACTGGATCAGCGCTTTCATGAGAACGTCAACCGCATGGAAGGGCACATGGCGAGGTACTGGCCGGAGGTGGGTGCCTGGTTAGATTTTTCCTCTGTAACATTTCTCGAGTTGATTCTGCGCTTTGGAGGGCCTGGACAGATCGCGGCGAAGGCACAAGAGGCCCGTCAGGCCATGCGTAGCGTGGGGGGCCGGTTCCTAAAGGGGGAGAAGATCGATACTGTCATCCGCTCATCCGGTCAAACGATTGGCGTGGCGATGACAGCACAGGAAGTGGAGGAACTGAGGAACCTGGCGGAGGATACGCTTGATTTGTACAGGCGCTTGAAGGAAGCCAAGCGCAGAGTAGAGCGGTTGAGCCAACAGCGGCCGTCTATCCAAGCCATAGGCCGGGCGGTGGGCAAAGGGACCGCAGCAGTGCTGGTGGTCGAGGGTGGGGATCCTGTGCTCTATGGGTCGAGTTCCGAATGGCTGAAGACCTTTGGGTTAAACCTCAAGGAGCGCAGCAGCGGCAAACACATAGGCAGGCTCAAGATCACGAAACGAGGCAGTGGGAGAGCCCGAAAGTGGCTCTACCTTGCAGCGTTGCGGCTGATTCAAAAGGATCGGGTGGTCAGAGCCTGGTATGAGCGAAAAGTGGCCCGGGATGGAGGGGTCAGGAAGAAGGCGATCATAGCGGCCATGCGCAAACTGGTTAAGGCTCTGTGGTACGTCGGCCGAGGGGATCCCTTGGATACGAGCAAGCTGTTTGATGTAAACCGACTCGGACTTGCTTGCAGCTAACCAGAAAAAGGAAAGGAAAATAGAGGGTTCGGTCTGGAGTTCCGACGGGTGACCTTCGCCCCCGTGCCTGATCCGCTTCTTCCTATGCGAGATCCTTTTGTAGTCTCAAGGCACCCTGAGGAAGACCGATTTCGCGAAATGTCCGATGGGGCAGATACGATGCCGCCCGCAGGCGGACATCCCATGCGACAGAGTGGACGTACGAATCGGTTGACCTCCGGAATCTTCCATTCCTGAAACAGACAGACGGCCTACGACGGCAACCATGCTCTTCTGCATGTTCGACCTCCCCCCGGGAGATCGCTTTGCCGTCGTGGGCTCAAACCGGGGTCATCCTCCCGCGAAGAAATGACTTGACTGTGTTATGACAGACGGGGGCCAACAGGAAGTATGATCAAAGCCGCATCAAAGCCCGTGTCAACACCCCCAGTTGGCGGAAACCAGTTGCGAGAAATCGTCCTCCTCGAAGGCAGGGAACTGGGAGAGGAAGGCCTCAGAAAGAACCGGGAGAACCGGAGGAGAAGGCGCCCTCGGGTCTGATCTGGCGTTAGCGAGTTGTAGAGCGAGGTGGATAGCGTAACATTTGTTTCGCACATTTGAGTTGAAAAAAAGTCCTCGATCCGGTTGGTTATTGTTTGCCGAACAAAACCAACGACACCGGAAGGAGG
>JANQFG010000177.1 GCA_028277985.1 bacterium | reverse complement strand
GGGAGACAATGCGGAGCTCCGGGACATCGAGGGCAACGGGTTCGACATCAACGGAGACGGGTTCGAAGATATGATGAGTGCGGAAGGGGAACTGCGCCTCTACCTCAGCGTGGGGGACGAAGAGCCTGACGGTGTTCCGAACTATGCTTTCGTAACGGTTCCCGGAGCACAGGGCGTCCGCGATGTGGATCTCTTCCCCCTGGATCGGGACCGGGATGGTCACGACGAACAATACATCTTTGTCTCGACCACCTACGCCAACATCTGCTTCGAGTTCCTCGAGTGGGGGTGGGACTGGGAGACCCATGGATGCACCGCCAAGTTCGAAAACGGCCAATCCGACGCGTGCCTCAAGGACGTGACGGGCGAACTGTTCCAAGGGGACGCAGCAATCGTGTCCGAACAGACCATGGCGGCCGATATCGGCTGGATCGAGGTCGGCGGGATCGGGACCTTGGCCATCGCACTGGCCAACGGCGGCTTCGAATCTCGGCAGGGTCCGATCAATGCCCTCAACAGGGACGTTGTCAACCGCTTCTATTACTTCGACGAGAATTCGACTCCGGGAACGTTCAAGCACCCTGACAGCCCCTATCCCGCCGACGTGAACAACAGCGTGGATATCGAGTTTGTCGATCTCGACGATGACCCTTTCGATGACGCGGTGTTCATCGCAAACTTCGATTCCTCGAACCCGCCCTCAGGAAGGGCGGCCGAGCAGAACCGCCTCTATGACATTCAGAGCATAGAGACCGGCTTCCCGGATCTCTATCCTTCCGGCCTCGATGTGACGTATACCCAGGGGGTAGACGCCGCCGACCTGAACGGAGACGGCTGCGAAGATCTCGTGATGATCGATCACACGACCAGCCCCGGACAGGAGGACGAGCTTAAGGTGATTCTTCCCGTGAAGAACGGTCAGGACTGCGAGATCGAAGCCCCCCCTGCTCTGTATACACACGACCTGAGCGGCCTGACCACCTCTCCATTCTACGATGTGGGCATCGGCACACTGGATGGGGATCACACCCTCGATCTGATCGTGGCAGGAGAGAAGAGCGGAATCCTTTACAATCTCGGAAACGTTGAGCAAGCATGGCAGGGATTCGGCTCTCCCGAACACGTCAACGACCCGCCCATGGTCTACTCCTCTATTTCCGTAGCCGTATCGGAGTTGAATGGGTACCCGGCCTTTGTGTTGGGTGACATCGCCGAGCAGAACAGGCTCTTTGTCCGCCTGGAGGATGCTCCCGTCGACATGACGATCAGCGCGGGCTTCTTCCCTCCGGACGGAAGCCTGACCTATGCCGGGGCAATGGGTGACCTTGACAATGACGGCGATGCGGACATGGTCGTGGTTACGGGCGAGGATGGCTCCGACGCCAAGAGTTTCCTATTCAAGCAAAGCGGCGACGATTCGAGCGGCAGGTTCTTCAACGATCTCGATGCATGGTCTCCCACGGAAAGGATAACGAACCGCTCCGTGGTCCTGACGGAGATCAATGGAGACGATTGTATCGACATCTTCGTCGGATCCGAGCAGACGGCGAACGAGATTTATCTCAACGGGGTGGGACAGGATCCGTGCGGTGTGTTCACCAAGCAGGATCTACCGGAAGCCACCTATCAGAAGATCAACAGCAGGTTTGCCAGCAGCTTTGTGTCCGCCATCCGACTGGATGCCGGTTTCGAAGGATTGCTGGCCATCGCGAACCGGGTCGGCCCATCCTATGTGTGCGAGATTCCTTTGGGCGGAGGGATACCGACCGATAACGACTGCTACGAACTGCAAAACCCCACGGGCGGCGCCAGCCCTGCGGAGGCGGTCTTCGCCGATCTGGACAACGACAACGATTCGGACCTTGTGATTGCCAGGTGCCAAGCCAACTGCCGGATCGATGTCTACCGGAATCCCGGCGATGATTCATTCAGGACCGTGACACCCAGCGTGGCGGGGAACAATCTGATTGGGGTGGAGAGTATCGTTGTCGCCAATTTCGATCACGGCACCGGCACGTCGGACCGTCTCCCGGATATCTTTGTGGCGAGCGGGGTGCCCACCTCGGTGGGCCAAGCCCTGGAGAATGCGCTCCTCAGAAACGAGGGCAACTTTACATTCTCGACAGTGCCCCCGGAAGAGGTCTTCCCCGGGATGACCCGGGAGGTGTCGGGAGCCACCGTGGACGCCGTAGCCGCGGACCTCGATGGCGATAATGATCTCGACATAATCATGGCCAATCGAGACAGCTTCGTTACTTCCAAGCTCGATACGGAAACGGCCCCCATCGACCGAATTCTGATCAACTTCGAAGGGGAGAACGGGCGTCCGGTGTTTTCCGATCTCACTGTGCCCTTCTTCGGGGTCGGAAAACACAGCATCGTCAATGCTCCGGGTCCGCTTGTATCCCTTCACAGGCATTGGGGCGTCGCCGTGTATCCGGAGACCCCGCCCGGGGGCGATCCTGTCCAGCCCGACTACATTCTGCTGGTGGCGGATGGCCAGACCAACGTCCTGAGGAAGCGGCCGGCTCAGTAGACACAGGGACGCGAGTTCCTTCAGAAGGTGCGGGGGTTGTCTACCGTGGCTCTTTTCAATCGGCCGGCCTCTTGCACATGACGAAGAAAGCCGCCTGATCGAGATATTCAATCAGGCGGCTCTTCTATCCATGCTTGCCGGTGGAGGGGTCCGACCCCTGCTCAGTGATCCCTCTATCTAGGCGTCGTAGTAGAGAGCAAACTCCCAGGGATGGGGCCGGAGGTCGAGGGCCTGCACTTCATTCTCCATCTTGTAATTGATCCAGGTCTCGATCACATCCTCGGTGAACACATCACCCTTGAGCAGGTAAGCGTTGTC
>JANQFG010000106.1 GCA_028277985.1 bacterium | reverse complement strand
CATCGGTATCGATCTTTCCCACAAAGGCGGAGGTGTTCGGAATGTGCCCGATCGCCATGAAGACGCCGTCGCAACTCTCTTCAAAGGTCTCCCCGGTCTGGGTGTTCTTGAGACGCACCCCGGTCACCCCTTTCGGGTCCTCTCCAAGGATCTCCTCCACGACGGCATTCCACAGGACATCTACCTTCGGGTTCTTCATCACCCTTTCCTGCATGATCTTCGAGGCCCGAAGCTGGTCCCGGCGGTGGATGATGCGGACCCTCGTGGCAAAGTTCGTGAGGAACAGGGCTTCTTCACAGGCCGTGTCTCCCCCTCCGACCACCATCACCTCCTGGTTCCTGAAGAAGAACCCGTCACACGTGGCGCATGCTGAAACCCCCTTACCCATGAAGCGTTCCTCGCTGGGAAGCCCCAGGAACCTTGCCGAGGCCCCGCTCGCGATGATCAAGGTCTTGCAGGCGTACTCTTTCCTGTCCGATCGGACCGTGAAAGGTCGCACCTCCAGGCCCACTTCCAGCACCTCCTCTGCCAACACACGGGCACCAAACCGTTCGGCCTGCTTCTTCATCGCGTCCATCAGGTCCGGCCCCTGGATTCCCTCGGGAAATCCCGGATAGTTCTCCACATCGCTCGTAATCGTGAGTTGCCCGCCCGGTTGTCTTCCCTCCAGAACCAGGGGCTCCATGTTGGCCCTTGCCGCATAGATGGCCGCAGTCAGGCCTGCTGCACCGCTACCGACAATCAGTACATTCTCGACGCTTCCGTTCTTTTCCATTTCTTACGATTCCTTATGAGAAGAGGGCCGTAACGGCAGGATCCTCGGACAAATCCGGGTTTTCCTTTACGAAAGAGGGGACGAACCCCGTCGCAAGAAAACGGCCCTCCAGCTTCTCCGCATCGCGAGAGCTCATCCGTTCGAACCGATAGATCTCGCGCAGCAGGATCTCCTCGTCGCCTTCGCTTCCTTCCTGGACTTCACACACGCTCGTGACCTTTCTCTGGCCGTCCGGATAACGCGTGCAGTAGACCACGATATCGATTCCCGAGCTGATCTGTTTCCGCACGGTCCGTGCATTCAGGGGCAGGTCGCTCATTCCGATCATCGCCTCGAGGCGCGTGAACAGGTCACGGGGTGAATTGGAGTGAGCCGTGCTGATCGAGCCGTCGTGGCCCGTATTCATGGCCTGGAGCATGTCGAGGGTCTCGGCGCCCCGACACTCCCCTACGATGATCCGGTCCGGCCTCATGTGCAGCGCGTTCCGGAAAAGCGTTCGAACCGTGACCTCCCCTTTGCCCTGAATGTTCGGGGCCCGGGTCTCGAGCCGCACCACGTGGCGCTGGCGCAACTGCAGCTCCGCCATCTCCTCGATGGTGACGATCCGCTCTCCGATCGGGATGAAGTTGCTGATCAGGTTGAGGAGGGTCGTTTTGCCCGAGCTCGTCCTACCCGTGATCATCACGTTCAACCGGTGCACCACGATGAGACGGAAGAACTCGGCCATCTGGCGGGAGATACTCTGGTTCTCGATCAACCCCTCTGCAGAGAAGATCGATCGGGAGAACTTCCGAATGGTGATGACCGGCCCGTCCAGGGCGATCGGGGGCACAACGATGTTCACCCGGGACCCATCCGGAAGCCTGCCGTCCACGAGTGGGCTCGATTCATCCACGCGCCTTCCGATCGGATGGATGATTCTCTCGATCACCTTTCGGACCTCATCCGGGCTGGCAAAGCCTTTGGGCGCTTCCAGGATCCGGCCGTCCCGTTCATAGTAGACATCGTTCCCGTTGATCATCACCTCGTTGACCTTCGGGTCTTTCAGGTACTCCTCCAGAACCCCCAGACCGAGCACCTCGTTCATGATCTCTTCCATGAGATCCTTGCGCTTGACCCAATCCGGGATTTCCTTCAGGCGCTGCTTGATGATCCCATCGAGAAGGCTTCGGATGCGGAGCAGGTTCTCTTCACTCCGGGAGACCAGGTCCACTCCCTCGGCGATGCATTCGTTCTGCAGCTCCGTCCGGAAGGTCTTCTTGATCTCCGCGTAAGACTTGTCCCGATCCTGGCCCTCTGCATCCTCCTCGAGAGGCCGAGCACCTCGTGCGGCCTCCGGCATGGATTCCCTGGCCTGGGGACCGCCGCGCTGCCACCAGAGCTGGTGGAGACGCTTCAGGTGATCCTGGACCACGGAGACGTCCTTGCCTTCCCTTCTCGCTTCGCTGACGATCTCCTCCCACTCGGCCAGGGCCTTGCCGATCGCCTTGTCCTCTTCGTAGCCGATCGCCTTCCGGATCCTGGGCCGGAACTGCACCCCGATCCTTTCCACCAACTCCTCCAAGGTCTTTTCCCTTATAGGCATTCTCACTCCCCGTTGGTTTATCCCTCTTTTTACCTATCGGAACCGGACGACAAGGTCAACCTGCAACGCACGAAGCGATTGCACGGGCGATTCGGGAAGGCTTGTCAATTTGAATGAAACCCGGTATCAAGGAGACAGGGTCCACTGCAACAGGTTCCGAAGGGGAGGACAGCCATGGCGCGCACAGGCTTGATCCGGGACGAGGCGTATCTGGAGCACATCACCTCGGACTTCCACCCCGAGCACCCCGACCGCCTCCGCGCCATCTATTCGGCCTTGGAAGACAAGGAGTTGCAGGAAAAGACCGAGCTTCTCGAGGCCCGGGAAGCAACCGTGGAAGAGATCCAGTGGATCCACACCGAATCGTACTATCAGAAGATCGAGTCGACGCGGGACTGCGGCCATCGCCAGCTCGATCCGGACACACACGTCTCGTCCAAGACCTACAGGACCGCGAAGCTTGCGGCCGGGGGCCTGTGCGTGCTCGTGGATGCGGTCTGTTCCGGGCAGATCCGGAACGGGTTCGCCCTGGTCCGCCCACCCGGACACCATGCCGAAGCCGGAAGAGGGATGGGCTTCTGCATCTACAACAACGTCGCCATCGCGGCGCGCTATGCACAGAACAGGGGATACGCCGAAAAGGTCCTGATCGTGGACTGGGATCTGCACCACGGAAACGGAACCCAGCACTCCTTCGAATCGGACCCCTCGGTCATGTACTTCTCCTCCCATCAGTTTCCCTACTACCCCGGCACGGGACGACCGGACGAAACCGGGACCGGAACAGCGGAAGGCTACACCGTCAACGTACCTCTCCCCGGGGGCCAGGGGGACGAAGACTTCATCCGGATCTACCAGGAAGTCCTCGAGCCGATCGCGATTCAATACAAGCCTGATCTGGTGCTCGTGTCAGCCGGGTTCGACACCTACTACCGGGATCCCCTGGGCGGGATGGGGGTCACAGAAGACGGATTCGCAGAGATCACGCGCGTCCTGATGCGCATCGCGGACAACTGCTGTGAAGGGAAGATCGTCCTCACCCTGGAAGGCGGCTACCATCTGGAGGGGCTGGCCCAGAGCGTCAAGCGGGTCATCCTGGCGCTCCAGGAACCCGGATCACCGGATGCGGCCGCAGCCTCGCCCTCTGATACAACCGAACGAATCGTCCGACACGTCCGGGATACGCAGAAGGCCTACTGGCGACTGTAACCCGGCTTACTCGTCCAGAAAGGCGAACTGGGTGCAGTTGCGGAAAGGCTTGTCCAGCTTCGGTATCTTGCGGGGACGGGAACGGACCACCTTCCGCAGTGACTCCATCACGCCCGGGGTTTCCTGCCCCTCCTTCAATGCAAGCTGGGGACGCAGGTCCACGGTCTTGTCGATGAGGAAGCAGGGGCTGAGCTGTCCATCCGTGGTCAGCACGATACGGGAACACTGAACGCACTTGTGCGCCTTCACCGGGCTCACGAAACGGATCATCCCCTTTCCGTCTTCGAAACGAAAAATCCCGTCCCGCTCCGTGTGTCCCTCGACGGGCAGGAGCTTCTGGAAGTTGTCGATCTCCTCTCGAATCTTGGCAAGCGGGTAGTGCAGCTCGGTGCGGGACTTGCCCCCCACCTGATTCGCGTCGTAAGGGGAATACTCCAGAAAGACGACCTCGTAGGCGTTCTCCTTGGTCAGGAGAGCGAAATCGATGATCTCCTTGTGATTCAACCCTCGCAGGATCATGGCGTAGACCCTGATCTTCGAAATCCCGACCCGTTCCGCCTCCTGCAGCCCGGCATACACCCTGTAGAGGTGATCCCCCCGGGTGATCTTCATGTATCGCTCGAAATCGAGTGAATCCACATGGATGCCCAGCTCCTTGACCCCGAGCTGCTGCAGATCGGCTGCGTGGTCCTTCAGGACCACACCGTTCGTCAAGAGGCTGATCCGTTTGATCTGGGGCATTCGAATCAGCTCTTCCAGGAAAGGGTGGAGCCATTTCTTGGTAAGCGGCTCGCCGCCCCTGAAATCGATATTGCAGACGCCCTGCTCGATCAGGGGCCGCACCAGGCGAAGAAGCTCGGTGTGCTTCAACCCTTTTCTCTTGGCCGATTTCTTCGTCTGGAGCTCAGGCACACAGTAAGTGCACGAAAGGTTGCATCCATCTGTCACGAGCAACTTCAGTGTATCCTGTATCCTTCGTTTGCTTGCCATGGCCCTTCGGTCTCTCTTGATTGGTTAGGGTGAAAAGCGCTTCCGCAGCCCGCGCTGCACACATCTTCTCTAGAGACTGCCTCCCTCCAGGTCGCCTGCGAGGGGGGTGGTGTCGAGAGGGTCGAATTCCTCTTTGAAGAAGTCTGCCTCGTCCTGATCCCTTTCTTCCGGTGAGAAATCCGTAGGCTCCGTACCCTCGGCGAAACACTCGAGGCGGGTCTTGCTCGAGCTTCGTGTCGCCAAGAGCCCGGTCTTGGTGTCGATTCTCGAGAATACGATCCCTGAAGGCATGGAAAAGCTCTTCTTGGATCCCTTCTGAAGGGTCTTCTTCATGTAGTGGACCCACACCGGCGCGGCTACCCTTCCTCCGGACTCCCGCCTCCCAAGGTTCTTCGGTTGGTCGTGGCCGATCCAGACCCCGGCGATTCTGTCGGGAGTATATCCGATGAACCACGCATCCTTGAACTCGTTCGTGGTGCCCGTCTTTCCCGCAGCGGGGACCCCGATGGCTCTGGCGGCCCTTCCCGTACCTTCCTTCACCACGCTCTGCATCAGGTTGGTCACCAGATAGGCCGTCTGCGGGCTGATGACTTCTTCGGCCATCGGTTGATGCTCTTCGAGGATCTGCCCGTCGGCATCCACGATCTTGTGTATGGACAGAGGGATCGGCTTCTTCCCGTCCATGGCAAACGTCGAGTAGACGATCAGGAGCTCCTGCAGGGTGATCTCGGAGCTTCCCAGGGCAAGGGAAAGATCAGGCGAAAGGGGCGAGGTCACCCCCAGCTTTCTCGCGTAGCGGATCGTATAGCTCACCCCGATATCACGCAGGATCTTGATGGTCACCACGTTTCGGGAATGGGTCAGCGCATCACGAAGGGTCGTAGGGCCCACAAAGTATCGGGAGTAGTTCTTCGGCTTCCATTTCTCTTCGAGAACCGGGTCGTTGAAGACCAGAGGGGAATCAACCACGATCGTCGCGGCCGTGTAGCCCTTGTCGAGAGCCGCCCCATAGATCAGGGGCTTCACCGCGCTGCCCGGCTGTCTGCGGGCGTGGACCGCACAATTGTACTGGCTGCGGCCATAATCGATCCCCCCTACCATGGCCCGAACATAGCCCTCCGGAAGGTCCATCGCGAGCAGGGCTCCATCGAGAGGATTGTCCGAATCCTGTTCGGCCTCATCCGGATGGCGCTCCATGTATGCGTCCACACCGTACTGAACCGCCTCTTGCGCAGCCTGCTGGTCATCTTCACGAAGCGTCGTGTAGATGTGCAGCCCGCCGCAGAAGGTCTTCTCTTTACCGTAGTTCTTGAGCAGATACTCCCTGATCGTGTCGATGAAATAGGGGGCGATCTCCTTGTTCAACCGCCGAAGCGGGTAGATCCGAATCGGTTCCGGCTCACCGAGAATCTCCGCCTTGGTGATGGGGCCTGATGTTTCCTCCTCGTCTTCCTTCGGCTCGGCTCTGTTCACCTGCAGGATGGGCCTCGCCAGGGCCTGCTCAGCCTGTTCCCGGGAGATCAGGTTTTCCTCCTGCATGCGCTCCAGCACATACTCCTGGCGTTCCCTGGCGAGCGCGGTGTTGCCCTTCCTTGCCGGGGAGTACCGGGACGGCGCCCGTGGCAGCCCTGCCAGCAGCGCCGCTTCCGCGAGGTCCACCTCGGCCACGTCGTGTCCGAAATAGTTCTTCGCCGCCACCTGCACCCCGTACGCACCATGCCCGAAGTAGATCTGGTTCAGATAGAGATAGAGGATTTCCTCCTTGCTCAGGGACCGTTCCAGCCGGTAGGCGAGTATGGCCTCACGGATCTTACGCTTTATGCTCCTTTCCGGCGTCAGGAGAAGCGATTTCACGACCTGCTGCGTGATCGTGCTGCCCCCTTGCACGATCCCTCCGGCCCGGATGTTCTTCATCAGGGCCCGAATGATCCCGAAGAAGTCGAGGCCCTCGTGCTCATAGAAGTTCGCGTCCT
Organism: bacterium; assembly: GCA_028277985.1. Taxonomy (GTDB): domain Bacteria; phylum Desulfobacterota; class DSWW01; order DSWW01; family DSWW01; genus S015-6. The sequence continues at coordinate 174,406 of JANQFG010000106.1, read as the reverse complement.
CCGCGGCGATGATCGCGTCGTGAAGAACCTTGGGCACCTGCCCCATGGGCACGAGTTCCCTCTTTTCGATGAAGAACTCGCCGATCACATTCCCGTCTTCGCTGAAGACCTTGCTCACGATGCGCGGCCGGTAGTCCTGCAGGGTAGCGATATTCGGCAAATCGACGGTGAACATGCGGTAGATCAGACCGAGCGCAATGGCCGACGCGACCATGGCCAGCAGGCCCAAGGCTATGATATAGCGGAGAAATCTACGACCGGATCCCATGCCCATCCCGATAAGCGCTTGTGGAAGCGATCTGACAGAAGAAAGGTAAGGATGTCAACCCCTTAAACCTTTAAAGCTTATCAACATCCGGCAGGAATATCAATCGCCAAAAGCCGGAGAAAACCCTGTTTCCCCCGGGCCTACCAGGGGCCTTCTCGCCTGACATCGAACCGGTCCCGAAGGGCGTCCCCCAGGAGATTCAGGGCCAGCACCACGGTCATGATGGCAATCCCGGGCGCCAGGGTCATGTGCGGGGAAACGAACAGGAACTGCCTTCCCTCGTTCAGCATGCTGCCCCAGCTCGGAATAGGAGGCTGTGTTCCCAGGCCGAGGAAGCTCAGCCCGGCCTCGCCAAGGATCGCACCCGCTATGCCGAAGGTAGCTTCCACGATCAGCGGCGCGAGAATGTTCGGAAAGATGTGCCGAAGCAGGAGCCTCGAGTCGCGGACGCCGAGTGCGCGCGCCGCGAGAACGAATTCCGATTCGCGCAGAGCCAGCACCTGGGCACGCACGATCCTCGCATAGCCGACCCAACCCATCACACAGAGAGCAAGGATCACGTTTCGAAGGCTCGGGCCGAGAATGGCGGTGAACGCGATGGCGAGCAGGATGCCGGGAAAGGCGAGCAGGATGTCCACCCCCCGCATGATCGCCTCATCCAGCAACCCGCCGTAGTAGCCGGCGAGAAATCCCATGAGCGTCCCAACGACGAAACAGATCGACACCGTAGAGAATCCTACCAGGACAGACACTCTCGCGCCGTAGATGATCCGACTCTGAACATCCCGGCCCAGGGCATCCGTGCCAAAAGGATTCTCTTGGGTCGGCCCCATGAGCTTTGCCTCCAGATGAATCTCCGAAGGATCGTGCGGAGCCAGCCAGGGGGCGAACAGGGCGAGCCCGACCAGCCCGATCAAGATCAGGGCGCCTCCGAAGAGCGGCGAAAACATGCTAGTCACGAATCGACTCATACCGGATCCTGGGATCGATGATTCCGTAAAGGAGATCTGTGAGCAGATTGACCAGTACGTAGCTCAGGGCGATGACCAGGACGCACCCCTGTACGACCGGATAGTCACGGGTCTGGATCGCCTTGACCATGAGCGTGCCCAGACCGGGCCAGGAGAAGATCGTCTCGGTGATGACCGCTCCTGCCAGAAGGGCGCCGAACTGCAGCCCCACCACGGTCATGACGGGCAACATCGCATTTCTGAGCACGTGTTTCAGGATGATCCTCGTCTCGGACAGTCCCTTTGCGCGTGCGGTCATCACGTAGTCTTCCCGGAGAACCTCCAGGACCGAGGACCGAGTCATGCGGGCCACGATGGCGGCCATGGACGCCCCGAGCGTGAGGGCGGGTAGCATGAGGTGCGCGAGATCCCCCTTTCCGGAAACGGGGAACCATCCGAGCTGTATCGAGAAAATCCAGATCAAGAGCGGCCCGAGCCAGAAGTTCGGCATGGATACGGCCAGCAGGGCCATGAACATGGTCGAATGGTCCCAGAACGAGTACTGTCGCAAGGCGCTCAGTATGCCTGCGGGGATCGCGATGATCAGGGAAATCAGCATCGCCGCAAAGGTCAGCTCCAGGGTCGCCGGATAGTGTTCCCTTATCAGCGCGGTCACGGACCTTCGCTGTTGGAGGGAGACGCCCAGATCTCCCCTGCACAGCCCCCAAAGGAAGGACACGTACTGCTCGGGCATCGGTCGATCGAGGCCCAGCGCCTCGCGCAGGGAATCGCGATCCGCCGGGAGCGCGGACTCCCCGAGCATGATTTCGACCGGATCCCCTGGGATCATGTGGATCAGGAGAAAGACGAGCGTCACCACTCCCATGATGACGGGCAGGGCGAGCAACAGCCTCCGGAAGAGGTAGGAACGCATGTCGATCCTTTGTTTTCCGATCCTCTCTATTCGATCCACACATCCTTGAGCGAGAGCATGTCGCCGTCGGGGCGGAGAACGAACCCCCGTACCCGGCGATCCATGGCAACCACGTTCACCTCGTTCCAGAGGCTCACGTACGGCAGGTCCCTGGCCGTGATCTTCTGGATTCGGCCGTAGACCTTTTTTCGTTCCTCCCGATCCATGAGAACCCTTCCCCGTTCGATCAGGCGATCCATTTCCGGGTTCAGGTAGTGCCCCCGGTTCGCGCCGTTCGGGGGGATGCTCTTCGAATGGAAGATATAGTAGTAGATGTCAGGATCGGTGATCCCCACCCAGGTCAAGGTGTAGATCTGGAAATTGCCCTTCCGGATGTCGGCAAAGAAGGTACCCCATTCATAGGAGCGCATCTTCACATCGATCCCGACCTCCCCCAGGAGGCCCTGGATCGCCTCCCCGATCCTGCGTCTCAGCTCGTTCTGAGAGGTTTTGTAATTGAGGGTGAACCGTTTCGCAGGCCCCGGACCATCCGGGTCTTTGTACCCGGCCTCGTCGAGGAGACGTCTCGCCTTCTGCGGATCGTATCCGTAGCCCTCCACGGCCGGTTCGTATGACCAGTTCAGTGGGGAGAGGACGCCCGTGGCCGGCACGGCAAGCCCACCGAGAAGATGCTCGATGATCGCCTTTCGGTCGATACCGTGCGCGATCGCCTGCCTCACCTTGAGAGAGCTCAGGATCGGATCCTTGAGATTGAACCCCATGTAGGAGTAGTTGGTGCCCTGCCGCTTCTGGAAGACGAAACGGGGATCCTTTTCCAGGCTGCGCAACACCTCCGGCTCGATGTCGTTCTGAAGGAGGTGGATCGTTCCCTTCCTGAGCTCCAGGATTCGTACCGTATCGTCCGGCACGATTCTGAAGCGAACCTCCTCGAGCCTGGGCGCGCCACCGAAGTAGCCCGGGTTCGCCTTGAGACGGATCTCGTGATTCTGGGTCCAGGAAACGAATTGGAACGGGCCGCTCCCGATGTGTCCGTCCGGGCTCTGCTCCCCGTCGCCCTGTCCCTTCGGCCGCGGCAGAATACCAAGGTCCAGGTTGATCAGAAGGGAAGCGTAGGGCTCGCTGAGATGGAACAGAATCGTATGCGGACCCGGGCAGTCGATCGACTCGATCATCTGGTAGGAGCTTCGAAGAGGCGAACCGAGGGCCGGATCCATCATGCTCTGAAAGGTGTAGCGCACATCGTGCGCGGTAAGCGGGCGACCGTCGTGGAACCGGATTCCCTCTCGGATGCGGAACCGGTAAGTCGTCGGGTCGGTCTGCTCCCACTCCTCGACGATGTCTTCCTCCGGTTCACCCGCCTCATCCTTGCGGAAGAGGCGGCTGTAGAGAAGCTCATTGATGCGTGACGAAGCCGCATCCGCGGAGAGCCGGGGGTCCAGGTTGGTCGGGTTCGCCTCGAGGCCCAACACCAGAATCCCCTGGCCGAGCAGGTCCTCTTCCTGGCACCCGGAGAGGGCGAGGAGGAGCGCGATCACTACGCCCGCTGGGCGGAGGATCGGGGCTACTCTGTGGCCTTCCATCATGTTTCGGGCACGGGCACGCGCACGGGCACGAAGACGAAATCGTGAGTTCAAGGGGGGCGATCACCTCCGAAGCAGTTGACTCCTTCCCTGCGAACTTATTCGTGAGCGAGCCCGAAGTCAACGATCCGGGGCGAGGAGGAGCCGATCCCCCTCCTTGCAAGAAAGCCTTTGAGAGGATACAGTACCGTAAAAGAAGAGAACCGTCTGAAGTTGCAGGCTTTTTCAACCCAGTCCGCCTAGGGCACGAAACTTCGGAACCCCAGACAGGGCCTTCCCATGAACGTCCAGCTATTCTACCTTACGCTCCTGGCCTATTCGGTCGCAACCATCGGATACCTTGCGTATCTCATCTGGGTCAAGAAGCCGGTCTGGATGACCTCGCGCGTGCTCCTGATTATCGGGTTTCTGTTTCACACGGCGAGCATCGTGACCCGATATCTGGAGGCCGGGTACACTCCTGTCACGAGTCGTTTCGAATCATTGATCTTTTTCTCCTGGCTGCTGGTCGCTGTCTACCTGGCCGTCCAGATCCGCCACACCCTGCCCGTGCTCGGGGCCTTCATGACCCCCCTGGCGCTGGGGCTGCTGCTCATGGCGAGCTTTCGGTCCAAGGAGATCGTCCCACTGGACCGGCTCCTCGACAGCCACTGGCTGCCGGCACACGTCTGGTTCGCCTTCCTGGGAGATGCCCTGCTCGGGGTTTCGGCCTGCTTTGCGGCCATGTACCTCATCCAGGAGACAATCCTGAAGAAAAAGAAGATCGGCCCGCTCTACTACCGTTTGCCTTCCCTCGAGGTGCTGGACCGGTTGAGCTACCGCTGTATCAGCATCGGATTTCCCCTTCTGACCGTCGGGATCCTGACCGGGTCCATCTGGCTGAAATCGATTCAGGGAGGATACATCGACTGGCAGGACGGTAGGCAGACCGCGAGCCTGCTGATCTGGTTTCTCTATGCGGGTCTGCTTCACGGAAGGCTCATTGCCGGGTGGAGAGGCCGAAGGATCGCCTGGATGAACGTGATCGGATTCCTGGTGATCCTCATCACCTTCTTGCAGCTCTCGCATTTCCAGCAATAGACACCTTGGGTTCGTCGAGGGACGTGGAAGAATCATGGAGATTCTCTGCATCGGGTTGAATCACGAAACCGCGCCGGTGGCGATCCGGGAAAGGCTCGCCCTCACCGGGGATTCCCTCGAGCAGACCCTGCAGTGGCTCAAAGAGCGGTCCGCCATTCAGGAAGCACTGGTTCTGTCGACGTGCAACCGTATCGAGCTCTACCTGGTTACGGAAGAGAAATCGGATCGGGTCGACCGGATGGTCCGCGACCACTTCAAAGAGCGGTTCGACCTCGAGGAGGACGACTGGCGCAGGTTTCACTATCAGTACGGGTATCACAAGGCGATTGCCCATCTGTTTCGGGTCACGTCCGGTATGGACTCGATGGTGGTCGGTGAACCCCAGATCGCGGGGCAGGTCAAGGAGGCGTACAGACAGGCAGTACACCAGAAGGCGGTCGGCACGATCCTGAACCGGCTCTGCCACAAGTGCTTCCACGTTTCGAAGCGCGTACGCACCGAGACCGAGCTGGCGTCGCGCGCTGTATCGGTGAGCTACGTGGCTGTCGAGCTGGCCAAGAAGATCTTCGGCGACCTGAGCGATCGGCAGGCCCTTCTCGCCGGTGCGGGCGAAATGGCCGAGCTCGCGGCACGCCATCTGGCGAGCAACGGGATCGCGAAGATCCTCGTTGCCAGCCGGACCCTGGAGAATGCGCGGAAACTGGCCGCTTCTTTCGAGGGAGACGCGATTCCGCTGGAGGCCATCCCAGCTTCCCTGTCCCAGATCGATATCCTGCTCTGTTCCACTGCCGCGCCCGACTACATCCTCAGGGTCGACCAGATCCGGGAAGCGATGCGGACGAGAAGGCACAAGCCGGTCTTCATCATCGACATCGCCGTGCCCCGCAATATCGACCCGGAGGTGAACACGATCGACAACGTCTATCTATACGACATCGATGATCTGCAGAACGTTCTGCAGGCAAACATGGAAGAGCGGAAGAAGGAGCTGAAGCGGGCAGAGTCGATTGTTCAGGACGAGGTGCGGGCGTTCCTCGCATGGATCAGCAGCCTGAATCTCGTCCCTACCATCGTCTCGCTGCGTGAGCGGGCCGAGAAGATACGACAGGGTGAGTTCGAAAAGGCTCTTTCACTTCTCCAGGCCCCCGTGTCGGATAAGGACCGGAAGGCGCTCGAGGCAATGAGCCAGGCCATCGTGAACAAGATCCTGCACGATCCCGTTGCCACACTGAAGAAGGCAGAGGAGAAGGGAGATACCCCGGGGCTGGTCGAGGCGGTCCGAAAGCTCTTCTCGCTCGGGCCGAAAAAGGGATAGGGAATGGGAAGGACATTGCGCATAGGAACGCGTCGCAGCCCACTCGCCTTGTGGCAGGCAGAGCACATCAAGGCTCTGCTCGAAGGCCATCATCCGGGCCTGCGGTGCACCCTGACTCGCATCGTGACCGAGGGCGACAAGATTCTGGAGGTCTCGCTGGCCCGCTTTGGCGGGAAGGGACTCTTCGTAAAGGCGATCGAGGACGCCCTGCTCCGGAAGGAGGTCGACCTGGCCGTGCACAGTATGAAGGATCTACCTTCCGAGCTCCCTCCCGGGCTCGCACTGGGGGCAATCCCGGCCCGCGAGGACCCGAGAGACGCGCTCATCTGCGGAGAACCGGATCTGCGTCTGGCCGACCTGCCCGCCGGGGCCTGCATCGGCACGAGCAGCCTGAGGCGGGCTTCCCAGCTTCGTTTCTATCGAAAGGACCTGACGACCGCACCTGCGAGGGGCAACGTGGAAACAAGGCTTCGCAGGCTGGAGGAGGGGCGGTTCGACGCGATCGTTCTGGCCCTGGCAGGGCTGAACCGGTTGGAGCTGGCCCACAAGGTCAGCCAGGTGCTCGAGCCTGACATCTGTCTGCCGGCGATCGGCCAGGGGGCCCTGGCGATCGAGATCCGAGAGGATGACGAGGCTCTGCTGGAGACGCTTCGACCCATACACGACACACGAACCGCCACGACGGTGACCGGCGAGCGCGCCTTCCTGGAAACCATGGAAGGCGGATGCCACGTTCCCGTGGCGTGCCACGGAGAGCTGTCGAACGGGACCCTGACCCTGGTCGGTCTGGTCGCGAGCCTGGACGGATCGGTTTGTATTCGGAAGAGCTGTCAGGGAAGACCCGAGGATGCCGCCTCACTCGGCAGGAACCTTGCCGAACAGATCCGGCAGGCCGGCGGTCAGGAGATCCTGGACGAGATCGCACGAACCGAGTTGGAGTGATACCGTGCCGGGCAAGCAGCCGCTCACGGGTAAGACGGTTCTGGTGACACGGGAGGTTTCCCAGGCAGGGGCGCTCTCGCGATCCCTGGACGAACGAGGCGCAACAACCGTGATCTGCCCCCTGATCACCTTCTCGCCCCCTTCCGACTGGGCCCCTGTGGACCGGTGCCTGGAACGCCTGTCCGGCTATGACGGACTGCTGTTCACGAGTGTGAATGCAGTGGAGTACTTTTTCAGGAGGATGGAAGAACGAGGGATCCCGCCGAACAAGGCGCAAGGGATAAAGGCCTATACGGTCGGCCCCGTAACCTCGGAAGCACTCGCCTCCCGCGGGATCCACGTGGAGCGCCTGCCGCGTCAGTACCAGGCGGAGGGACTTGCTTCCCTGCTGGAACAAGAAGGGGTTCAGGGAAAGAGCTTCCTGTTTCCCCGGGCGAGGAAGGCCCGGGAGTGGCTTCCCGGGTTCCTGGAGGAAAGGGGTGCGCGGGTCGACGTAGCGGTGGTCTACGAGACCCGTAGAGCAGACGAGAACGCGGGTCGGCTGCAGGAAATCCTGACAAAGGAGAAGCTGGACTATCTCGCCTTCACGAGCAGCTCCACAGTGAGCGCCTTTACGGCGCTGGCCGGTTCCGGCCCGGCAAGGGAAGGATGGCGGAGGATCACGGCTGCCTGCATCGGGGAGATCACGGCTTCAACCGCACGCATTGAGGGATTCGATCGTATCCTGACGGCTTCTTCTTCCACGATCCCGGGCCTCGTAAAGGCGATCGAGGATCATGCCCAGAGGTTGGGTTGAGTTTGGATTGACACGAGAAGGCAATTCGGAGGTTCCCATGCCCTACCCTACGGAACGGATGCGAAGGCTGCGAAGGACAGGCGTTCTTCGAGGGATGATACAGGAAACCCGGCTGCACCCTTCTTCGCTCATCTACCCGCTGTTCATCCAGGAGGGCAAAGGGATTGTCGAGGAGATCTCTTCCATGCCGGGCATCTCGCGGTTTTCTCCGGACCGCCTTCAGACGGAGATCGCCGAGATCGCCTCGCTGGACCTCGGCTCGGTCCTCCTCTTCGGAATCCCCGAGAACAAGGACCCGACAGGCTCTGCAGCTCTCGACGAGAAAGGTGTCGTGCAGCAGGCAATCCGTACGATCAAGAAGGAGGTCCCGGAGCTGGTCGTGATCACCGATGTCTGTCTCTGCGAATACACATCCCATGGGCACTGCGGCGTGTTGGACGGAGAGGAGGTCGACAACGACGCGACCCTCGATCTGCTGGCAAGGATGGCCGTGTCCCATGTGGAGGCGGGTGCCGACATGGTAGCGCCCTCCGACATGATGGACGGAAGGGTCGGGGCGATTCGATCCGCCCTGGATGAAGGCGGATTTATCCGTATACCGATCATGAGCTACGCGGCAAAGTTTGCTTCCGCCTTCTACGGCCCCTTCCGGGAGGCGGCGGAAAGCACGCCCGCCTTTGGGGATCGACGCTCGTACCAGATGGATCCGGCCAACCACAGGGAGGCGATGCGCGAGATCGAGCTGGACATCGAAGAGGGGGCCGACATCGTCATGGTCAAGCCGGCACTCGCCTATCTGGACGTACTCAGGGAAGCAAGAGAGCTCTTCCTCCATCCCCTGGCCGCCTACAATGTGAGCGGGGAGTACGCCATGGTCAAGGCGGCAGCGGCCCGTGGATGGGTCGACGAAGAGAGGATCGTGCCGGAAATCCTGATGAGCATCAAGCGGGCCGGCGCGGACCTGATTATTACGTACTTCGCAAAGCAGATGGCAGAACAGCTGAAGGACAAAGGTTAGAGCAGTTAAGGGGTCAGGGATCGGGGGTCAGGGGTCAGGCCCCGCGCCCGCTTGCGCAACAGAGCAGAAGCCCGATATGCGTCTTTGAGACTCATTTTCGGGAGGGGGCGGGAATTCTGCGAAACGCCTGTAATGCGATAAGCCCCCATCCACGATATGTGCGTTCTAGCTATCGACAAGGAGATATCCCGGCACTTGCGACGAACGGCTCGGTGGTATCGGTGTTTCGGATACGATCTTCGCCGGGCGACTTTGTAGAGACACGGGGGGGACGGAGCCCAAGAAGATCGGAGCCGAAACACCGATACCACTGAACGCCGATGGCGAGGTCCGGTATAGGCTGCACCGTTGGCCGGAACAGCTCACCTGGGGGGTGCCATGCAATACAAAGTCATCGAGACGTCGGACGTGACCGAGGAGAGCCTCGAAGAGATCCTGAACCAATGGACGGCCGAAGGCTGGAGGTACGACGGCATGCAGTTCGTCGTCAAGGAGAGCGCCCGAAGGCCGTCGATGGCGTTCGTCTTGTTCGTGAAGACGGATGAGGAAGAAGGCACGTAAGGGGAGTCAACCTTTGGCAAAGCGTGTCGAAGATCAGAAAGCAGCCCTGGGGCAGCTCTTCATCGTGGGTTTCGACGGGACCGAGTTGAACCCGGATCTCCGAGACCTTTTCCGCCGCTACCCCCCCGGCGGCGTGATCCTTTTCAAGAGAAACCTGGAGGATCCGGAACAGATCGACCGCCTGACGAGAGACCTCCAGTCCATCGAGCCTTCCCTTCCGATGCTGGTCTGCATCGATCAGGAGGGAGGGAGGGTGTGGAGGCTGCCGCCTGCCTTTACCTTCTTTCCTGAAGCCCAGGCCCTCGGAAACGCGGGCGTAGACGCCCTGGCCTATTCGGCCGCCAGGGTGATCGCAGAGGAGCTCTCGGCCGTGGGCATCCACTGCAATTTCGCCCCGGTCCTGGACCTTCACACCAACCCGAACAATCCGGTCATCGGAGACCGGTCGTTCGGTGCCGATCCCACTTCTGTAACGGCCCTCGCCCGGTCCATCCTGCTGAGCTTCCGGGCCCACGGGATCGCCGGCTGCGGGAAACACTTCCCCGGACACGGCGACACGGATCTCGACTCCCATCAAACACTGCCCACCGTATCGATGGATGAGAAGCGGCTCTCCTCCGTAGAGATGTCACCCTATCGCATGCTCTCTCGGGACCGGCGGAGGCCCCTCGAGATGGTCATGACCGCCCACGTTCGATACCCCGGCCTCGACCCGCAAAGGCCTGCCACACTCAGTCGAAGGATCCTGAAGGGGGCCCTGCGGGGACAGATCGGCTTCCAGGGGCTCATCGTGACGGATGACCTGGAAATGGGGGCCATCACGGAACGCTACGCGCCCGAAGAGGCGGCCCTTCTCTCTTTCCGGGCCGGAGCCGATCTCCTGATGTTCTGCCACACCCCCTCCCTTCTGCCCGCCTGCATCGAGACACTGTACGGCTCGTTGCGGAGGGGCGAAACATCCTGCGGTCGGGCAAGCCGCTCCTTGCGCAGGATCGGCCGGTTCAAGGCACGGCTGCGTTTTCGAATCCCGAAGGAATCAGCGCGACGCGCTCTCTTCCTGCGAATCGGCTGCGACGAGAACAGGAACATCGCCGAGCAGGTCCGCACCTTCCGCATGGACCCCGCCCCTTGACCGCACCCGGCCGGGGAAATATATACTGGATGGCTTTGGGCACATGAAGAAGACAGGAGCCGGAAGCTTGCAGGACAGGAAAATCCATACCGTCATGAAGATTCTCGAGGAAGAGGTCAGTCGACTCGGTGTGCCCATCGTGACCGAAATCTCCCGAAAGAAGCGCGATCCGTATCAGGTCCTGATCTCCACCCTGCTCTCTCTGCGCACAAAGGACGAGACCACGCGAACGGCTTCGGAGAGGCTGCTTGCCAAGGCACCGTCGCCGGACAGGATGCTCCGTCTTTCGGAAAAAGAGATCCGGGAGCTGATCTATCCCGTCGGGTTCTACAAGACGAAGGCAACCGTTCTCAAGGATGCCTGCCGGGAAATCGTGAACCGGTACGAGGGCAAGGTCCCGGACGACCTGGACACCCTGCTGAAGTTGAAGGGCGTCGGCAGGAAGACGGCGAATCTGGTCGTGACGCTCGGATACGGCAAACCCGGAATCTGCGTGGACACACACGTGCATCGCATTTCGAACCGGCTGGGTTACGTCCGGACCAAGAGCCCCGAGGAGACGGAATTCGCGCTCAGGGACAAACTGCCGGCACGTTACTGGATCCCGATCAATGATTATCTGGTGGCATACGGGCAGAACATCTGCAAGCCGATCTCGCCTTTCTGTTCCCGGTGCAGGTTGGCGTCCCATTGCGACAAGGTCGGTGTAGACCGGCATCGATGAAGGATGTAGAACGAATGCGCGGCAGGGGCAAGAATCTGAAACGGGGAAAGCTCATACGGCAGAGGTCCTACACGGTCCCTCCCCTCATTCTCCTGAATCAGAAACCCCGGCAGAGGAAGAGAAGAAGCTTTGCAGTCTTCTTCTGGACCTTTCTCGTCGGACTCCTGCTGGTCTATGCCTTTCTGCACTCCTGGAACCGGACCGCCCAGCCTCCCCCCCTCCCGCAAATGGCGGACACGGAGCGGAAGACGGAGAAGGACTGGAGGCCTGCACCGGAATTCCTCTTGAGCGGGCTCGAGGACCTCGACGGGGCCGGTTGTCTCGAACTGGCCGGAGCAAAGGGGCCGCCCTACACCCTTCACACCTCATTTGACCGAGAGTACCAGCGCTGGGTGGAAAGAAGACTTCGACGCAGCATGGCCCTCGGCGGCGTGGTGGCAGCCCTCGATCCCCGTTCGGGACGAATCCTGGCTCTGGCAACCTACAATGAGGACCCGGAGAAGCCGGAGGCATTCTTCTGGAAGGCCTATCCGGCAGCCTCTCTGTTCAAGGTCGTCACCGCGGCGGCGGCCCTCGAGTCAGGCATCCTCGAGCCGGAGTCGATCCTCGACTACACCGGGCGAAACCACACCCTGTACCGGAGGGATCTGAAGCAGAAGACTTACCCATGGTCGAACCGGGTGACCCTGCGGAAGGCCTTCGCCATGTCGGTGAATCCCGTGTTCGGCAAGATCGGAATCCACGCCCTGGGCGCCGAGGCCTTGCGCGAATTCGGCGCCGCCTTCTACTTCGGGCAGACCCTGCCGACAGAGGTCCCCTTTGAAACGAGCCGTCTGCGCGTGCCTGGAGATTCCATCGGGATCGCTGAAATCTCCAGTGGCTTCAACCGCCAAACCCTGATGACAGCCATCCACGCGGCCTGGATCGGTGCAATCATCGTCTCGGACGGCGCGGCACCTGTGCCCTGGGTCGTCGAAAGCGTTCTGGACGAGGACGGACAGGAACGCTACCGACACGAAGAAGAAATCCCGATCCGGGTGCTCTCCCCGGAAACGGCAGAGGAGATGCGGGATCTGATGGAAGCGACCATTCAGCTCGGAACCTGTCGCAAGAGCTTTCGGGCCAGCAGACGGGACTCCCGGCTGCGATCCGTTGTCTTTGGGGGAAAAACGGGGAACATCAACAACAAGACGGACACGATCAAATACGATTGGTTCCTCGGCTACGGAAGGAGCAGGTCAGGGAAACACCAGCTTGCCCTGAGCGTCATGATGGTCCACGGCAAATTGCTGGGTCACCGGGCAAACGTCATGGCTTACGATCTCTTCAAGAGGTACTTTCGGAGAAAGAAAGACTAGCCCAACCTCCGTCAGCGCTTCTTGCGGCCCTTCCTCTGAACGATGGCGAACTCGTAGGCACCCACCAGGGCCAGAAAGCTCGCCTGGTTGATGTTCTGACTGAGCTCCGAGACCTTCCAGATCTTTTCGCCGTCGCCGAGCAGCAGGGTCACGGCCACGGTGGCCTTGGTCCCGCTTCGGGTTTCGTGAATTCTGGCAGCGTAGTCGATGAGCCGCACGTCCGAGATGAACGGGAAGGCCGGTTTCAAGGCCTTCTTCAGGGCGTTGGCGAGGGCGTCGACAGGGCCCACTCCGGTGTCCGCTTCGTGGACCTCTCTGCCCCCCGCGCGCAAGACGATGGTCGCCTCCGGCTCCACCCCGTTGTCCACGAGATGATAGTTCCGGAGGATCTGGAAGGGAGGCTTGTAGCTCTTCAGACTGTGGAGGATGTTCAACTCACGATTCGCATCGATCACCTCTGCATACCGGACCTTTCCATCCTCTTTTCGTGCCATACCTGTTCCTACCCTTTCGATCGTTTGGTCCGTGGCTTTGGGGCCGTCTTGGACCCGGACCGGGCGGGAGCCTTTTTCTCTGTCGGTTCGTCCGGGTCATCCCACGCCATCCGGAGCCGCACCTTTCTACGCTTCATGAACTTCTTCAAATCATCCGGAGTGCGCAGCGTTATCTTTCCCTCTTCCTCGCCCCAGTATTCACAGTTCTCCACTTCGTGCTCCCTGCAGACGTGGGGTCTCCGCGGATAGACCACGCAACGTGACTTCGCATCGAGATTGTTGCAGGGCGTGTCGAACAGGACATACCATTTCCTCGACTCGATGAAGACCTCCACGTTCTCGTGACAGAGGAACCAGTAGATCTCGTCCCAATCGATCTTGGTTCTCGGAGCATCGATCTTCGTGGCAACGTACGTGCAGCACATCGCACGACACGCTTCAGGGCATGATTCCGATTTCTTCCTCGCTACTGTTTCCATGATTCGATCCCGTTGCTGTAAGAATTCTCAGTTGCCGGATTGCCTCTATTTTTCCAGCTCCTCCTGGATGGAGAACATCTTGTCTCTCGCCTCGGAGATGTACGAGTCGAGGGCGCGCCGATGATTCGCGAACAACCCTGCAGGGGAACCGTCGATAACGATCAGCGGTTTCATGGTGTGCGCCTTGTCCAGGGCGTCGAGAACTTCATCGAAGAGGAATTCGACGCTCCCCTTCAGATCCTCGCCGTACTCACGCCGGATCGACTTCATCACGTAGAACATCACGTGGGCGTAGCCCTGTGCAGTGTAGAAGTAGTTGTCGGTCTTCCAGGCACGCACCGGCCCCCCGTCCCGTTCGACCTCCCTGTACAGGTTCGCGTGGCCGTCCCCGAGCAGGGCGGTCCAGGCCTCGAACAGCTTGATCAGCTCGATCATCCTCTTGTTCAGTTGACGGGAAGTGGGCGGATCCGTGTGCAACCCCTCGACGTAGTGCTCCAGGTACGTGATGCCCTTTGCAAATCGATTCTCCGCGGAGGGAAAGAACAGTTTCTTCTCGTCGTTTCGGAACATGGTGTCCGCTTCGAGGAGGTTGTGGTCGTACACATTGGAAGACACCTTGGTCAGGTTGTCTCTGAAAACGAGCATCGTCTCCCGGACGCCGTGCATGATTCCCATCTGGCGGTTGCTGTTGTTGTCCGCCCAGAGGCCGGGGCCCCACAGGAAGAAATCGTTCGGCCTCCAGCCGAAGGTGCTGTCCAGCTCGTGTTCCATGATTCCTGCGATGACGGTGGCAATGATCTCGCCCGGAACGTGCTCCTTGTCGGGAGGAAACTCCGTGTCGAGATCCATGTGGATCCGGTTGTGCCCTTTCTGGCCGAAATGCAGCCCGAGCGATCCGGCCAGGAAGAGAAACAGCAACGCCCCAACGGCGATGATCCCTATCTTGAGGTTCCTGTCCATATCCATGAAGACACCCCTTTTTGTGAAAAACCGTACGTTGTCCTTCAGCGCCGTTCCATCCCAAGTGGACTACAGTAGAAGAAACCTTCTTGCCCTGTCAACACGGGAGCCCTAAGGTTTGACAATACATAGGCTTTCCAGTAGCCTCCGTTCTTGATTCGATCCCCGTATCCTGAACCGAGAGTCTGATCCCCATACCGGATGCCGAAGGAAGGGAGAGCATACAAATGAGACAAAGAATATGGATTGCCTCGGTGACAATCCTTGTGACACTCCTTTTGGCCGGCTCTGCCTTTGCAGGTGGTTGGGGTCCGTATTTCAGCTGGGGCAGGGAGAAACCCTCGGTGGGTATCGACGAATATGAAGGCATCCCCCTGAACATTGAAGGGGATGCCCGTCTTGACCATCTCACGTTCGGAGTCATGTACGATAGTGCCCCTGCCCAGGATAGACTTCTGGGGTACCGCGCCACGCTTGGGTTCGACATTGCAACTGGCACGAAGATCGAAGACATCAAGGTGGGCTCCATTCCTATCCCTCTCCCGATAACGGAAATCGATCTGGACCAGAGCAGCAAGTACGGCTTCTCCACGAACCACACGCTCACCTTCGGCATCATTCGGAACAACCGTCTCAAATGGTGGGCAGGACCGAGCATCGGAATGGCGTTCAACTACTACGATATCGACACCCTCTTCGGCATTCAGGCCCCTGACGGCAGAGCCGCACATCTGAGCATCGGAGGGGGTGGTGAAACCGGGGTGAACATCCACCTCGGACCCGGCATGACCCTGTGTGTCGGGGGAGGCATCCACCTTCGGGCCTTTGGGCTTGGCTTCGACTCGGACGGGCTCGGGTCCTTCTTCTGGGGCAATGGCCCCCTCTTCTTCATCAAGACCTCCCTGCTATTCCGGACCGGACCCGACCGGTTTGTAGATCCCGCAGAGTAGAAGCAGGCGGCGCGTTCTTCACGATAGACGTCAGACCCACGGCCCCTCAGGGGCCGTTCTTTTTTGTATGCAAGGACCCCCGAGATTTGTACAGGGCGACAAAAGGTCAAAAGCCCTGCCTTACAACACCTAGTCCATTCTCTCCTGTCGTTCGTCGTCGTCTCGAGGAATCCCTTGGCTCATTGATGGACATCTCGAGGCCGCCCAAGCGGCCGTGGCAATTTCCTGGCTCTCAACCGGTGGCGGGGGATTGCTTCGCTTCGCTCGCAATATCCGACCTTGCAGCAACCCCGGAGGGGTCAGGTGGGCTCTCATTCGCCTTCCCAAAGTTGATAGTTACGGCCTGACCCCTGATTCGCTAGATGTTCTGTGTCCATTTGCGTGCCCGTGCCCGAATTCGAGGACGAGGACGATAGCTACGGCCTGACCCCCTTTCTTCCCATTGATGGACATTGCGAGGCCGCCTGAGCGGCCGCGGCAATCTCCTGCGTCTCAGTCGGTGCCGGGGGATTGCTTCGCTTCGCTCGCAATATCCGATTTTTTAGCAACCCCGGAGGGGTCAGGTGGGCTCTCATTCGCCTTCCTAAAGTTGATAGTTACGGCCTGACCCCTGATTCGCTAAATGTTCTGTGCCCATTTGCGTGCCCGTGCCCGAATTCGAGGACGAGGACGACGACGAGGACGATAGCTACGGCCTGACCCCCTTTTCTTCCCATTGATGGACATTGCGAGGCCGCCCAAGCGGCCGTGGCAATCTCCTGCGTCTCAGTCGGTGCCGGGGGATTGCTTCGCTTCGCTCGCAATATCCGATTTTTTAGCAACCCCGGAGGGGTCAGGTGGGGCATCTGGTGTGAGCCTCTTCCTGATTGCGCTCTCACAGGAAGGCTCTCCGCCGAGTTGAGCCGGCGAGTGTGATGTGGCAAAGACCGCGCAATTCGGTGCCATCCCCTATTCTGGCGAGATTTGTGCAGGGCGACTGGTGGAGGTTTCCCGAGTCCCCAGGTGCGGACTGAAGCACTCGCCTCCGGCGCCATCGTGCCCCTGCGGGGGACGAGGGACTATGTTGCCGGAACACGGAGACCAAGCAAATCTTCGACGGAATAGGGGATGGCACTGAAAGCCAAAGGGCCATCGTCTGATCATCGCTACGTACGCGTGAGCTTCTTCAGGAAGGAGCGGATATCGCCCGGAAGAGGCGAGCGTATTTGGATTTGCTTACCCTTCAGAGGATGAAAGAAGCGCAGTTCCGCAGCGTGCAGCAGGTGCCTCCCGGGATGGCGGGCCTTGTCCGAAGCTTTCAGATCGGGACCGTAAATTGAATCGCCCACCACCGGATGGCCGAGGTAGGCCATGTGGGCCCGAAGCTGATGCCGTGCGCCCGTCTTCATCCGCAGCCGCACAAAGGAATACCCCTTGTAGGTACGAACGACGCGAAAGTGGGTTTCCGCCGGACTGGTTCCCCGGAGGCCGCGGCCGCCGCTGTCCTCGCGGATCACCCTCACCCGGTTTGCGCGGCGGCCCCGAGACGCAACAGGCCTGTCCACCACCCCCTCCGGTTCGGGTCGACCGTGAACGACTGCGAAGTACACCTTGACCACCCTGCCCTGCTCGAACTCGTCGCGAAGCCTCTCAAAGGCCGCATCGGTGCGAGCCGCCAGCAGCACGCCCGATGTATCCCGATCGAGTCGATGCAGTATGCCGGGCTCCCTCGGGGAAAAACCGACACCCTCCATCTCCGGATACCGCGCCAACAGGCCGTTGGCCAGCGTGCCTTTTTCACCGGCATGAAGAGGGTGAGTCGGTAGGCCTGCGGCCTTGTCCACGGCAACGAGCGCCGCATCCTCCCGGAGAATCTTCAGCGGTAGATCCGGCTCCGGAACAACCCCGGCTCCTGAAGACGGGCCGGGAATTCGGAGATCCACTCGATCGCCTTCTCGCAGGATGGCCCCTTTCTTGACGGGCCGCCCGTTACACAGAACATCCTGTTCCTGGATCAGTCGGACGATTTCTCGACGTGACAACTCGGGGAACCGATCCTTCACGAACCGGTCGATTCGCATACCCGCCTGCCCGCCTTCCACCCGATGTTCCCCTTCGCCGGGCGGGTCTGCAGGGCTGTCGGCACTCACCGCGCCGCCTCCTGCCCGGGAGCGCTCCCAACGATAAGATCCTCTTCCACCCTGCGAGCGATTCGCAGGGCCTCCCGGGTGCAATCGTTGAGGGCCACACCTCGGAAAGCATTGCCGGTGAGATACACTCCCGGGAACTGCGCCAGACGCTCCTCGATCGCCTCGAGTCTCCGAGCGTGACCTATGAAATACAGGGGAATCGCCTTTGCGTGGCGCATGCAAATCCGAAAACTGGTGCTTCCCCTGGCTCCAAGCGCCTGCTCCAGCACACCGGACGCAAGCTCTTCCAGCTCTTCTTCCTCCAGGGAGACCGCCCAACCATTTCGCCAGCCCCCCACCATGTTGCGGGTGAGGACAAAATCCTGGGGCGCCCTTTCAGGAAAGATGCTGGACGTCCAAAGCGAACCGAGGACCGGGCTTCCCTCACGATAAGGCACCAGAAAGCCGAAGCCGTCGAGATCCCCCGGAGCGGCGTCCCTCGGGAATCCAAGGCCCACGACGACCAGGGGAGCGTACGGGATGCACGCCAGGTGCTCGCCCACCGCCGGTTCCATACGTGTCAGGATCTGCTTCGCCTCATAGGCGGGAACCGCGAGCACCACGGCATCGGCCGAAAGCTCCTGTTCGACCCCTTGATGTCGGTAGCGGATCCGATACCCACGCCTCCCATCTGTCTCCTCCGGTATCAGCGAGGTTACGGCACACTCCTTCCGAACCGAATTGCCCAGACGTTCCTCGAGGACTCGGACGAGAAACTCCATACCCCCTCGGAAGGAGGTCAACCTGCCCGCCGGACCGGAGGGACCGCCGCCTGCCTTCGGTCCCGACTTCGCCGAATTCTCACCCCCATCAGACTCGCCGGCTCTTCGCTCCTTTGTCCTCTGCTTCTGCAGGGCTACCATTGCCCTCAGCAGACTTCCGTGCTCCTGCTCCATCTCGACGATCCTCGGAAAACAGGAAGCGAGGCTCATGACCGCGGGGTCGCCGGCAAAGATGCCAGAGACCATGGGATCCAGCAGCTTCTCGGCCGCCTCTTTCCCCAGGCGGCGCCTGCCGAACTCGGCTATGCTCGTGTCCAGGCCCGGGGGTGTTGCAGGCGCCCAGGCCTCCTTGATGATCCGAAGCCTCCCCCCGACAGACAGGAGGGGCGAGCGGAAGAAGGAGACCGGAGACTCGGGCACACGATGAAGGGCACCATCGGAGAAGACGAACCGCTTGCTCGCCGTCTCGTCCGATGGCAGCAGGTCTCCTTCGATTCCGAGGTCCCTGCAGAGCTCGAGCGTTTCCGGTTTTCCATCCAGAAATCCGTTCGGGCCCCACTCGACGCGGTATCCGTCCCGGTCTTCCGTGCGTATCTTGCCGCCCAGCCGTTCCGCGGCTTCGAGGACCTGGATCTCGAGAGGCCGCCCGTGCGCTTCGAAACGCTCCCGGATCCGGAAGGCCGTGGCCAGCCCTGAGATTCCTCCCCCGACAACGACCAGCTTCATGTCGTGCTGTCCCCCTGCATGGGTTTCTTCCCAGCCGTCCCTTGAAGGCGTTCAGGCAACCTCGTTGATCACAAGGTCGGCAAGGACCGAAAGGAAATCATCGCCGGCGTTCAAGGACTCGATCCTCTCGAATCGTTCGAATCCGAGCTCCAGTGCCTGCCGCCGATACTGGAGATCGATGTCGTACAAGGTCTCCAGGTGATCGGAAACAAAACTCACGGGGGCCACGATCACGCTGCGGACCCCATCTGCAAGCATCGCATCCAGGGCCTGCAGCACGGTAGGCCCGACCCACTTGATCGGCCCAACTTGGCTCTGGTAGGCGAGCATCCACGGAATGGGCTCTCGCGATTCCCCGTTCAGAACCTCCAGGACCCCTGTCACGGTCCTCTCCACCTGTTCGACATACGGGTCCCCCCGAAGGACGAACCTTTCCGGAACGCTGTGGGCCACAAGCAGGAGCCCCACCACCTCCTCTCCGGTCATCGCCCCTCTGCGAGCGAGAATTCTTCTTGCGAGGGCAGAATGGTAGTCCGGATGGTCGCACCAGTGGGTGACTTCCGTGTGGGGCAGGCCGGGACAATGGTCCTGAATGGCCTTTGTCAGCGCGAGCAGGGAAGAGCCGCTCGTGGAATGGCTGAACTGGGGATAGAGAGGAAGCCCGATGATCTCGCCGACCCCCCTCGCCCGGAGCCTTTCAACAGCCTCGGAGGAAAAGGGACGGCTGTAACGCATACAGACCTCAACGGGTACGTCATAGCCCCTCTCGAGAAGGGCGGCTTCCAGCCCGGTCGCCTGCTTCCGCGTGAGCTGCAGCAAGGGAGATGTGCCTCCCAGGACCCGATAGCGCTGCCGAACGCGTCCGGTCCGGAGGGTGGAAATGAGGGCCGCGAACAAGGGGCGCACAAATCTCTCCCCGGGGAACTCGAACATCTCTATGTCGAGGAAGAGTTCCCGCATAAACCTCCGGACGTCACCGGGTGAAGCCGGAGACCCCATGTTCAGCAGGGCAACGCCGGCCTTCGCCTTCGTCATTCGGCCGATCCTCCTGCTGCATCACCCACAGGAAATGCATGCACCGTGTCCACCAGCCTCTGCACGCTCTCCACCGGAGTCTTCTGGTGAATGCCGTGTCCAAGATTGAAGATGTAACCGGGCCAGCGGGCCCCCTTTTCGAGGATCTCCTGTACGCTCTTTTCAAGCCTTTCCCCATCCTGGAACAAGGCGAAGGGATCCAGGTTGCCCTGAACCGCCCGGTCCGGCCCAAGCCTCTGCCTGGCCTCCCCGATATCGATCTTCCAGTCGAGGCTCAGAACATCCGTTCCGATCTGCTCCATTTCCTCCAGCAGCGTGGAGGTCCCCAGGGAGTAGTGGATCGTAGGCACACCCTCGCCCTTCAGGCCCGCCACGATTCGCTGCATGTGGGGCAGAACGAATTCTCTATAGTCTTTCGGAGACAGGACCATCGCCCAGGTATCGAAAAGCTGCAACGCATCCACTCCGGCCTCGATCTGGGCCTTGAGGAACGCGTCCAGGGCGTCTGCGAGTGTTTCCATAAGTCGGTGAAAGGCAGAGGGTTGTTGATACATGAAGGACTTTGTGGCGTAGAAGTCGCGGGTGCTGCCACCCTCGATCAGGTACGTGGCGAGGGTGAAGGGAGCGCCGCTGAAGCCGATCAAGGCAACCTCTTCATTGATGGAGCCCTTGATCTGTCGGATCGCATCCATCACATAACCCATCTCTTGCACCGGATCCGGCGCGGAAATGGACCGGACCCTCTCTTCGCCGCTCTCCCCCTTCCCCAACCTCGGCCCCACTTTCTCGTCAAACGCGAGTTCCACACCCATGGCCTCGAGCAGGAGCAGGATGTCCGAGAAAAGGATCGCCGCGTCCATACCGAACCGCTCGAGTGGCTGCAGGGTCACCTCCGTGGCCAGCCCCGGAGACTTGCACAGGGTCAGGAAGGGCGTCTTTTGCCTCAAGTTCCTGTACTCGGGCAGATACCGGCCCGCCTGCCGCATGATCCAGACAGGAATGCGGTCCACGGGCTGGGCCAGACACGCTTTGACAAAAATAGGGACGACGGGCATGGTTCTGTTTCTCCGGCTACTCGTTTCGATCTGCTTCCGCTTCCTCGGCGGCCCGCATCGGCACATATGTACAGAAGGGCTCCTCGGCCAGATAGTCACCCTCCTTCAGGGAAGAGGCCCGGGCGCGACATCCCCCGCACACCCGGAGGTACTCGCAGGCACCGCATTTCCCCTTGTAGCGATCCAAATCGCGAAGATCCTCGAAAAGCGCGGAGCCCTCCCATATCTCTTGGAAAGACTTCTCCCTCAGGCTGCCCGCCGCCTCGGAAAAATAGCTGCACGGCCGCACGTTACCGAATCGATCGATGAAGGCGATATGCTGACCGGCGAGGCACCCCTTGGACACACCGGTAGCAAAGGCGAGGCTCCTCTGTTTCCATTTCTTCCCCTCTTCCTTCGACTTCTGGCGGACGATCCGGAAGTAGTGAGGGGCGCATGTGGGGCGCATCAGCATCTCGGTCTCGTCCTGTTCCTGACGGTAGTGCCAGTGGAGTATCTTCTCGTAGTCCTCCTGGGAGATCAACTCGTCCAGGGCGTCCTCTGCCCGACCGGTCGGCACGATCATGAAGAGATACCACGCCTTGGCCCCAAGTTCCTTGGCGAGACGGTAGACATTCTCGATGTCTTCCTGGTTCCTCTTGGTAAAGGAGGAATTGATCAGGAAGGGAATCTCGAGCCTTCGGAAGTGGGCGGCGGCCCGGATCACTCCCTCGAATGCGCCGGGCTGCTGCCTGAAGTCATCGTGGATCCGAGGCGTGGAGCCGTCCAACGACAGGGAGACCATCCGGATCCCGGAGTCCCGGATCTCGTCGCACACGCCATCGTCCACGAGTGTGCCATTCGTGGCCAGACACATCCGAAGGCCCTTTTCCGTGCCGTAGCGGGCAAGATCGAAGCAATCGTCCCTGAGCAGCGGCTCTCCCCCCGAGAGCACGAGGACCGGGGAGGCATATTCGGCAATCTGGTCGATCAGGCCCCGGGCCTCCGCACCGGTGTACTCACCCGTCTCCTCGGTTTCATCCGAGGAAGACCGGCAGTGGATGCAGTGCAGGTTGCATCGACCTGTGATCTCCCATGCGATCCATTTGGGCAGCCCCGGATCGGGTCCACCCTCCGGACCTTTCATCTGGTTTTCCATTGGCTCCACCTTGGGACAATAAGACCGCGACATCAAACGAGAATCCCGACTTGTCGGGCTGAATGCGCACCACCTACGGAAAGTCTAGCCGATCCAGGGGTAAGATTCCAGACTGCCCGGGGAGGAGGCCTCGGCCCTCGAAGAAAGGGTAGTCAGGTGATCCGAGGCTTGCTCAAAGCTCGATATTCCAACGAGTTGCCATGGTTAGATGCAGAAATGGGCCTGAGTGTTCTCGAGTCGAAGCAGGCTACAGAGCAAGAAAGGCCCGGGATTCACATCCCAGGCCTTTTCTCTGGTTTTCTTGTTCTTTGCCATCTCACGCCGTTGCCGGTGGGTCGACCCGCACTCATCGCCGTGATTCCTCAGGGGCGCCGATGAGGATTGGTGCAGTTCCGGGTGCCGGCTACGATTTGAGCCGGGCGACTTACCCAGCACAATGCCTCAGCAGAAGCCTTCGTGCGTTATCCTGGAGAGTAGACACGGGGGGGCGACGTCGCCCAAGCAAATCGGAGTCGGCACCCGGAATTGCACCTACGCTTCTGGCTCACGTGGAACAAACCGCGCCACTTGCCGGTCGCCCCACTCGGCTACAAGTTCTCCATGAAACTCATCGTGGACTCCTGGATGCTGCCCACCTGTTTGGCGCCCGTCATATCGGTGATCTTGCCGAAGTTGTCCGCAACCCTCTCGATGCTCACCTCATCGGTCTTCATCGTGCTTCCGGCGGAGCGGGACCATTGCAGGTGGAAGAAGCTGCCCGCGCCGACCTCGAACAGGCCGCCCGTATGCTCACACTGCTCGCTGCAAAGATAAGCCACCAGGGGCGATACATACTCGGGTTTGAGCTTCTTTCGGATATCGTCCGGGAGCACGGTTGCGGTCAGACGGCTGTCTGCGATCGGAGCGATCGTGTTCGAGTGGATGTTGTACTTCTTACCCTCCAGAGCAAGCGTCTGTCCGAGACCGATCAAGGCCATCTTGGCGGCAGAGTAGTTGGTCTGGCCGAAGTTACCGTAGATCCCCGCTGCGGAACTGGTCATGATGATCCGCCCGTACTGCTGTTCCCGCATGATGGGCCAGGCCGCCTTGGTGCAGCAGAAGGATCCCTTCACGTGGACAGAGAAGATGATGTCCCACGAATCCTCGGGCATCTTCATGAAACTGACATCCCGCAGGATACCCGCGTTGTTGATCAGGATGTCGATGCGGCCAAAACTGTCCGTGGCCGTCTTGATGATATTGGCTCCCCCTTCCATGGTGGAGACCGAGTCATAGTTCGGAACCGCCTCTCCCCCGGCGGCTCGGATCTCTTCCACGACCTTGTCCGCCATCATCGTGCTTTCCCCGGTCCCATCCGGCGCGCCACCCAGGTCGTTGACGACCACCTTTGCACCACGGCTCGCCAGCAGGAGCGCATGCGTCCTGCCAAGCCCTCCTCCCGCACCCGTGACCACCGCAACTTTTCCGTCAAAACGAATCTCTGCCATCCTGTTTTCCTCCCGTCTCTTTCGTTCGCCCCTGCATCCCCGGCCCACGAGGACCGAACACCAGAAAAGGCCTTCCCGTTTATTCCTCAATAAAAGCAAGGTATTCTACCCGTTAACCCCATCCTCCTGTCAACCGGACCGGGAACTTCTGCAAAACAGGAGAGATTGGCCGGCAGGCTGTTGACGGGTTTTTCGAGAGCCTGCTAGTCTACCCCTCTGGGGCAGGAGAGGAGACACACCTTGAACTACCCGGGCATCATCTTCGATATGGACGGCACCCTCGTCGATTCCTTCCACGCAATCCAGGGAAGCCTTGCCGAGGCGATGAAGGGCGTCGGCCGGACACCGTGGGATCTGGAAACCACGAAACAACACGTGGGGCGCGGCATCGAGTATCTGATCGAGTGTGCGGTCGGGGAGGAGAGGAAGGACGAGGCTGTCAAGATCTTCCGCCGAGATTACGGTGAGACTTGCCTGGACCGGACCGGTCTGCTCCCCTCTGTGGACGAGACCCTTCGCGCGCTCAAGGACTCGGGGCGTCAGCTCGCGGTCGCTACGAACAAGTCTCTCGGCTACACGGAAAGGATTCTCGAACACCTCGAGGTAAAGCAACATTTTACCTGTGTGTTCGGCCCCGAATCGGTCGCCCGTCCCAAACCCCATCCGGACATGATCCGTGCCATCCTGGCCATCTTCCGGTTGCCCGAACCGCAATGCCTGTATGTGGGCGACATGCCCCTCGACGTAGAGACCGCGACCCATGCCGGTCTCGATTGCCTGCTCTTGGCCACGGGTCCCTACTCTTCCGAGCAACTTCGTCAAGACCTGTCCGTTCCCGTTTTGGAAGGCTTCGCTGAGATCCCTGGATTCCTTCAAATCGAATAGGACCGAGCCCATGACAGGATCCACTCCGCACAAGCTCTGGAAACCTCCCTGCCCTACGGCCGTCGTCCTCACGGGCGGCGGAGCAAGAGGCGCCTACGAGGTGGGTGTCCTTCAGCGCCTCTACGAAAGCCTGGTAGACAAGGGGCCTTGCGAGCGCCTCTTCGACATCCTCGCAGGAACGAGCGCAGGGGCCTTGAATGTGTGTGCGTTGGGAGCGATGGCCCATGACGCACGGGACAGGCTGAAGGCCCTGACCGCCTATTGGGAATCGATCACCATGAAAAGGCTCTTGAGGTTCGGGGGCCGTGAGCTGTCACGTCTTCCCAACGTGATCATGGGACGCAGGCTGGGGCTGGAGTCCCTGCGTTACCGTAAGAGGCCCAAGGAGAGGGTTGGACCGCCACATCCCCCGGTGGCAGGCCTCTTCGACACGTCCCTGCTCTACAGGGACATGCGCAGGGAAATCCCCTGGCAGTTTCTGCAGGACAACATCCGGACGGGCGTACTCCGCGGTATTGCCGTGTGTGCCACCGAGCTTTGTACGAGCAAGTCCATAGTCTTCTACCAGGTGCATGAAGAAGGCATGTACAGGACGGGAAAGGACTCTGCCAAGGAGGAACGGCAGGTGGAAATGGGCGCTCAGCACGCGATGGCGTCGGCAGCCATCCCGTTCCTCTTCCCTGCCATACAGATCGACGGCATCTGCTATGTCGATGGGGCCTTGCGCCAGAACGCCCCCTTGTATCCGGCCATGCGCATGGGGGCCGAGAAGGTCCTCATCGTCGGCCTGTCCCGGGAGCCGGACCAGAAGTACCGGACCGCTCGCATGAGCTGTCAGCGCAACCCCTTTCCAGGCTCCTTGTTTCTGCTGGGGCGTACGGTGAATGCCGTGATGGATGGTGTGCTCGATCACGAAATCCACCGCATAGAGATGTTCAACCAGCTCATCCAGAAGGGACGGGCTCTGTACGGAGAAGCATTTCTCGAAAACATGAACCAGGCGACCCATGCCTATCGCAACACGAACTATCGTCTGGTCGACGTTCGGATCATACGGCCCTCCCGCAACCTGAATGAAGTCGCCCTGGAGGCCCTCCAGGAAGCTCCTAATGAGCTCACCATGCCCGGGGTCCCGGGTCGCCTGGTGACAAACGTGATGACATCCTCGCCCTTCCTCGAATCGGAGCTGTCCAGCTATCTGATGTTCACACCCACCTACATACGGAAACTGATCCGATTGGGATACGAGGACACGAAGAGGCAGGAAGAAGAGTTGGTAGGGTTCTTTACTGCCGAGGGGCCGAATCGCTCAGGTAGCGCCTAGGGGTTGGATGTCGCAGCGAAGATGGGGTCAGGCCGTAACTATCAACCCTAGGGGTTGATAGTTACGGCCTGACCCCATAGATGACTCGTCCTAGTCGTTGATCTTGGGCTCGGACACGCAAGCCTTTGGTGGATCTAGGAGGGGCATCTGGTGCTATTGCCCTGTCACGAACCGATTTGTGCAGGGCGACTGGTGGAGGCTTCCCGAGTCACCAGGTACGAACCAGAGCACTCGCCTCCGGCGCCCTCGTACCAACCCAGGGGACGAGGGATTATGTTGCCGGAACACGGAGACCAAACAAATCCGGTTCGTGACAGGGAATAGCACAAAAAACACCCGGGGAGGGATAGAATCCCTTCCCGGGTGATGGGCACCTTTGGTCGATGACAGACGGGTCGATCAGAAGCCCAGGAGCGAGTAGCGAAGCTTCTCGTTCCCGGTGCGCGTACGAAGGGAAAGCTGGTACTCGCCTCTATCCGGGACCACGACAATCTCGCCCTTTCCCGCGGTGGCCTCTTTCTCGGAGTCTCCCTCCGTCACGGGCACAAAAGTGATCCGAACCGCGGAAGCGGTGAACTTGTTACTCTTCACATGCACACGATAGCTGCCGAAGGGAACATGGTCGAAGTCTTTCCATTCCACTCCATGAAAGGAAAGATGTATGTCTGAAGGATGCACTTCGTCCGTGACGGTCAGCCGGAACCATCTGGCAGGCTGCAGGATCACCTGGGTGTTCTGCGTCGTCACCACGAAATCGACCGGATGGACCGTGAAGTCCTTCTCGTAGATGTAGTACTCACCGTGGGGGAGAAAGACCTCGAACTGCGCGTTCTTCTCGGTCGGGTCGTAGTAGTACGCGTACAAGGCCTTGTTGAACCGCTCCAGCAGATAAGCCTCGTCCTTCGCGCTGAGCTCGAACTCTCCGACAGGCTCCACGTTCGTATCCCAGCGGCCCCCAGGGGAGGTGGTGCGGTCCTGCCTGGCACTGGTCCCGCTCACGCTGCTCTCGCTCTTCGGCTGCGCGTCCTCTTCCTCACTTCGAGCAAGAACCACCTTGTTCGGCCGGAACATCTTGTCCGACTCGAAGGGCTTGATCACGAACCGAACATTGTTTCCCCATTGTCGGGCCTTGTTCTCCATGTCGTACGAAAACGAGGCCATGTTGTAAGCCTTGTCGCCTATCTGCAGGGACTGGGTCATGGGCTGTCGGCTCCATTTCGCAGCATCCTGCATGCAGAAATAGGACTGAATCCAGTTGCCCATCGACTCGGCGACAATCGCCTTGAGCAGATAGAGCTCTGCGACGGCCCGTTTGACTTCCATGGTGTCGCTGCACACCTGAAACATCCTTTCCGCCTCGGAGAACTTCATTTGAAAGAGGCGGTCAAGAAACTCTCTCTGTTCTTTTTCCGTGGGGTCGAGCCTGAGAACTTGCTCGGCAAGGTTCTGCAACTCGACGCGATAAAGGGAAATCCCCTGCTTGGCCACGAAGTCCTCCGCCCCGCAAGGAGGCACGAATCCACCGGCAAGCAGCAGACAACCAAAGAGGATCAAAGCGGGTTGGATCTTCCGTCTCATGATTCCACTCTCCTGATCGTTAGTGGGTCTTTCGTCTCGATCCTGCCGGCACACATGTCGCCGGAAGGACGTCTAGATCGTATGGTCCCGACCTAGTCCCCCATATCCTGGTAGCGCATCGCCTCGAGAATCCTGCCGGAGCCTCTCAGTGAGTTCACCCAGAACATGAGGACCTCTTTTTCTTCTTCGGACTGGCTCTTGTCGAACTCGTTCGTGTACTTGTCCAGAATCACCTGGACCGCCATCTTCCCGTGACGGTAGAACAGATCCTCGTCTCCCTTCTGGTAGGAGGCGTAGGAAAGCAGGTAATTCATGTAGTACTTGTCGTTGTAGCTGGGAATACGGAGAGCCTGGTGGCAGACCTGAATGATCCGATCGTATTCAGGCTCAGGCTTCATGGCGATACCCACGGCCACGGCCTTCAGGCTTGCGCCGTACGTGTCGAAGATGTCCTGCCGGTTCCCCCAGCCCTGGCGGTTCGCCTTCCAGTGTTCCCAGGCCCGGCTGGCATACTCCATGGCGGACTCCTTGTCCTCGAAGGAATCCTTCTTCAAATAGATGTCCGCCATCTGTCGGCAGATGTTCGCCTGCGCATCCTCGCTCTCCGCGAGACCCAGCCCCTTTCGGAATTGATCGAGCGAGTCGTCGTAGGCCAGGACGTTCTCGGCGAGCTCTTTTCCCCGAATCCAGTGGACACAGGTCTTGATGTTCGGGTCGAAGGAGAGCGCCTCTTCGTACTTCGCGTACTTTTCCTTCTGCTTGGAAGCATTGCCCCGCGCACAGACGCTGGTGGCCAGCGGCATGTAGATGTCCGGCATATCGCTTCGAACGATCATGTCCAGATACGTCTGCAGGGAACGATCCAGATACCGTTCACGCTGCTCGTCGATCGGCTCCTTCCACTCCCCGTACATCTCGGCGAGGGACATGGCCTGGGAGATGCAGGAAATGATCTTCCATTCCTTTTCTTTCCGAATCTCCGGGTCCCAGGCGGTGAACAGCAGTTTGTACTGCTCCTCGTAGAGAAGGCCCAGATTGAACATCCCGTCGATCTGGTAGCGCACCGAATCGAGCCCTGTAAAGGTCTTCACGTCCTTGTACAGAGCCAGGGCCTTTTCATAACTTTCGATGGCCCTGCCGATGTGCACTTCCTTCTTGGTGTTCTTGAAGATCTTGTGGTACCCATTTCCCCGGAGAAACCAAACCTGCGGGTGAAAATCGGCACCCAGCTTCTGGATGTACTCGTCGCAGACCGCGATGGATCCGCTGTTGTCCCCCTGATCGTAGAGTTCCTTCGCCTTCTTCAGCAGCTCCAGGTGCTGGTCCTGAAGAGAACCGGGCGATTCCGAGGCCAGACCGGCCGCGGGCACGAGCAGGAATACGATGGCGATTGCTAGGGCATTTACCTTTTTCATCTTTCTCACTCCTTGAGGGCCTGTTGCAACGTAGAGAGGCAGGAGGTGATCTCCTCCAGCTTGGTCCCCACGGGAACCGAACCGGCTCCGTCGGAGGACAACCGCATATCGAACCGCGGATAGGGCTCTCCCTGCACGAGGTTGATCACATGCTGTTTTCCGTTTGCGTACTGGAGAACGACCTGCGCACGGGAGTAACTGACGGCGATCAGGCGGTTCGATCCGCTCTGACCACCGGTTGCTTCTTTCGTTGAAACGGTAACCGGCTCTACGGGCAGGGCATGCTGCTCGAGCAGCCGCTTCAACTTGGTTGAGTTTCGGACATAGGCGCTACCCGTATGCGTCTCGGATCCCACGTCGGCAAGGGCGAACGCCAGGGGAGTACCCAACCGGATCGACCCTTTCGATGTCTGCAGAGTCACGTGGACGGGCGTCTGGGTAGTGGATGGGGCGGGGGCCTTCGCAACGCCTTTCCCATTCCCCTTGCCGTGCCCTTCTCCCTCGATGATGCCGACCGGCAAATCGATTCCTCCCAAGCCAGTTCCAGTCACGGCCGCGAATCGGGCGCCCTTGGTTTTCTTCTTTATCGACCCTTGCGAACCGGATCTTGATACCGTTTGTCGCTTTTCTCCAATGTCCAGCGACATGGGCACATCGGTTGCCGGACCGGCCGGACCCTTCGCTATCAGCGTCCGGTGAGGCGTGCCTTTCCGCGCGGGCTGGTTCGACGGTATTGCCGTGGTCGGGAAGGAGGGCGCATCCGGGGCGATCTCCATCGCGAGCGAGACATAGTCCGCACCGGAGTTGGTCCGGATCACGGGCTGCTTCGGCTGAACAACCGGTGCAACAACCCGGGGAGCCTCCTCGGGCACCGGCTGGTCCATGATCTCCATGTCCATGTCCAGTGCGGAAGCACGCATCTTCGGCAGGGCCTGTTTCTGGATCTTCACCGGTTCCTGCGGAACCACAGGCTCGGGCACGTCCTCGACGATCTCCATGTCCATATCGATGGCCGAGGTGCGCATCTGCGGCATGACCTGCCTGGGTATCTTCTTCGGCTCGGGAGGAACGACCTGGGTGGGAGTATCCTCGACAATCTGCATGTCCATGTCCAGGTTCTCCACCATGGCGACCTTGATGGTCTGCGCAGGGGGAGGAGGCTCCTCTTCCCGTTCCACCTTCTCCGGTTCCTTCTTCTTTTCGACCATGACCATTTCCACCCATTCGAGCAGAAGCGGCTTCTCCTTCTCCAGGATCTCCTCCGGTTCCGGCGGAACGGGCACCATGGTCTTGCGACTCGCCACGACCGTCTTCTTCTTCGGGATCTTTTTCACGTAGCGGATCTGGTCTTCGTAAAGAAAGTAGTAGTTCGGTTTGTAGTCGTCTTCGAGGAGCTCCCTGGATACCTTCCAAGGCACTTGTTCAGGCATCTTGGCCAACTGCGGCATGGGTTGGGGAAGCTCGGGAGGCCGGAGGGCCGGCTGGGGGTCCGCGAAGTTCGCCTCCGCATCCGGAATCGTGTTCGACTTGTGGAGGAAGAAGAAGTTGATCAGAAGGACGAGGAGGACCCAGCAGAAGGCGGAGATGACCTGGCAGGCCATCACATCCTCGTCCTCCTTGGTCCACCCCATCCAGAGGTGCCTTCTCTGAGGTAAGGCTCGTGGCATAGAAGAATGCTCCCAGGGTGCAAAAAGGCTTACGTCTTGCCTCGCTCGTAGCAGATATACGGAGAAACGCCGAGGTGCGTGCAGATCAGCTCGATCGTATTGACCACCCCGAAGGGAGAGTCGTAGTCGGCAAACACCACGACCTTTGCGTCCCGGCTCGCCGACAGGAATGCGCTGAGCTTCTCTTTCCCGTCCTGGAAGAGCGCGTCACCCACAATCGGGTATTCGTGCTGTTGGTAGATGACGACGACTTGAGAGAGCGAGTCGATCTTGAGAACGATGTCCTTGTGGTTGTCGATAACGAGTTCCTCGTCCACCTTTTTCGGCGGCTTGATCTTTGAGCCGACGAGGACCTGAAAGGAGCTCGTGAGCACGAAGAAGATGAGAAGGAGAAACACGATGTCGATCGCCCCTTCCAGCTCTTCGTTCCCAGCCCCTGCCCGGCGCATTCCCACTCGCTTCATCATGCCAGCATCTCCTTCAGCTCGTTCACCATGACGATGGACAGGTCATCCTGCATGGATTCGAGAAACGTCTTGCAGAACAGGGCTACGAAACGGATTCCGAGTCCCACGACCGTGGTGATCAGGGCAATCTTCAGGTCGGCCGCGAGTTGCTCCGCGCCGGCCACACCCACGTCGTCGAAGATGGCCACCATCCCCACGGCGGTACCGAGAAACCCGAGGGTCGGTGCCGTAATGCTGATGTAACTGTAGAACGAGAGAATCTGCTTCTTCTGTGCGGTGATGTCGCCCACACGAACCTCGAGGGCATGGACAAAATCCTGCTTGCTCTTCAGGTCTTCATCACTGAGGCCGTGGAAGACCTCTCCGTAGGGAGAGCCCTTCTCCGTCTTCACGGACTCCCAGAGCCTGTCGGCCCGCGCTGCTTCGCGCGGCTCGCCGGCTTCCGGGTCGATTCGAAACAGGCTCTTCACCACGTTCCGAATGCTGTCGGACTTGCCGTTCAATGATTTCCTGGACTGGGCACAGCTGTGAAGATGGTAAATGAAAATTCCCGTGGTATAGATCAATGTACCGAAGAGAAGGTACAGAATGATATCACCAAGCTGTACATAGAAAGGGGCGATGAAGTCAGAGACCGTATAGATCGTCACTTTGCCCACCCCGGTAGCGTTGCTCAGCGCAAACCAAAGCATGACCCCGACAAACACCGCGACTAAAGACTTCTTCATCTGGTTACTCCTTTCCACCTGTTCGCCCGCTTCACGGGCTCTCGAGATCGTTCACGGCCACGCGGACCGTCCTCTACTACGTGGCAGGAAAAGCAATTTCAATGCCACCACCCCGACCACGCCTCGAAGTCATCAATCGGATTCTTTGGCTGGGAACTTTACCTCGTGCGTTCAGGGCCCTTTCGCAGGGCATTTGGGAGAAGAGACCGGGTCTAACGAGCCGAAATCAAGACTTTTTCATGCTCAGGGACCGAACATCCAAGGATTGCTTTTCTCGTCAAAAATGCGTTCTTCCAGGGAGAGTAGATTCCATACCGTACCCGGACCGGACCGCAGGGTTACCTTATTGAAACCGGAAGAGACCCGGAAAAATCTTCCCATGGGATCCGTCCGGAACGGGGCGCAAACCCGCGGCACGAGCGGGGAAAAGGCCCGAACGACCGGCATGAACAGGATTCGCACCCCTGATCAACGCTTCCGGTGAGGAAACCTTTCGCAACTCCTAACCATCTGAAAACTATAGGAGACTAAAAAGAGACAGAATATTGACGGAGGAACAAAGGAATGGCAAAAAAGATGCCCCACGCCGGACACGACAAGCATATGTGCTACCTCGTAAACGTTCGCACGCCCATCAGTGAGCTCAAGACGATCGCCAAGGACCCCCAATACATCTGCAAGAACTGCGCGCGTGTGGCCAAGAACCTCAAGAACTTGTGTAATCCCGTCAAGCTCTGAGTCGGAAACGTTCCGGTTCGAGAGCTTCGTTCAGCCCCTCGAGGGCATCGATCATTCAGGGACCAGAGAACAGCGGTCCCTGATTTTCTTTCTCCTCGAGGGGAACACGAGAAGGCTGAACTCGAGGGAAGGAGCCCGGGATGAAACCGGAAGCCTATCGATACGTGATCGTCGGCGCAGGGCTCGCAGCGGCCAGCGCTGCGGAGGGCATCCGCGAGAAGGACGCGGACGGGTCGATGATCATCATCGGGCAGGAAACGCGTCCACCTTACCATCGGCCCCCTGTTTCGAAGGGCATTCTGCTGGGAAGCAAGAAGCCGGAGGACACGGCCTGCAAGGCCGAGGAGTTCTACAAGGACAACAAGGTCGTCCTGGAGATGGGGGTCTCAGGGAAAAGCCTTGATCCGGAGCAGCGTGAGGTCACACTGAGCGACGGCCGGATCCTTTCCTACGAAAGACTGCTCCTCGCCACCGGGAGCAGGGCAAGAAGGCTGGGTCTGCCGGGAGCAGACCTGCAAGGGGTCCACACCCTTCGCACCCTGGACGACGCACTGACCCTGCTGGACGCCATGAAAGAGGCTCGCGCCGCCGTCGTGATCGGAGGAAGCTACATCGGTGCAGAGAGCGCTTCCGCTCTGGCCCAAAAGGGGATCCGCACCACGATGATCTTTCCGGAAGAACGACTGATCCAGGCTCTGACCGACCGGGATCTCGGCCGGTACCTTCACGGACTCTTCGAAGAGAACCAGGTTTCGATCCTGACCGGCAGGACCCCGACCCGGTTCAACGGGGAAGGCCGCGTGGCGTCGGTCACCACGGACCGAAACGAAGACATCCCGGCGGACCTCGTGATCCAGGGCGTCGGAGCAGAGTTGAACACGGGCCTTGCTCTCGAGGCAGGGCTCAGAATCTCCGAGGACGGTGGCGTGTGGGCGGATGCTCTGCTGAGGTCGAGCCGTGAGGATATCTTCCTGGCCGGCGACATCGCCGAATATCCGGACCCGACCTTTGACAAACGCCTTCGGCTCGAGCATTGGGAGACCGCCCTCCTGCAGGGGAAGACGGCAGGCAGGAACATGGCAGGCGCCGGCGAGCCGTACGAGGGGTTGCCTCACTATTTCTCCACCCTGTTCGAGTGCGGTTTCTCGGTTTGGGGAGACTTCTCGACCTGGGACCAAACCCTGCTCAAGGGGGAGATGGGTCGCTCCGGATCCTCCATCTTCTATATGCAGGCGGGACGACTCGGGGGCATCCTGGAGTTCGAACCGGTAGAAAAGGAGGAGGCCGAATCGATCGAGGCTGTCATCAGGAAACGGCCCGACCTCTCCGAGGTGAAGGCCATAGTCCAAAGCCGGGCCGAGACCGTCAGAGACAGCATCTGAGGACCGGGCGGGACAAAGGCCTGGTGAAACCTTGAAGACACATCCAGCACGTGAGGAGAGCAACGATGAACCCCCTTCCCTTCTGCATCATCTTCCTTCTTCCCCTCTCGGTGATCACGGGCTATCTCCTGGGCGGCGCGTACAACTTCATGGCCCTGGCCCTCGTCTTCGGGCTCCTGCCTATCCTGGATTTCTTCGTCGGGCTGAATCTGAAGAACCCGACCGAGCAGGAAGAAGCCGGCCTGTCGGGAGGCAGGGCGTTCAGGCTCATCACGTGGGCCTGCATGCCCGTACAAGTGGGCCTGGTCGTCTGGGGCGCCTACGTGGTGACCCATCGCTACTTGAGTCCCCTCGAGCTGACCGGTTTCGTTCTCTCGGTGGGCATCACCAGCGGTGCTCTGGGGATCAACGTGTCCCACGAGTTGATCCACCGGGTCAACAACCGGCTCGAGCCTTTCCTCGGCAGAATCATGCTGGCCACCACCTGCTATCTTCACTGGGCGATCGAGCACGTGAGAGGCCACCATCGAACCGTGGCCACGCCGGAGGATCCGGCAACGGCCCGTAAGGGGGAGTCCTTCTATGCCTACTGGCCCCGTACAATCGTAGGCGGCTTTCAGAGTGCCTATCGGCTCGAGGCGGATCGACTGGCCCGAGAGGGCCGCAAGGCAGGTTTTCTTCGAAACGCCGTGCACAGACACGTTCTGGTCGAACTGTCGCTCGTCGCCGCCCTCTGGTGGGCCTTCGGGTTCGGTGCGGCCCTGTTCTTCCTTGCGCAGAGCTTTGTGGCGGTCTCGCTGCTCGAGGCGGTCAACTATCTGGAACACTACGGAATGGAGCGAAAGCGGCTCCCGGACGGGCGTTACGAGAAGGTGCAACCCTTTCACTCCTGGAACTCGGGCCACCGGTTGACCAACTACTTCCTGTTCAACCTGCAGCGTCACTCGGACCACCACTACCGGCCCAACCGCCGGTACCAGATCCTTCGGGATTTCCGGGAAAGCCCCCAGCTTCCGAACGGCTACGCAGGAATGCTGTTGCTGACTCTGGTGCCGCCGCTTTGGCGATGGGTCATGGACGATCGCCTGGAGAGGTCCCGGGCGGACACGAAAGAGGCCGTCCTTGACAACCCGACCCAGGATCTGTCGTAATGTCTACTAGAATGGTAGAAATTATACCCCCGCTCTAGAAGACCGGGCCGCGACCGGACAGGCGCTTCCCGCAACGAACCAGGCATCCCATGGGAATTCTCCAAGACATGCGGGAAGACATTCAGACGGTCTTCTCCAAGGATCCTGCGGCCCGCACGCTGCCGGAGGTTCTTACCTGCTACCCGGGCCTTCACGCACTGTGGGCCCACCGGATGGCCCACTGGCTCTGGAAACGGGGACACACGTTCAGCGCAAGGCTCTTCTCCCACTTGTCCCGCTTTCTCACTGGTATAGAGATCCACCCAGGCGCGGGAATCGGCCGCCGCGTATTCATCGATCACGGCATGGGTGTGGTGATCGGAGAGACCACCGAGATCGGCGACGATGTGCTGGTCTACAAAGGGGTCGTTCTCGGCGGAACCAGCCTCGAGAAGCAGAAGCGACATCCCACGATCGGCAACCACGTCGTGCTGGGTACCGGAGCAACGGTTCTTGGCCCGGTCATGATCGGGGACGGCGTACGTATCGGTGCGGGCTCGGTCGTCATCGACTCCGTGCCCCCCGGGTCCACCGTGGTCGGGGTCCCGGGAAGGGTCGTCCAGAACGGGATGCGCACCGAGACCGACCTGAACCATGGTACCCTGCCCGACCCGGTCGTCCAGGCGATCCAGAGCCTTCGGGAAGAGGTGGCGAACCTCAGAAAGAGGCTCGATGAGACAGAGACGGGAGGCGCCGTCAAGAAGGAAGCGCCGAGGAAGAACCGCAGGCGGCGAAGGACAAAGAAGCCGCAGGGCGACTGAAGCGAGCTTTCAAGGCTGCTCTGCAGGGACCTGAAGCCACACGTGAACGCGGGAAAGCCCCTCCGGTTCCACCTGATACCCGTAGAGATCGACCAGGCCGTTTCCGTCCAGATCATCCGGCTCCACATAGTTGACGTCCGGCGCGTCGAGTACGGCCCAGGGCTGCGGATCGAACCTTCTTCCCGGCCGGCCAAGATAGATGGCTACCCTGCTGTCCCCCTTTCCGGCCACCAGGTCCTTGATCCCGTCCCGGTTGAAGTCGCCTTTCACGTTCGGCATGAGTCCGCGGATGAAGTCCGGCCGGTCCCCATCGATGTGCAGATTGAAATCGCGCTCACCCGTCGGTTTGGCCGGGAACCCCTCGGGCCAGGCCCCGAAGTAGGTGTACGCCCGGATGTGTATGAGCCTTCTCAGGAGGATCTCCGCAAGGGGCACGATCCCCATCTTGACCGACCATACCGTTACATCTTCATACCCGTCACCGTCCAGGTCATCCAGAGACACGCCGGAAAGGAAACCACGGGAGGGAATCCTCTGGTGCGGCTCCCTCTTGCGGGTCCGCTCGGGTCTTCCGAGAAAGACCGCGGTCTCTCCGTCCCAGTCGCTGAAGCTCATGGACACCTTGTGGACGACCACATCCGCGCAACCGTCCTTGTTCAGATCGGCCACCCGATAGGACAGCACGGCCCGGTGCTCGGCCAGCTCCTTCTCGTTGCGGATTTCCAGGTCCCAGGTAATCGGCTTCGGATCGAGTCTTCCTTGCTTCCCCCGCAGATAGCCGAGACCCTTTCCGTTGCTGAGCGCCAACAGGTCCTTTCGGCCGTCCCCGTTCAGGTCGACCACCTCCAGTAGCGGATAGAGAAAGACGGAGAGGTACTCGTAGCCTCCCAGGTCCCGCCCAAAAAACTTGTTGTTGCTGTAGTAAGCCAGGGGCATGACTGTCACGGACTCTTCCGGCGCCCACTCCTCCGCATTCTTCCGCCGGTAGAATCGAGCTTCCCGACCCAGGGGCAGCATCGCCTCCTCTATGCCGTCCCCATCCCAGTCCCGGATGAAATCCAGCGAGAGGAATTCATCCTCCTGTCCCACCGAAACCAGAACGGGCGCCTCGATGCGTTGACGGGGCGCGAACCCGAATCGGTCCACCTCCGACAGGCCGTCCATAGAGAGAAAGTAGACGTGTTTCTCCTTGCCGGCCTCCCCTGCCGAACCCACATCCCAGAAGACGGCCTTGGGTGATACCCTCCAGGCCTCCTTGAAGACGGGGCGCACCTCACTCCCCTTCCCCCTCCAACCGCACGCGTGCAGCGTGCGTTCCGGCGTTCCGTCCACGTGAGTCGTCGATGACACGAGCAACTCCTGCAGGCCGTCACCGTCAAGGTCCGCGGACCTCACCTCCATGACCTGTCCTGCAACGCGAAGACTGTGCGCCTTGAAGGTCTGGGCACGCCCCTCGTGGGCAAGGGCGAGCAACAAGAGCGCGCAGACGACCGGACAAGATCCAACTCCTGCCGGCCGGGCGATCCAAGCGTGCCGGATATACATGGCGTATCGGCCCCTTCTGTCCTCGATTCAGTCAGCTTCCGGTTTGTTCCAGGCCCATCCTGCTCTGCCTATCCGGGCGAAACCGTACAGCCCCATAATGGAGACATAGCCGAGCACGATCATATGAAACGTCAGACCGCTTGCCATTCCCATCTCTTTGGAGAAGCCCGCCATGACGCAGCCGACCGTCCACCCCGCCTCGAGGGTGCCGAAGCCCCCGAAGCTGTACAATGG
This sequence comes from bacterium, assembly GCA_028277985.1. Classification (GTDB taxonomy): domain Bacteria; phylum Desulfobacterota; class DSWW01; order DSWW01; family DSWW01; genus S015-6. Next base: position 136,620 of record JANQFG010000106.1, on the reverse strand, counting down.
AAGCAGCAAACTGAGGGAGGCCAGCGTGGAGCAGAAGACCACCAGCAGGATCTGCATTGGATAGCCCATCCCTGCCAGTAGGATGTACGTAACGAAGTAGATGATCCCGAGCATAACCAGGGACAGGAGGAATGCGCCCAGATACACCTTTCGTGTCCCCAGGTGCTCGAAGCTGTAGGCCGCTTCATCGAGCTTGTCCAGAATTCGATCGGTCATAGCCGAACCGGACAGGCGTGAACGGTCCAGGAGGCGACGCAGGAACTGGACCAGGACCTTCCCTCTGAGCGCCAACACCACAAGAATGCCGGCGAGGATGAAGAAGAGGGGTACAACGGCCCAGAGCACGGTCCAGACATAGGACGGAAAAGCAAAACCCTGGAGATACAGGAGGATGATCGCAATCGGATAGAAGAGCGCAAAGGCCATGAGATCCATGATGCGACAGATGGCCAGGGTGCCCACCCCCTCGGCCACGGGGACCCCGTGCAGGGAGCGGATCAGATACAGGTAGCTCAATTCGCCGGTGCGGAAAGGAAGAACATGGTTCAAAAGGTTGTGCACGGCGACGATCTCGAAAAGCGAACCGATCTTTGGCCTTGCCGAGTGGATGAGCAGCCGGAAGCGGAGGCATCGAAGCAGATAGGTGACAATGTGGAACAACAAACCGACCGCGAGCGCGGCCGGGGAGACGTTCTTGAGCGTATTCAGCACGAGCGAGGGGGAGACATCGGTGACCCTCAGAAGGATGACGAGAATCCCCACGGCGATCAGGACAGAGGCGATCATCCCCTTCACCGACAATCGTCCCCTGCTCTCTGCAGGTGTTTCCATGGCTCTCTCGGATCCTTTCGCTTCTCCATGAATGGAAACCGTCCGAGCAATATGGGTTGGTATCACATATGTGCACTCCCTGTCACGTCTCGCCTTGTCCGGGCTCCGTCTCGAGCGGTTGAAAACACGGCCTCTGTAGCCTAGCATGATGGCTCAGCCATAGACGTTCGGTTTCCCTCCTGATCCGTCATCCATTGCGCGTTCGTTCAGGTGAAGACTATGGAAATTCTTATCATCAATCCGAATCGAATCCGTCCCCCGGTGGCCCCACTGGCTCTGGACTCCATCGGGGAGGCGCTGTCCTCTCGGGGATTCCGTTTCAGGGTCGTGGACCTGTGCGGTGAGGATCCTTCCGCTTCCCAACTCCCCGAGTCCCGGTGGCAGGACCTCGAAGCCGGCGGCGCGGATGCCGTCCTGTTGACCGTACGGAACATCGACGATGCCTACTACTTCAGCCAGGCCCCCTTCCTGCCGCAGTTTCGAGATCTGGTGCAATCTCTTCGAGAGAGACTCGCAAGACCGGTCATACTCGGGGGATGCGGGTTTTCGATCGCCCCGGAGGCGATCCTCGGCTATCTGGGGGCGGATCTCGGCATCGCCGGCGCAGAGGAAAGAGACCTGCTCCGCCTGCTGGCATCTCTCGAAGACGAGGATGCCTATCCGGAGATTCCGGGATTGGTGTGGAGGGACGAGGATCGTATCCGATCGAATCCCCCAAGCCCGCCCACCATGGAGGAGGACTTCTTCTCCCCCCGTCGAACCGTGGACAACGCCAGTTACTTTCAGGCCGGAGGCATGGTGGGGCTGGAGACGAAGAGAGGCTGCGACGGGCTTTGCCGATACTGCGTCGATCCCGTGGCAAAAGGCAGCCGGGTCTTTGCCAAGCCCCTTGCCTACCTGATCAGGGAGATCGAAACCCTGGTCGAGCAGGGCGTGAACGTGTTTCATCTCTGCGACAGCGAATTCAACATGCCTCGAGACCACGCCCTCGCCGTCTGCGAGGCAGTGGAGCAGGCCGGACTCGCAGAGAGGATTCGCTGGTTCACCTATGCAAGCCCGGAGGGCTTCGACGAGGCCCTCGCCTTCCGAATGGCCGCAGCCGGCTGCGCAGGGATCAATTTCGGCGCGGACCACAGCCATCCCGCCATCCTCGCAGGATTCGGACGGAAACATGGTGCAGAAGATCTAAGGAGAACCGTCGAGGCCACCCGCAGGGCCGGGCTTCCCGTCCTGTTCGACCTCCTCCTCGGCGGACAGGGAGAGACGAGGGAGACCCTGCGGGAGGCAATCGAGTTCTGCCGCGAGATCGACGTCCCGCGGGTCGGCACGAACTGCGGAATCAGGATCTACCCGGGCACCGCCCTTTCCAGGGAAGTGCTGAAGCAGGGCCCCCTGAAGGAGAACCCGAACCTGGAGGGGAGACTGGAGCGAAACGAGGATCTGCTGTATCCTGTATTTTTCGTATCCCATGAGATGGGCCCGGGCTGGCAGGCCTACCTGACCGGCCTCGTCAGGGATGACGCCCGCTTTCTGCTCCCCATCAAGGAGTCGGAGCAGGCGAACTACAACTACAACGAAAACGAAGTCCTGGTAAAGGCACTTCGGGACGGGCACCGAGGGGCCTTCTGGGACATCCTGCGAAGGGTGCAGGAGGGCCTGCCCCCGCTTGCCGTGCCCGGATCCGGGAATCAAGGAGTCGAATCGTGAGTAACGTGCTGGACGTTTTCCAAGAGAGAGGCTTCATCGAGAAGACAACAGACGACGCGGGAATAAGGGAGCTTCTGGAGAAGCCGACGGCCTGCTACATAGGGTTCGATCCGACCGCGCCGAGCCTGCACGCGGGCTCCCTGGAGCCGATCATGAGCCTCGTCCACATGCAGCGCTGCGGGCACCGCCCCATCGTGCTCGTGGGCGGCGGCACCGGCCTCGTGGGGGACCCGAGCGGAAAGACCGAGCTTCGCAAGGTCATGAGCCAGGAAGAAACCGAGGCGAATGCCGAGGCCCTGAAGAAACAGCTCTCGCACTACCTCGATTTCAGCGAAGGCAAGGCCCTGATGGTCAACAACGTGGACTGGCTCGGAGACCTTCGATACATCGAATTCCTCCGGGACATCGGCCGCCACTTCAGCGTCAACCGGATGCTCTCCTCGGAGTCCTACAAGCTTCGATTGGAGCAGGAGAGCGGCCTGAGCTTCATCGAGTTCAATTACATGCTCCTGCAGGCCTATGATTTCTGGTACCTGTACAAACACCACGACTGCAAGCTGCAGATGGGCGGCTCCGACCAGTGGGGCAACATCTGCGCGGGCATCGATCTCACGCGCCGCCTGGAAAGCGCCCAGGTGTACGGCATCACCTTTCCCCTGCTGACGACCAACTCCGGCGAGAAGATGGGCAAAACCGCTGCCGGCGCTCTGTGGCTCGACCCGGATAAGACCAGCCCCTACGATTTCTACCAGTACTGGATCAATGTAGACGACGCGGACGTGAAGAGGTTCTTAGCCCTTTTCACCTTTCTTCCCATGGAAGAGGTCGAGAGGCTGGGAAGCCTCGAGGGCGAGGCCATCCGTGAGGCGAAGGAAGTGCTGGCCTTCGAGGCAACGAAGATCACCCATTCCGAGGAGGAAGCCGCCAAGGCCCGTGATGCGGCGAGAAGCCTGTTCGGCCCGGCCGGAGGCGAAGACCTTCAATCGGTCCCCACGAGTGAAATCGAAAAGGAGCGCCTGGAAGAGGGCATTGCAGCGTGGCAGCTCTTCCACGAGGTGGGGCTGTGCAAGAGCCGAGCGGACGCAAGGAGGCTGATCCAGCAGGGCGGGGGCTATGTGAACGAGCGGCGGCTCGATGCCTTTGACGAGAGGATCGGCATGAAAAACCTCGAGGCGACCGGCATCCTCGTCAGGGCAGGCAAGAAGAGGTTTCACCGGATCCTAGTGAAAGAGGGCAAGTAATGCTATCCAACCTGCTCATTGCCGTGGCCAGGGTCATTGACATGGTCTTGACCCTGTACATGTGGATCATCATCGCCCGGGCCGTTGTCTCCTGGGTCAATGCGGACCCGTACAATTCGATCGTGCGGTTCCTGTATTCCGTCACCGAGCCGGTCCTCTCCGCCGTGCGGCAAAGGCTCTCCGTATCCTACGGTGGGTTCGATTTCTCGCCTATTCTGGTCATCCTGGCCATCGTCTTCTTGCAGGCCTTTGTGGTACAGTCCCTGCTGCAAATGGCTGTAGGCCTTCGTTGAGGGCTGGCAGGCTCCATAGGGGCTACAGAAAGATCGCAACGACAGCGTCTGTGGAGGTGAAGTCCTCGAAGAGGTGGTCCGGGTCGTGGGTAGCGAGTTCCTCCACGCTCGACCCGCCCGTGGCAACGGCAACGGTCCGCGCTCCCGCTTCCTTTCCGCACAGGACATCGCGAGGGGTGTCCCCGATCACATAGACCGAGTCGAGAGGGACGTCGCCCTTCAGGTGCTCCCCGGCCCGACGGATGGCCGCTCTGACCAGCTCGGTTCGGTTCTCCGAGTCGCTCCCGAAACCGCCGAACGAGAAATAGGAGCCAAGGCCCGCCCTGCGCAGCTTGATGTATGCCCCCTGCTCGAGGTTCCCGGTAGCCAGGCCGAGGGCCAGGTGGGGGATACGGGACAAGGCCTCGAGAAGGTCGGGAACGCCCGGCATCACCTGAAACCCGGGGGACACCTCCACCTCTTCCGCAAGGTAATCCACATAGTGTTCCACCACTTTCGGGATCTCCTGATCCGGGTCCAGATCCGGGAGACGTTTCTCGACCATTTCCCGGATGATCAATGGATCGGTCTTCCCAGCGGGCTTGATCCCGTCCGTGGCCTCTGAAATGCCATAGAGCTCGTGGAACACCCGGTTCAGGGCCCGAAAACCGGCCCAACCCGTCTTCAAGAGCGTGGCATCGATGTCGAAGAGCAGTACCTTCTGAGATCCCATCCGAACGGCTCCTTCTCACCCTTCTGTTTTCTCTTTGAGATGCTTTCTGGCATTATAGGGCGCCACCCTTCTTTTTCCAATCGACCGAGGCACACGACATGCTAAAGGCAATCCTGTTCGATTTCGACGGCGTGATCCTCGACTCGGAGGAGTATCACTTCGAGGCTTTTCAAAAGGTCTTCGCCGAAGAGGGCTTCTCCCTCTCGCGCGAGGCATACTACAAGAACTGCCTCGGTTTCAATGACGTGGAATGCTTCCGATGGGGCCTGAAAGGCTCCCCCAAGATCGACGAGCCGGGTGGAATCGAGGAGCTGACCGACCGGAAAGCCGTCTACTTCGAAGAGCTCCTGGAGAAGGAGATGCGCTTCTTTCCGGGCGTCTGCGAGTTCATCCGGGCCGCAGGCGCGAAGTATCCGCTCGCGGTTGCGTCCATGGCCCGTCGAGGGGAGATCGAAATCGCCCTGGGCAAGGCAGGCCTGGCCGATCTCTTCCGCCTGATCGTGAGCGGTGAGGATGTGGAGAAGACCAAGCCGGACCCGGAGCCGTACGAGAAGACCCTGCGGCAGCTCAACGCCCACCTTTCCTTGACAAAAACAGACCAAGAGATCCTGCCGGAACAGTGTCTCGTGATCGAGGATTCCTCAGCAGGCATTCAGTCCGCCAAGGCTGCCGGGATGAACGTTCTCGCCCTCGTCCAGACCGAGGAGCCGGATCGGCTCGTGGCCGCAGACCAGGTGCTCCCCTCCCTGAACGGGGTTTCCCTCACAGACGTGGAAGCCCTGTTCCATCGATGAGTCGAATAACAGGACGAAACCTAGGCAGCTGAATGAGAAGGAAGCGGCCGCCATGGACATTAGCAGGATCTCCAGCCGAACCTGGCTAAGAATCACCCTGGCTCTCGTCGCAGTCATCGTCGCCGCGTTTCTCCTGAACAAGCTGCACAAACGAAGCCAGTCTTACGAGGGTATCGTCGTGCGAATACACTGGATCAGGGCTTTTTGGAATCCACGCTCAGGGGATCTCTTGCTTGCACGCATAGAGACCCCTGTTGGAGAAGAGCGAAAGGCCGATATAACCTATTGTGGAAAAATCTCCGAAGGCGACTACCTGGTGAAGCGAAGGGGTTACGAGTGCCCTACAGTGGTGCGACGGGCAGAAGACATGCGCAGCAACAGACCAGGACCGGGAGATATTCCCTTGCCCAGACGGAACCCGGACTTGACCCGCCAACTGCAGGAATACGACGAGTCCCGCTAGAAATCCGTTGACACTCCCAGTCCGATTTTCTAGGATTCAGAACGACTTCTGGCCCGAAGCTGGTGATCTCATAGGGGAGAACGACATGAAGACGTGCCTTCTCAAGCGGTCCATAGTTGTCTTGACCGGGATCTATTGCGTTGCTCTCTTGTTCGGGTGCAGCGACATGACCACGTCCGTGGTGAGCGAGCCTGCAAACGGGAGCGAACACGTGACGGACGCCGAGACAGGATACGCAGCCGTCCCCTTTGAAGGCGTTTTCAAGCCCCAGTCCTCGGGCACTTCCGTGAACCCGGAAACGATCAACGTGGAAATGGGAGAATCAGGAGGCTTGTGGGGCTTCTTCGGAGACAAGATCTTTGATCCGGAGGATGGAACCAACCCGTATGGGTTCACCATCGAAGGACCGGACGGAAACGGATCGTACACCGTGTCCGGTACGATCGATCTGCTGCCCGGCAGCTACTGGGTCAAGACGAGTTGCTACCCGGACGGTTTCGGGGCCTATTACTCGAACGGGTCGGACAGGGCCGCATTCACGGTCGTAAGCGGCTTCGACCCTCAAAACTTCGTTGGAGGAGTGCACAACTTCACCCAGCATTCCATACGCGGCACGTGCTTCTGGATCAGCCAGCTGTTTCCGCTTCTCGGTTTCGATGGTTTCCTCGAAGCCATGGTCGCGAGCATGATGACTCCCTATGGTATAGACGTGCCTGGATGGGACGATCTGCCGGTGTACGATCTGTTAGTCTCGGAGGGCTACGAACCGCTCCTGCCCGACATCACGGCAGACGTCGAGGCAGTGGCCGGAGAAATCGCGGTTACCGTACATCCAACGAGCATCGACATCGAGCTCCAGGACCCGAACGAGTGGATGGAGGCGCCTGTCACCTTTAACGGGGAGACCTTCTATATCTGCGGGCTCCAGTTCCGGTTCGGCCCGGGATCCCTTCAGCCCGTCACGCCCACGATGACGGACCTGGAGATCACCTTCTACGATATGGCCTTCTACGTGGCCGCATCCCTCGAGGGTGATTGCGAGGTGGCAAGGGCGACCAGCCTCTTCGATATCAGCACGCCGCTGGACGCTCTTCAGACCTGCGAATGCACTTCTTTTTACAGGGGATCGAATCCCTGAGGCGTAAGAGCCGATCAGGAAGTTGGTTCCACTTCGAAGCGCACCTGATCGACAAAGGCATCGACTCTCTCGCACACAGTTTCGAATGTGCTGCCGGAGGCGGTCACGACTCCATACCGATGCTCCGAGTTTTCCAGGGCACCGATTCTGTCTCCGGGGGTAGCAAAGAGCCGGCAGGAAGTGATGTTGTGCTCTTCGAACAGATGTTCGTTGAGATCGACCCTCTTGAGGATGCCCGTCTTGGACGTCGTGAGATACCGGTGGGCGAAGAATCGATCCTTCGACCGGGTAGTCACATTCCCCACCTTCTCGCCGATGGCCTGCTTGAAGACCGCTTCCAGCATATCGAATCCGGTCGCCTCGTGGATGAGGGACCAGCCGAACGGCCCGCCCACAAGGCGCGGCCCGATATCGATCACATGGGGCTTCCCGTCCGCATCGACGACCATGTCCATGTGGACCGGCCCGTAGGATATCCCAAGGGCCCGAATAGTCTCACGGTTCAAGGACGCAACCTCACCCCTCACCGCTTCAGGAAGATGATCCGGAACGGTAACGCCGAGGCCGACGCAGAGTGGCGGAGGCGGCAGCTTTCTTTCCCCAATTGCGATCAGGTGAACCTCCCCATCGATCACGAAGGATTCCACGGCAAGGGAATTGTGGCCCATGTACTTCTCGGCCACTACGGTCTGTTTGGCTGAAAACCTCATCGCATGATGAAAGGCAGACTCCAATTCGTGCTGTTCCCGAACGATGCGGATTCCTCTCGCACCGGAGGCATCCGCGGGCTTGAGCAGGATCGGCAGTCCGATTTCCGAGGCAACGGTTTCCAGGCTTCGCAGCCCCTCACACGAACCACCCGGAGGAGTGGATATCCCTTCCCGCACAAGTACTTCGCGCCACAGGTCCTTGTACGTCGCACCCCGAACCACCTCGGGATCGTCGTACAGGCCGGGGACATTCAGACGTTGGTTCAAACTGGACGCGACACAGATCGCGTCGTTCGTCCCTATCGTGCCAATACCGGCGATGTCGAGTTGTCTACATGCATCGAGAATCTCGTCCTCGTCCCGGTAGCTGATCCGAAGATACAGGTCACAGTGTACCTTCCCGGCCGGCTCTTCGTTGTAGTCCACGGCCACGGGCGACAGGCCGAACTCCCGGGCTTTTCGCATCAGGGGAATCTGACCGTACTCGGCCCCAAGGACGATGAGAGATCTTCTTGCCATGGCTTGGGCCCTGTTTACATACAAGCGGTATTTCAGCAGAATGGTCCGTGGTCTTCTCCGGACGGCCAAGATATAGAAACCGAAAATCCTCTGTCAAGCACGGCTTCATTGCTTCGGGAGAACCGTCACAGCAACGATGAAGATCGATTCGAGTAAATGCACGGGTTGCGGAGAGTGCGTACCCTACTGCCCTGCCGAGGCCATCTTCCTTCGTCCCGAAGAGCCGGATCACGCGGCGATCCGGGAAGAGTCGTGTTTCGAATGCGGCCTCTGCCGACGCCTGGACATTTGCCCGGTTTCGGCTTTCGAAGAGTCCGAAGCGACAAGCTCCTATCCACGTTTGATCCGCGCCCTGTTCAGCGATCCGAACCGACCCCATGACAAGACCCTCATTCCTGGAAGAGGAACCGAAGAATCCAAGACCAACGACGTCACGGGGCGAATCCGACGGAACGAGATCGGTATCTGCATCGAGTTCGGACGCCCGGGCATCGGGTGCACGTTCCAGGACATCTCGCTCATGACGACCCGTCTGAAGAGAAAAGGCGTAGCCTTTTGTGAAAACAATCCTCTGACGACCCTCATGGACGAGGAAACGGGTCTCTTCCCGGAAGAGTTGAACCATCAGCGGATTCTTTCCTCCATTCTGGAAATCCGTGTGGCCACGGATGCCTTCGAGGAGGTCATGGGCGAGGTTCTCGAGGTGGGCAAAGAGATCGATACCGTCTTCTCCCTGGGTGTGATCGGTCGCTATGGCGACAAGGGTGATCTGCCCATACAGGGGCGACTCGAGAGACTTGGGATTACCGTGGCTCCGAACGCAAAGACGAATTTCGGGCTGGGGCGTCCCCTGTGCGAAGAGTAAACCGAAGGAGTGAGGCTCGGTGACCCATTCCCTTCACAGGCTCGGCGAAGAGAGATCTCTCGAGAAGGACTATGTCCTGCTCTGCACCCCTGCTGCAGGCATCAGCACGAAGGGCGCCCGGGAAAAACTGCAGCGAATCCTGGACCTCGTGATGGAGATCGGACCCGTTAATATCGGCTTCTATGGATTCGGCAGCACGATTTCGGGTCTTCGCATCCAGGAGGTACGAGAGAGCCTGGAGGACCATTCGCGGCTCCGCTGCTGTTTCGACGATCGTGAAAAGGTTAAGGAGATTCTTCGGAGGCTCCATTCAGAGGATCTGGGGCTCTCGGTCACCGTGAGCGGGCCCACGTCGGAGCTCGTGGACATAGGCCATGAACTGGGGCTGACACCCCATACGATCAACATGTCCTGTGGGATCTTCGGAAGGGCCGATCTCCTTCCGGACAAGGGGATCCTGGAGATATCCACCATGTGCGGACACGGGATGATCGCCCACGGTCTGGTCGAACACGTCATCGACAAGCTGCGGAGCGGGAAGACAGAAATGCACGAAGCGGTCCGGACCCTGGGAGGGCCGTGCACATGTGGTATCTTCAACCCGACGAGGGCGCAGGAGATCCTTCAAAGAATACTGGAGAGGTCATAGCCCCAGTGCGAGCCGCACTCCCTTTTCCACTTCGCGGAGCTTGCCCGGCCCCAGCCTCTTCACCTTTTCGGCCAGGAAGGACCTGTCCAGGGTGATGATCTGCGAGACGTTGGCCACCGACCTCTTCGGAAGCCCCGAATCCTTCTTGGACAGCGAGACATTGCCGGGCGCTTCAGCCAACCGAAGGTTCGAAGTAAGGACAACGGCGACAACGGTCCGGATACGACTTCGGTTGAAATCATCCGATTGGAGGATCAACAGGGGGCGTTTGAATCCGGGTTCGGATCTCTTGGGCGCGGGCAGGTTCGCCCACCAGGTTTCCCCCCTCTTCATTACCACTCGTCTTTGCTCAGGCCGGCGATCTGGAGGGCCTGGGTGGTCGGGTCCAGCTCGGAAGACTCGAGTGCGTAGATCCTGTCGAGCTCTTCGGTCACGGCGTCACTGAAGTGGCGCCGAAGGAACTCCGAAACGGCATTCGTATACAGCTGACTCCGAGACATGCCGAGCCGGCGTGCCGCTTTTTCCGCTGCCTCGAACACATCGTTCGGTATGGATATGGCCGTCTTCATGAGGGTCATGGTATAACCTTGGTTATACTCTGTCAAGATCTTCCCCGTTTTCAGCATGCCACGGAGCCCTTTCGAGCCGCCCCCTGATGAACAAAAGCGCTTCGTTCCAGGCAGCGCTTCACCCGGGCCAGAAGCTCCCTATGATCAAAGGGCTTCTCGATATAGTCGTCGCCGCCCAGCAGGAAACCCTTCATGCGGTCCTCGCACCGGTTCTTCCCGGTCAGCAGGAGGACCGGAATGAAGGCGGTCCGTAGATCGGTCCGGATCTTCTTGAGCAGCCCGTAGCCGTCCAGCCTGGGCATTTCGATATCGGTGATGACCAGGTCCGGCAGGTGGCTCTCCACCTTTTCCCAGCCCTCCTGGCCGTCCTCTGCCGGGATCACATCACAGGACAGGGCTTCAAGGGAGAGGCAGACAGCCTCCCGCACGGCCGGATCGTCCTCGGAGTAGACGATGGTAGGCCTGCCGGGATCCCTAGAAGAGCTCTCTGCGGCTTCCCGTGAATCCCCCTCCGGGGAGGAGGGCCGATCGTCCTCTGAACGCCCGGCGTCCGAGGGGCCCTCCCAGTAGGCGGCAGAGAGGACTTCATCGAGCGTCGTCACGCCCTCTCGGACCTTCTCGATCCCATCTTCCAAGAGCAGGAGCATTCCTTCCTTTCGCGCCCGGTCGCGGATCGCCCCCTCATCCGCGCTCGACGCCACATCTTTCCGGAGATCCGGGGAGAAGATCAGGAGCTCGAACAATCCCACCCTGCCCTTGTATCCGGTCTGTTCGCACTGGCTGCATCCTTTTCCCCAGTGAGCCTTGTCAACGGCTTTGAGAAACCGATCGGGCAGCCCATCCAGAGCGGAAGGGTCAGGCTCGCCGGTCACAATACAGCCGGGACAGACCTTTCGAACGAGTCGCTGGCTAATCACGGCGAGAAGGGCTGAGCTGATCAGGAACGGCGGCACACCCATGTCCACCAATCGCGTGACCGTAGACACCGTATCGTTCGTGTGCAGGGTGGAAAGCACGAGGTGTCCTGTCAATGCGGCACGAAAAGCTACCTCGGCCGTCTCTCCGTCGCGGATTTCGCCGACCATGATCACATTCGGGTCCTGCCTCAGGATGGCGCGCAGCGAGTCGGCAAAGGTCAGGCCTGCCTCCCGCAGCACCTGGACCTGGTTGATGCCCTCGAGCTCGTACTCGATCGGGTCCTCAACGGTGATGATGTTGGTGCCCTCGGACCTCAGGTCCTTGAGAATGCACTGGAGGGTAGTGCTCTTGCCGCTCCCGGTCGGCCCTGTAACCAGAATCATGCCCTGGGGCCTCCGATAGCAGGCCTCGAGGCTCTTCCGTCGCTCCCCCTCCAGGCCTAGCGTTCCCAGATCGATCTTCCGCTCGGTCTGGTCGAGCAGGCGTATCACGATCTTTTCTCCGTAGAAGGTAGGCAGACTGGAGACGCGCAGATCCAGCCTGCGGCCGTCCACCTGCAGCCGGATGCCCCCATCCTGTGGGGTTCGCTTCTTGGCGATATCCATCCGGGCCGTCACCTTGATCCTGCTCAGGACCGATTGCTGGAGGTACTTGGGGATCGACATGCGACGTCGCAGCACACCGTCGAGCCGGAAACGGACCTGCAGGTAGTGACGGGTCGGCTCAAAATGGATGTCACTCGCCTCCTTGCGCACCGCCTCCAGCAGGATCAGATTCACCAGGCGGATGATGGGGGCCATCGCCTCGGCCGGATCGGCCGGACCGTCTGCGGGCCTCTCGCCTGCGGCAGGCGTGTCCACTTGAACGATCGAGGACGCACTCGACCCGTCCAGTGCGGCTTCCTGGGTCACGTTCCTGACGATCTTTTCCAGGGCCTCTTCCATTCCGTAGTGCTGCTCGAGGGCGATATCGATCTCTCTGGCGGAACACAGGAAGGCACGGATGCGCATCCCGGTCGCAAACTCGAGGGCCTGAATCGCCTCCGCGTCCTGCGGTTCGGGCGTGGCCACATGAAGGACGCGAGGCTCCCTCTTCAAAGGAAGCGCCCTGTATCTCTTGGCAACTGCATAAGGAAGAGCCTCGAGCGCGGTCGCGTCTCCGGACCGTTCCGTGACTTCCACGATTTCCACGCCGAGTTGCCGGGACAAGGTTTCCAGCAGGGTCTGCTCTCCGAGGATCCCTTTCTCCACGAGCAAGGCCCCGATTCTCTCATTGCGCCCGGCCTGCTCTTCAAGGCAGACCTCGAGTTCCTCCGGCCGCACCCAGCCCTGGGCGATCAGAAGCTCGCCGATTCTGTTCTTCTCTGCCTGCATCCGGTTCCTCGTCGCGGGAAGGTCAGGTCTCCGCCTCTTCCCTATCAGGAGGGGCGAGCGGCAGGGTCAGATGAAAGCAGGCGCCCCTGAGCTTCCACGGCTCTTCCCAGACCCTTCCACCATGCTCGCACACGATCTTCTTGACGATCGCAAGGCCGAGCCCCGTGCCCCCCGGTTTGTCGCGTGTGACAAAGGGCTCGAACAGACTCTGTCGAATCGAAGGCGGGATCCCGGAGCCGGAGTCTGCAACGCGGATCACCGCCTCCTCCCGGTCGTCCAACCTTTCCACTTCGGACGTGATCAGGACTCGACCTCCGTCACCGACCGCATCGATTGCATTCTTCACAAGGTTCTCGAGCACCCGGTAGACCTGAGGTGGACGGATATAGACCGTCCCTTCGTAATCAAGACGGGTCTCGAGGCGAATCCCCCGTGCGTCACACCGCAACGAAAAGGCCTCCTGCAGGGAGGTGACAAGGGCCGAGAGTTCGTAGGCCCGCAAAGAAGAACGCGAATCCTCCGGCTTGGCGAACAGGAGCAGCTCATCGATTGTGTGGCCCATACGCTGCACCTGCCTCAGAATCGCTTCTGCCGATCGCTCCCTGCCCGCACCCGCCGGATCCGCGTCCCGGAGAACGCCTGCCTGACACTGGATCGCTGTTAAAGGGTTGCGCAGGTCGTGGGCAACCATGCCGGCCAGCTTGCCAAGGGCAGCCCATCGCTCCGCCTGCAGCTTCGCCGCCTGCAACCGCCTGGTTTTGTCGAGCAGGGCTTTCAATTCCTCGTTTTTCTTCTGCAGATCGTTGAGGAGCCGGTCCTTTTCCTTCAGAAGCTGGTGGGTCTCCACGGCTCTTCGAAGAGTGGCCAACAGGTCGTCCGGGTGCCACGGCTTCGAGAGATAACCGAAAACGTGCCCCGCGTTAATCGCATCGATAATGCCGGCTACTTCCGTGTAGCCTGTGAGCAGGATCCTCTGGGTGTAAGGGCACCTGCGGGAAGCCTCGGCCAGGAATTCAACACCGGTCATACCAGGCATCCGCTGGTCCGAGATCACCGCAGCCACAGGATTCCGTTCCAGCGATCGAAGGCCTTCCCGCCCGTCCCGGGCAAGCGACGTTTCATACCGGCCTCGTAAGGTACGGTTGAGCAGGTTCAGGCTCTCCTGCTCGTCATCCACGATCAGGACCTTGACCTCCTCCACCCTGCCTGAGGGCACCCCACCCGCGAGAACCATTGACGTTACTCTCCGAGCATTCCGGATGCGACCGTGTGGTGGAATGACAACTCGACTTCCATGTTCGTCACATGCCCCTGGATGATGCGAATCAGAATCTCTCTTGTCAGTGCAGCCGCGCTTCCCTCGTCGCTGCAGATTTTCTCCACCTCCTCGAATACGACCGTGGCCAGGTCCCAGAGGGTTGGAGCAGGAATCGCTGCCGAGCCGGTCATGAGGAGGCTCCCTTGAGCGCGGATGACTCCGACTTCCTTCACCTGAGACCGATACATGCGCAAGCTTCATGCCACCGGCATCGCACAGACGGAACGGCCTCGCCCCTCGGGCGTATCTCTTGAATGAGGCCTCAAAGACCCGCACGACTGGCTTCGCAAAGTGTTACGGATCCTCTACAGTGGAGTCCGATTTTCATTAGAAAGCTGAAAAGAAAAGGCCCGTTGCGGCAGCGTGGGGCCTTGACGGACCGCCGCCAACCTTTCTGCACAACGATCTAGGTCGCACGACCCGATCTCCACCGGGAAGGGATACGCTCAGCATCCTCGGGGGATCCACACCCTCGGCAAATAGCGAGAGACGATCAACGACCTTCTTCCCTACCTTCACGGGGCGCAAGGGTTCCACCATCCTGCGGGAACAGCACTTCACCTATTGGTCAACTGACTGGGAGCAGCCTCTTGGTCCTTCCAGGTCAGCATTCGGGCATGGATCGTCTTGGATGGCCATGACCGACGTGGTTTCATGCCCTATCTAATAGCAACATCCGGGCGCAGACTGTCATGCTGTTTCAATCGACATGATGACGGCCCTCTCCAATACCACGCTACGCACATCGGGCCGACCTGTCGTGCCCATAGTGCGGCTCTATGTCATCTGGAAAGCCATCTCCGTAGCTGCTCGAAGTGCGGAAAGAAAGCCTCGCTTGCTACTGAGATTTCCCCCATGCCCCGGCCTTGGGAAATAAGACCACGATTGCTCTAGAACTTCAAAAACTTGCGTCGTCCAAGTCCAGCTTGACATTGCTTTAGCATGTTATACCAGATGAGCCGGAAGGGCGGATTTCCCAAACCTAGGCAGCCTCTTGTAAAAAGAATCTTTTTGAACTATAGAACGTGATAGAGTGGACTTGTGCTAGGAGAGCCTTAACGTTTTGCTTCGTGATTTGCAGACGCTTCACCGAAAAGACACGCTGACAATGAGCATTCTAGTCTCTTCAGGTATGTAGAGATCGGAGCAGTAGCTCTAACACGCTCCAGGCATAGGTTGCTGCGCTTGTTTGTGGCACCGTGGAGACTCGGCATGGAAAATACATTGCCATTCCTGCAGTCTGAGTACTTAGCGAAGCCGGCACGGAAGCATGAAGGGCTCACTAAAATTGCGCACATATCTGATCTACATTTCAAGAAATCCACGGTGTTTGATAAGGATGGCAATCTCATAGCCCTGAAGAATGATCTTGTGGAAAAGAAACCGGACATTATCATTGTGACCGGGGACTTGGCCGACAACGGCCCCCAAAGGATAAAGTACCTTAGGAGAGGTATTCTGTCAGAGGTCCTGGAGAACGTAAAGGCCTTCCTAATCGAGCTCTGTAACCTCTCCGAGATTGATCCCCGATACGGACTCTTCGTGGTGCCCGGCAATCATGATTATAGATTTTGGGGCTGGCTTCCAAACCGGGCGAATCGAAAAGTATTCGACAGCGTCTTTGGCGAGTATCTCGTGAGTCGTCCCATTCCGTCATTAGGTATCCTTATATGCGCCTTCGACTCAAACGTGGAAAACAGGTATTCACTGAATGTCTCCAGCGGCTATATAAGCGAAAAGGAGATCCACAGTTTCTTTGCCGAGCAGTTCAACAAGTGGCGAGATGACAAACGAGCTGATGGGGAGACGCCCACGATTCCAGGTTTCGAGAGACTGGTGAAACTGGCCGTTTTGCACCACCATCCGATGCCTATAGCGGAAACCCAAGGGAGAGATCTCACCCGCAGAGAGGAATTGCTTCTGCTAAAGAACGCCGGCGTCTTCATGAAAGAGATGGCCAGAAACGGGATTGACATTATCCTACATGGTCATAGGCACTATCCTGGTTATTCGCGCGCTGGCTTCCCTATTGTCGACCAGAACACCATGCGCTATATAGGAGTTCTTGCCGCCGGATCGGCAGGCGTAAGCAACGCTTTCTATTCTTATAATGTGCTGACAATTTTTGAAGATGGGATGATAGAGGCCGATTACCGGGAGAGAACCAAGGGGGCTTTTGTACCCAGGCTTAGTCGGTTAGCTTTACTCTCACGGGATGAGATCAGACATAATACTCGACTAGGAATGTCTACAGCATTGGAGAACCAGGAGTATGGCAGAACGTCAGCTGACCGCCTCTCATATTCTCTGAAGGTATGTGAATCCGGAGATCTGGATCTGGAGATTAAGCACATAGGGTGGAGGTCCAGAACAGAAGATCCGATAGCTTCCATTCCCCATTTCTTTCACTCAACGAAGGGAGCTGACACTCTAGAGGTTAGGTTTCGGGACCTCGCTGACCGACACATATCTTGGAAGAGAGCTTCAGATCTTGATGAGAACGAAGAGAAGATCCGTGGAGACATTGTCTTCAACCCGCCTCTGCAGCGCTTTCCTATCAATGCCATCATGGAGGCATCGATAGTGAATCGATTCCTCTTTGATAAACGAGACAGCATGAAGATGAAAGCGATCGAGCATGATGAGTTCTCGATGTTTATCGAGGATCACGTGAAGGAACTCTCCGTGTGTATTCAGTTCCCTGAATCACTGAAGCCAGAGAGAATTAGAATCGAAGTGTGGGACGACCGGGATGGAAAGAGTCGCAATGACGGTGAGACGGGTTATTGCAGTCAACTCCTGAATTACAACGAGAATGTGAGAGTAATCACGCTCTCGCTCTCAAACCCCATACCCGGACACACCTATAGGATTGCCTGGGACCTCCCAGAGAGGAATGAATCAGATACGCTTAAGAAGCCATATGACAAACGCATTTTTCAGACCATCGTTAAGAGGCTGTCTGCTCCCGAATACAGAGCATCCGTCGAGACAATGCTGTGCGCTCTGCGGGATAGCATAGTCGAGTCGGACGCCTTCAAAGAGACTAGAAAGAGCTCAAAATTCGAAACAAGCCTCATGTTGTTTGATGAGGATGAGAGGGTGCTTCGTCTTATTGCCGTTGCCCCCTGCACAGAAGGAGAATACCCCGACAGCCATTCGATATGGAAACAGACCTTCAGATGTGGAGAAGGCATCCCCGGTCAAGTGCTCAGAAGAAGAGAATCGATACTGTTCGATCCATTTGAGGATGGGGGGCTTGCCGGGAGAACACCCCACCGGAAGACGGAGCTCTGCCCGGAGGCCGAGAACGATGCATATACACTCATCTACTCTATCCCCATACTATACCCTCAGGATGGCGGGGCGATGATCGGAGTGATGAGCTTCGGAACATGCTTGACTCTATGCGGTCTGACCGATATTTTGAGGGAAAAAGCTGGTCTTGGAGCAGTCCATGACTTGGCTATCGATCATTTCTTTTTGAGTTTTGAGGACATAGTAGAGTGATCGTTTGTGGTCATTGGGTCTTCGCCATAGATGTGGCATATGGTGCGAGAATCTGAAAGAGAGGGTCTGAAATGGCAGAAGTCTTGAAGGTGACGAAGATCTTGCCGAACGTCACGTCTATCCGCATCAAGAAGTCGAACACGATTTCCGGAGGTTCGTTAGACGAGAAAATCGCCCGTACCCAACGAGAGCACTCCTTTGAGGGTACTATAGCAAAGAAGCCGGATGTCCGGCCGCTCGGAAAGAGTGAGAAGAACGGCTAGTGGCGCGCCGGCCGTCTGGTCTTGAACTCTGCTGCATCTGGCACTAGACAGAACGCTCTGGCAGCGGCAGTAGTTCCGGCTCAGCGGTCTGCTTAGATTCTTCTCCTTGCAGGGCCTCCCCCCATCCCAAACGGTTTCCTGGGGCGGTGTAATCACCCGGCACCTTCCCTGGTTCACACGAGCCTCCACACTGACACAGGCTCTGTTCTCGATCACCTTCCCGATTGGTGCAGGCAGGCCGACCCTGGGTTCTCGATGCTCCCCTTGGATCGGCGAATTCGACATCTGTGGTGCATCTGAAGACCATCCACGAAGAGCGGTTTATCTGTTCGAAACGCAAGCCAGCATCACTGGACGTTGCCAGTCCTGGCCAAGATTGGGTTTCGAGGCCACAAGGGAAATGGGGTTGCCTGGGAGGGTGTGTCTATGCGGATCCCCCTCGGCGCTCAGATATGGTGGTCAGAAGAGGGTCTCGTTAGAGATTGGTCGGGATGATTGCTTGCCCGGCTCCATACACGAGGCTCGATTTGTGTGAGGGGAGGATTATTTCTTCGCTGTCTTCGTCGTCATGCTTTCGACTCGTCTTAGATAAGCCATCTTCTCGTCCAAGGTCACACACGGCTTGACATAGGACACGTTGACCCGAATCGATTTGATGTTTGGAGAAATCTTGGTCACCTTTACTATTTCCGCCATCGCAGATCCCTTGCCATCTTGCGGCCATTGTGAAGTCACTATCTCACCCATTCCTGCGGTATGGTGTACCCTGTTATGCCCTTCTTCGGCTCTCTCATCTCTTTTCTTGAATTATCCAGAGTTCTGCTGTCGGCTCATAGGGCAACCACGGCGAGTTCGAAATCGTAACAAGGCACACAACGGGTGTTCCCCTTGTATCGAACGGTGTATGTCGTGCGCTTCGTTCCCGCAAGGAATGGCGCCATCGGCCATATTGTCACGGGGAGGGGACTATCAACGTGTGAACAGTACTCTTCCTGCCTCCTGCTTGGTTGCCGCCTTGTGCAACCGACATCCACCGGTCAGCAAAGTGTTACGGATCCTCTACAACGGGGATCCTCCCTGAGAAAGCATAGAAGAAAGGGCCTGTTGCGGCACCACGGGGCTGAGACGGACCGCCGCCAACCTTTCTGCACAACGACCCGGGGAGGCACCATCCGAACGGCGGCCTCGCCCTGTTTTTCGTCGGACGCTTCGGGTATCATGGCCCCATGATGACGAGGACCATCCAAACCCGCATCTTCACATCCTTCCTCCTTGCCGGACTCTCCTTCGTGTTCGCCCTGCCCTTCTCCGTTTGCTCACGGATGTCGTGCGGGGTGCAGGGCAAGGGAACGATGAAGTACCTGAGCATGGAAGGCGGGTTCTACGGGATCGACGCAGATTCCGGGGCTCACTACCGACCGGTCAATCTCCCCAAGGAGTTTGCCCGGGACGGGCTTCGGGTCAGGTTCTGCGCCGAACCCCTCGAAGGCGTCATGAGTTTCCACATGTGGGGGACCCCGGTGGAGATCGTGAACATGGAGCCCTTGAAGGGCAAGAACGGAATCAACCCGGCAGGACAGACCGCGACACCGGAGCCGAGGAAGAAGTTGCCATGAAGGAAGCATCGAGCTTTGCCCAAAGCCCCTGGAAGGAACACGTCGAACTGGCGGTTCAGGCCGCCAGGGATGCCGGCAAAATACAACTCGACGCATTCGACAAGACCCACACGATCGATTTCAAGGGAGAGACGAACCTGGTCACCGAAGTGGACCGGACCTGCGAGGAGACCATCCACGCCGTCTTGAGCGACGCTTTTCCATCGCACGATTTTCTGATGGAGGAGAGCATCACGCCGCGGACCGACTCAGCTTTTCTCTGGGTCGTCGACCCCCTGGACGGCACCACGAACTACACGCACCGTTATCCCCACTTCTGTTGCTCCATTGCTCTGCAGCACGAGGGGCAGACCGTGCTGGGCGTCGTATACGACCCTGTGCGAGGGGATCTCTTCGCCACTGTTGCGGGAGGTGGAGCCTTCCTCAACGGCGGGCGGATCCATACGAGCGGTGAAAGCGACCTCATTCGCTGCCTGATCGCGACAGGTTTTCCGAACGAAATCAGGACGGCCCGGGACAAGAACCTGCGGAAGTTCGCCAGAATGCTGCTTCTGGTTCGCAGTGTACGGCGGTCCGGTTCGGCCGCCCTCGATCTGTGCTACATCGCCGCCGGCAGGCTGGACGGCTACTGGGTCCTGACGCTCTCTCCCTGGGATGCGGCGGCAGGGGTCCTCATGGTCCAGGAGGCGGGGGGGGCCGTGACCGACCTCGACGGGAAGCCTCCTCATCTGCACACCAAGGCCTTTGTGGCCTCGAACGGAAAGATCCAGGACAAGCTGCTGGCCCTTCTGTCCGCAAAGCAAGCGTAGGTGGGGCAGAGCGGGGCCAGTTCCCGTACCCGTGCCCATGCCCGTGCCCGATTGGGAAGGGGACAAGGAATGGCAAACGCTGCTAGCGCGCTTTCGGGGCGAAGAAAGTGATCTTTCCGGTCCGGTTCATCCACCCTGCCTGCAGGCCCGCATCATCGCCATCGCCCCAGTAGATGTCTCCACGGTTGGGGCCTTTGATGGCCCCACCCGCGTCCTGGACCAAAACGAACCGCCGGATCGTGTCCCACGACAGAGGCCGGCCGTCCTCGCCTATGACCGGGACCTCTGTCTCGATGTATGCCAGGGCGCCCCTCGGGTAGTGTTTCGGGTCCATGGCAATCGACCGCCCCTCGGTCAGACTTACGCCCAGGCTTCCAAAGGGCCCACCCCGAACGACCTCGAAGAACACGTAGCTTTCGTTGTAGTCCAAGATGGCCGCCTGTTCGGCAGGGTTTTCTTTGAGGTATTTCTTCAGGGCCCACATGGACTTCTCCTCCGCCGGAATCGCTCCCTGCCCGACCAGCAAGTTCCCTATCCCGCGGTACTGCCGCCCGTTGCCCCCCGCATAGTGGACGCGGAGCACGCTCCCATCGGGCAGGATCACCTTTCCTGAGCCCTGAATGTGGAGGAAGAACACGTCCACCGGGTCCTGGAGCCAGGCGATCTCGTATCCTCTTCCGTTGAGAAGCCCGAGCCGGTCGATCTCGTGCCTCGAGTAGTAAGGCACCAGTGTCCCTTCCCGATATCTTCCCACGATCCGTATCCCTTTGAGGCTCTCGCGAAAGAGGCCCAGGTCCGCCTTGATCAGATCCGAGGGCAGCCTGTAGATCGGAACCGTGTAGTCAAGACCGGGCAGCCGCGACCCGTAGAGCACGGGCTCGTAGTAGCCTGTGAACTTCACCTCCTTCGCTCTTCCCCCGCCCCGATAAGCCGTGAACCGCTCTCGCATCGCATCCTTGATCTCCTTGCCGTCCAGAGGCTCGTCGAGCAGATCGAGGAATTGCCGCAGCATGGCCTGCATGTCCCGGGTCGTATATCTGTCTTTTCCAAAAAGAACCGGTTTCCCCGGATCGAGACGAGCATAGTAGTCGAGGCTCTTCTTGACGGCCTCTTTGAGTGTTGAACGGGGAAGGTCGTCCGACAGGTCCGGCATACCCAGTTTGCCGGCCCGAACCAGGCTATCCTCCACGGCCACGACCGACGGCCGAGGTTTCTCGATCTTCTCTGCGGGCGCTGCGCAACCCGCCAGAACCAGCGCAACAGAACCAAGCAGGATCATCGGACTCACCGCTCTGCGGGCCAACCCATTCATGTTCACGACCTCCTTGCCTCGTATCCGGTTCTTCGAAGGGCCATGCCGGGGCCCTGAAACGGCCGCCCCGCGTTCCGTTGCTACCGTCCGTCCGCACCCGTTGTCAAGGGCCGATTCTTCCTGCTATGTTCTAAGATCAGGCCTTGGGACCGAACCAACATATCAATAGACACGAGCCATTGGCAATTCGACCGTGGGAACCATGGCCCCGGTCAAGACTTGGAGACTTGAATGAAAACGCCTGAAACCAGTTCACGTGTGACCGAACCCCGTTGCGTGCTCACCATTGCCGGCTCCGACTCGGGCGGCGGGGCCGGAATTCAGGCGGACCTCAAGACCATCACGGTCCTGGGCGGTTTCGGGATGAGCGCGATCACGGCCCTGACCGCACAGAACACACGAGAAGTGCAGGCGGTCTCGGCCGTGGCCCCGGAGTTCGTGCTTCGCCAGATCGAGGCGGTGGCATCGGACCTGCCGATCCATGCCGCCAAGACGGGAATGCTCGCCAACCGGGAAATCGTCGAAGCCGTTGCCGAGGGAATCGGGCGGTTTCAGATCCATAACCTCGTCGTGGACCCGGTCTTCATCTCAAAGGGGGGCCACCCGCTTCTGGCGGAAGATGCGGTGGAGGCGCTGACCCGCTCCCTGTTTCCTCTGGCAGGCCTGATCACGCCGAATCTGCACGAGGCCCGCATCCTGAGCGGTGTCGAGGTGGACTCGGAGCAAGAAAGGAAGGAGGCGGCCCGTCGTCTTCATGGAATGGGCCCCGGGGCCGTATTGATCAAGGGTGGCCATGGCAAGGGCCGCGAGGCAGAGGACCTCCTGTTCGACGGATCCGGTTTCCAAGCCTTTTCGGCCCCCCGGTTCGATACCCCACACACCCACGGGACGGGCTGCACACTGTCCGCCGCGATCGCAACCTTCCTCGCGAGGGGCCTCGAGCTTGCCGACGCGGTGGGAGAGGCAAAGCGATTCATCACGGAGGCGATCCGCTCCTCCTTTCCCTTGGGAGGAGGGCACGGGCCTACGAATCACTACGCGGCCGGCATGCGGAGCGTCGAGCAGGACCGTATCCTGGGGGCCCTGTCGCGAGCTGCCTCGAAGCTCTGGCAAAACCCTTCCCTTACACGGTTGTCTCCCGAGGTCCAGTCCAACATGGGCTACGCCCTCCCGGGCGCGACCACCCATGAGGAAGTGGCCGCCTTTCCAGGAAGGATCGTACGACTCCCGGAGGGCCTCGCGGTCGTCCGTCCCCCGGCCTTCGGCGCCTCCCGTCACATTGCAAGCGTCATTCTTGCCGCCATGCAACACTATCCCCAGCTTCGCTCTACCATGAACATCTGCTTTTCCGAGGAGGTCCTCCGGAAGGCGCAGGATCAGGGACTGGTCGCTGCCGGGTTCGATCGCGCCGAGGAGCCGAAAGAGGTGAAGGACAGAGAAGGCTCCTCGCTGGAGTGGGGAACCGGGGCGGCGATGCGCAGCACCTCTGCGCCCCCGGATCTGGTCTACGACCGGGGGGATGTGGGAAAGGAGCCGATGGTACGCATCCTGGGAACCGACCCGAGCGACGTGCTCAGGAAGCTCGCACTACTGGTGTAGGCCGCCGCCAACGGACTTCATCTCGCGGAAATTTGACGAGTGGCCGCCCAACGACTATATATGCTGCTCTACCATCGCATCGAAGTATTCATATAGAGAAAGGAGCACACCATGAACGTTCTGGAGGCTATCCGGGGTCGCCGCAGCGTGCGGAAATTCACCGAGGAGCCTGTGTCGCCGGAAGACCTCACAAAGGTGCTGGAGGCTGCCCAATGGGCCCCTTCCTGGGTGAACGTTCAGCCCTGGAAGATCATCGTCGTCGAGGACGCGGGGACCAAGGAGGCTCTCGCGGGGACCCTGCTGCCGAAGAACCCCGCGGCAAAGGGGATGATCCAGGCCCCTGTCCTGCTCGTGCTCGTGGGCGAGCGAGGGAAATCGGGCCTGTACGGCGACAGCTTCTCCACGGACAAGGGGGACTGGTACATGTTCGACCTGGGGATTGCGGCCCAGAACATCGCCTTGGCTGCACATTCACTGGGACTGGGAACCGTCCATGTGGGAGCCATCGACCACAAGAAAGCCGGCTCGATCGTGAACGTCCCGGATGGGTTCGAAGTCGTGGAAATCCTTCCGCTCGGGCAGCCCGCCTTCGAGCCGAAGGCCCCGCCGAGAAAGGGACTGGAAGAGTTCGTGACCCTCGAGTCTTTCGAAGGAAACAAGTGGGGGGGAAGCGGCTGACCGAGGGCCGTCTGCCCGGAGCGAGGAGGATTTGCCGATTCAGGAACCAAGCAAGATCGAAGACATCCCGCAAGGGCTGTGCAAGGGTCTCGAGGGCATCCTCTTCGATATAGACGACACCTTCACCAGAAAGGGGAAGATCCACCCGGGGGCCTTCTCCGCTCTATGGGAGGCGAAGAAAGAAGGCCTCCTGCTTCTTCCCATCACCGGCAGACCGGCGGGGTGGGCGGACCACATCGCCAGGATGTGGCCTGTAGACGGAGTGGTTGGCGAGAACGGCGGGTTCTACTTCTGCTTCGACGAAGCGACAAAGCGAATGAAAAAGCATTTCGTGGTCCCGGATCCTGCCGTCCGTGAACAAGACCGTCGAAGACTGGACAACCTCTTCCGGGACCTTCAGGAAGACTTCCCGACCATAAGGAAGGCAAGCGACCAGCCTTATCGACAGTGTGATCTCGCCGTAGACTTTTCTGAAGACGTAAACCCTCCCCTGACTCTTGCTGAGGCCCAGGAAATCCAGCAGAGGCTGGAAGCCCACGGCGCCACGACAAAGATCAGCTCCATTCATGTGAATGCGTGGTTCGGCGACTACGACAAGCTCTCGACCTGCAAACTCTTCTTTCAGCAGGAGTTGGGGATCGACCTGGAAGCAGACAGAAGCCGCTTTCTGTTCCTGGGGGATTCTCCGAATGATGTCCCCATGTTCGCCTTCTTTCCTCTGTCCGTGGGCGTGGCCGGCGTTCACCGCTTCCGGGAGTCGGGGCTCATGGGGCATATGCCGAGCTTTGTCGCATCCAAGGAGGGCTCTTTCGGCTTCGAGGAGGCGCTGGGCGTCGTTCTTCGAAAGCGGCTTCCGTAGAGCGTGCGTCGAGGAGGGTACCCGGGGAGACAAGTCCTTCAAGGTCTTCGGGGCGAGGGGATCCTTTTCAAAAGGCGCCGTGCTTGGTCAGCACCTTCCAGAACGTGAGGAAGAGAATCTTGAGATCGAGGGCCAGGGATCGTTCATCCACGTACCGGAGGTCCCAGGCAATGGTCTCCTGGAAGCCAAGCCGCCCACGGCCATTGATCTGGGCCAGACCCGTAATGCCGGGTTTCACCGTGAACTTTCGCATCTGATCCGGCCGATAATTGGGCAGCATCTCGGGAATCTCGGGTCTGGGGCCCACCAGGGTCATGTCACCCTTCAGCACGTTCCAGAAATTCGGCAGCTCATCCACGGTAATCCTGCGAAGCCAGTTGCCCGCCTTCGAGATTCGAGGATCTTCCTCCCGCTTGAAGACGAGATGATCGATCTCCTCTTGTGAGAAATCGTAGTCGTACAGCTCCGGAAACCTCTCCCTGGCGTCGGCGTACATGGTCCTGAACTTCACGAAGAGGAACGTCTTGGGCAGCCAGTAGCTCTTCTGGGGAGAGGGTGGAGAATCAACGACGCGGAATCTGTCGTTCTTCGTGAGGTCCGCACCGTTGGTCAATTCGTGCTTCGCCACCCTGCGCTGAAAAAACAGGGCAGGACCCGGGGAGTCCAGCTTAACGATGACGGCAACCACCAACATGACCGGCAGGGAAACCACCAGGACAAGCGCGCTCACAACCACTTCGAAGACGCGAAAGATCCTGTATGCGAGCGACTCCCCGAGAGAGGCATCTGCCTTCTCGTCCGGGTCACAAGCGATGGAGAACATTTCGGCCCGTGTGTTGAATTCCTCGACTGCCTCGCCTTTTGCCTGGATCGGGATACAATCTTCCGGGACGAACGTGGGCTGCACCACGGCATGCGATTGTGAACTCATCCTGTTGATCCGCTCCGCTGTTCCGAGTTTCTAGTACTCCAGACTCTTTCCCGCAGCCTTCGGATGGTGACCGTTGTTCCGAATGTAGTCCGGAAAGAAGTCCTCGATGTAGTCCTTGAGGGAATGCTGCCACGATCGCATGTGATCGCATCCGATCTTCCTCAGGTTCTGATTGCTCATCATTTCCGACCGGGGCCTGGTGACAAAGTACTCTTCGGCAAAGAACTCGGAACCAACGGGATGCAGGGCTACATCCTCGACGCCGCAGATGCTCAGGATTTCCTTTGCGACATCGTGTCGAGTCCCCGTTCCCTCACACACCATATGGTACACTCCGTATCGTCCCGTCCGGAGCAGCAGGAAGAGGTTCTGGGCGAAATCAGAGGCGTACGTGGGGGTTCCCCAGCGATCATCGACAGCAAACAGCTCCTTCCGTCCGTTGCCGAGCTGCTGCAGGATCTTGTAGATGAACTTCTTCTCCTTGCGCCTTCCACCCCCCATCATCCATCCGGCCCGAACGACAAAGGTGCTCCCACAATGGTCCGAGGCGTGCACCTCGCCGTCGTACTTGGTCTTCCCATAAACCATGATCGGATTCGGGCTGTCCTCTTCCGTGTACACACCGTCCTTCTTCCCGTCAAAGACCCCTGCCGTGCTCACGTAGACAAGCGTGGCCCCGTATTCCCCGCAGAGCTTCGACACCGAGCGGGTCCCCGTGGCGTTCGTATCCTCGGCAACGTCGGGATGGGTCTCGCAATACTCCAGATCCGTTTCTGCGGCGAGATGAATGACCACATCCGGCCGGTATTCGCTGAAGACCCGGCTCACCGCGCTGTCGTCTCTCACGTCCAGCTCGGTCAGCCAATCCTCGTTGATCTCCTTATCCGTCGCCAAAACGCTTTCGTAGTGGGGAAGAAAGCAGGGATAGACCGCACTTCCGAGCATGCCACCACACCCTGTTATGAGGACTCTCTCCGGTATCATTTGATGAAGCTCCTAAGGGGGATGTTATTTTATTTATAACAAAATCACTTTCGCACAAAGCTATCCGTCAGGTGCTTTTGCTTTGGAAACCGCGAATTTCCAAGGGAACTGCCCATCCACCTTGATTTTTGTATTCTCTTTTGATGTCTGCGTCAAGGCCTTGGGTTCTGTGGCTGCTTCCGCCGGGAGAAGAAATTGGCAAATCCTTGCCGAAAGATGCAAAGGATATGCCTGGCCCGGGGCAGGATCAGGCGCGGGTTTCGACCATCAGGACGTCAGTTTTTCACCAGAGGGCAAGCCCTCTCACGCCGGAAGGCCCTCGAATCCTTACGTTTACGGCGCGGAGGGTCCGAAGAACCGGTGAAGACCTCTCCAAGGATTCGGCGCGTGAATCGTCACCCCATTGAAATGTGTTCACAGTTTCCAGGCACGGTGGCCTACCTGAGGGCAACAATCTCGGTAAGCGTGTCGTCGACGTGCTCGACGGCGAGGAGGGTACGACCGGGTTGATAGATCTTGAATCCCCAGTCTTTCAGCAGGTTCACGATTTGCGTGGGGTCCACCCCGTACATGGGATGAATATCGATGGCAACGGTAGTGCCCGGGTTGGATCTCAGCGTCTCTTCCGCGCCCACGAGCACCTCCATCTCGGCACCCTCCACATCGATCTTGATCAGATCCACGGAGGTGACACCTGCCTCGGAGAGGACGTTGTCCAGGGTGTCACAGGGCACGCCAAGGGTGTCTCCAGTGCGGTCCGGAAGGTCCGCAAGCAGAGAGTGGAATCCGCTGACGTTGCCCAGATGAAGAACGCGCTCCCCTGCATGGTCACCCAGGGCGACCTCGAAAACCCGGACGCCTTGGGCGCCGTTCGCCTCGATGCTCTTTCTCAGCCAGCATGCGTTTTCCGGTGCGGGTTCGAAGGAGAGCACTTGCCCCTGATGGCCCGTCAATTGAGCCGCCAGCAAGGTGAAGTATCCCTTGTTGGCGCCCACATCCACCACGGTCATTCCCGGCTTGAGGGTGTTTCTGAAGAGATGGACTTTCTTGCGTTCGTACAATCCGAAGGCCCTGGCAACCATCGCATCGGACTCAGACAGATTCAGATAGATCTTGAATCCGAGGGGTCGGCCGAGGAAGTACCGATCCGGCGCCAAGCGGCTGATCCAACGCAGGACCGGAGGCAGGAGAGCGGTTGAAACCCTTCGTACGGCCAGCCTTAGCATATCAGCAGCCCAGCCGTCCTTTCTCCTGAACACCGATGGCAAGAGGGGCACATCTCGTATGACGGTTACAGCGTATGTATAACCTGTTGATGATACGCCGGAACGGAAAAGGAAATCAAGTCGGGCAGGCCCTCTCGGTCTTGACACAGATTTGCGTTACCCCTTATCCTGTTCCAACTTTGGAGCAGATTCCTGGATAGTACGGGGGAAAAGCTGGTGAGTCGAAGAGTGACACGGCGAGGATTTCGCTCATGGCGTACGGGTCGAACCGTGCTGATCTGGTTCCTCTTTCTCCTCGTTTCCTCGCTGTCCTGCAGTTCCCAGCAGGGCCAGATGTTGGACGCCCCGGGTATCCAGGAGCAGAACGAGCGGTCCGGGCAGCGGAAATGCGTGCTCGGGGCAGGCGACACGATTGCCGTGAAGCATCTGTACAACGAGCGCCTGGACGGGGAGGTGGACATCCGGCCGGATGGCATGATCTCGCTGCCTCTCGTCGAGGATGTCCGGGCGGCAGGCCTGACCCCGGCTCAGCTCAACCATGTACTTTCCGATGCCTACGCGAAAGCCTTCCTGACATCCACCGAAAGCTATTCCCTGGGAGTGGGTGACACCATCGCGGTCAATCATCTCTACGACAGGGATCTCAGCGAGGAGATGAAGATTCGACCGGACGGCTTGATCTCCCTGCCCCTCATCGGCGAGGTCCGGGCGGCAGGCCTGACCCCGGCTCAGCTGCGTACGCTGCTGATCGATCGATATGCAGAGGGCCCCGGAACGCAGGACCCGGAGATTACGGTCATCGTAAGGGACTTCAGAACACCCGAGGTGACCGTGAATCTGAAGAGATCGGCCGCCGAAAGGGTTTACGTGGGCGGCGAAGTGGCCCAGGAGATGATGATCCCTATCCAGGGAGCCCTGAGAGTTCTCGATGCGATCATCATCGCCGGAGGTACGCTCGACACGGCAAAACTGAAGACCGTGATTCTCGTCAGGTACAACGGCACCCAGAAGCCCGATGCCTATTCCCTTGATCTGAACAAGGTCATTGCCGGCGAGCTGCCGGACGTGATGCTCAAGCCGTACGACATCGTCTATGTACCCAAAACCACGATCGCCAAGGTGAACGTGTACGTCGATCAATACTTCCACAAGATGATGCCCCGCAACGTGATGTTCAATTTCCCCTACTACCTGGGCGGCTCGGTCTTTATCGAACCCACTCCCTGAGTGGGAAAGAATTGTAATCACGAAGGCCCCACCTGCTGCACCGCTGCTTCTCCAACCGACTCTACATTTCGCTGCCGACAGAAGCGCATGAACGAAGGGCGACGTGACGGATCGCCCTGCGTCGCCCACCGGCCCGACAGCGCCCGGACGAGCAGAGCGGCCTCGCCCCCCGGAGAGGGGTCGTTACGATTCTGTCAGCGTACGGGCACGAAAGTTGCAGCGTCACGGTTGGCCCGCGATATGGAAAGCCGCGGGTCCGAACCGTATCATCAAAGAAAAAGGAGTTAGCAATGAGTCTTCGGCCCCTTCGCATGACGCTCATCCTCATCCTGATTGCGGCCCTGATGCCAACCAGCCTGTCCGCCTTTTTCGAGTGGCAGCCGGCCGGGCCCTCCGGGGGTGACCAGTTCGATGTGGAGATATCCCCCACCGATCCCCAGACCCTGTTCTCTCTGGCCGCTTTCGGTAGCTACCGAAGCCGTGACGGTGGGGTCACCTGGGAGCCCGTCCATACGAGCGAAATGGCCTATTCGTGGCTTCTCAGCCTTGCCTTTGACCCTCAGGATGCTACTCGCGTCTTTCTGGCAAGCACCGCCTTCGGGGTTTGGGAGAGCCAGGACCTCGGGGACACCTGGACCCAGACGGCCGAAGGTCTGCCCGTTCTGCAGGAGTCAGAGGGGGAGACCAGGTACTATCCTGTCGTAAGCCTTGCTTTCGATGAAAACGACCGTCTCTTCGCAGGCATGGGTGAGAGCGAGGATGGTCTTCCGCCCTGCCTCATCTACCGGCTGGATGAGGGCACCGGAACCTGGGTCGAAAGCGAGCTCGGAATCGTATTTCCGTCCGCCGAACTGACGCAGAGTGGCACTCCGCTTACGCAGAACGTCAACGCCCTTCTCTCCAACGACCCGACCGGGCACCTCTGGGCCATGGTGTACGGCGCCGGTGTGTACGCCCTCGATGGAGACGAGTGGTTTTCCCATAACGGCGATTTACCGACTTCGACACACCTGAGCATCAATCTGACCATCGACCCGAGTGACGGCCAGCATTTGCTGCTCGGAACGGAGTTCGACTGGATCTATGAGACACGTGACGGTGGGACCACATGGACCCAGATGCCCCTGCCGACCTCCATGGTCGGCCTGGAGATCCTGCCGCTGACCTACGGCATCACCATCGACCCGAACAATGACACCTTCCTGCACGTGCAGGCCCTGGACTCACGCGAGTCTATCGAACAGCCCCTGTTTCACGCGAACTCCAACCAGCTCGCAGGCGCAGGGTTCTACGTCAGCGTGAACGGAGGCGTGGACTGGCTTGAATATCCCTTCACCTTCTACCGTGTCGTGCCCGACGCGAGCGAAGTCGTGGCGGACGGCTATACTCGATCGAAGAACTGGTATTGCACCAGCGGCGGCTTTCGGAACATGATCAAGAGCGACGACGGTTTCTCCAGCCTCGAGCTCGCCTTTGACGGCATCGACAACATCGTGGTGAACGCCGTGTGGACACACCCTTCACCCCCGGCCCCTTACAGCAGCATGACATTCGCTGCCGGGGAAGCCGGTCTGGCCATGAGGACCGAGCAGGACGACGAAGAATGGAACCACCGGGAGGCGGTGGACAACCCGATCTACACCTGGTCCTTTGCAGCCGATCCGAACGATTCGAATGCGGTCTACTACAGCACGGGTAATCCTGCCTGGTCCTTCGCGGATCAGCGGGGTATCTACCGCATCACCCTGGACTGCTTCTCCATGGGCTGCTCGGCTCGCGAGCAGATCCTGAGCGACGTCGGCGTGTGGCGCGTGCTGACTCTCCCTTCTCATCCCGACACCATCTATGCGGCCTGCCAGGAGGATGGTGTCATGGTCAGCCATGATCAGGGGACGACCTGGGACTATCTGAATGACGGGCTGACCCTGCCGGTGAGCATCACGGACCTCGTGCTGGACCAGGATGGCGTTCCCGTGTTCGCCTCCTTCCGGGACTCCAACGGCAACTTCTCCCACGATCCGCCCGAACAGTGGGCCCCGGAAGCCGGGGAACCGGGCGGCCTCTATCGCTTCGATTCGCAAACATCCAGCTGGGAGCTGGTGGACGGAGTGACGGGCGCAGCCATGGATCTGGAAACCCACCCGGGAGATCCTTCGATCGTCTACCTCGGGACCTCGGAGGGTATATACAAGAAGGATGGTGACGAAGCGGATTGGGAGATGATCCTGGAGGACATGGTCATCAACGACCTGCTCGTCGACCCGAACAAGCCGGCGTACGTCTACGCTGCGACCCTTTATGGAATTGTCCGCAGCACGGACGGCGGTGAACAATGGCACGAGTATTCCTCCGGCCTGCTTCTCCCCTGGGTGACGGCTCTGGCCCTGGACGAAGTCACCGACATCGTCTATGCCGCGACCGCGGGCAACAGCGTATTCGCACTGATACCGGACCCGAATCCGGAAACGGTGATCCGCCCGGACCCGGATCCGCTCGACTGCGGAATCGCACCCGTGGGTCTGAGTGGGTTCACGCCCTTTGCCGTCTACAATGACGGTGAAGCCGATCTCGTCATCGACGCGATCGTTCCGGAAAGCACGATTTTCACCGTTCCGGATTTCTCCGATCCGATCACGATACCGCCGGGCTGCTACCATTCTCTGGTCGCAGAGTTTTCTCCTGATTCGCTCGGGCCGGTTGTCGGACAAATCTCACTGGAGAGCAACGATCCGAACACGCCTGCCTTTGCTTATGAGCTGAGCGGCGAAGGCCGCGAGGCAGTGCCCCCCGAACCCGACCTCACCCTGAACGGCCAGGACGGGTCGGTCAGCGCGGTCTACGGATCCACCTTTGTCGCCGTCTTGAATCTGACCGGAAACGACTACGTCGGCGAGGAAGCGGACTACTGGTTGAGGATCACCCTGGCCGGCACCAAGGACCTCTGGTGGGTCTATGGGCAGGGATGGGTCGAATCGACGGAACCGGTTCTCATGATGACCGACCTGATCCCCGAGCAGCTGGAGACGGTCACGCTGAACATCGAGGCGCTGCTCTCGGGGCCGGGTGAGATCTTCTTCGCCGTGGATGGGAATGCGGACGGAGTCTTCGACGAAACTTGGGAAGACAGCGTATCGTTCACGGTGGAGCAGGCTCCGCCAGTCCTGTACGTCACGCCGGGCACCATAGAGTTCGAACCGGTGCCCGTCGGGTTCTCCAAGGTCGAAGCCTTCGTGTTTACGAACATAGGTGAACAGGATCTCATCATTGAATCCATCCAGGTCCAGCCCGGGGTCTTTGAGCTCCTGGATCTCCCGGCACTCCCCTTGACCATTCCGACCGGGGAGAACTTCTCCGGAAAGGTCCGTTTCTCTCCCGCGTCACTCGGCTCGGCACAGGGTGAGATCACCTTCACCACCGGCCATCCCCAGACACCGGGAACGACCATACCGGTCACCGGTGAAGGGCGCGCGGCCGTACCTCCGGTGCCGGACGTGAAGCTGGACGGACAGGACGGCCCCGTAGAGATGCCCTACGGTGCGGACGGCACGGTCACGCTGGACCTGACCGGCAATGACTACGCCACCCGGAATGCAGACTACTGGTGGCGCATGACCCTGGCCGATTCACAGGAATTGTGGTTTGTCCAGGGTACCGGGTGGGTGGAATCGGACACACCCGTCCTGATGATGACCGAACTCATTCCGGAACAGATGGACACGATCAGTGCGCAGATCTCCGAGATGCCTTCCGGGGCCGGAGAAATCCTGTTTGCCGTGGACGACAACGCGGATGGTGTGTTCGACGGAACCTGGTCGGATACTCTCTCTTTCACGGTGGTGGATTCTCCGCCCGTACTTTATGTTACTCCCCCGGATGGACTGGTCTTCGGCGCCGTTCCGACGGGGTTCGAGAAGACCCTCGCCTTCGGGTTCAGCAACGCCGGTGAACAGGACTTGACGGTCACCAGCATCGAGATTTCCGGGGGAGTCTTCGAGGTCTTCGACCTTCCCCAGTTCCCGCTCACGGTTTCCATGGGCGAGAATTTCTCAGGCAAGGTCAGGTTCTCCCCGGTTGCGGTGGGACCCGCCGACGCCCAGATCACTTTCAACAGCGACGACCCGGCAAACCCGGCCCTGGCATACACGGTGTCCGGTGACGGCGAGACGCCGGTTGTTCCGGTGCCCGATGTCAAGGTGAACAGTGAAGACGGCCCTATGGACGTTCCTTTCCTGGATCCCGTCCGCCTCGACCTCATGCTCAGTACGGGGTCCTACCAGGGACAGTCCGCGGACTTCTGGGTCCGGCTGACCCTTCCCGATGGAACGGATCTCTGGCTCACCACCGGTCAGGGATGGGTCGCTTCTGAGACGCCGCAATTGTTCTTCACGATTCCGGTGGATGCATTTCCCGCGTCGCTGCCCTTCGACTTCCCCTCCCTGCCTCCGGGAGACTACGAGATGTTCTTCGCTGTGGATGAGAATGCGGACGGCGTTTTCGACGGAACCTGGTCGGACGCGGCATCCTTCACCGTCCTGGAAGGACCGCCCGCTCTGGTCGTCCCCTTTGAGACCATCAGCATAGATCAGGTGGGCGTAGGCTTGGCAAAGACAACCTATTTCTGGCTGGCCAACGGAGGCGGACAGGACCTCGTGGTCGATGCCCTGACCATCGACGCTCCGGAATTCACTCTGGTCGACCCCCCGTCCTTGCCGTCTACGCTTGCCACGGGCGAGTACGTGCTGCTGACCGTTCAGTTTGCTCCGACGGAAACGGGGCCGAGTTCCGCGACATTCACCATCACCAGCAATTGCGGAACAGAACCGACGAAGGTGATCGACCTGGACGGAACGGGTGTGGTGGCAGTGCCCCCGCAGCCCCTCGTCAAGATCAACGGTCTTTCAGGGGACCGGACGGTCCAGCAGGGCGCGGCCATCCCGATGAGCGTCGAACTGGACGCGGGAGGCTACGCAGGAACGGAGATGGAGTGGTGGATCAGCCTTGACACCTCAGCCGGTACCCTCTGGCTTACGACCCAGGGGTGGCAGATGGACGCTTCTCCATTGATCCTCTTCACGACCCCCATCGGCAGTTTCGATCCGATCACGATACTGAACGCCCCCCTCTGGGCCGGGGATTTCACTCTCACCTTCACTCTGGACAATGTGATGAACGGCACCTATGACCCGGTTTGGACGGACAGCGCAGTCTTGACTATCGAGTAAATCCACGGGGGCAGGCCCGCCTCGGCCTGCCCCTACAATTCCTTTGCGTATTGAGTACCAGTGCACAGGGGCTCCCGATTCGAGCCGGCACCCCCACTGAATGGCGGCCCCTGGGCCCTCCTCCGTAAAAGGCTCCTCGCCGGCAGGGAACCCGCCGCCAATCGTCCATCCTCGGTTTGCAGTGGAAGTGCGGATCCCTTTTTTCGGTAACGACAACGAACGATCTCACACTGCGGGCAGATGTCCGCGAAGAGGGTCAGGACCTTGCACGAACCATGATCTTGTGTCTTAATGGAACGAATTACGGAATACGCAACGCTTAAGGAGTGATCAATAGTTGAAAATTCTCTTCATATACCCGGACTTGAGCTCATCCGTCGGCTGTTCGGCAGGCATCACGATCCTGTCCGCTGTCCTCAAACGCGCAGGCCATACGACGCGGCTGCTCCACATTGCCGAGGAACTCGACTACCCCCTCGATCCGGAGCGCATCAAGCGTGACGTACGTGAACTGGATCCCGGTCTCATCTGTTTCTCCGTATCGACGAATCAGTGGCCCTTTGCCCGGGAGATCGGCAAGGCGATTCGCGAGGAAACCGACGTCCCGACCATCGTCGGAGGGGCCCACGCGTCCGCGGTCCCCGACACGGTCATGGCGGAGCCGTGGGTGGACATGGTCTGCCGGGGAGAAGGGGACCTGGCTCTGCCCGCGGTCGTAGACCGCCTGGAGGCGGGACGCTGGGTGGAGGGCATTGCCAACCTGATTTACAGGCAGAACGGCCGGTTGGTTCGCGAACCGCTGGGTGAGTGGGTATCGGATCTGGATTCTCTTCCTTTCGAGGATTTCGGAATCTTCGACTATGGCAGGATCATAGACACCCGCACGGGATGGGCCGAGGTGATCGTCACCCGGGGGTGCCCCTTTCCCTGCTCCTACTGCTTCAACCGCCCCCTTTTCAACGCCTATGCAAAGGAGATCAGAGAGTCCTGCGGTCGCGAGCCGAAGAAGCGGGACTTCTGCCGGCGGCGCAGCGCTCCGCGCGTCATCGAGATGCTCGAGGAACTGAAGAGCTCCTATCCGAATGTGAAAGGGATCACCTTCGTTGATGACGTGCTGGCCATGGAGGGGGAGTGGTTGAGGGAGTTCACCGACATGTACTCGAAACAGGTGGGGTTGCCCTACGCATGTACGTCCCACCCGACCCTCCTCACCGATCAGGTGGCCACGTGGCTCAAGCAATCCGGCTGTAAGGTCGTGAAGATGGGTATAGAGGCCGGCAATCCGGAAATCCGCAAGATGGTTCTCAAGAGGAACATAAGCGACGACCAGATCAAACAGGTCTTTGATGTTGCCAAGCGGCACGGTCTGAAGCCTCAGGCCTTCAACATGATCGGTTTGCCCGGGGAGACCTGTGAGAACATGCTCGAGACGGTCCGGTTGAATGCGGCCATCCGGCCCTACGTGGTCTGGGTTTCCACCTTCAATCCGTATCCGGGCACCGAGTTGCATCAGCTCTGTGTGGATCAGGGGCTGATCGACGAATCGAGATGGGATGCGGTGCGCTCCTACCGGGGGGCATCCGTGATCGACCCGGAGCACCTGGACCCGGTCGAATTCTACAAGATCCACGTGATGTTTCGATGGTTCCTGAACGCTGACCTGGGAAACGAGGCGGAGAAGACCTACCGCCAGAACATCGAGGAGCTTTCCTCGCTCTCGGACGACCGATGGAATGACGGTACGGC
The DNA here is from genome assembly GCA_028277985.1 of bacterium. Taxonomy (GTDB): domain Bacteria; phylum Desulfobacterota; class DSWW01; order DSWW01; family DSWW01; genus S015-6. The sequence continues at coordinate 100,538 of JANQFG010000106.1, read as the reverse complement.
AGAGAACCTGTTCCTGGAAAGGGACAGCGAGATCGACGAGGAACTCCGCAAGAAGAAGATCGATCACTATGTGCTGAAGAAATACATCAATATCTACTGGAGCAAGGAATACGACTACGACCTTTCGTGAGTCCCCGTTCCGTCATCCTATTCTTCTTGGCTCGGGCGTTCCCGACACCTTCCCGCTGATTCCTGAGGGCACCCGGGCATCCACTGCGCCCCTTCCAGAGCTCTCTTTCGAGAGAAGGGCAGACCAGGAGTGAACAGCATGGGTACCGGCGATGTGATGGTGCTGGGTGGGGGGTTGGCCGGCTTGAGCGCCGCCTATCACGGCGGGCTTCCTCTCTACGAAGCGCGAGACAGCTGCGGCGGCACTGCGGATTCATTCCTCAAGGACGGTTTCGTCTTCGATGCGGGCGTCCACATACTCCAGAGCAAGATACCCTATTTCCACGATCTCATGAAGAAGCTGGGTGTGGAGATGGTGAGCCATCAACGGCGCGCCTGGATCTACAGCCACGGGAGCTACACCCCGTACCCGTTCCAGGTCAACAGCAATCATCTCCCTCTCGGGCGGCGCATCCGATGTGTCGCGGATTTCCTGCTGCGCACCCGGCGCAAATACGATCCACAGAACTACGAGGAGTGGCTGGTTCAAAATTTCGGGCAAGGGTTCGCGTCCACGTTTCTCATTCCCTACTCGGAGAAATTCTGGCGGGTTCCGCCACGGGAAATGACCTTTGAGTGGGCCGCGAGCGGACGGGTACCCGTGCCGCGTATCAAGGATGTTGTCCTGGGGGCCTTCAGGGATCACCAAACCGCCCTGGGAACACATTCGGAGTATCAGTACCCGAAGAAGCCTGGGGCGGGGTTTGCAGAAATAGCCCGCGCGCTCGCTTCCCGAATCGGGGAGGTCTGCTGCGGCATGGAGGCTACCGCCATCCACCCGGAGGACGGGGCGGTCGTCTTCAACGGGGGAGAGCGAACGGTCACCTACAAGCGGCTGATTTCCACCCTGCCCTTGCCGGCCCTGATCGGGCTTCTCCCTTCCCCGCCGGCCGAGGTGCTTTCGGCAGCGGGACGGCTTCGACACAATTCAATGGTCGCCGTGAACCTGGGCATCGGTCGCCCCGATGTGACCAAAGAGCATTGGATACATTTCCCGGAACATGAGGTATCCTTCTGTCGCATCAGCTTCCCGCACCATTTCGCCGAAGGCCTCGTCCCGACCGGGACGAGCGCGATCCAGGCCGAGGCCTCCTACGACAGGGAGAACCCGCCGGACCCGGATGCCCTCGTCGAGACAATGTGCAGGGATTTGACCCGTGTCGGCGTACTCCGCCCGAACGATTCGGTGGTCTTTCAGGATGTTCTGTACCAACCGTACGGGTATGTGGTGTATGATCATGCGAGAGTGCAGACGGTCAGCGAAATCCACGCATACCTCCACTCCTTGAATATCTACCCTTGCGGCAGGTATGGTTCGTGGGAATACCTGTGGAGCGATGAAGCGATCATGGACGGAAAGGCGGCGGCGGAAAGGGTGCTTGCCCTCGAGGACGAATAGAGGATCCGCGAAATGCAGGCAGACCCCCTTCTTTCGGTCGTAATGGCCACCTACAACCGGTGCGACACATTGAAAGTGTCGCTCCGGAAGCTTGCGGAACAGACGGTCCCGGCGGAACAGTTCGACGTTCTCGTCGTGGACGACGGCTCTCCCGACCGAACCCGGGAAGTCGTGGAGTCCATGATCCCTTCCGTGCCGTATCCCCTGCGATACCTGCGTCACGCAAACCGGGGGCCGGGCTATACGCAGAATCGGGGTATCCGGGAAGCCAGGGGCAGGCTGGTTCTGCTGATGGCCGATGACATCTGGGCAACCCCCGACCTGGTGGCCCGGCACCTGGCCGTCCACGGAGACCATCCGGAAGAGAGCGCGGCCGTTCTGGGCAAGGTGGTCCAGTCTCCTGAACTGCCTGGAACGGTCATGCACCGGCACTGGGACCCCTTCAAGTACTACCTGTTCGATGGCAGAAATGAGGTGGAGCCGATCCATTTTCTGGCCTGCAATATCTCCTGCAAGAGGAAGTTCCTCGTGGAAAACGGGTTGTTCCTGGAGCGGAGGGCAGCGGCCCACGAAGACATCGAGCTGGGTTACCGTCTGGGGCGGAAAGGATTGAGGATCTTCTACACCGAGGAGGCCCTGGCCCACCATTACCATGAGGAGACCCTGGACGGGGCCTGTCGACGCGCTTACGAGAGGGGCCGGAATTTCGATCTGCTTGCAGAAAACATCCCGGCCTCCCTCATCTATCCCGCCTATCGGCTTCTCGTGCCCCAGGCGGGGGCGAAGGCCCTCCTCAAACTCTTTCCCAGGGAGTTTCCCCGCGCCACCCTCTTCAACCGCTGGACCGTCCCCTGGGTATGGCTCCCCCTCTTGAAGCGGGCGGAAACGAACAAGCTGGCAGCGAAGTTCGCCCGGTTGTCCACGTACCGGGGCGTGGTAGGCCACTATTTTCGAAAAGGGTTCTTCGAAAACAGACGTTATCCGCAAGACATGAAGGGGGTCCCCGGCGAAGGGCCGAGCACCCCGGGACCTTAGCGATACCATCCTAGATGTGGGGCCGAAAGGAGACATTCCAAGCATGCACGTCGGCATCTTCTCCAGCATTGTGGGAACGACAGGCGGACCGGCCATCGTCGACAAGAGGCTTCTGGAGGCCATCGCGGCCAGAGACAGGGAGAACCGTTATACGGTCTATCGCATCAGAGAAGAAGCAACGCAGGGACTCGAGTTGGGAGAGAGGGGAGGTTTCACGTTCCGGACCATTCGCCCCTCGGGGAAATGGCTGGCCGTATCGGTGGGGGTGACCCTCGAACTGTTGAAAAGACCTGTGGATCTTCTGCATGCCACCTTTGTTGCTCCGCCCTTCGTGCCGGGCAAGTTCGTGATCACCATGACGTGCTGGAGCCAGTTCATGCAACCCGAATTCTACCCACCACCGGTGAGGTGGCGGCTCCAGTTCCTGCTTTCCCGGGCGCTGAAGAAGGCGACGGGCGTCTTCTGCTACACGGAATACCTGCGGGAAAAGGTGATCGAGGAATTCCGCATCGATCCGGAACGGGTCTTTCTGACGGAGCCGGGGGTCTCGGGGGAGAATGTCCCGATCGAAGACGAGGAGATCCTCCAATCCGTCCTGGGGGACATCGGCATAGAAAAGGGGTACCTCTATTTCATCGGTCAGGTCACCCGGCGCAAGAACATCATCGGGCTGCTCCGGGCCTACAATATTCTCTATAGAGAAGCAAAGATCGAGAACAAGCTGCTCATCCTGGGGGAGAACAGCTTCTATCATGAAGAGATTCACGAGGAGGCCAGGAACCTCGGCTTGACGGATCAGGTGGTTTTCGAGGGCCGACACGCCTACGCGGATCTACCCGCCCTGTACAGTGCCGCGTCCGTCCTCGTCTTCCCTACCCTTTCCGAAGGCTTCGGGCTCCCTCCCCTCGAAGCCATGGCATGCGGGACCCCGGTTGTTGCGTCCAATGCGACCTGTGTCCCGGAAGTTGTGGGCGATGCCGCCCTGCTCGTGGATCCCCACAACCCCGAGGAGATGGCCCAGGCGATCCACAATCTGCTCAAGAATGAAGAGCTACGGAAATCCATGATCGAGAAAGGGTTCGCCCGGTCCCGAAGGTTCACCTGGGACCGAATGGCGGAACAGGTTCTTGCCGCTTACGGTAAGATCCACGAAATGGACGGTGGTTGAGTCGCAGTTCCGGGCCGTCTCTGGGGTGGGCGGTTCGAGCAAAGGAGCGAGTATGAAGGTGAAACGACAAGGCGTTGGCTGGGGAGTGATCTTGGTTGCGGTCCTGGGAATGATCTTCTCGGTCATGGCCATGCAGCCGGGTATCGCGGACAAGGGTGTGAGCAAGATCGCGAACTACAAGGGCGTGTCGGCTGCAGAGGATCCGTCACCGAACGGCATGTTCGATCCGTCCATCGAATACGATGCGAAGGGGACCGGGTGGATGGTCTACTCGGGGATCGAGTTCCCCAAGTACATCCACACGAATCTGGCCAGGTCGACGGACGGCGGCAAGACATGGACCTTCGTCAAGCGCCTTCATACTTCAAAGGACGCCGAGGTGGTCGTCCATGGAGGGAAGAAGCAGAAAGGGGTCTGGCGGCACGAAGTGGCTGCCCTGCTTCACGATCCGAAAGATACGGGAAAGGAATGGAAGCTCTTCTGGCACAAGTACTTCATCAAGCCTCCGTTCAAGCCGAATCAGCGGATGTTCAATTTCGGCTGGATCGCTTACAGCCATGCACCCGATCCCAGGGGGCCCTGGTCGGAGGAAGTGCCGCTGTTCGGTGCCGGGAGCTATCCCATGGCTCCCTTCAAGACAAAGATCAACCTGAACCAACTGCACCCGGACTTGAAGCCCTTCGCCTTCTATTCCGAACCGGGCGTGGTTGTAGTGGACGATGTCATCTACATCGCCATGGAGGGAAGCACGAACCTGAAGGGGAAAGGGGAATGGAGGCGGCGAAGGACGTTTCTCCTTGCTTCCCACGACCATGGCAAGACATGGAAATATGTGGGACGACTGACCGAGTTCAAGGACGCGGAGAGGCTGGGCTACGTGCTCCTCTTCTCCTCTTCCCTCGCGAGGGCGGGCGACAAGGCCTACCTCTTCCAGGTGGCGGCAGGGGCAAAGGGGGGGAAGAGGCATACAGGATTCGACGGGGTGGTGGCCCTCGAATTCGAGGACATCTCCAAGGCGAAACTGAAGAGGGACAGCGACGGACATCTCATTGTCCACAAACGGCTCATGCCTTCCGAAGTACAGGGAGGTCCGGGTGACTATGACGAGCGCAATACTTACGGCGGCTTCGTCATGGGACACATCGACATGAAGAAGGCCCCCAAGGTATTTCAAGTCGTCAATACGCGGGAGCAGATCGGCACGACTCCCTAGGGGTCGTCTCTTGAACAAACGACGGAGGCAGCCCCATAGGGGAATGCCCGAAGCGGAAGACGGGAGCCTTTTCCAGGTGACGAACCCCGGTGCAAATCCGCGAATCGATTTGCGCAGTGTCACGGACGTTCTCGTCCGGCAGAAGACGTTCATCCTTCTGTTCTCCTTGTCCGCCATGCTGACTTCCCTTTCGCTCACCTACGTGTTTTCCGAGCGATACAGGGCGGCAACCACCATTCTGTACCGTCCTCTCGAAAGAAACCTCCTGAAGGGCAAGACTGCCGAGGCCTTCGGCATGCCTGCACCCTTTCCGCTCGCGCAAACGGTCGGCCAGACCCTCAACGACACGGTCCAAAACGAGGTGATCCTGAGACCCGTCATCGAGAAACTGCAATTGCACGTGGAGGGGAGCCCAACCAACGTTGTTTGGTACAAGGGTTGGTACTATCGATCCAAGAATTTCGCCAAGGGGACCGTCAAGAACGCATGGTCCATATTGAAGTACGGACGGGTTCTCCAGGATACGGCCATGGTGGGCACGATCAAGGGGCTGCGGGCGAACATAGAGGTCCTCTCGGCGTCGGCCTCCAACATTTACATCTTGACGGTAAAGGACAAGTATCCCCGACGAGCCGCGGCCATTGTCGACACGACCGGCGAAACCCTGGTGAACTGGATCCGTAGCGAATACCTCGCGGCGGCAGAGAGCCGCTTGCGCAGACTGGAGGAACAGCTGGAAAGAAAGGAAGAGGCGATCAACCTGCTTCGGGAAGAGAGAAGAGGCCTCCTGGAGAAAGAATCCTTCGTATCCCTGCCCGAAGACACGAGCCGGGGCCTTTCGAATCTCTATGCCCTCGAGATGGAGCGAACCGCTGTGGCGGCCCAGGCAGCCCAAAAGGAGGAGGAGATCGCCGAATACGAGCGGCGCATCCAGGGAAAGGCGAAAGACTACCGTCGATCTTCCGAAGATGTCCGGACTATGAGGTCCAACATGGTCCTCGAGCAGGTCGCCCTGCAGGGCCTGAGGGGACTGGAGGCGCACCTGGAAGCGTCCCTCCTGGAACTGAGGGCCCAGCTTAAGGCCCTGCCTCTTCTCAAGAGCAGGGTAGACGATCTGGAGATGAGAATCGAATCCCTGACCCACGACTACCATCACCTCCAGGATCTCCGCATGGAAGCACTGGAGGCGGTTCAATCCGATCAGGTGGAAGCCCGAGTCCTTCATCCGGCGGTTGTACCCACAAGGCCGATTCAGCCCATCCGAATCTACCACGTGGGATTGACAGCGGTCCTGTCCCTGTTGTTCTCGGTCGGAGCGGCTTTCGTCATGGATTTCCTGGGGATCCGAACGTTCTCTTCTTCTCCTCGGAGAGAGAGACCGGCAGAGACGGAAGGCACGCAGCAAAGCGCTTCCGGCTGAAGACTCGAACGAAACCGCACGCAAGAGCGTGTGGCTGGCCAGGACTGAGGAAGCTTCCGTATTGAGCCCGGAATTGAAAGACATCTTGAAACGACTGACAGGCAACCTGCTCTGGTTCTTCCTGAATCAGTGCCTTTCGCAGCTGCTCGCCTTCCTGGGAACCGTCTACCTTGCCCGACGGCTGGGAACCGAAGGTTTCGGCATGTACGCCCTGGCGATGGCCATTGCCCAGTGCCTTTGGATTCTTGCCGACTTCGGGATTACGCTCTACGGGAACAGGCTCGTGGCCGTTGATAAAGAAGCAGGGCATCACCTGTTCCCCCTGCTGACAACCATCAGGGTCCTGGCTGCGACGACCGTCTTCCTCGGCTATCTGGGCGCACTGATTCTGCTGCCTCTGGATCCGGCCTATTTTCTGGTCCTGGTCGGCGGCGGCATCTTTGTGCTGGCAAATTCTCTCAACCCGGAGTGGCTGCTGAAGGGAATGGAGAGGATCGAGTTCGTGGTGTTGGGCAACCTGCTCATCGCCCTGACATTCCTTGTCTCGGTCCTGATCCTGGTAAAGACCCCCGATGAGGTCCCCGCTGCCGTCCTCCTCCGATCGCTGGCCAACCTGCCCGGCGCGCTGATCATGATATTCATGGTCAGGCGGGCCTTGCGGATCCGACTCAGGTTCTCCCTGGCCGGTGTTTCGAAGAGACTGCTGAAAGATGCCGCAACCTATGCTCTGAACGGCGGCCTTGGAATTCTCTATGTCTACGTCTTTATCCTCGTCCTGGGGATGCTCAGATCAGAAGCGGAACTGGGGCTGTTCTCATCCGCCCATCGCCTTCTGCTGCTCATCGTCATGTTCGGGGGAGTCGTTCCCCTCGCCTTCTTTCCCGTCATGGCGGATGCTCACCACAACCGGCGCGAGCGGTTCCGGGACGTCCATTCTCTGTTCCAATTGATTCTCCTGGCCCTCGGAATGCCGATTGCGGTGGGCGGTGTGCTCCTTGCCGAGGATATCATTCTTCTGGTGTTTGGTGACGCTTACCGCGAGGCCGTCCCCTTCTTCAAGCTCCTCGTCGGTGCGGTACCCTTGATGTTCCTGCGCTATTCCTACGGCCAGAGCCTTCTCGCATGCGGGTTTCAGAAGCCGTACCTCTTTGCCTCTGCAATCGGTACGGCCTTTGCCGTGGTTGTATGTCCTCTGCTCATCACCTGGCACGGGGCCGCCGGCGCGGCCATCGCCTTCTGCCTGGCGGAAGTCGTCCTGGCAGGGATGATGTTCGGATGCTTCTCGAAGAAGTTCTTTCCCGCATTCCCGGGACCGGACGTTTTGTGGCGCGTCCTGTTGGCCAATGCGGTCATGGCAGCGGCCGTCTACCCCCTTCAGGCGCATGTGGCGGTGAGGCTGCTGGCCGGCATCGTCACGTACGCCACGGCACTGTGGCTCTCCGGAATCCTCTCTACCGTAGCCAGGCGAGGAACCGAGACTCTCGAGGGGTAAGCGTGCCCGGTCCAGGTTCTTGTGGAGGAAGAGGAGGGAAGAACAGGGAGAACAACAGATGGGTCCTCTGGCTTTGAGTGTTGTGACTGCCACCTATAACCGTGCCGAGGTACTGCGCACGAGCCTCGAACGACTGGGGGAACAAACCCTGCCCGGCGATCGGTTCGAGGTCATTCTGGTCGACGACGGATCGACGGACGATACGTGCGAGATGGTAGCTGCGATACAGGATCGGCTCCCTTTTGCCCTTCGATTCATGCAGCAGCCGAAGAACATGGGGCCGGGGGCCGCGCACAATCGGGGCGTTCGCGAGGCAGAGGCGGATATCGTTCTGTTCCTGGCCGACGACATGCACGCAACCCCGCAGGTACTGGAGGGGCATTGTCGATGCCATCGGGAGCATGCTGAACCGCACGTGGCAGTCGTTGGAAAGCTCTGTGAGTCAACGGAGTTGCCTCAAACGGCTTTTCACAAGGGATGGAATCCTTACAAGGGAAAGGAACTGGACGGAAAGGAAGAATTGGGCGAGTTCGACTTCTGGGTAAGCAATCTGTCGATGAAACGCAGCTTCTTTCTCGAGCACGGCGTCTTCAAAGAACGCAGGGGGCCCTCCCACGAGGACCTGGAGCTGTCTTATCGGCTGTTCAAGAGGGGGATGAGGCTGATCTACTGCCCGGAAGCCCTTGCATACCACTATCACCCGCAGACGATCGATGACGCGGTCGCGCGCGCTTATGCCGCGGGAAAGGCGTTCCGGCAGTACGAGGAGTGGGTGGATCACGACAAGTTTCACAGGTATACTCATGTCCTGTCGCCCCGGCTCGATCGGAAGACCCGCCTCAAGTATGCGATTCGCGAGATCGTAAGGAGCCCCTTTTTCAACCGTCACACGGTGCCCGGCATCGTGTTGCCGCTCATCCGGCAAGCGGAGACGAACAGCCTGCTGGAACCCTTTGTCGGGTTTCTTGCGAACCGGGCGGTGGGACATTATTTCCGCGCGGGGGTTCGTGAAGGAAGGAAAACCGGCTACGCGGCTCCCCGGGAGAACGATGGTGATTGACCACCCGTCTTACGGTTGGCAGGGGAAGCGATAATTTCGGGACGCCTTTTCAGACCGTGCAACGGTCAGGACGTGGGGTAAAGCCGAGGAGGAGGATGACGATGAGTAACAGGGGGCGAGAGCTGTTTCAGGAAGGAAAGTGGCAGGAGGCTGCCGAGGTATTCGAGGAGAGTACCCGGGCCCGGGAACAGGACCGGGAAGCCTTGAGCTGGCTGGGCATGTGCTACGTTCACATCGGTGAGCATGAGCGCGCCGTCCGGACGTTCGAGAAACTCGCCAAACCGTTGCCGCCCTTGGCCGCACTGAACTGGGCGGCCATTCACGTGAAGAATCGCGACTTTTCCGAAGCTTCGAGAATCCTGGCACACACCGACAGACGTCTCAGGAAACGGTCACTCGACGACATGCTTGAAGTGGATGCATGTTTTCACCTGCAGGACATCCTCTCGATCGTTGAGAACCGGGAGAACGAGCTGCCCCCCATGACCTTCGATCTCCGTAGCCGGTTCCTCCGAACTCTGTCCCTGGCCGTGCTGCCGGCGTTGAATGCCATGGATCTAGCCGGAGGCTCTCAGGCCGAATCTGCCGGTGGTCTCAAGGGAAAAGTGAAGAAGCTCGGCAATGCCCTGCGCCAGCAGTGCTGGATGTACGGCATGTCGAAGGAGGTGGATTTCCTCGAGGACCGTCTTGTCCTCAAGAACATGGAAGGATACGAGGAGTCGAAGCAGGTCTATCGCGACACGTTTCTGACCTATCTGGACCACTGTCTCGAGTTGAAATACTCCATCAAGGATTTCCTGATTTCCAGCATCAAGCCGAGGGATGCTCATGCCCTGTACTGTCTCATCCGGGAAAGACGCCCCGGCACGGTGCTCGAAATCGGTTCCTTCGTCGGATTCTCGACCTCCATCATGGGCCAGGCAATCAGGAAGAACGGAACCGGGGCGATTCACTGTGTCGACCCGAACATGGACTTCTTCTCCGTGGTAAACCCATTGAACCACGCCCGGAACATGCTCAAGAAGCTGGAACTGGACGAATATGTGGAGATGCACGAAGGCTTTTTCTCCCACCCCAGATCTTCCGACCGTCCCGACATACCGGTCCTCGGGCCTCAGGCGCCATCTTTTCTCCCTCCTGTTGACCTGGCGTTCATCGACGGCGATCACGAAGCCGTTGCGGTTCTGCAGGACTTCATGCTGAGTCTGCCCTGTCTCGGACCGGAGGCTACCCTCGTCTTTCATGACATCAAGGTGTGGCGGGGAGTGAAGCAGGCGCTTGTCACGATTCTTCAGGACGTCATCTGGAAAGAGCACATGCGTTACTTCCAGTTCACACCCGAGGGGTTTGACGGTTTGGGCGTGATCGAGCGGAGACAGTCATGAAGGAAGGAGTCAGATCCCCTTTTCTGCGGCAGCTGGAGGCGAGACCGGCATGACCTTCTTCACCAGGGCCGCCAGCATACTCAAGGTCAAGTATCTGGTCGTCCTTGTTTCCGGCGCCCTGTTCGCGACCCTGGTCAGGAAGATTCTGGCCATGAATTTCCGATACGGCCTCGCCATTACGGGGGGACTCGTCTTTCTGTCGATCAGCATGATGGCGATCGGCTTCATCGTCGATTTTCTGGTTTATGCCTTCACGTTCAACATCCCCTTCGCAACTTTCGGCAAATGGCTCATGCGCACCGAGACGGTGAGCCCGGCCAGGGGCATCAACCTGGGACTCCCGGAGCTGCTGCTCGTCCTCGCTTACACCGTCTGGTTCGCCCAGGTCTTCATAACCCGAACCAAGCCTTTGCCTCGGCTCGGACTCCTGGACGGCTTCATGGCCCTGCTGCTGTTCACCCAGGTCATCTCGACGCTCAACGCACCTGACCGAATGCTGGCCGTATTCGATATCATCTACAACTTCAAGCTGATCCTTCTCTACTTCTTCCTGGCTCACAACGTGGAGCAGCATCATCTGAAATGGTTGGCGACCCTGTTGATCTTCGCACTTCTCTTCGAGAGCTTCTTCGGCTTTTTTGAACGCCTGACCGGCATCACGAACATCGGAGGCACGAAGGGCAACTTCTCGATGGAGTCCTTCGGGAAGCAATACAAAGTCCCGGGGATAGAAGACCAGCTTCGGGCCATGGGCACTACCTACGACTCACATGCCCTCGGCCTGTACCTGTGCATGCTCATCCCGGTACCCTTCGTGCTGATGACCGTAGAATCCCTGAAACCTGTACTAAGGTTCGTTCTGCTGGGCGCCTGCGTGATCGGCATCATGGGGCTGGTCATCACTTTCTCACGATCAGGATGGCTCGGTTTCGGCGTTGCCGCCTTTGTTGTCATGGGCATCATGCTCTTCCGCCTCAAACAGCGAAGAGCGGTGGCGGTCATACTCTTGATGGCCCTTGCCGTGAGTGTCTGCTATCCACGGACTTACACCTTCCTATATCGGCGCCTCTTTCAGGCTCCGTCGAAGATCATGGAAGTCCGCGTCGACATGATCAAGACCGCTCTGGACCTGTGGAGTCGCAACTTCCTGTTCGGCTGCGGGCCGGCGAACTACATCGAGGCCTACAGCAGGCCGGATGTGAGAAAACAGCATGTCCCGGCCAAAACGGAGTTGCCCGTACACAACGCCTTCCTGTGGGTAGCCGCGGAGCTGGGTCTCTTCGGAGTCGTGTCCTTCTTCGGCATCATCTTCCTGGCCATGCGTCGCTGCTGGAGGGCCATGGTCTGCGATGACACGCTGATACGGTGCCTGTCCCTGGCTATTTTTGCGGCCTTCTGGGGCTATCTGGCGGATGGGATCAACAACCCCATGTTCCGTGAAACGATTCCTTACACGCAACTCTGGGCTTATATAGGCATGAGCGTGGCGCTCCACCGCCTCTGGGCCGAAAGGACGAACGAATGAAGGTCTTTCTGCTCGGTATCGACGGCATGACATTCAGCATACTCCATCCGTACATGCAGGCCGGCACCATGCCCCATTTTCAGAAGATGATCCGGGAGGGCGCCGCCGGTGTGCTTCGTTCGACCATCCCCTTCGTCACGGGCCCGGGCTGGACCTCCATGTCTACCGGCAAGAACCCGGACAAACACGGGCTCTTCAATTTCACGAAGAGGCAAGGATACGATACGAGCATCACCACCAAAGCATCCCATCACGACGCAGAGCCCGTGTGGAACATCCTGGGCAGGCACGACAAACGCTTGATCATAGCGAACGTTCCCTTCACCTTTCCCCCGGACGCTGTAAACGGCATCATGATATCCGGCTTCATGACGCCAAGTGAAGACACCGACTTTGTCTACCCCCCCTCGCGCAAGCAGGAAATATTCCGTTTGGCGCCTTCCTACCGCATCGATGTCGACAGCGGCCGACACATCCTGGTGGGTGACAAAGAGGCTTTGCTGCGGGAAGTGGTCCAGATGACCGAAGACAGCGGGACTGTCATCCGCCATCTCATGGAAACAGACCCGTGGGATCTGTTCTTCTCCGTGTTCGTAGGTTCGGATCGTCTCCAACATGCATACTGGGACGAGGTGATGTCCATGGACCCGTCCTGCGTCGCCTACTACCAGCTGCTCGATCGCATCCTGGGAGAGATCCTCGGAGCCCTGGACGAGGATACCGTTCTCATGGTCGTATCGGACCACGGTTTCGGGTATGCCCAGAAGAGCTTCTACATCAATACCTTCTTCGAGAGGGCCGGATTTCTGAAACTTCGAGGAGGCAAGTCCGAAGGCAAGCGAACAACCGGGAGTCCGCCTGCCGGCAGGTTGCTCATGAACACCGCGAACCGCCTCGGTCTGATGAGACTGAAAGATCATATCCCGGCGTTCGTGCGGAACCGTCTGAAGAGATTGCTCCCGGACTCGGGCTTCAGCAGCAAGAATATTGACTGGGCATCGACCAAGGCCTTTTCGATCCTCGGCTACGGCATGGTATCACTCAACCTCGAGGGCCGCGAGCCTGAAGGCTGTGTGAGCGAACAGGAATACGACCGTGTCTGCCAGGAAATCTCGGAAGCTCTGCTGGCTCACATTGACCCCGACACCGGGGACCCCGTCGTGGAGACCGTGCATAAAGGAAGAGAACTGTACAGCCCGCCAGAGGGCGTCGATGTCCCTGATCTGGTGGTGGAGATGAAGGAAGGATACGCCATCAAGGAAGAGATGGCCGGACACGTCCTGTCAGACCACATGCTGGGTAATCTGCGGATCTACGGAGATCATCGGAGAGAGGGGGTTGTGATCGCATGGGGAAAGCCGATCTTGAAGGGGGAAGTCTCCGCCGATATCGTGGATATCATGCCGACCGTCCTTCATCTGCTCGGAGTGCCCGTTCCTGAGGATCTGGATGGGCGTGTCTTGGAAACGATCATCGACAAGGCTTTTCTGGAGGCGAACCCTATCCGATTTTCGGAAGGCCGGGGCGGAGGCCCGAAGCAGCGGGAGGAATTGAGCAAGGAAGAAGAAGAAAAACTCGCGGAACACCTGAAAAATCTTGGCTACCTCGACTAGCCCGAGCAAGGCGAGGTTCCTCTGCCGCCCTACCTCTTCAGCAATTGATAGCCGACGACGCGTACCATATCGAGAAAGGAGTGCTGGACGATACAGCCGAGCATGCAGTTCTTGTCGCACCGCAACTGGACACGTCGCATGCGGTGAAACTTGTCGCCGTCCCAGATCTTGAAGAACGGCTCCTCCCGAATCGATCCCGCATCACCTATACACGTAGCCACCCTTCCATCCGGCCTGATATGCACCGTCGTGTACCCGTAGTGGCAGGCACGGTCCGGGGAAGCAAGCTGCTCGGGGGCCAGGAAGTAGTCCTCTATGGCGAGAAAGTGGGCCTTGCTGTTGATGATGAGATGGGGATGCTGCTGCCTGAGCTCTATCATCTGCTTGAGGGTCGTGCGCAATTCCGCCTCTTTGTCCGCCTGTATCCAGAGTGGATCCTGCCGATTGTATTCCAGCGACTTCTTTCGGTCGTAATTCTCGTAGGGGCCGATGAAGAGCGGAATCTTCCTCTTCAGGAAGTGGTTGGCCACGGGCACCATCTCATCCACATTATCGTTGAACAGGGTGAAGGTGATTTTCGGCATGATGTTTCGGTAGCGCTTTTCATGAAGCAGGTCCAGGGTGTCCTCGATCTTTCTGAACAGCCCGGGCTTCCTTCGGATCTGGTCGTGGCGTTCACCGATCCCGTCGATGGAAAAGGTGATGTGCCCGCCGCCGATGCTGTCGTAGTGATCCAGAAAGGCCTCATCGAGCAGAGATCCGTTGGTAACGATCTGGGAGTAGGCCCGTTCATTGATCTTCTCCAGCAGGGGGACGATCTTCTGCTTGAGGATCAGAGGTTCTCCGCCGGTCAGCCCGATTCGCTTGCACCCGGAGGAGACGAGATCGTCAATGAGGGTAGCGTATTCATCCAGCGTGAGATTGTCGGACAGCTTTTCGGTCTTCGCGTCTTCCGCGACCTGCGCGGGGCACTGGATGCAATTGCAGTTGCAGTGATTGGTGAGGATGAAGTAGGCACTTCCCGGCCCCGTGAGCATCCGTCCCTGCCGGACGCTCCGTTTCGTCAGGATCCGGTTCTTGACAAGATGGTAGCCCGTATCCGCGTATCTGACGAGCTTCGTTGCTCTGCTCATCTCAACCCGATTCCCTTTCCCCGGCCCGGTGGGCCCTGCAGGCCGTCTCACGTAGAGAGTTCCAAATTCTTACTCTACCTGAATCCGTGACCCCAAACAACAGGCCAGGACCCTTGAGGACCGTTGCGTGCACAGGAAGAGGTGAAGCCCCTCGAAGGGGCGGGCGACGGCTCTGAGGAAGGGAACCGGGGGAATTACTTCTGGACAAAGCTCGACCAGAATATATAATGGTTGACCATCCATGGGTCAACCTTAGAAGGGTACTCTATTCATGAGCCACTTGGACACCCCTCCTTCTGCTGATTCGCAGGTGGACTTGCGCAAGTACTTCGATCTCCTACTGGGGCAGAAACGCTTCATCCTTGCGTTCTGTATCGCTGCAATGTTCTCCGCACTGGCTCTCACTTACGTGTTCTCCGAAAGGTACAGGGCGGCGACCACCATCTTGTACCGCCCCCTGGAAAAGAGCGTACTGCGAGCCAAGGAGGCCGAGGCCTTCGGCATGCCGGTCCCCATTCCCTCCTTCCAGTCGATCAGCCAGACGCTCAACGACACGGTCAAGAACGAGGTGATCTTAAGACCCGTCATAAAAGAGCTCAAACTGGATCAAGACATTCCTGCCGGCAGCTCTGTCTGGTACAAGCGCTGGTACTACAAATCGAAGGAATTCGTGAAGCAGCGAGCCCTGGACGTCTGGTCCATATTGAAGTACGGACGGATACTGAAAGAGAACAAGACCGTCGCGACGATCAAGGGGTTGAGAGAAAACATACAGATCATGTCGACAAGCGATTCCAACATCACCATTCTCATGGTCAAGGACAAGTACCCGAAAAGGGCGGCGGCAATCGTCAATACCGCCGGCGAGACCCTTGTCCGCTGGATCCGGAATGAATATCGGTCGGAAGCTCATGGTCGGCTCGAGCAGTTGGAAGAGGAGTTGCTCAAAAGGGAAAAGGAGATCGCTTCGCTTCGCGAGGAGAGCAAAGCGTTACTGGAGGAGCACGGCTTCGTCTCTCTGCAGGAAGACACGGACAGAGGTCTCGAAAACCTCTATGAAATGGAGATGGAAAACACGGGCGTGAAGGCCCAGATCATCCAGAAGCAAAAGGAAATTGCCGAGTACCGCCGGGGAATCGAGGGGCGGTCCAGAGGCTATGTCCAATCCGAAGACATCGACAGAATGAGATCTGCGAAGCTCTTCGAGGAAATCAACCTCAAGGGGCTGAAGAAGAAGAATGACTACCTGGAGGCTTCGATTCATGAGTTGAGGGAGCAACTCAAGGATTTGCCCTTGCTGAAGAGCAGACTGGACGCTCTGAATCTGAAGATCGAATCAAGCTCGCAGGACTACAAACACCTGAAGGACTTGCGTCTGGAGGCTTTCGAACAGGTCAATTCGGAGCAGGTCGAAGCCAGAGTCCTGCATGAAGCGGTGGTTCCTGTAATGCCGATTCAACCCATTCGAATCTACCACGTAGGCTTGGCGGCCGTTCTTTCTTTCCTCCTTGCTGTCGGCCTCGTCTTCGTTATGGATTTCTTTCACATTCGAACCTTCCTTTCCCCGGGCAATGATGGGCAAGAGCCATCCGGCGTTGCGGGATTCAAGAGCCTTCACCCGCTGATCCGGTATCCGCTCGTGGCCTTCGGAGGACTCGTCCTCGGTGCAGCGGTCTACTATGTGTTGAGAAAGCTGGGCTACTGATCAGGGGGCGGGAGGACGTCTTCTCGGCGGTCAGGCTTCCTTCCGGTGGACTGCAGAGAACGGATCATCGTCCGATTCGGAAGAACTCTTCATCGCGTTCAGGGCAAGGAGCAGCGTCGTCCTGAGGGTCAGCGCGGAGGCCGCAAGCACCCATCTTGGATCCCACATCCCGCGGGTGTAGTGTTTCTGATAGAGCCGGAAAGCGCCCTTGTGAAAATCGACGATCCGCCTCGGATTCTTCTTGCGTGAGCTCTTGTTCTGCTCGTGGTGAAAGATGGACGCCTCAGGAACGCAATAGACCAACCCTTCCGCCTCTTGAATGCGTTTGCACCATTCGGTGTCCACGAAGTAGCATCGGAAGCCTTCATCCCACTCCCCTACCCTGTCCAGAGCCTCTTTGCGAAACAGCATGCAGGCAGCACTGATCTGCTGGACCCGAAAGGGCTCCTCCTCATCCAGGTGCTCCCGCGCCAGATAGCGTTTCGAAAATGGATTGTTCGGAAACAGGCGGGTCAGCACACTCTGACGCCCGAAGAGCCCGTTTATGGCGGAGGGAAAATCCCTGGCGCTTTCCTGTATGGTCCCGTCCGAATAGAAGGTTCGTGGAGCCACCATCCAGACATCCGGATGTTCATCCAGAAAGCGTTCCATGATGCCGATCGCATCCGGCTTGAGTTCGGTATCCGCATCCAGCAGAAGGATCCGATCTCCCTTCGCCAGCCGGAACCCCCGGTTCGCGGCCGGGGGAAGCCCCAGGTTCTCGGAATTCTCAACCAAATGAACTTCCGGATACTTGGCTCGCAGCTTCGAAGGCGTACCGTCCGCGGATGCGTTGTCCACCACGATGATCTCGAGAATCGGATCGTCCGAGGCGAGGATCGAGTGAATGCACTTGTCGAGATAGGACCAGCAGTTGAAGCTGACGATGAGTACGGACAGGTTGGGAGCTGCCATCTCGCGAATCCTGTGTGTCAGGGATGGTTCGGGAATCCCTTCCTCTCTCTGCCTCTTCGGAAGGCACCGATTGTTCGAATCCTCTCCACAATGTCACGAAAAGATTCTTGAGGTCAAGGGCTGCGGATCGCCTCTGCACACGCCCTGGGGTCGAAAAGGCAAACCGCGTCCGCGCCTCGCGGGAGAGACTCCCCGGCTTGTCTTCCGGCCGGATTTCTGCTTACCTGGTACGCTCCTGTTCGCTTCTGTTCGCTTCCCTAGTCTAGCAGGACACGGAGACCCCCATGCCGATCTGCAGCGTCAACGGTCTGCGCATGCACTACCGGCTCGTGGGAACCGGGCCGCCGTTGGTCTTGATCATGGGGCTGTCCGGAGACCTCACATGGTGGGAGCCCCTCGCCCGGGAGCTCGCGGGCGCTTTTCAACTCCTCCTGTTCGACAACCGGGGGGCCGGCCTCACGGACAAGCCGGACGAAAAGTATTCGATGTCCATGCTCGCCTCCGACACGGTCGGGCTGATGGATGCCGTGGGCATTCCCCGGGCCCACATCTTCGGTGTGTCCATGGGCGGCATGATCGCCCAGGAAATCGCCATCCGCTACCCGGATGGTGTCGATCGTCTTGTACTTGGATGCACCCACGCCGGCGGAAAGGGGTTCACCATGCCTTCCGCCGACACCGTACAGGCCATGACACTGACACGGGGCAAGTCCGTCGAGGAGATCGCACGTCAAAACATGACGATTCTGTTTGGGCCGAAGTTTCGAGAAGAGAATCCGAAGTTCATCGAGGCGATGATCGCGCGTTTTGTGGAGAACCCACCCGCAGGGAAACCGTTCACCCAGCAGTTCTGGGCGGCCATCGCACACAATTGCCATGACCGGCTGGGGGAAATACGAAGACCGACCCTGATCCTGACCGGGGACGCCGACGTCCTCATTCCTCCGGAGAACTCCGAGACGCTGCGACTCGGCATCGCAGGATCCCGCGTGGTCCGTCTGCCGGGTGCGGGTCATGTCTTCTTCATGGAGGATCCGAAGGAAACGGCGAGGATCTTGCGGGAGCATCTTCTTGGAAACGAGAGCTAGCCCGGATATTTGACGAGTCGAGTTTGCTGCAGAGGCCGCGTTTTGAGTCTGAGGCAAACTCCCACTACTGAAAGCCCTCTTCAAATCCTCTCGGCATGGTTCATGAAATGTTCGGGCTAGAGGAAGCTGGGGTGGTTCTTCTCGTTCGGCTTCTTGATGTACTTGAGGATCTGGTTGAGACGCCCGTTCTGACAGAAGACCCCGCATTGCTCCGAATTGATCCTCCGGATGATCTCCTTTCTCCGGGAGCTGTGCCAGATCTCTTCCATGGTCTGCTTCTTCAGATTGCCGAGGATGAATTCCTCTTTGTCCCGCAGATTCTTGCAGAAGGCGACGTCCCCGTTGGCGGTAATGGCGGTGACGAAGTTGTGGACATAGCAGCGATACCTCTCATCCTCTGCAACGCCCAGGGAAGGGGTGATGTTCGAAATGAACCGCGACCCATCATCGCCGTACTTGTCCTGTGTGTACTGGGCGGTGAGGATCTTGAAATCCTCGTCCTCGAAATCATCCTTCGCTTTCTTGAAAGGAGGAATGACATCCCTCTCCCACCATTCCATGTCCTCCGAGCCCATCTGGTTCAAGGGTTTTCCCTGAAAATAGTCCACTCCAAGCTCTTTGGCCAGCTTCGCCTCGTCGTACAGCTCGTGACAATTCTCAGGATGAACCATCATGCTCAGGCCGATGGCGATGTCGCTCCCGAGTTCCCGCTTCACCCTCATGAACTCCCGAACGTTCTTCAGGATGACCTCGAAATCATCCGTACCGTGACACTTGCGGAAGGTCTCGGCCGTAGCGGCCCCGAGGCTGATCCTGATCCAGGTGCAGGACCGGACGATGGTCGGAATCTTCTGGGGAGTCATGAGAATGCCGTTGGTGAACATGCCGTTTTCGATCCCCAGGCTCTTGGCCAGCTCCATACCCTTCGTGGTGTGACGGTTCACCAGAGGCTCGCCGCCCCCGGTCCAGATAAGACCGCGAACGTCGACCCGTGCCAGGTTGTGGATGATCTTTTCCAACAGCCTCCAGGACATGGTCGTCTTGTCATTCCGATGATCTTCCCAGCAGCACCAGATGCATTTCTCGTTGCATGCATTGGTCGGATCGATCTCTATCGTAATCGGGTAGACCATCTCGTTGTTGACCAGCTTGTTGATCCTGTCATAGTGCCAGAGGATCTTCTGCTGGATGTCGAATTGCTTCAGGCCCACCTTAACCCCTTTCCTTTTGCGCTCTTCCCGGCTGTTCGTCTCGCAAACCTGTCCCTCTCATTCGGTCGTTTCGGAAGACAACTTGATTCTTCTATTCTTTCCGATGTTTACGGCGCTGGAAACTCCGCCATCGATCACAGTTCAGCGAGGTATCGGACGCCAGAGAGGGATTGACGTCCGCCCGCAGGGTCGGCGCGATCTCTGGAAAAGCGATCTTCAGCAGATCGTACTGGGATTTCTTCTCCGTCCCGATGTGGAGGACCCCTGTCAGGGTGCTTCGGGCCGCTTCCAGGATCTGTGGAGCCAGCACGTCCACGTAGTCCCGGGTCGTGTACTGATCGGTGAAGGCCCCCTTGTATTTGATCGACTCCCTTCCCACGAAGCTCGTTCGGACGATCAGATGGTCCGGACTGGCTGCGGCGATCATCTCCCCGGCGATCTTGGTGCGGGCGTACAGGTTCACCGCACCCACCGCGTCCTCTTCCAGAAAATCCCCTTCCTTGGTCGAGTTCGCCTCGAAAACATAATCCGTGGAAAGGTACACGTACCGGCACCCCTGCTCCAGACTTGCCTTGACCGTGTTCAGAACGCCCCCGACGTTCACATCCAGGGCAGCAGCCGGAGCCTCACGGCACTCGTCCGTTCCGACAATGGCGGCACAGTGAATGTAAAGGCACCCGGGGAACCCCCGAAAGACCTCCTGCGTCTGGGCCGGGTCGGTTACGTCGAAGGCGGCATGGGACGGCGCGACGATCGAAGGATCAAGCTTGAGGAGTTCCTTTCCCAGAAGCCCGGAACCGCCGCTCAGGAGGATTCTACTGGAAGGGGCGCCTGTGCTCATAAACCCGGATCCGTTCTTCTTCAGGCGGCTTTCACCTCACTCGCCGCGATCACGAGGCCTTCCCGCGGCGAAGGATTGCTTCGCGGGGACACGGTAAAACGTTTAACCCACTATAAAAATTATAGGATTGGGCCGGATCGGGTGTCAAGCGGAAGGCCCGCCCGGGTGGAAACGGGTTCTCACCTGGGCGTTCGGGGGTCGATAGCCCATGATTCTCACGAAGTCCTTCACGGGCGTGAACAGCTCCGAGAACCCCTTCTTGCCGGTCAGAATGTCCCGAAGGCCGACCAGCATGTTCCCCGCAACATTCAGGCTCAACACGAGATCGATGGCGAGATTGTAGAAGAAGCCCCGGTGCTTCCTGTAATAGGCGCGAAGTCCGTAGATCCACTCCTGGTTGAAGAGCAGCGTGGAGAGCTGCTTGATGGAACTGCCGTGGTGATGGTAGGCCTGGGCTCCCGGAAATATGTACGCCTTGTAGCCCGCTTTGAACAGGCGAATCCCGAGATCCCCGTCGTTGAAGAAGACCGGGAAATACTCATCGAAGAACCCGATGTCCTCGACGACCCGCCTCGGAACGAGGATGCAGTGGAAGCCCGGCCCTCCGTCCGTGAAAGCCACCGTCTCCTGAAAATTCCCGTAGTTCACGTAACGCTCCCGGTTGAAGATCTTTCGCCCGAGCAGGCGTTCGTCGATCTTGGAACCGATCCATGTGTGCAGGAAGAACACGGTCGACAGGGTCGGAATCCTTCCGTAGAAATTCTGAAAGGTGCCGTCCGGGTTCAACAACATCGGGCTCACGATGCCGGCGTCCAGCTGGGAATCCGCAAAATCCACCAGGGTCCTGGCTGCATCCTCCTTGAGGACAATGTCCGGATTCACGATGAGCAGGTGACGGCCGGAGGCTCTCTCGTAGGCCAGATTGTTCCCAACGGCAAACCCCAGGTTCTCGTCGGATGCGATGAGGTCGACTTCCGGGAATTCCTCCCGAACCATCTCCGCGCTGCCGTCCTGGGAATCGTTGTCCACGACGATCACCTCGTGGGAGACCTCCTTCACCGTGTTCCGGATCGCCTGAAGGCAGTCGCGCAGGTAGTCACGGGTCTTCCAGTTCACGATCAACACAGACAGATCCATCGTATGCGGACTCCTCATCAGAGATGTCTTCGGGCCGGGGAACCTGACTTCAAGGCCGTAACATCTTACGCTTCGTACGTTTTTCGTGTCAATGCGGCGCCCAGGATCCTGTGCTCGGATCCGTCATCACTGGGTGGCTTCGCAATTGGGGACCGCCGACAGGGCCTCACATTTTCTCCTCGACACTGCGGATCTTGTCCGCACCGGTTTGCTCCCTGTCGGTCCGGGTGCCGAACCGCATGTTCGACGTGATCCTGGGCACCCCCATCTGATGGAGCCTTTCGTGGACCTCGCGAATGCCGTCCATCACCTCCTCCCATTCCCCCTCCAGGTTGGTGCCGTAGGCATGGAGTCGAGGGGAAAGTCCTCTTTTTTTAAGGATTTTCTCCGCCTCCGCAACATAGGATGACACGGAGACCCCTGTTCCGAGAGGCACGACGCACAGATCGGCGATCACTCTCATGAAAACCTCCCTTTCCACCCGTTAAGAATCTCAGGAAAAGATCCGAAACATTCTAAAGGGAATGCCTATACAAATACAGGCGACTCACAGGAACGGTCTTTTCAAGGTCAGAACGAGTGACCACCGATAGAGCCGATCGGATGAAGCCCACCAGAGACGTTGACGAACTCATCGCCCTTGCCTACCGGGACGACCTGACCGGCCTGTACAACCGCAGGTACTTCCGGGAAAACCTCATCACGCCCCTGGAGGAGGACTCGAACGGGGCCCCCTACACCTTCCTGCTCGTCGACATCGATTTCTTCAAGGATATCAACGATTCGTACGGCCACCAGGCCGGCGACCACGTACTCGTGACGGTGGCGAGGTTTCTCTCCGAGGACCTGGAAGGGGAGGAGACCGCGATCCGCTACGCAGGGGACGAATTCATCGTCTTCCTGCCGGGTACGGACAGCGAAGAAGGGCTTCAGAGGGCATACGGGATCGTGGAAAGGGCACAGAGGAAGGCCCTCCCCCTGAACGATCGAAACGAATACATTCAATTGACCCTGTCCATAGGTGCGGCCACGTTCCCTGCGGACGGTGAAGACTGGGAAGCCATCATAGAGAAGGCGGACCAGGGCCTTTACGCGGCCAAGCAACAGGGCCGGAACCGTGCATGCCTGCCCCCGGAGGAAGGGGTCGGAATCCTGCGCGGGGACGATCTGTCGAGCCTCTTTCCCTGCCCTGCCTACATCGGGCGGAAAGAGGAGATGGACGCAATCCTGGAACCTCTTTCACAGCACAACGAAAGCCTGCTGTCGTCTCCCGGCTCCTTCTTCCTCTGCACGGGCGACCGCGGCTCGGGAAAGACCCGCTTTCTTCAGGAAATCGGCAACGCGATCGACGACAACCATTTCTGTGTGATGCGTCTGTTCGGCACGGAACAGCTTCACGAGCTTCCGTACGGGGCCCTGATCAAGGCGTTTCTTGAGCGTTTCGGCTCCGTCGAAAAGCTGCGCGAACGCCTGGGGGCCGCCCTGCAGGCACCGGACGAAGCTCTCTGGGAAGCCCTCTTTGCCGGCGCCCAGGCCGCCCCGGAAACTCTGTCCCCCGAAGCGGCCGGGCATTTTCTCGTCCGGACTCTGGCATCCATAGAGCAGAAGACCCCGTTGGTCCTGCTCATCGACGATGCAGATCTTCTGGACCCCCCCATGGTCTCCCTGCTGCAGGCATTCCACCAGGCCGCGGCGGGCGGTCTGAGCCCCTTCGTGCTCATGTCCGCCTCGGACGATCAGGTCTCTGTCGAGACCTCGGGGACGCTGTCCGATACGGCGGGCGTGCACACCCTCTCGGCCGCGTTCCTCGGCATGTCCCTGCCGGGCGTCGAGATGAAGCCCTTTCGTGGAGAGGACGTGGAGGCGATGGTACAGAACGTCTTCCCGACCCTTCGGGTGGAATCCCTCTTCCACACGGAACTCCTCCTTCAGACGCATGGGAATCCCTCGCATCTCGAAGAAGCCCTGAAATATCTGATACAGACCGGAAAGCTCCTCTACAGCCGAAGCGCCTGGAGGTGGGAAGGCGACGGCCTCCACGATCTGCCGGACACCCTGGAATCCCTACTGGAGAACAGGCTCTGCACCCTCGACCCCGAGGTACGCACACTGCTGGAAAAGGCCTCGATGATGGGACCGGAGATCGAGCCGGACATCATCCAGAAACTCGAGCAGTCGAACGAGGGGCATCTATGGGATCTCCTGGACAAGGCACGTCGCTTTGGGGTGCTCCGCTCCAGCTCCCGCTGGGAGTACAGCGATCTTCGGTTCAGTTCGAGAACGGCACAGAAGGTCTCCTACGACCAGGTGCCCGAAGAGGATCGGATTACCTGGCATCTCCAGATGGCCAGACTCTTCGAATCCCTTCGCCAGAAGCCGAACCTCCTGCAACTCGGCCCTCTGCTCTACCATGCCGAGATGGCGGGCCTGCAGACCGAGCTGAAGACCATAAAAGAGAAATTCAACCTGCTCACGGGTCCAAACCAGCCCGCGGTCGTTTCCGCGCCCGTACGGAAGAAGAAAAGGACCGGGCCGATCACGCACAGCCCGATTCCCCAGGAAGGGTGGCCGCACATTCAGTCCCTGTTCCACCTCTTGCGGGCCGCCGTACAGAATCTCCGACTGTATCCCGAGACGAGCCAGACCGTTTCGCTGGCCTGCCAGAGACTGCTCGACGGCCTGGACGGCGCCTTCCAGATCACCGATTCGGTTCACTTGTCCGAGGCGGACGGCGTCGTTCTCGTCAACGGGGAGCCGCCTCCCTGGAAGGGCGAGGAAAGAGTCGCGAGCGAGGGGTTCTATCGGTTCCTCGCGGACGCAAGCCTGAAGGACATGTCCTTTCAGAAGGGATTGACCCTTGCCGAACTCAAGGCCTTTCTGAGCACATGGAATTCGGTTCTGACCGATTCCCTCGACCCGAATGCTGAATGGGATACCTTTGAAGACCTGGAAGAGGTCGAACACATCCAGGTGAACGCGAAGATCTACGTGGCCGTCTCAGATTCCAACCTCTGCCTGGACGGCCCGATCGTGCTCTCCTCAGGGCCGCCGGAAAATCCGGTCGAAGATCTGTCTCGGCTCCTCGGTTCTCTCGAATCGAAAATCCTATCCATTCAGGAAGCGGCAGGCGAAGAAGTCATCGACCCGAAAGAGGTCAAGGATTTTGTCTCCCTCCTCGAGGCGGCGCGAGAACTCCTGCCCGCCCTGCGGGAGACCTCTTCTGCAGCCCAAGCCGCGCCGGACATTGTACCGCAGGCACCTCCGGCAGAGCCCCTGCAGGGAACGGCACTTGCAGAGTCGAGCGGAGCCCCGGGGTTCGACGACCCGGATTTCGACCCTCTTGGCGAAGACGATGTCCGTTGCTGCCTGGCCGACATCCTGTCCGGTGAATCGCAACGCGAGGCGGTAGGTTATCAACGAATCTCGCAGATGGGTCCAACCGCCACAGACCCCCTCTACTTCTTCCTTTGCCAGACGGATGACGCGCATGCCGGGCGCATCTGTGCGCGGTTCCTGCAGTCCTTTGCTCCGGACCTTCCACAGCGCATTCAAAGAGACATGGAAAGCCGGATGGATTCCTCCATGAAGCTTCGGATCCTCCAATACGCGGCACCCGTGCTCGACGAGAGGGCCGGTCAGCGTATTCTCCTTACGGCTCTGCAACAAGAGGAAGAGGCTCCCGCGCGGGAGGCTCTTCACCAGATGGAAACACGTTATCCCGCAGATGCCGGCCATCTGCTGCTGGAAGCCCTTCCCGCCTGCCCGGATCGTGTCCGCTATGAGATCTGTCTTTCGCTGGGGAAACTGGCGGATGCACGCAGCCTCCCTCCGTTGCTTGGCTATCTGGACGAGATCGTCGCGCGACGTGAGGTGGGAGAAGACCGTTTCTCCGAAGGTGTATGCCACGCCCTGGGGCATTTCGACGACCCCCAGGTCGTCCAGAAGCTGGGTATCCTCCTGGCTTCGAACGGAAGGCTCCCCTGGCGAAAACGGCGAGTGCCCGCCGGGCTGCGTAAGGCCGCCTTGATGGCTCTGGTGAATATTGGTGGGAATTCGGTCTACGCGATCTTGAAGAGACACGAGCACGACAAGGACCCGTGGATCCGATTCCGGGTGAGGAGTTTCCTGAAGGGAGAGCCCCTTCCCCAACGCCCGCCCCGCCGGGCCGCTTGACCCACCCTCTCTTCCCGGCCCCCCTCCCCTGCCCATGCCCATGCCCGACCAACAGTGGCGCATTGTATTCGAGGACAAGCCCCGAGTATGCGATTGTGTTTCCGATTCGGCTGCTGGGAATAGCTATCAGGTGTCAGGTATCGGCGCCACCGCTCCGCCGCAGGGGACGAGGGACTATCTTGCCGGAACACGGAGGCCAAACAGATCGAATTTTGAACAGGGATAGCACGCTATAGTTCGGCCGCGGCTTCCTCTGCGTAGTGACGTAACTCGTCGTCTTTGGTCGTCATCGAAATGATACTGAGCTTGGAACGAAACCCCTGCTGCTCCTCCAGACCTTGTTCAGGATAGAGTTCCTTCAGGCTCTGGATCGCCTGGACGGCAGTGCCCGGCTCCTTGCTGTCGAGCAGAAGCATCAGCGTACTCCAGTCATCGGGCATGCCGTACTCCTTCAGGTACTTCCTGACCGAGGCGTCAAACTTCTTCGACCCGCAGGAGCGATGGATTTCGTTCGCCGCCTTCTCCTGCTCCGGGTCCACCTTCTTGTTCCGGTTTCCCTGGAAGAGCCGATCCGCTTCACGGAGGATCTGTTTGCGGACCCATTTGGAGCTTTGCCCGGCCGGGAAGTCTCCCTGGCCTACGTGCCGGCTGCGGTCCTTGCGCCGGTCGCGGTCTCTCCAGCTTGGCTTCTCCCGAAAATCGTCATCGTAATTTCCCACCTGTCCTTCTCCTCGTGTTCTCTTGTCCATACCCGTGATCCCGACTCGACCGACAG
This sequence comes from bacterium, assembly GCA_028277985.1. Classification (GTDB taxonomy): domain Bacteria; phylum Desulfobacterota; class DSWW01; order DSWW01; family DSWW01; genus S015-6. Next base: position 74,043 of record JANQFG010000106.1, on the reverse strand, counting down.
GCGATCGGCCGGGGATATGGAATGTTTTCCATACCGCATCAGCGAGGGCGCCGCCCTTGGGAAAAGAGCCGCAATAGAGGCTTTGTCGGTCGCACCCAAGCGTGTCTTCCACGGCCGCGAAGGGCTGGACTCGTCCTTAGCGGTTTGCCGGCATGGAAGAAGCAGGGGCTTCAGCGCGGACGTCTGTACCAAGAATGTGGGGAATGGGTCTCGTGGACCAAGGAAGAAAACGCCTGGTTGTCCGCCTTCCTGTATTTTCTGCGAAACAGCGAATTTGTCAAGCTCTAATTCGTATTCTTCCCCGGTTTTATTTCTCCAACAGAAAGGGGCATACTGTTCGAACGCATCCAGGACAATGACTTTTCAGATTTTGGCGCTCGAACGCCCGGATCCCAACCGAACATGGCTACCGGTGCTTGCGGAATCGACTGTGACGTGTGCCGCCTGAACGTGCGGGGGCTGTGCGGTTCCTGCGGTGCGGGGACGGAAGATGCGGGCCGGCAAAAGCTTGCTGCCCAGTACCGGATCTTCCAGGGGCATTGCCCGGTCTTGAAGTGCGCCTGCGAGAATCGAATCGCCTATTGTCCGCGAGATTGCAGGCGGTTTCCATGCCCGGATTTCGAGCAAGGCCCTTATCCTTTCAGCCAAGGATTCTTGGACATGCAAAAGAGAAGGCGAACCGAAACCCGCTCACCCTCCGGCTCCCTGGACGCCATGACCCAGTGGCAGCACGAGGAGATCGATGCCGCTTACTGGGAGGAGCTCGAAACACTGGATCCGGCCGAGGTCTGTCGAAGAACGCTTGCGACCTATGATCCGGGGGAGGAGGCTTATCGGATTCCGCTGTACCATCGGGAATACACGATCGATCCCGTTCAGCGGACGATCTCGAGGGCGGCCGAGCCCGGTACCCGGTCGCACCGGTACGGCAACATCCAGTTCGACGAAGCCCTCGTACTCGTCATCTACCTCCTGAGGGCCAAGGAGATCCCTCTGGCAGAAAAGCAGAGCACCGAAAAGGACCTGCCCGGAGGCGAGACCTTCTTCCGGGGACCCCATGAGCTGGCGCGCAGGCCCATTATCAAGCGTTTCGGTCGAGACCCGGAGGGATTCCACGAGGCGGCCGCCTCGCTGGGTGGCCGGCGCCTGGATTTCGGCGACGCTGCCTACCGGTTCCTGGCCTTGCCGAGGGTTCCGGTGGACTACATCCTCTGGACGGAGGACGAAGAGTTCCCGGCGAGGCTCACGATCGTCTTCGACCCGACCGTGTCCGATCATTTCGCCCTCGATGTCATCTGGGCCCTGGTGAATCTGACAACGCGATGGCTCACGGAGGCGGGATCCTGAGCAACACGAGCGAACGAATCATGGGACCTGAAGACCCGAAGACAACCGAAGACGAACAAGAACCCACCGCACAAACGCTGCGCGAGGTGCTCCGCTGGGTCAAGGAAGAGCCTGCGAAGATTCTGCAGGCGTTCCCCGAGCTCCCTTTCACCGAACAGCTGAGCGTCCTGCTTCTTACATCGGGTCAATTCCGGCAGGATCTCCTCCTTGCCACCCCGTTAGCCAGGGAACTCGTACCCCTGCTTCCGGAACAGGAGGTCTATCTCACGCTCAAGGAAATCGGTCTCGAAGACGCTTTGCCCGTGCTCTCCCTGATGACCCGCGAACAGCTTCACTACGTCAATGACCTGGAGGCCTGGCAAAAGGAGAGCTTCGAGGCGCCCGCCTTCCTCAAGGTGATCAAGCTGATCTATCAATGTGGTGAAGACAGGCTGGCCGACTGGCTGGACGCCGCCGATCCGGAGATTCTCGTCCTGCTTCTGAAAGACTATGGATCGGTGAGCAAGTTTGACGTGTCGCAGGATGCGGTGGAAGAGCCGACCCCGGACACTGCACTCAGCTACGACGGTTTCTATCGGTACCATCCGAAACGACAGGAATTCGCTCCCCTTCTCGACCCGGTTCTTCGCATCCTGAAGGCGAGCAGCCCTGAGCGGTTCGGCATGATCATGGAGTCCGCCTACCGGGACCTTCCCGCAGAAGTCGAGGAGGAGGCGTTGAGGTTTCGGTCGAGAAGGCTCTCCGAAAAAGGGATGCCGGGATTCGAAGAGGCCTGCGAAATCTATCGACCCTTGACGGATGAGAAATTCATGGAGTACGCTGCCGAACCCGAGCTGGAGAGGCAGCCTTCGGAAACGACAGCCGCTCTTTATCCGATCCGATGGCTTCCGGCCGACTCCTTCCTCCGGGAGGTCCTGACGGTCCTGGGCGGTCATGCGGACACGGACCGTATCCGCATGGAGCTCGCCTCCCTCGGAAACAAGGTGCTGATCGCAGAGGGCATGGATGTCACGGACGCAGACCGCCTGAAGGAGGCCCTGAAGAAGGTGGCCGGCACCCTCACCCTGGCGCTCGAATATCTGGCGGGAAGGGACGTGGACGAAGCGGCTTCCTGGCTTACAAGGGCCTGGCTTCATCATCTCTTCCGGCTGGGCGCTACACAGGTGGTCAGGCTCGCCGAAAGGGCCCGACGGATCCGCAACCTCGCCGGATTCCCCTGGATCGACAGATTCCACTGGCTGGTGGACAATCCCCTCGAAGATACCTTTCGCGGCCTGCTCAAACCGCGCCCCGTATTCTACGAGGGCCCGGGAGAAGAAGGGCTTGCCTCATTCCGCGATTTTGCAGGGACCGAGGATCTGCAAGTGACGACGGCGCGGATCGCTGCGGCAGAGTCGATGGCCCACCTCTTTTCGAAACACCTTCGGATCTCGCCCGAGGAGATCAAGGAGGCCTGTATCGAAGCCGGCCTGGGGGATCAGCTCGATCGCGTCAGGTGGTCCCAGGTTCTTCAAACCGCCTGGGTACATCAGACCCTTACGGGGCAACCGACGTTCCGTCCCTTGACCCCTGCCGAGACACAGCAATTCCTGCGGGACGCCTTTGTGGAGGTGCCCGGCAGCACCGAAAGAAGGCTCGACCCCCGGTTTGCCCAAACCCTCCTCCTCTGGGCCAAGGACCGAACGGGCTCGCCGGGTGAAGTCGCGGAAGAGATCCTACAGGAGTGGATACGGACCGGGGCCGGCAGGATCGAAGAAGAGTTCAAGGGCCTCGATCCGGAGTTGCCGATCGACCGCCGGTTCGTTCAATGTCTTTGCATTTGCGAGCAGACTCACAACGAAGGACAGAAATGAAAACGAAAAAAGAGAAGCGACGGAAAGAGAAGGGGCCTCGGAAGGCCCGAATCGGAAGGACCGGGTTGCGCGCAGCCGCCCTGGCCGCGGCGATGATCCTTGCAGTCGGCTGCGGGAGCGACGACACGCCGGAGGGTCCGCAAACGAGGACGGTGAGCAACAGCGGGGGTGCGGACTTCGGAACGGTCCAGGAGTGCATCTCCGCCTCGGCCAACGGAGATACCTGTCTCGTCTACTCCGGAACCTACAGGCAGAGGATCCGGTTCCAGGGAAAGGCGATCACGGTCCGGTCCTCGGCAGGGCCGGAGAAGACGATCATCGACGGCAGGGAACAGGGGACCGTGGTTACCTTCGACGGCAATGAGGACGATGACTCGATCCTGGAAGGATTCACGATCACGAACGGAAGGGCCGTCTCCGGGGAGGACACGGTAGAACACGGTGGAGGCATCCAGCTGATCTCCGCGGGGCCGACGATTCGGGACTGTATCCTGCTCGAGAACCATGCAGAAGGAGACGGTGGAGGCATTTACAGCTTTTCCACCGGGTCGAGTCCGGACATCGAGAACGTGATCTTCCAGGGGAACACGGCAGCCGGACAGGGAGGAGCCCTTTGTGTTGTTTACGGCAAGGTGGACCTGGTCAACTGCCTCTTTTCCGAGAACGAGGCCGCGGACGGCGGCGCGATCAGCGGCCGGTACGGGGCCGATGTTGTCCTGTCGAACTGCACACTGCAAGGTAACTCGGCTTCCGCACAGGCAGGCGCACTGTACCTTTTGAACGCGAAATCGGAATGGACAAACAGCATATGCTTCTTCCATTCGTCGCCCCCCGGCGGCACGATGGTCCTGGATCTTGACCCACAGCAAGTGGGCAGCACGTCCCTCTCCCTCTCTCATGTGGATCTCCAGGGGGGAACGGGCGAAGTTGGGCTGACTTCGAACTGCAATGCACAGCCTTCGCTTTGCAGCCTCCAGAGCGAAAACATACTCGACGCGGACCCGCGCTTCGTGCCGCTGACCCTCGTGGAGCCGGAGGAGACCCCGTGGACAGCCTTCTACCTGAGCGAGCCGGACACGCTTCGCAGTGACCAGCAGCAGTTGGGCAGAAGTCCCTGCGTGGACGCCGGAGATCGCACTGCAGAGGAGGCGGGGCTCGAGGAGGACACGACACGAACCGACGGCATCCAGGACGAAGGCACCGTGGACCTCGGGTATCACTACGCCGTGCCCTCGTCTTAGCCCCCCGAAAGAACGCTCATGGGAGGTGAGGCACCGGGCCTCCGGTACCATCGCCTGTTCCGATTTCGATCTATATCTACAACTCTGCAGAGGGCGGGGCGACGGAGCCGAAGCGAATCGAATTCTGAACAGGGATGCCGCGAAATTTGATCTTGGCAGGCCCGATCTGGTAGCATACCGAGGCTTCTGGTTCCCGCACAACCTCAATGGGTTCAGGGTTGTAGGGTTGTGCGGCTTCGTTATTGCCGCCGTTACGCCCAAGCTTTGGAGGCCTTGCATCATGAAGCCCTTTGAACTTCCTCAGATGAAGATCCTCGAGGACATGACACCTGAAGAAATCGAACCGATCCGGCGGTTCTGCGAGGAGGTGTTCTACCCCTTTGATACGGTTCTAGCCTTTGACGGAGACGAGGCGAAGTACGTCTTCCTGCTGCGCAAGGGGAAGACCGAGCTCGTAGCAAGACACCCGAAGACCGGCGAGAGGGTCATCATCGCAAAGAAAGAACCGGGAGAGACCATGGGTTTCTCCTCGCTGATCCAACCGTATCAACTGGATTTCACGATTCGCTGTCTGGAGGACTGCCACCTGTACCGTATCCCCCGGGCCCGTCTTCTGCAGGAATTCAAACGGAACCCGAAGCTCTTTGAAAAGGTCCGGCACCGGATTGCGAAGCACGTCTTCCCCAACCTGGAAAAAGCCCTCGAAAGGCTGCAGGACACAGGAGACCAGGAGAGCTGGTATCCGCAAGAAGAGGATCTGGGGCCGTCCGAGCCCAAAGACGGGGAGATCCTCTAGCAGCACCACCTTCCGGAACGGATGCTGATACAGACGAAGAGAACCGAACGAGCTGAGCGGGTCGGAGGCGACAAGAAGGAGAGAGAATGGGCACGTACCTTAGGAAACAGGCTGACTACGTGGTCGTCGGATCCGGGCCGGGGGGTGCCACCGCGGCACGCCAACTGGCCCTCGGCGGCAAGAAGGTCATCCTGCTCGAGCGCGGCAAGGATCACCGGGGAAAATGGTACTACGGAACGCACCTGGGCTGCCTGATCTACTGCGACAAGATGGGCATGCAGATGACCGAGGAAGGCCTGCAGATCGTGCGGGGCATCATGACCGGCGGCTCGACGAACCTGTTCTGCGGCTGTGCCTCTCCCCCGCCCGCATGGCTGAAGAACAAATACAAGGTCAACGTCGATTCCTTTGTAAAGCAGACGATCGGGGAACTGAACATCGCTCCGTTGGCCCGCCCGCTCTGGGGACGAGCGACCCAGCGAGTCCAGGAAGCGGCAGGCGAGCTGGGCTACGAGTGGGAACCGCAGCCGAAGTTCACGAATGTGAGTCGAGGCGAGCCTTTCGATTGCGGGGCGAGCTGCATGCTCGGATGCCGCTGTGGTGCAAAATGGACGGCCAACGAGTATGTCGATGAGGCGGTGCAGGCCGGATGCGAGCTCCTCACCGGGATGACCGTCAAAGAAGTTCTCGTTAGCAACGGAAAAGCAGAGGGTGTGGTGGCGGCCGTGGCCGGCGGCAAGGGGGTCCTCCGTGTTGAGGCGCCCACGGTGATCCTGGCGGCCGGAGGGATCGGCTCCCCGGTCATCCTGCAGCACTCCGGGTTGTCCGAGGCGGGAAGAGGCATGACCATGGACACCACCGTGATGGTCTGTGGTGAGTCGCGCAACGAGGGGATGCACCTGGATCCTCCCATGGCGGTCTCCTACTGTGACGACAAGAACGGATACATGCTGAGCACCCTCATCGACCCATGGCTTCTCTATCCTTTGATTCACACTCTGCGCGGGCCGAGGAATCCGCTTCGATTCCTTCGATACGGCAGGACCATGGGCATCATGATCAAGCTGAAGGACGAGATATCGGGCGGTGTCAATATGGAGGGCAAGATCTCCAAGACGCTGACCGAGCAGGACCGCTGGCGGTTGAACCATGCCTCCAACCTGGCCCGAAAGATCCTGATCCGGGCGGGCTGCAAGCCGGACTCGGTGTTCGTGGGACCCCTCCGGGGGACGCATCCAAGCGGCACCGTCCGTATCGGCGATCTCCTGAGCACCCAGCTGGAAACGCCTTTCAAGGGCTTGTTCGTGAGTGACGCGAGCTGCTTCCCCGAGGCTCTCGACCGACCCACCGTCCTGACCCTGATCGCCCTGTCGAAGAGGCTGGCGAAGCATCTCCTGAGCAAGGACAAGCCGAAGGCGAAGCCCCGGGCCAAGACCAAGTCCGCGCCGCGAAAGACAACGGCGAAGACGAAGAAGAAGGCTACCGGAAAAACCGAGCAACCCGCAGCAGCGCCGTCGGACAGCTCCCCCGTGGAGGACTAACCGGTTTCCTGCCAGCCCGGATATTTCACGAGTCGAGTTTGCTGCAGAGGCCGTGTTTTGAGTCCTGAAGCTGTGGTTTTCACCGCGAAGGGGTCAAAACGCGGCATATGCGGTGAAATCGGCAAGGCATTCTCTAAACCTCTCGGCATTGTTCATGAAATGTTCGGGCTAGGGCGGTCCCATGCAGACTTCGATCATCCGCTCGATCTTCAGCAGGAAGATGCTTTCCGTTCTAGTCCTCGGTTTTTCGTCGGGGCTGCCCCTCCTGCTCATCGGCGGGACCCTCAAGCTTTGGATGAAGGACCAGGACGTTGATCTGACCATCATCGGGATCTTCTCCCTGGTCGGATTGCCCTACACGCTGAAATTCCTCTGGGCGCCGGTGATGGACCGGTTCGTGCCTCCCTTTCTCGGACGCAGGCGCGGATGGATTCTCATCTGCCAGATCGCTCTCATCCTCGGGATTTCGTGTCTCGCCATGACGAATCCCGCCCACTCCCCCTGGTCCGTGGCGCTGGTCGCCTTGTTCGTGGCCTTCTTCAGCGCCAGCCAGGACATCGCCGTCGACGCATACCGGCGTGATCTTCTTCGCGATGAAGAGCTGGGCCTCGGCTCCGCTCTCGCCGTGAACGGCTACCGGGTCGCCATGCTCGTCGCAGGAGCTCTTGCAGCCATCCTCGCCGATCAAATCCCATGGAGACAGGTCTACCTCATCATGGCATGGATCATGGGAGCCTGCGTCGTGGCCACCATTCTGTCACCTGACCCTGAGGAGGACGCTGCTCCGCCCAAAACGATACTGGAAGCGGTCGTGCAGCCCTTTGTCGAGTTCTTCCAACGAGACGGCGCCTGGGTCATCCTTGCCTTCATCCTTCTCTACAAGATCGGTGACTCCATGGCGAGCGAGATGCTCAACCCCTTCTACCTCGACATCGGTTTCACCAAGACCGAAATCGGGGCGGTGGCGAAGCTTTTCGGTTTCTGGGCCACCATCATCGGGGGGCTCGGCGGGGGGGTGTTGATCCTGAAGCTCGGGATTCACCGCTCTCTCTGGGTTTTCGGCGCCCTGCAGGCGGCTTCCACCTTCTTCTTCGCCGTCCTGGCTCGGGTGGGCAGTGAGATCCCTGCGCTCGCCGCGGTCGTAGGTTTCGAGAACCTCAGCGGCGGCATGGGCACGGCGGCCTACGTAGCCTATATGGCCAGCCTGTGCAACCGGAGATTCACGGCGACCCAGTACGCCCTGTTGACCAGCCTGATGGGCGTTCCCAGGGTCATCATGGGGGCGTCGACCGGGTATCTTGCGAAACATCTCGGCTGGGAGACCTTCTTCGTGACCTGCACCCTGATCGCGATCCCCGGAATGCTGCTCCTCTTTCGCGTGGCCCCATGGAACCAGCGTTCCGAATCGTAGAAACCGCGCGACGGGGAGGCGGGTCTTGCCTGATCCGCCCTACATGAACTATCCTAGTTGTTTAGATTCGGGACGGAATCCACGAGGCTCAGGCACTCAACCCCAACCCTGATGGAACGAAGAAATGCTCTACGTCGAACCGATCTACCGGCCGCCCTCTGAGGCGGGCAGCCTCCTCATTCAGGCCACTATCGGCTGCGCCAGTGCGGCACAGGGTCACTGCTATTTCTGCGGCTCCTGGCTGATCGACCGCCAGATTCCTGCGAAGAAGTTCAAGGTTCGCCCGGCAAAGGACGTCATGCAGGACCTGGACGAGGCTCTCGAGCAGACCGGACCGGGTGTGCGCAGGATCTTTCTACTGGACTCGAATGCCATGATCATGCGGGCAGGCCAGCTGGAAAAGATCAGCAACCACGCCTACACACTCTTCCCTGCTCTCGAAAGAGTCAGTGTCTACGCTTGCGCCAACGACATCCTCCGCAAGTCGGACGAGGACCTGAAGCGGATCCGGCAATCCGGCATCTCGCTTCTCTACATCGGCCTCGAGAGCGGAAGCGAGGCGATTCTCGAGATGCACAACAAGGGGGTGACCGCCGAAGATACGGTTCGGGCCTGTTCCCGTGCCGTCGAGGCAGGTTTCGAGATTTCGATCACCGTGATTCTAGGGTTGGGCGGCCGGAAACAGAGCCTTGCCCATGCCCGGGACACGGGCAGCATCCTCTCCAGAATCCGGCCTCACTATCTCGGGGCCCTTACCCTGATGGTGGTCCCCGGGCTCCCCGTCGAAGAGTGGATCTCCCGAGGTGAATTCGAGCTTCTGTCTCAGGAAGAGATCATCGACGAGCTCGAAGTGGTGCTGGAACACCTCGAGACCGACAGGGAGATCGTCTTCCGGACGAATCATGCCTCCAACTATCTTCCCCTTGGTGGGACCCTGCCCCGGGACAAGGCTCGCCTGCTCAAGATCATTCGTGATGCCCGAAAGCGGAGGGTCCCTCTGCGGCCCGAGCACATGCGAGGCCTCTAGAAGGACGACCGTGGAAAACAAGAAGAAGCTCGAGTGGCATCGGTACATCAACAAAGGGCTCGTTCAGCTGGCGAAATACACGGTCCCGTATGTGTATTTCGCCTATTTCTGGTTTGTCTGGGCCACCAGCAAGATCATTGACCTGAGCTCTCCTCTCGACGAGGCGTTGAGCGAGCACGGGCGCGGATTCGTTGGGGCCGTCTGGCACCAGGACGTGCTCTGCGTACCCTGGGTGTACAAAAGGCTTCGTCCGCAAACCATCGCGAGTGTGGGGGATTCGGGCGAGGTGATCACTCGCCTCCTCGAGCTCTGCAACTATACGGTCTTCCGGGGAGGATCGAGCAAGCGGGAGAGCCGCCGAAAAAAGGTGCTCGCGGAATTCATCGATCATCTCAGGAAGCTCGAGCGGCCCGCGGTGGGCATCACGGTGGACGGGTCATCCGGCCCGGCCTATCGGATGAAGACGGGGATCATCGTCATGGCCATGAAGATTCAGACTCCGGTCTACGTGGTCCGCATCTGGTGCAAGAGACGGATCCTGCTTCGCACATGGGACAGGATGGTGTTCCCCCTGCCTTTCAACAAGATCGTGATCATGGCAGAGGGCCCGTTCGAGTTGCCGGACGATCTGGAACAGAAGGAGGTTTTCAAAGGATTTCATCGTTACGTGGAGAATCAGCTCCTGGAAACCACCTACAAGTGTTTCAACCTGCTGGATCGCTCCGTAGACGAGCGCCTGCTCGCCCGCTTCCCCGAGGGATGGGAACCGGCTTCACAATCGAAAGATCCGAGCCCGAAGGTAGGCAACTAGATTCGACTCGAAGGGTTTGCACGCACACCTCCTGACCCACGAGGGGGATGGAACCATGGACGCATACGAGGTCGTGATCATCGGCGGTGGGCTGGGCGGACTCACCTGCGGCGCGGCTCTGACGCGAAGAGGCAAGAAGACGCTGCTCCTCGAAAGGAATCCGTCCCTGGGAGGATACCAAGCCACCTACAAGAGAAGCGGGTTCGTCATCGAGCCCTGTCTCCATATGATGGCAGAGGGCGGCCCGGAGGGTGCTCTGACCCGGCTGCTCGAACACCTGGCTTTGAAACAGAAGGTCCGGTTCTCCCGCTTTGACCCCACGAGTCACTTCGTCTTTCCGGACCGCACCGTCAGGGTGCCGAAAGAGGTCAGCGAGTTTGTCAGCATGCTGAAAGGCATGTTCCCGAACGAAGCGGCAGGAATCGAAGGAGTCTTTGATCGAATGAACCGGATCGCCCAGGATCTGGGTGAATCCCCGGAAACGAGCCCTCTGGTGGCGCAGTACGCTCCAAGGGTGATGAAGGATCTGCTCGATGAGTTCACACGGGAGCAGGAGCTTCGAGCGATCATCGCGGCCTACGGCACCTACTTCGGACTTCCCCCCTCGCGAATCTCGAGCCTCCTCGTATCCGCATTTACCGCCTCGGTCGTTTTCAACGGAGCCTTCCTGCCTGTCGGCGGAATCCGGACTCTTGTCGACGCCCTCGAAGAAACGATTCGGGGTCATGGCGGAGAAATCCGAGAATCAGCTCCGGTGCAGACCATTTCGGTCCGAGATGGCAGGGTCACCGGCGTTCTGCTCGAGAGCGGAGAGGAGATCCGGGCGGAGACGGTGGTGTCCAACGCGGACGCCCGCACGACATTCCTGTCAATGATAGGTAGAGAGGCGTTGCCGGAGAACCTTCGTGCGCAACTCGACAAGGCCCGCCCCATGTGTTCCGCCTTCAACGTCTTCCTTGGGGTAAAGGCGGAAGGCCTCGGCCTTGAGGAGATGGCGCCCGCGATCTGCCTGCTCCCCGACTACGATCTGGACGGACAGTATGAAGCGATGCAAAGAGGCGATATGGAGCGGAACAACGCCTGGATCGGCATCCCAACCTTGACCAACCCGTTCATGGCTCCGGACGGGCACCATCTGGTCGTCCTGTACGCGACCCTGCCCTACAGGCTGGCCGGAATCAGTTGGAAAGACAAGAAGAAAGACTTTGTCGAACGAATGATCGACAGGACGGAGCAGGCGATCCCCGGTTTGCGGAAGAACATCGTGCTCGTCGATGCAGCCACGCCGGACACCCTGGTCCGTTACACCGGGAACATGGAAGGGGCCGTTGCCGGCTGGGAGTGCAGCCCCGAGGTAGACGCTTTGAGGCCCCCGAACCAAACGCCCATCGACGGGCTCTATCTGGCCGGGCACTGGACGGCTCCGGGCCCCGGCACCGGAAGCGTCATGCAATCCGGGCTGATCGCCGCCTCCCTGATCCCCTGATGCCCGCTCAGACAGTGGAATTTTCGGGGGAACGGCAGCCACCGAGGCAATCTCCGCCTCATGACACGACTCGGCAGGTGCTCCAGCTCTACCCGGGGCCGGCTACCTCTTCACACAGGTAGGCGTGATAGTTCTCGCTCTGGTCTGGGAGACCCGGGTCGGGGATCTTCCCCCATTTCCGGACCCATCCCTTGGCGAACTCGGCCACGGCCTCGTCGCCGAAGACCGCCTCGAACCCATCCATGTCTTCCACATAGAGGAGATCGAAATGCGTGAAGGACGGGCTTCCAACCTTGGGTTCGACGACACGCCAGTTCGTGTAGTGCTTGACTCCGGCCCTGCTGTTGAAGAACGGGTTGTCCACATCACGGAGCCATGCGTGGTACTCCTCTAACGGAACATCCTCCCGGGGTGTGTAGGTGAGAAGGATCATGACACTCTTCTTTGCCATCGACCGTCTCCTGTCATCTTCCGTGGGGGTTCTTTGCCGGACTCAGGCGGGGTATAGCAGGGCGGCGAGCCGCTCGTCAAGAACCGGGACCCTCCCGTGCACCGGGCGTTCAAATCGTGTAGAGTGTTTGATCCGATGATGCCCGAGGGACGACGATGAAATCGAGATTCGCATCCCCTGAGAGAGGAATCTTCTGTGTCCTGCTGGTAACCCTGTTGTGCGGATGTGCTTCCGGACCTCCGGGAACCGGCCATCCGGGCACGAGGTTCGTCTTCTATTCCAAGGAGACACCTGCCGGCGCGCGGATGGTTTCCCGGGAGGCGGAGCAATTTCTCGAGGATGTGGCGGACTATCTGCGTCTCGAGGTTCCTCCGGGACACCTTCTCAAGATCTACCACTACCCGAATCGGTTAAGTCTCTGGCGGCACCTCAGAAGGGAGGTCCCTTCCCTGCAGTGGAGGCGGGGCGTCTGTTATGAGACCTCGGAAGCCTACACGATCGCGCTCCGGGGCAATCCGGGAGGAGGAAGATTCCAGGAGACACTCCGCCACGAGCTTACCCATTACCTCATTGCGACCCACTTCTGCGACTTCCCTCCCTGGATCGATGAAGGGCTGGCCCAAGTCATGGCAGAAGGTCCTCCCTTTCCCCGCTTGGAGAGAGAAAGGGTAGAGACGGTTCAGCGTGAAGCGAGGAGCGTTAGGGAACGGGGATGCGTGGACCTCCTGCACGTCCCACCCGGAGAAAGGCTCAGCCAATCTCAGTACCGCACCGCCCGTGCGGTCACCTACTATCTGCTCACCCGACCCTCCAGGTCGACAACCAATGACCTGAACAGATTCCTCGAGTCGACCCGACCGGGCGTGCCGCTCGAGCGGATCTTCTCCGAAAGCTGGGGCGTCACCATCGAAGAGGCTTGCGAGGGGATGGCCGCTTGGGCTCGATCAGGGATCGAGGGGCAGAAATAGGGGATCAGGATAGAGGGTCAGGATTTCCTGCTGAGCTCGCTGTGCTCAGGAATCGCACATTGTCCCGAGATGCTTCGGGGAGGACCCTCATGCTGGCAGACCTCTCAGGATGCGGCGGTTTCCCTCGCGTGCCTGCTGCTTGAGTCTCTCGATGGTGACCCAAGGCTCGGGCAGGGACGAAGCAGAAAAGTAGCTGTTGTTGTGCAGCAGGGGCTCTTCCCCTTCTATGTACTCGCCCGCCGGGTGGCTCAGCCGCCCCTCCGGTGTATCCGGGATCGGCGTGAACTCCGAAAGCCGCACTTGAATGCCCCATCGGTGCACGAACTCGATGGATGCCATGACGTCTGCCGGCATCTGGTTGGGCAAACCGACGAGCAGATAGGCGGCCAGCTCCCTTCCGGTGAAACCGGCCTGTTTCAGGGCCTCTGCCGCGGCATCGAAATCGTCATTGGTGATCTTGCCGCCCGTTCTGTCTTGTTCCCGGGGGTTGGACGTCTCCAGTCCGAGGCGGACGGTTCGGAACCCTGCCCGGAAGAGGTCGCGGGCGACTTCAAGGTTGATCTCCCGTGCGTGCAGGCCGTTGGGCGTGTGAAAGCAGCAAGACACGCCGCGCCGCAGGATCTCTTCGATCATCGGTCGAAAGTGTTTGTCCGGCTGAAACAGCATGGCATCGTCGAAGAAGGCAACGTGCCGGACCCCGAATCGGGTCTCGTAATGTCGTACTTCATCGGCGATTCCGGCGGCGGATCTTCTGCGGAATTCCGGATGCAGTCTGTAGGAGGCACAGTAGGTGCAGCGGAACGGGCACCCTCTGGAAGTCTCGATCCCAATGTAGTCGGCCGCCCTGCCGCCCTGCCAGCGGAGCTCGTGGGCGGCCATGGGCAACGCATCCAGGTCCCGTGGGACTCGGACGTCCCGGCCGACCCTTGCGCCCTGCCCGCGCGACCGAAGTCCGTCCTCGGGCGCCGTGTCCAGCGCCTCCTCCACCAGATCGATGATCTGCAGCTCTGCCTCCCCCTGCACGACCCAGTCGGCGCCGGACCACTGGCGGGCGTGATCCGTACACAGGCTCGCATAGGTGCCCCCGAGGATCACCGGCACATCGGACCAGCGGGCTCGAAGCCGCCGAATCGCTTCGAAGACCCCCGGGTACCAGTATGTCATCGAGGAGGTCACCAGGATCAGATCCGGCCTCTCCATTCGAGAGACTCGCCGGTCGAACTCCGGAAGGGCCATCCCGTATCTCCCGTACCTTCGCGGGACCTGCATCAGAGGGGCCGGTTTGGGTACGGCTACCTTCGGAAACCTGCCCGTACCATCTGCGCGAGGCTTCACCAGGTCGCTGTCCAGGCAGTCCAGAAGCTCGACACGACAGCCTGCCTTCTCGAGCACGGCCCCGATCGAGAGCAGACCGAGGGGCTCACACCAGAGGTTGAAGGCTGCGAAATCGTAGATCCACGGATTGACGAGCAACACACGATATCCAGGGCGCATGGTTTCTGCTCCGAAATGCTTGCCCTTCCAGGGTAGCACAGCTGGCCGATGCTTTCTTCAGTGGGGCACCTTTCGACAAGGTGGCTCGTTGACCCCAAATCTGTCGATTCTATACAATGCTCTCATGCACCGGGAGAACAACTGAACGATATGAGCCAACCGAAGTCCAGGGTCGCCCGGGCCAACGCAAAGGCTCCTTCAGGGGAAGGGCTGGAAGATCAACAAGAAATGTGTGATGGGCCAGAGCCGTGTACATCTACCAAGAATCCGACCGCTATTTTGCGCAGGCAGCAGATGATGTCAAAGATATTGCTGAAGAAGAACTACGTGAACTGGGCGCTTCGGATATATCACACGGCTACCGCGGCCTCCATTTCACGGCCGATCCCAGAACGCTGTATGCAATCAATTATCATTCCCGCCTGATCAGCCGGGTGCTTGCACCTCTCGTATCATTCAACTGCCATTCCGACCGCTACCTATACAAAAAATCCATGGAAGTCCATTGGGAGGATTTCCTCGATGCATCGAAAACCTTTGCCGTTTTTGCCTCGGTATCTCACAGCAGAATAAACCACTCCAAGTTCGCCGCCCTTCGCCTGAAGGATGCCGTTGTTGACTACTTCCGTGAGCGCACAGGGGAAAGGCCTTCCATTGACAGAAGAGAGCCGGATCTGTGGCTGAACCTGCACATCGAGAACAATCAAGCCGCTATCAGCCTGGACACATCCGGCGGTTCTCTGCACAGACGCGGTTACCGCAAAGATTCTGTCAAGGCGCCGATGATCGAAACGCTGGCAGCGGCTATTATCAGGCATTCCGGGTGGGACGGTGCGACGCCTTTGTATGATCCCTTTTGCGGTTCCGGCACGATCTTGTGCGAGGCTCTTATGCATGCAGCGAAAATGCCGTCTGCATTCCTTCGCAGGCAATTCGGATTCCAAAGGCTGCCTGACTTTCAGCCTGAGATTTGGAAACAGGTAGAATCTGAAGCTCTGAAAGGAATCATTGACCTGCCTGAAGGGCTGATTTCCGGAAGCGATATGTCCGATGAAGCCGTAAGAACCTCGGTCGACAACTGCCTGGCGATTGACAGAAACAAGAGGATCCGTCTCGAACAGAGAGACATCTTTGAAATAGACGAATTGGAAAATAGGGTGATTGTCTGCAATCCGCCTTATGGAATTCGCATGGGCGGATCAAAGGACCTCAGCAGTTTCTACAAGGAGTTTGGTGATTTTCTTAAACAACGGTGCAGTGGATCAACAGCCTATATCTATTTCGGCGACCGGAAGTATATAAAAAGTATCGGCCTGCGGACATCCTGGAAAAAAGCGCTTACGAACGGCGGCCTTGACGGCCGGCTGGCAAAAATTGAGTTGTACTGATTCGTGATCTTCCTTGTTCTCCCTCCTCGGTTTGCCACGACCACTCGAGCTGTACACAGCGTAGTGACAGATTGGGATCTCATGCCCCGCCTCGAAGGACGGGTTCGTTGACCCGAAATCTCTCGATTCTATACAATGTTCTAATACACCCGGAGAAGATGTGAACGGTATGAGCCAAGCGAAATCCAGGGTCGTGCGGGTCAAGGCAAAGGGTCCTTCCTCCGAGCGACTGCTGACTTCGATCGGAGTCCTCCGACAGATGGTGGAGGCGGGGCTCGAGGAGCTGACAGGATCTACGGATCCCGCTGCGGCTTGGTCCCGCTACGTTCGCCCCACGGACGTCGTTGGGATCAAGGTGAACTGCCTGGGAGGCCCTGAAATGTGCACCCGCCCTGCCCTTGCGCAGGCAACGGTCATGAGCCTTCAGGCTCTGCCCCTCCCGCCGAACCGGGCCGTCGTCTGGGACCGTAGCAGCCGGGAGCTCGAACGTTGCGGGTTCTCCCTGAACAAGAGACGGAAAGAGGCCTACCTCTGCTTCGGAACCGACGAGCGCGGGCTCGGCTACGAAAAGGAGCTCACCGTGCACGCCTCGGTCGGCAGCCTCTACAGCACTCTGTTGACCCGGCACTGTACAGCCATGATCAACATGCCGGTGCTGAAGGATCACGGGCTCTGTGGGGTGACCGCTTCCCTGAAGAACATCTTCGGGGCCCTTCACAACCCGAACAAGTATCATGAAGACCGTTGCGACCCTTTCATTGCGGACGCCTACTCGGTGCCCTTCGTGCGCAAGAAACACCGGCTCGTTATCTGCGATGCCCTGCTGGTTCAGTACAAGGGTGGGCCTTCCTTTCATCCGCAGTGGGCAGAACCCCTGGGAAGCATCCTGCTGGCCGAGGATCCGGTAGCGCTCGACAGCGTATGCGCGGGTATCCTGGACCGGCTTCGGGCGCGGAACGCGTTGCCTCCCATCGAAGAAGACGGAGGGATTCCGGCCTACATAAGAACCGCGGCCGACGCACAGCACGGGCTCGGCCGCTACAGGTCCGAGGAGATCGACCTCAGGGAAAGGGTTCTTGAGGTCTGAGCCCCCTCGGGATGAGGAACGGAATGGATCGACGAAGCTTCCTGAAAACCGCGGCGGGCAGTGCCTGCCTCCTTTCCCTGTCAAATCTCCGGATGCAGTTCGACCCGGGATGCCCGGTCGTGGGATCTCTCGGAATCGCCCCTGAGAAAGCCTGGGCAGAGACACCGGAGAAGTTCCACGAGGCCTTGTACTACAAGAAGCTCGAACACAAGGAGGTACAGTGTCTTCTTTGTCCGCGTGAATGCATGGTGGGAGATCAGGAGCGAGGGTATTGCGGGGTGCGGGAAAACAGGCTGGGGACCTATTACACGCTCGTCTACAACCGGCCCTGTACGGCACGCCCCGACCCCATAGAGAAGAAACCCTTCTACCACTTCCATCCCCGAACCCTCGCCTACTCCCTGGCAACGGCCGGATGCAACATGAACTGCAAATACTGCCAGAACTGGGAGATCTCGCAGGTTCGGCCTGAACAGGTCCGCAGCTTCCTGATGACCTCAAAGGATTGCGCACGCCGCGCCGCGGATCTCGACTGCCTTTCGATCGCCTACACCTACACAGAGCCGATCGTGTTCTGGGAATACATGTACGACTGCTCCAAGGAGGCGCGGAAGGCCGGAATCAAGAACGTGATGATCTCCGCCGGCTTCATCGAGGAGAAGCCCTTGCGAGCCCTGTTGCCCCTGATGGACGCAGTAAAGATCGATCTCAAGGCCTTCTCGGACACCTATTACAGGGAGGTCTGCCGGGGGAGACTCGAACCCGTTCTTGAGGCCCTGAAGATCATACGGGAAATGGGCGTCTGGCTGGAAATCGTCTATCTCGTCCTGCCTACCATGAACGACGGCCCGGATGAGATCCGGGCCTTGTGTACCTGGGTTCGAAAGGAGCTGGGCCCGGACGTGCCGATCCACTTTTCCCGGTTTCATCCCACCTACCTGATGAAGAATCTGCCTCCCACGCCGGTGGACACCCTCGAGAGATTGTGGAAGATCGCCCGTAGCGAAGGTATTCGGTATCCCTACATCGGAAACGTACCCGGACACCCCGGTGAAAGCACCCTCTGTCCCGAATGCGGCGTCCGACTCATTCACCGAACAGGCTACAACGTTCGGGTGGAAGCCCTTCGGCGAGGCACGTGCAAGGATTGTGGGCTCAAAATCCCCGGTGTGTGGGACACGCAGGACAAGAGCCAAACCTAGTCACGAAGAAATGAGGCGCCGCCCCACGCAACCGATGAAGTCCCGTGGGAGACCCTTGACTGTGAAATACTACGACCTGCGTGTCTACCTGTGTGTTGTTTTCATCCTGCTATGTGCCTCGGGTTGCCGTGAAGATGGGGGAAGCCCACCGGACCCTGGGTGGCAAGCGATCAAGATCCAGCCTTCGACAGGGTACGCGGCCCGCCAGGTCGAATATCTCGAGATGTGCAACGATAACAACGGTCCTGGCCAGGGAGGAATTCACGGTCAGGTCTGCAGGGCCTACACGGAGGCCGGCACCTTCAACGAGGAGGCGATCCGAAGGACGGTCGAGAAGATCAACCGTCGGGAGGACACGGCGGATTTCGACTTCAACTCGATGATAAGGGTCTTGTACCTGGACCGTCGACAACCGACGCTTCCTGACGGACTGCGTGACGAAATGCGGAGGGCCGTCCTCGACTTCAAGTACTGGCCGGACGAACCCGGGCCGGACACCATGTGTTTCTGGTCTGAAAACCACCAGATCCTGTTTCACGCAGCGGAGTTGTTGGCCGGACAGCTGTATCCCGAAGAGCTGTTCACCAACTCCGGCATGTCGGGCCGGGAGCACGTGGAGCACGCCCTGCCGAGGGCGGAGCGATGGCTGGATCTCCGCGGCCGGCTCGGTTTCTCGGAATGGCATTCGAACGTCTATTTCAACGAAGACATCCCGCCCCTCGTGAACATGGTGGACTTTGCCGAGGACGAGACGGTCCGCACCAAGTCGGCCATGGTCCTGGACGTAATCGCCTTTGACATGGCCTGCAACTATTACCGAGGATGCTTTGCCACAACCCATGGCCGCACCTATCAGAGGAACCTGGGAAGGGGCATCAGGGACTCCACGAGAGAGTCCGCCTACATCCTGCTCGGGCTCGGTGCAGCCGAGAGCACCAACAACTTCTCGGGCGCCTTCCTGGCGACGAGCGAAGGGTACGCGCCCCCACCCCTGCTCGAGGAGATCGCAGCACACGCATCCGGCCGCATCGAGCATCGCCAGCGTGACAGCATCGACCTGGAGGAGGGACCGACCTACGGCCTCGGCACCACCGGACTGGAGGACATCATGTTCTGGTGGGGTCTGGAGGGATATGCGGCACCCAAGGTGATCAGCGGCTCGTTCGATGTGGTGGAGCAATACGGCATGTGGGGAGGATTCTTCTGGGGTGGGTTCCCCTTTCTACGGGTCTTCGTCGGAAGCCCGTTGCTGGAAACCTTTTCAAAAACCTTCGAGGACATGACCCGGGGCGTCCTGCTGGAAAAGGTCAGCACCTATACCTACCGCACGCCCCACTACCAGCTTTCCGGCGCACAGGATTTCAAGCCGGGCATGTGGGCGGCCCAGGTGCATGTCTGGCAAGCCACGCTCGACAGGCACGCCTACGTGTTCACCACCTATCCGGGCGGTTTCGTGGACGACTACATGGCAGGCCCCTGGACAGGCGGTTTCCTCCCTCGCGCCACCCTGTTCAGGAATGTCGGAGTCATCCAGTACAGACGGGTCGAGCAATTGCCCCGGTTCGTGGATGACCTGCTGCTCACGGACTTTTCTCACGCCTTCTTCCCCAGAAACGCCTTCGACGAGGTGGTCCGGACCGGCGGATGGACGTTGGGACGTAAGGGGGATGCTTACGTAGCCCTCTTCTCGAGCGCGCCCACATTCTGGGCCCCGGAGAACGACTACGAGCTGGTCGCGGATTCTCGGGAAAACGTGTGGATCGTCGAACTGGGGGACCGGGAAGCGAACGGCTCTTTCGAACTCTTCGTTGCGAAAGTGGAGTCAGCAGCCGTCAGCACCGTGGGCACGATCACCTACCAATCCCCGAGCCAGGGGCGGATCGAGGTGGGGTGGAACGGGCCGATGGTCATAGAGGGGGAGGATGTCGACCTCGGCCCTTACGACCGGTGGACCAACCCATACTGTACCCAACCCTTCGGTGAGACCAGGACGACCATCACACACGACGGACGACGGCTCGACCTGGATTTCCGGAACGGACAGCGAGCCTATCTGGGAATGGACGGGCTGTAGGCGCCCTGGAAACGAGACCGTTTCCCTCTGGGATGCAATCCGCCTGCAGGATGGTCCCCCTAGCCGGCTACCAGGCCTTGCACAGCGGGTGGACTCCAAGGATCACCTATCCGCTAAAAGGGACCGAAGGCTGTCATACCGAACCCCGCTGAACCGAACATCTGCATCGCCTTGTGCAACGAGAACATGACCGTCCCCACCATGGCCACATTCGCCGCGGCAAGAACAACGTCTTCCATCGCATCGCTCGCGAATACCTTCTTTGCCCACTCTCGAACATCTCCCCAGCCTACTTGAACCGTCTGAACGTCGGTTGCCAGATACGCCGTGTTCGCTCTCATTTTCTCGTCTCCTTTCCTTACCATCCGAGGATCGTGTAGTTCTCCAGCCCCAGTCTGAGCGCATGGGTGACAAGGATGATCATCGCCACGGTTGCGGCGATGAGGCCGACGTCAGACACCCACTCCCGCTTCAGCGGCAACTTCTCCCTTGCCGTTTCAGGGTTCGCTTGCTGGATAGGTGTCCGGT
This sequence comes from bacterium, assembly GCA_028277985.1. Taxonomy (GTDB): domain Bacteria; phylum Desulfobacterota; class DSWW01; order DSWW01; family DSWW01; genus S015-6. The sequence goes on along the minus strand of JANQFG010000106.1, from coordinate 53,338 downwards.
AAGTCCTGATCGTGTTTGCGTTGGCTCGCATGACTCCAACCTCCTCTCGGTGTGTGGCTTTGAAGATACCAATCGGTATATTTATGCGCAAAAAAAAGCTAGCCCCTCAGATTCCTGTTCACCATGTCGATGAGATGGTTCACCGACCTTTCCAGTGGGGCAGGGTCTCCGGTGACCCTTGCGAGCATGATGCCCCCCTCGATGGATGAGACGAAGAGCGAGGCGAATTCTTCGGAATCCACATCTTCCCTGATCTCACCCTTCTTCATGCCCTCGTCCACGATCTGGATGACCGAATCGAGCCATGTCTCGATAGCCTGCCGGACACTGGATCGAATCGGAAGATCGGTGTTGTCGGTGTCCACCGCTGCATTCAGGAGGGGACACCCGCCTGTCTCGGCCAATCTGTGGTAGTTGTCGATGTAGAATGTGGCAAAGGCGATCAGTTTGTCACAGGCGTGCTTCCGGGTGCGCACCACGGCCGAGATCCGGTCCCTGACGGCCGAGAAGTTGTATTCGAATGCTTCACGGGCGATCTCGTCCTTGTTCCTGAAGTTCCCGTAGATGGCCCCTTTGGTCATGCCGATCGCCTGGGTCAGTTGAGACATGGACGTGCCTTCGTAGCCGTGCATGTTGAATATGGGCGCGGCTTTCTCGATGATGTAGCGCTTTGTATCGTCGGCCTTGGTCATCCTTTTCTCTCCTTCATGAACAAAATATACTCATCGGTATATTATTGTCAAGCCTTTTTTCCATGAATTTCAAAAAAAACTGTACCGAGGGCGGGACTCGACTCCCAACTGCTTAGAATCTAACGGAAATGTGACGCATCTCAATGCCCATGACGCACACTTCATCCGGGTTCTGCCGGGAAGGGGCTGCCAGGTGGATCGAGGGATGCCTCACAGAAGCTCTTCATTTTCGAGCCAGTGAAATAAATCTCTGATCATGACACGCAGGGGAGTCGTACGAAGGCCGAGTACGGCAGAGGCCTTGCTGTAGTCGCAATAGATACGGGAGACCGCGCGGTTGTATTTCTCCGGTGTGAGCATGGGCTCCTTGCCGTCGATTTTCGATTTGAGAAAGAGCACGCCGACGAACAGTCTGAGCAGCCACACGGGTTGTACCCGGCGTGTTTCCGCTTTCCCGAGAAGACGCTCAATCTCGTTAACGACGTCTATGAAACGGGCCTCGGTGCCGCCAAGAAGATAGTTCTCGCCCGGAACCCCTTTGTCCACGGCGCTGATATGTGCATCCACAATATCCTTCACATGGGACCACATGGCTGCTCCGGGGGGCACGGCCGGAAGCTTTCCATGATAGATGGGTCTTATGAAGTGCTTCGTCCAGTTGTTGGTGTCGTAGGGTCCGATGACGTTGCACGGGTTCAGTATGACCGCATTCAATCCCTGTTTGACCGCGTCCTTGATCATGTTCTCGGCCAGGAATTTTGTCTTGTGATATTGCATGCCGCAGGTAAGGGCATTCGAGACCGTCTGTTCGGTGATGCATTCACCCGGATGATGGCCGAAGGCGGAAATCGAAGAGGTATAGATGAAACGTCGCGCCTTTTTCTTCAGGGCCGCGTCCACCATGTTCCGGGTGCCATCCACGTTGTCGATATACTGCTGGGCATTGTTGTTCGCCCAGGCGCTGGTATTCGCTGCCAGATGAAAGACCGCATCCGTACCCTCGGGAATGGCACGGCAAAGCAGATCCGCATCGTTCAGATTGCCGCCAACCATCGTCACCTCGTGTTCGGCGAGATCCTTCAGGTCCACGGAAGGAAGATGCAGGGCAACAATCTTCCATTGCTGTCTGGAAAGCTCTTGGATGAGATTGAGACCGAGAAACCCGGTGGCTCCTGTTACAAAGGCTGTTCTCGACATGATGAAACTCCTCGGGAAGTTTCACCTACTGTAGTCGAAGATGCGGCGGTTTTCATTAAACTAGGTTAAGAGGATGGCTTCTCTCGCAGTTTCTTTCGAATGCGGCTCAGGGCGACGGGAGTCATTCCCAGGTAGGAGGCGATGTGGTAGTGACGGATCCTGTCCTCTACCCCCGGAAAGCGTTCCCGGAATTTCCTGTATCTCGTTTCGGCATTGTCCGAAAGAAATTCGCTCTCCCGCCTCTCCTTCTCCACGAAAAGCATCTGGGCATACTTCGTGTTGATGTCTTTCCAACAGGAATGCCCCTGAAGCCCGTGGGCATACTGATCCAGACCTATGTAAAGAAGGTCCGAGTCCTCCAGCGCCTGGATATCGTACCAGGAAGGCGTGTTCTCCAGAATGGCGCTGTAGGCGGAAAGCATCCGCCCCTCACCCCTTATGGCGAGAACCTTGTCCTCACCCGATTCAGTGACGCAGAACACCCGGAATATGCCGAGGGCAATGTAGGCCATCTTGTCCGGAACAGATCCGGTCCGAATGAAATACGCGTTCTTCTTCAGGTGAAGATGCCTGAGATGGGGAATCGCTTTCTGCCATTCCTTGTCCGGAATCTCCGCAAAGGAGCCCAGCGTCGCGCGCATGGCAGCCAGCCACTCGGGTTTGATCTGCTTCATTTGTGGGTGTGTCCCGTCACTCATCCCGGCATCCAGGACCCTGCCTGCCCGCTCTCGAGGCTTCTGCGGCACGCTGGCGCACAACCTCGTAGAAGAGAATCCCCGCCGCCACCGAGGCGTTCAGCGAATCAATGGGGCCGATCATCGGAATGGAGACGGTTGCGTCGCAGACCTTCTTCAGTACGGGCCGAAGGCCCTTGCCTTCTCCACCGATGACGACACACACGTCCCGGCAGAGATCCTGGTCATAGATCTTTCTGTCCGTCGATGCATCCGCCCCCAGGACGGAGAACCCCTCTTCCCGGATCCTTCTCAGGGTCTCTGCAGCATTGCCCACGCGGACCAGAGGCACCCACTCGGCTGCCCCGGCGGAAACCTTGATCGCAGCCGGCGTAAGCGGACTGGTCCTGTGTTTCGGCAGGAGGACCCCGTCGACTCCGGCGGCACAGGCGGTCCGGAGAATGGCGCCAAGATTGTGTGGGTCCTGGATCTCATCCAGAAGAGCGAGGAGGCGAGGTCTCTCCCGGGGGAGCTGCCGAAGGAAGGGCTCGAGTTCCAGCGTTTCGATTTCGGAGAGGAGGGCAAGAATCCCCTGGTGCTTCGACGTGCCTGCCTTTGCATCCAGGGCGGCCCTGTCCTTGAAGGTGACCGGGGTCTTCTGCTTTTTCGCCTGATCGAGAATGCTCTGAACAGCGGTTCCGGACCGGCCGAAGGCGACCCAGATCTTCTCGGCACGGCCCGCCTTGCTCTTCAACGCCTCCAGGACGGGCTGCACCCCGTAGATCCAGCGCGGCCCGGCGGCTCCAGCGGCGAGGTCCGACTGGACGGCCTTGCGTTCGGCAGGAGGCGAAGGGACGTCTTTTCGTTTCGCCTTCGGCCTGACCCTTTTTCGTCTAGCCTCTGGCTGCGTCGCCTTAGGAGGAGGCTTTGTGCGTCTGGCCATGATCCTCGAGGAGACCGAGAATGTGGTCCACCGCTCCTTCGACCGGCACCGTGCTCGCCTCCGCTTCCTTGCGGAGCTTCACTTCCACCTTGCCTTCCTTCAACTGCCTGGGGCCGACCGTTACCCGGAGCGGAATGCCGATGAGATCCGCATCTTTGAATTTCTTGCCGGGGCGCTCGTCCCGGTCATCGAACAGCACTTCCACGCCCTTCTGCTGCAGGGCCGTGTACATGCCCTCAGCAATGGTCTGGATCTTCGCATCGTTCGGATTCAATGCAGTCAGGATGACCGTGAAGGGGGCGATCGGAAAGGGGAAGCAGATGCCGTCCTTGTCGTGATTCTGCTCGATCGCGGCCGCGAGGGTCCTGCCAACGCCGATCCCGTAGCACCCCATCACGACCGGTTTCTCTTTTCCGTCCGGGTCCAGGTAGGTCGCACGCAGAGTCTCGGAATACTTCGTGCCCAGCATGAACACGTGGCCCACTTCGATCCCCCTCCTCTCTTCCATCCTCTTCCCGCACCGGGGGCAGCCATCGCCCTCCACGGCCACGCGCAGGTCGGCGAATCGCGGGTCTTTCAGGTCCCGGTCCGGCTCGAAGTGGAGATAGTGATGATCCTCCTTATTCGCGCCTACCACCACGTCTTCCATGGCCTGAATTTCCGTATCCGCCAGGATGGGCAGAGACATGCCGACAGGCCCGACATAGCCTGCAGGGACATCGAGGATTTCCTTCACTTCCTCGGGACCCGCCAGCACGGCGGTATCCACATCCAGAACCTTCTTGATCTTGTACTCGTTCGCTTCGCGGTTCCCCGGGACCAGGACAGCGTAGTCGCCCTTTTCCGTGCGGTAGATCAGGGTCTTGATCAGTCTCCCCGAATCCACGTCGAGAAAGCGGATCACGTCTTCGACGGTTCGCTTTCCCTTCGTCTCGACGAGGTGGAGGTCCTTTTTCGCTTCTCCGGATGCTTGTCGGTCCCTCTCCGGTGCAGGACGGATCTCCGCCTTCTCCACGTTCGCTGCATAGTCGCAGGAAGTGCAGAAGACAATGCTGTCTTCGCCGCTGTCGGCCAGGACCATGAACTCGTGGGAAAAGGCGCCCCCGATATTGCCGGTCTCCGCCTCCACGGGCCGGAAATCCAGGCCCATCCGGGTGAAGATCCTCTTGTAGGCCTCGAACATGATCCAGTAGCTCTTCTCGGCCCCCTCTTCATCCTGGTCAAAGCTGTAGGCATCCTTCATGCAGAACTCCCGTCCCCGCATCAGCCCGAAGCGAGGCCGGATTTCATCCCGGAACTTCGTCTGGATCTGGTAGAGATTGATGGGCAGATCCCGGTAGGAACGCACCTCCCGTCTGACCAGGTCGGTGATGACCTCCTCATGGGTCGGTCCGTAGCAGAAGTCCCGATCATGCCGGTCCTTGAACCGGAGCATCTCGTCCCCCATCAACTCCCACCGGCCGGTCTCCTGCCACAACTCGGCCGGCTGAACGCTCGGCAGAAAAACCTCCTGTGCCCCGGCTCGATTCATTTCCTCCCGGATCGCTGTCTCGACCTTCCGCAGGGCACGTAGCCCCGCCGGCAGGAATGAATAGATCCCACTGGCGAGCCTTCGGATCATGCCTGCTCGGAGCATGTACTGATGGCTGATCACTTCCGCTTCCGCAGGCACGTCTTTCACCGTGGGAAGAAAGAGTCCTGTATACCGCATCTCTTTACTCCTTGTATTCCGAATTATTCGCTCTCGGACTCTCCCTGCCGTCGGCCCTGCTCCTGGTCTCCCTGCTCCATGGCCGTGCGGGAGAGCTCCATCAACGAGACGTTGTCCCGAAAGAGGAAGAAGAGGCCGGCCGCGCAGATGGTGGACATCTGGACAAACCAGATGACCAGAGAAAAGCTCGCGGCGACCGCCCTGTCCACACCATACAAGTCGGCCAGCATGAACGTCGCTGCCAGCTGAAAAGGACCCAGGAATCCAGGCGTGGGAATGGTGACGGCCGCGCAGAGCAGAACGACCAGGGTCACCAGAGAGCTGGGCGGAACGATCTTCTCGATCCCGTAGGCATAGTAGAGTGGGTAGTTCGCCACCACGATCACCGCCCATGTGACGGCGGACAGGAGAACGACGGCGAGGATCGCCTTCGGGTCGCGCAGCACTCCCAGGCCTTCCGTGAAGGAGCGCAGGATGTCGTCCACGCGATCCTGAAGGCTACGGGGCAGAATCCGGGTGAAGAAACGAACGAACCGGACGGTCCTATCCTGCTGATGCAGCAGGAAGTAGCAAAAGGCAATCAATCCCAGGCATAGAGCAAAGCTCATGAACCCGAAAGACCGGACGGCCACGACGATCCTCGGGTCGACCGCGCCGTCGTGGGGCACGAAAACCTGGGGATTGAAAACGAGAAGGCCGGCAAAGAGAACCAGAATCGAGGCGATGTCGAATATGCGCTCCACCACGATGGTGGCAAAGGACGCGGTGAAACCGATCCCCTCCCGTTTGCCTAGAAGATAGGCCCGAATGAACTCTCCGGCTCGCAAGGGAAGCAGGTTGCCCATGAAGCCGATCATCATGGGGGAGTAGAATCGATTAGGGGGAATGGACTTGACGCTTCGGCACAGATAGTGCCAGCGAAACACGCGAGCCGAAAAACTGCTGAAGAACAGAACAACCGCCAGCGGCAGGTACTGAATCTTGAGCCCTCGAATGGACTGATAGATCTCGTCGAAGGAAACGCTCCGGAAGGTGAGGAAGAGGGCGAGACCGGCAATGACCAGCCCCAGAATCAGGTGGTGCGATTTCATAGGCCTTTCCCAAACGCCCTGCCCCAGCGGCGCCGGTCCTTGAACATCTGTCCTTCGTTTGAGAGGTATTCACACCCATCGCGGAGGGGCAATCTCTCGGATCCACAAGAAGAAATGAGTATCTGAAAGGAATAGAACAACGGGTGGAAAAAAGCAAGAAGAGGTCTCTGCAGCAGAGAGGATTCCCTGCACAGGCCCTCGGAACCCGTACCCACCGACAGGGCCCGGCAGGGAATCGACGTGAGGGTAAATGCGGAGCGAGTCAGTCCACGCGAATGCTCGGCCGAATCTTGTCGAACACCTTGTCTCCGATTCCGCGCACGGACTTCAGATCCTCCACCTTCTTGAAGGGGCCATTCTTCTGACGAAAGCCGACGATCCGTTTGGCCACCGTCTCACCCACGCGGGGCAGCTCGACCAGCTCCTCCACAGAGGCTTTGTTGATGTTGATGCGGCTTTCCTTTCCCGTACGTCCCGGATCGGCGTAGCCCACCGGACTCAGCCATGCCAGCAGCAGGAAAGCGACCAGGAGACATGTCCATGGGGTCCTTGGCTTCATCGTTTCGTTCCTCCCTTTCTTGATTGTGGACTTCAGTCTGGTCCTGTTTGCATCCTTGGCCGACGCAACCGCCGTGCCGCGGGGAGGAGGAACTTCTCGCAGTAGAAGAGACAATTGATAAATGAATTAGAATCAATGGGTTAAAAGCATGTAACGAGGCAGATGGTCAGGCCCTCTCCGGCCTGCCCCCAACGTGCGATGCACGTAGAACGGACAGAGCCCTTCACATGCACCGGGCACACTTTGTCCGGATCACGAGAGAAACCGACGGTGTCGTCCCGGCTGAAGATTCAACACCTCGTCCGTGAACAACTCGTGACACCCGAAGGATTCAGGGATCAGGGCAAGCCACTTGTCAATCGCCATTGAACAGGGGGGCACCGGTTAGGAAGGGGGGCTGTTCTCCTGGTCCTTGTTCAACTCGCGCATCACATGGGCCATTCGGGAGATGGCGGTGTAGTTGGCCAGGATGGCGATCAGGATCATGACGAATCCCATGAGGTACGGTCCCGCATCGAGCCCCAGGGTCCCTCGGAGCATATGAAGGACCGAGCTGAATACCGCACCCAGCCCCAACAACACGATTCGTTCCGGTCGCTGCATGATCCCGACCCTGCAGTTCACGCCCAACCCCTCGGCTCGGGCACGTGTGTAGCTCACCATCAGCGATCCGGCGAGGGCCAGGAGGATGACCGGGAACAGGATGGAGTCTCGAAAGTGTGCGGCCAACCCGAGGAAGATCAGGATTTCCCCGTAACGATCCAGCATCGAATCGAAGAAGGCACCCCGCTTGGATGCCTTGCCGATCTTGCGTGCGATTCGACCGTCGAGAATGTCCAGGGTTCCGGCAAAGAGGATGACCCAGCCGGCCATGAAGACCCATCCCACGTAGAAGAGTACACATCCGGCAGCGTTGAAGCCGAAGGAGAGCGCCGTGATGCTGTTGGGATTCAGATTCTTGCGTACGAGGTAGTTCTCCACAGGGGAGATAACCGAAATCCACCAGGCCTCGATTTCCCCTTCGAGGATCCTCTCATGCCTCCTTGCTTGCCTGACGGGGCCGCCCATTCCATTCCTGCGCCGCCCAAGGACGAAGAGGCTGATCGACATGATCGCCCCCGCAAAGAACAGACCGATAAAGGTCAACCCGATTTCGCTGTCCAGCGGTCGCTGAAACCGCCCGAGCTCCTGGATCGCGCCGAGCAAGATCAACGCAGCAATCGTGCTCCAAGCGATGGAGGTCGGCAAGCTCGTCGATTCCGGGGCCTGCCCCTTTGGATATTTTCTTCGAAAGAATGTCCTACGGGCCATAGCACGGATCCAACCTAAAGAAGCACATCTCCTTAAGAAAAATACTAAACCAGATTTCCCGGGATGGCAACGGAAAGGTCGGCTATCTGCCCAGGGCCTCTTCCAGATCCATGGCGTGTTCCTGCTCCATGGCCAGGATCTGTCGAAGCTGCTGAGCCAGATGGAAAAGCTTGAGCTCTTCCGCCTCCTGGACGCGTTCCACGTACCTGCGGATCGCGTCGTTCTCACCCTCGAGGTCCTGCTCCAGCATCACCACATTCTCCTCCGACGTTTTCGGCTCATAGATCTTGGTCGTCGGGGTCCCGCGGAGGTAACTGATCTGGTCGGCGAGCGTGACGGCGTGCTGAATCTCCTCATTGGCATGGACGATGATTTCTTTCTTGATGCCCATGTAGGCGGCGCCGGTCAGTACGCCGCTGTGCTGGATGTACTGGATCGCCGCGGTGTATTCCCAGCTCAGGTCGTCGTTCAACTTCGCTATCAGCTCTTCGGTCGTAATGGCCATGGTCGCCTCCCCTTACGAAATTGTGCGGAACCACGATTTCGGCTAGTTAGACCCTTACGAAAACTGGACTGTTCCAGGTTTCGGTCCCCACGAAAACCGGGTTGTCCCGGTTTTCGGCTTTGGTCTTTCCCTTACGAAAACTGGACTGTTCCAGGTTTCGGTCCCTACGAAAACCGGGTTGTCCCGGTTTTCGGCTTTGGTCTTTCCCTTACGAAAACTGGAACAGTCCAGTTTTCGGCTCAGTCCCCCCGCAGCCAAATATCCCCCAATGCCCGCTGCCAGGTCAAGCTCGTCGGCCATCGTTTACAGAAATCCCGAAATGCTCTACTATTTGGGGTTTACAAAGAGCCGTGACCATCCCATACCCTATACGCGCGGAACCGGATGAAGACCCTTTTCATCGACAACTACGACTCCTTTACGTTCAACCTGGTGCAGGCCCTCGCCAAGATGGGCACGGAAGTCCAGGTGCGCCGAAACGACGGCCTCCACCTGACAGAAATCGACAGAATGCGGCCTGACAGAATCGTAATCTCACCCGGGCCGAAGCGGCCGGAGGATGCCGGATTGTCCTGTCAGATCATCGAGAAATTCGGCCCCAGTATTCCACTGCTCGGCGTGTGCCTCGGGATGCAGTGCATCAATGAGGTCTTCGGAGGCCAGACGGTCAAGGCGCCTCTCTGTGTGCACGGGAAGACCTCTGAAGTAACACACAACGGCAAGGGCCTCTACGAAGGCGTTCCCAATCCCTTCCACGGGGCCAGGTACCACTCGCTGGTGGTGGACAAGGTTCCGGAATGTCTCGAGTTGCAGGCATGGACAGACGATGGGGTGCCCATGGGGATCCGACACGTTTCCCATCCGATCGTAGGGGTCCAGTTTCACCCGGAGTCCTTCATGACAGAACCCGGCGACAGGATCCTCGAACGCTTTCTGAAGGCGGACTTCTAGTGGAGATTCACGATTGAAAGACTCTTTGCCCTTCCCGCATCTTCCCAGGCCGGCACCGGGCTTTCGCGCTACGGACATACACGGTTCCGACGTCTTGCCCGAGCAGCTCTTTCCACGCTTGCATCCGCAGCCCCATGAAGCGCTACTGGTCAGCGGCGGTGATCATCCTTTGAGCCGCTACTCCTTCGCCGGGCTGGACCCCTTCCTGGTCATGCGCGCCTACGGAAAGCGAGTCCATCTGGACAGCTTGCCGGCCGGGGAGCGGCGGACGCTCTTCGCGGACCCTTTTGATATGCTGCGAATCCTTCTGACGATCTACCGGCGGGAACCACGGCCGAACCTTCCGCCCTTCTTGTCGGGTGGGATCGGATACTTGAGCTACGAAATGGGCAGACACCTGGAACGGCTGCCATCCACGACGGTCGATGACCTGGGCCTTCCCGAGTGCTACTTCGTCTTCTATCGATCGGTCCTTGCTTACGACCATGCACGGGCCGTCTACACCCTGTTCAGCCTGGAGTTTCCCACGGAAGAGACCGCGCCAAAGGGGTCGAACCACCAGGAAACCTTCCGCCGTGTTCGGGCAGGGGTGGAACAGGGCGGGCCGGACAAGGCCTGGCGCGCGAGCACTCTGCCCGTGGACCTGAAGTCCCATTTTTCCCGGACAGAGTATGTTCAGGCGATCCAGCGCATCCTCCGCTACATCGAGGAGGGTGACATCTATCAGGTGAATCTCTCACAGAGATTCCACACACCCTACGATGGAGATGCTCTCGGCCTCTTTCTCAGGCTCTTCGAGATCAATCCGGCCCCGTTCTTCGCCTATCTCAATCCGGGCCCCTTCCAGATCATCAGCTCTTCGCCGGAGCGATTCCTGAACCTCAAGGGGCAAGAGATCGAAACGAGGCCGATCAAGGGGACCCTTCCCAGAGGGACCACACCGAAGCAGGATCAGGTCAACCGGCAGGAACTGCTCCAGAGCGAAAAGAACCGTGCCGAACTGGCCATGATCACCGACCTCCTGCGGAACGACATCGGCCGGGTCAGCGATTACGGGACGGTACGGGTAGAGGATGCTGCCAGACTCGAGGCCTACACGAACGTATTTCACCTCGTAAGCATCGTGACGGGCAAAATGGCTCCTGGCAAGGACCTTGTGGACCTACTCCGGGCCACCTTCCCGGGCGGCTCGATCACCGGGTGCCCCAAGATCCGATCCATGGAGATCATCGACAAACTGGAGCCTACGGTCCGGTCCGTATACACGGGCTCTATCGGGTACGTGGGATTCGATGGAACCATGGATTTGAACATCGCCATCCGCACCCTCATCCGGAAGGAGAAGGATCTCTACTACCAGGTGGGGGGCGGGATCGTCTATGACTCCGATCCCCAGGCCGAGTACGAGGAGACGCTCCACAAGGCCGCCTCCATGAGGGAGGCGATCGCTTCCACCTGCAAACCCAGATCATCGGGAACACGCTTCCCTGCCGCGGGTGGGCCCACCTGACCCCCCACATCGTTCTCCACCCCGAGGTCAAAGGTACAAGGTCAAAGGGATGGAACAAGTAGTGACGGGATGATTAGGAAAACTCCTATCACGGGCAACTCCTTTGCCCGTTCGGAATACCTCTTCCAGACAATAACCACCCCTTTCACCTTTGACCTTTGACCCGGGGCGGTGCAGGCCGCACGGTGGATGCCGCTCCCACGAAGTGCTAGTCCCCATGCAATCTGTCCCGGTAGGCCTGAAACCGCTCCCACACCCTTCGTGTTCGTTCCCTGCCCGGGTAGTCATCCCCATCGACCCTTCCCACGGGGAAGACCTCGACGACGGAGTTGGTCACGAAGATCTCGTCACAGGTAGGAAGGTCGCTGACGGCCATCTTGACCTCCCCTACCGGTTCGCCCGCCTCTTCCATGCAATCCATCAAGGATTCCCGGAGCACGCCGGGCAGCAGGCCGCAGGCGAGCGCGGGCGTCTCGAGACGATCTTCGCGGAAGAAGAACAGGTTGGATGTCGTGCACTCGCAAATCTCGCTCGCCGTGTTGGTCAGAATCGCGTCTTCGAAGCCCTTCTCCTCTGCCCGTGTACGGGCCAGCAGGTAGGGAAGATAGTTCAGGGTTTTCAACCGGCAAAGGCTTGAGGTCTCGTTCTGGCGCAGTTCCCTTTCGATCGTGACGGAGAGGCCCTCTTCCCAGGCGGTCGGGCCCGGGGAGGCCCGCCGGGTCGTCAAGATCAAAACTGTCGGCGAGGAGGGAGTGTACAGGGAGAGGCTGCCCTCGTGTCTTCCCCGAGAGAGGCAGATCTTCGCCGAGGCCTCCCCGGGAATCTGGTTCTTTTCCATCAGATCCCGGATGATACCGAGAAAGTCCAGATCCGCTGGAAAGGGGATCTTCATGAAGCGGGCGGCCTCGCGCATCCGCGCGATGTGCCTCTCCAGGAAGAAGACCTTCTCTCCATCCACCTTGAGCGTTTCGAACAACCCGTCCCCGTAGAGGAAACCCCGGTCAAGAGGCGACAGACGGGCGTCCGCTTCCGGCATGACGCAACCGTTGACTGCTATATACGCCATCTGAGACAGCTCCAGGGTCGACTAGCGGGCGGGGTCGGGGGTCTTGCGGTATGTGGCGGCCGTGGTCTCCGACTCCCATACCCGAACGAGGTCCACTTCCACCCTTTCCTTGTCGAGCCGCCCGGCCAGGCCTTCGTAGATGTACCGGGCCAGGTTCTCCGCCGTGGGGTTCTGACTCTGAAAGGCGGGAAGGTCGTTGAGGTACCGATGGTCCAGCTCTTCCACGATTTCTCTCGTAATCGCCGAAAGATCGTGAAAATCGATCGCCATACCCGATCCGTCGAGATCTTCAGCCCGAACCTGAACCTCCACCTTCCAGTTGTGCCCGTGGAGTTCGGCACACTTTCCTCCGGTGGAGAGCAGCCGGTGGGCCGCAGAGAAGTCTTCGCGAACGGTCAGCAGGTACATTGCATCCGGCTCCCGGCGGTCAGGCGGTCACGGTCACGGCGCTTCCCTGCAATTTCTTCTCGCGCTCCGCGCCCTTCTGCTGGGCGTCGTAGGAGTAGTGAACCATCTGGTAGTCGTTCCGGAAAGCGACGACGTCGTCGCCCACGTATTTCCCTTCGATCAGGCACTGTTTGAAGAAAGAGGCGATCACCTTCATTTCGGCCTCTTTCATGCCCATGCGCGTCATCTCCTGCGCACCGATACGAATGCCTGCCGGGTTGGTGACGTTCCCCAGGGGCTCGAAGGGGAGTAGATTCATGTTCAGGATGATGTTGTTGTCCTTGAGCATCCTCGCCACTTCATCCCCCCTGCCGAAGCGGGTCACATCCACGGCCAGCTGATGGCTCTCGGTGAAATCGAAATTCTTGGCCTGGACGTCGAATCCGACCTCGGAGAGGGCATGGCCGAGCGCCTTGGCGTTCAGAATCGTCTGCTCCGCATAGGACTCGCCGAACTCGAGCATCTCGTAGGTGGTCACCGCCAGGGGTACAAGCGTGTCCAGATGATGGTTGGAGGAGGAGCCGGGAAACGCCCCCTTGTCGATCTTCCGCCAGTCCGCGTCCTTCATATTGCTGATCGCGATGCCTCGTTGGGATCCGGGAAAGGTCTTGTGCGTGCTTGCGGTAATCACATCGGCCCCTTCACGAAGAGGGTCCTGGAACCGTTTGCCCGCGATGAGCCCGAGAACGTGCGCTGCATCGTATATGATCAGCGCATCGAATTTCTTCGCCTCTTCGGCGAGCACGGCCACCGGCTCCGGAAAGAGGAACAGGCTCTTGCCGAGGACGAGCACCTTCGGATGCACCGTTCGGATCAACTCGATCGTTTTGTCCACGTCCAGGTGGTAGCCGTCCGGGGTCAGGGGAAAATCGATGATGTTCCGGGTGTACTTTCCGACCGATCCGACCTTGTGGTGGCTTATGTGGCCCCCACCTGCAGTCGAGTTGACGAGCACGATGTCTCCTGCGTCTATGTACTGACTGAAGACAGCATCGTTGACCACCGTCCCGCTGATGGGCCGTACATCCACCTGTCTGCAGTCGAACAGGGTCTTCAAGTGCTTCTTCACCCGAGTTTCGATCTCGTCTATCTTGTCGGTGCCCTGGTAGTAGCGTTCCCCGGGGTGTCCCTCGGCATACCGGTGGGTGAAATCGGAGCCCATCAAGGAGCGGGCACGCTGGCTGAGAACATTCTCGCTGGCGATCAGATTGATCGTGTGCGTTCGCCAGGCGTTCTGCTCGGAAACGATCTCTTCAACCCAGGAAACACTCTTCTCGTAGTACATGATCCGCTTTCCTTCCGTTTGGGATCGAATGGAGAAAACCCCTCATTCCAGATGGGAACCCGATTCGAGGTCTAGAGGAGGGTCCGGCTCGCGGTCCGCGAGGCCTTGAGGGGCACATGTTTCAACGTAGCCCACCGTCCCCGTGTTGTCAAGAATTCCGGCCGGTTGGCCCCCCTCACAGAGGGGCCCATCCCGGCAATACGTCCGCAACGGACTTCATGGCGACTATCGCGGAAGTGTTGACAATCTCTGCCTCGAAGGGATACCCATGGGGAACCCGGATCGTAGATACGGACAAGGGCTATCGGACGACTCCCCAACCCTTTTCCAACGAGGGACTCGTGGCCAGGAAGAAACCATTCGTCACCGGCAGGGCATCACGCTTTCTCCGGCTCTCCGGACTCACCGGACGGGTCTCTTCCAGCTATACAGGCCAGAGGATCAAGGAACTCTTTCTCGACTCCGACCGCGCAGACCGTTCACGGTCCAAGACTCACCTGCGCAATGCCGAGCGGATCGTGGAGACCCTTGGGGAGCTCAAGGGCGCGGTCATGAAGGTGGGCCAGTACATGTCGATCCAGACCGACCTCCTGCCCAAGGAATTCGCGGATGTGCTCGCCACTCTTCAGAAGTCGGCTCCCCCGGTCGAATATGACCTGATCTCCTCTGTCATCACTTCGGAATTCGGAAAAGCTCCGGAGGCTCTGTTCGCCCACTTCGACCCTGAACCTCACGCCTCCGCTTCAATAGGGCAGGTACATCGCGCAAGGCTTTCGAACGGGACCGAAGTGGTGGTCAAGGTACAGTACCCGGAGGTGGACAAGAACATAGAGGGGGATCTGAGCAACCTGAAAACGATCCTGTCCACGGGCAGCATCATGGGGTACCGGAAGAGCGATTTGGAAGGGGTATTTGCAGAGATCCGGGACCGTCTCTACGAAGAGCTCGACTACGATCTGGAGATGGAGAACCTGAAGGAATTCCGGCGCATCTTTTCGCGGGACAAGCGCGTAAGGATCCCCCGCGTATTCCCCCCTTACTGCTCACACAAGGTCCTCACCCTGGAGTATCTGCCCGGGGATCCCCTGGAAGCTCTCTGGGAGCCCCCTTACACACAGGAGGACCGGGACCGGTTCGGCGAGTGGCTCTTCGACCTGTTCGCCCACCAGATCCTCCGCCTGGGTCTCCTCCACGCGGACCCCCATCCCGGCAACTTCGCGTTCCAAAAGGAGGGCCCGCTCATTCTCTATGATTTCGGATGTCTCAAACGCATTCCGCCCTACATACAGGAGGCGTGCAGGGACCTCGCCCGATGCGGCCTGGAAGGGAACTACGAACAGATCGATGCCGCCCTCCTCCGGCTGGGTTCCAGGGATCCGCGAAAAGAGGCGCCGGACAGTGAGTTCTACCGACGGTACCTCGAGGTGTTGCGGGAACCGTTCCGGCCGGGCGTGTCCTACGATTTCGGCGAATCGAAAATCCACGAGCGCATGGTGGAACTGGCGCCCCTCGGGGTCTCCAAGATGTTTCATTTCAAACCTTCCCGGGAGACGGTCTTCATCGGCAGGACGATCGGCGGACACTACGGAAACATGCTTCACATCGGGGCAAAGGCATGCTGGAGGGATCTGCTGGAACCCTACCTCACTTGATCCATCCTTTTTTTCCCTTGACCCTTCTTCCTTTCCCTTGTAATAAAGACCTCTGGTCTAACCCGGATACCGAATCTGAGCCATCAATGAGCCGAAAAACATGCGCGTTCATATCATACAACCCACCCATTTTTCCGCTCCCTTCGGCAGGAGCCTGTTCAAGACCAAGAAGCGGGATTTGATCCCCCTTACTCTCCCCTATCTTGCGGCCCTGATCCCCGAGGGTTTCCAGATCCGTATCACCGACGAACAAGTCCAGGACTGGGACCCTGATGCCCCGAGTGACTGCGTCTTCATGAATGTGCACATCCTGAATTCCCTCCGTGCCTATGAGATCGCAGACACGTACCGGCGCAAGGGCGTTCCGGTCGTGATGGGGGGACCTCACTGCAGCTTCTATGGGGATGAGGCGCTGGAGCACGCGGACGCGATCGCCATCGGGGAGGGGGAAACGCTGGTCCCCGCGATTCTGGAAGACCTCACGAGGGGCTCGCTCAAACCCCGGTACGAGGCGTCCGGACCGCACGACTTGCGGGGTCTTCCCCACCCTAGACGTGACCTCCTCGATCCAAGCACCCTCTCCCTCTTTCGAACCGTTGCTATCCAGACCTCCCGGGGATGCCCGTACCGGTGCGAATTCTGTTCGGAGAGGTATTACCTCGGAGAGACATACCGGCTGCGCCCCGTCGAAGAGGTGATCGAAGAGGTCCGATCCAGCCGGAGTCGTCGGGTCTTCTTTGCAGACAGCACCTTTGTGGGCAACCGCTCCCGCACGATGGAACTCATGGAAAAACTCCTCCCCCTCAAGATCCGATGGTCGACCCTCTGGAACGCCCACCGCGCACTCGATCCGGAGTTGATGGCCCTGGCAAAGAGAAGCGGGCTCCTCCACGTCAACATGGGGGTGGAGAGCATCAAGCCGGAGACCCTCAAGGGAATGCACAAGAGCACGACCCCTGCGGACCGCCTGGAGGAGGTTGTGCAGAATCTGAGGCGTCTGGACATCAGTTTTTCATTCAATCTGATCTTCGGATGGGACACGGATCGGTTGGAGGATTTCCGGACGACCATGCACTTCCTGCAGAGAAACAGGGTACACGTCGCCTTCTTCAACGTCTTTACCCCTCACAAGGGAACCAAGATCTACGACCTTTACGCAGCCAACGGAGGGTTGAGGGACGAGAAGAACATGGGGAGGTGGCCCGGCGTGATCGCGGAGATCCACCCGAAGCACTTCACCGCCGAACAACTGGAAGAGGGAATCAAGCGGATGTACAACGAGTTCTACTCGTGGCGCTCCATCCTCAGACGCCTTCCCCTACCCCGGTCCAGGGCCTCGGCGGCCTCCTGGTTCATGAACCTCTCCCAGCGCAAGATGCTCAACGAAAGGGCCTCCCGGGCCAATTTCGACGGCATCTGAACCGGAGAAATTTAAATCCTTGATTTTTGTGATATAAGGCCGTATCGTAGAGGGGAGAGGCAGAGAGCATCATGAAGAAGGATCCCTCCTCGAAGATCATCGACCTGAAGCCTCGTCCCCGGTCCTCGGCACGATCCAAGGGCTCCGGCAAGATCGAGTATCAGGAAACCCTGTCAGCGCCCCTCTGGCTCAGGGTGGTCGTGTACGGCTTCTTCGGCATCATGATCGGGTTCTACCTGCTTTCCCCGATCTGGGACGTAGAATCGAACGATGCCTTGAACCTGTCCCTTTGTCTCGTTTTCGTCTTTGTTTTGTGGGTGTTACACATCTTTCTCTCCTTGCGGGTCACGCTGACCGCCAAGGGCCTTCGCTTCGGATACTACCTTCTCTCAAAGCAGTTCAAGTACGCAGACATCCTGAACGCAGAGGTGTTCCGGTATCAGCTCGGGGACTATCTCGGGTGGGGCATCCGAAAGGGAACGGACGGCTCCATCATGTACAACGTTCCCGGTGATCAGGGCATTGCGGTCAAGATCGTGGTCCGGGAGGCGGACCAGCGCCGTGTCTACGCCTTCAGCGCCCGGCGACCGGAGGTGATTTGCAAGAAGATTCAGTCCTACCTGAGGCCTGTTTCGTTTCCCGGGAGCAAAGATCGACTGAAGAAAGAAAAGGCGATCTTCTAGTTGAATTGCTGGGAATCTGCCCCCTCTTCTCCCCCATCTTCTTCTAACTCTCTGGAAAATAGACTTTTTTCTCCCTGGCGGATGAACTCCTCGATCTCGATTTCCTTCTTCAGGCTGGCTTCTCGCATATCCGAGGTGTCGAGACGGATATTCCACAGCCTCGAGAGTCGCTCGAGGACGGCCAGACTCGATTTGGGGTTGTCCATACCGATCGTGTAGTAGGGCAGCTCCCCCAGGAGGCACAGCCCCTCGAATCCCATCCGCTTCGCCACACCCAGGAGCAACCCGTTCAGGCCGCTGACGTGCCCTTCGGGGAGAAGACGAACCCCCTTGTCTTCAAGGTCGGGCAGGATTTCCCGATGGGTTGCGACCCCCCACACGCGCGGCCGCTCCATGTGCGAGATCGAGCACATCAGCGCGGCGCTCGTGTGGACCCTGCGAACACCGAACCGGTCGGCCACCCTCATGACGAGTCGGGCCAACGCGATGGCCTGGGGCTGAACCGGCTGGTGATCGGCCACGAAGAGAAGAAGATCCCCACCCTTCTCAGGGTGCTGGAAAGCGTAGAACCGGTACTCCGGAGTCTCCAGAGGAAGTACCAGGTGGTCTCGAATGACGATGCCGTCGGCAACCGACGACTCGGTCGACTCGATCGAACCGATGGGCTCCATGTCGAGCTTCTCTACGAGAAACCTGGCGGCATTCAGCGATACGTTCCCCATTCCCGGCCAGGCGGCGTAGAGGTTCGGCAGGTGAAGTTGCGGCTCCCTGTCCAACCGAATCGCGGTGTCATCCATCCATTGCTCCAGGTTAGGGTCTCCTACCCTTTCGATTCTCGAATCCCCTTTGAGGATGCGAGTCTTGCCTCTGTCTGGATGCGGTCGGGTGCGGCGCTTCTTCGGTGGGATCAGGAGATGGAGGCCTTGTCGTTCTCGTCCAACTCCTCTCGCAGAGGTCGCTCCATGAGCTCGATCGCTGCCGATTGGAGCTGCTTACCCTGATGGAGAACCAGGGCGACCTGCTCGGATATGGGCATGGACACTTCCAGCTTTCTTGCGAGGTGCGAGACCGAGTGGGCCGTCTCCACCCCTTCGGCCACCATTTTCATCGAACTTACGATTTCCTCCAGGGATTTTCCGGTTCCGAGCTCGAATCCGACCCTCCGATTCCTGCTCAACGAGCCGGTGCAGGTAAGGACCAGGTCACCGATGCCGGCGTGACCGCTCAACGTAAGAGGATTGGCCCCCTTGGCCACGGCCAGCCGGGTGACCTCCGCCAGCCCTCTCGTGATCAGGCTCGCCTGGGCGTTCAGGCCGAATCCCATGGCGTCGCATGCGCCCACCGCGATGGCAAGCACATTCTTGACGGCGCCTCCCACCAGAACCCCCACCACATCCGCAGAGGTATAGATTCGGAAAGAAGATCCTCCCATCAGATCCTGCACCCGCTTCCGTACGCTTTCACTCTGTCCGGCGACCGTGACATTCGCCGGTTTCCCTTCCGCAACCTCCTTGGCAAAGCTCGGCCCGGACAGATAGGTCAGGTAAGGATGGTACTTCCCGGGAAGCTCTCCGGTGAGGATCTCGGACATGAGCTCGAGGCTCTCCTTCTCGATCCCCTTGCTGCAACAGACGATCGGCGCGTTGGTGGGCAGAAGGTAGCGAATCCGCAGGACCACTTCACGGATGAACTGGGAAGGAATCACCAGCAGGACGAGGTCCGCCCCTTCGAGGGCCTCTTTCTCGTCGCGCGTCGCCGTGATACGCGGGGACAGAGAAACATCGGGGAGAAAGAGGGGGTTCAGATGCCGGCCGTTGATCGCCTCGAAAACCTCCGCTTCCCTCACCCATTGTGTGACTTGATAACCTCGCACGGCACAGAGCTGGGCGAGCGCCGTTCCCCATCCGCCGCTTCCGAAAACGCACACCCGCAACATGGTTCGACTCTCCCTGCTAATCGAGTTCTGTTCCTTTGGACGTCATGACCAGCTGTCCGTGTTTCACGCCCTTCACGCCCAGAATGCTGTCGGCGAGCTCACGGATCTCGGCCGGCTTGCCTCTCAAGACCGTCACCTCCAGGCAGTTCTGTTCGTCCACGTGAACATGCATGGTGGAGATGATGCGATGATAGTGCTCATGCTGCAGGTGCTCCAG
This sequence comes from bacterium, assembly GCA_028277985.1. Taxonomy (GTDB): domain Bacteria; phylum Desulfobacterota; class DSWW01; order DSWW01; family DSWW01; genus S015-6. The sequence goes on along the minus strand of JANQFG010000106.1, from coordinate 33,488 downwards.
GCGATCCGGTAATTCCCGGACATGATGGTTGTAGAGGAGGGTAAGAGTGCCGAGCGTTTCCTTGTCGCCCCGCTCCCATTCATGCTCCACCAGATACTTTCGAATCAGGTCCCTGATCGCCTCGGACCGATTCACGTATCCTCTGCCGGAGATGAGTTGATCGAACTGTCTGAGCAAGTGGGAGCTGATCGAAACTCCGAATCGAACCAACTCATCCATGGGGATCCCCTGTCCTGCTGTGGCCGTCTTCCTTGTGTTGCCCCACCCGAAACCGCACGCCGTAGGGCGGGTCAAGTTGCTCGGGTCTTATAGCATGCTAAATTGAAGGATTGCAATGAAAACACTTGAATCTTGCCGCAGAATGTACTAAGAAATGGGTCGCGAAGGAGCCTCGCGTTCACGAAACCTCCCAGAAGGGGAACCCACACACCAAAAGAGGAGGATGAGAATGGCTGATAGGCCCACACCCCCAGAGGATATCACACCGGATGACTTTTATCTGAAATGGATTCCAGAGCAGGCAGCAGCGAACCCGGATCAGGCAGCCAAGATCAAGGACATCAATACCGTGATCCAGATCGTGCTCACGGGCGAGGGCGGCGGTGACTACTACATGGAGTTGGCGGCCGGCGAGATCAAGACGAACAAGGGAAAGGCAGAGGCACCCAAGCTGACCATCACCCAGAATGTCGATGACTGGAGAGAGATCAACGCCGGCAGGCTCAATCCTCAGATGGCCTTCATGTCCGGCAAGATCAAGATCAGCGGAGACATGAGCCTCGCCATGAAACTCGGATCGATCATGGGCGGCTGATCAGACTCAAGGCTATCCCCAAAACTTGAAAGACGAGAGGGTCTTGCTGCAAGGCCCTCTTTTCTTTCCGCCTCCATTGTCCTGGAGAAGGAACCCCATGGAGAAGCTGACCGACCTGCTCCGATCTCGTCGAGCAAGCTCGCCGGACCTGACAGCCTACCTCGTGAGGCAGGATGGACATTGGAAACCGATGACGTGGAAGCAGGCCGACGAAAGGGTGGACAGGATCGCGGCCGGGCTTGTCTCCCTGGGGATCCGGCCCGGGGATGTGGTCTCCATCCTCGGCCGGACCTGCCTGGAATGGGCCCTGTGCGATCTGGCCGTTCTACGTGCCGGCGGCGTCAGCGTCGGCATCTATCCCACCCTCATAGGGGAGCAATGCTCCTACATCCTGGAGGATTCCTCCACCCGGTGGCTGTTCCTCGAAGACTCCCGGCAGGCGGAAAAGCTCTCGCCCTATTTCGACAAGCTTCCCGCCTTGGACCGCCCGATTCTCTGGGAACCACCGGCGGGCGATCATGACCTGATGTGCCTCGACGAACTGGAAGACAAGGGTCGGGCGGCCCTCGAGGACGACCCGGGCTTGACGGTCCGGACAGAGGAGAAGACGCAACCGGACGACGTGGCCGTCCTGATCTACACTTCCGGCACGACAGGCCCCCCCAAGGGGGCCATGCTCAGCCACAGGAACATCATGGCCCAACTCAAGCTGCTGGATACCATGGGGGCCACGGATCATCGGGATGTAATGATGTTCTTCCTCCCTCTGGCCCACGTGGGGGAGAGGGTGCCGGGACACTACAATCGAATCTACCGAGGCTGCTCCGCTGCCTTTGTGGAAGATTTCAACTGCATCCTGGACGATATGCGGGAGATTCGACCCACGGTCTTCGGCAGCGTTCCCAGGATCTTCGAGAAGGCCTACGCCCGGGTTCGCGCAGAGGCGGAGCAGGCATCGCCCCTGGCGAGAAGCGTCTTTCTGTGGGCCGAACGGGTCGGCAGGGAGGCCAGTCGGCTCGAACAGGCCGGACGTCCCCCAACACTGGCCCTCCGGATGCAAAGGGCGGTCGCCGACCGCCTCGTCTTTCGAAAGATACGGGAGATTTTCGGCGGCAGGGTCCGATACTTTCTCTCTTCCTCCGCACCCATCTCGCTCGAGATCATCGAATTCTTCCATGCGGCAGGCATGCGCGTCCTGGAAGCATGGGGGCAGACCGAGGTGAGTTGCTTTGCCACGCTCAACCTCGAGGACGACTACCGCCTCGGGTCCGTTGGCAAAGCACTGCCCGGAACAGAACTGAGGATCGCCGAAGACGGTGAAATCCTCGTCCGGGGAGACATCGTCTTCAAGGGATACCTGAATCAACCGCAGCTCACGGCAGAAACACTGACAGAGGACGGGTGGATTCGCACCGGAGACGTGGGTCGTCTCGACGAGGACGGGTTCCTCTGGATCACCGGCAGAAAGAAAGAGATCATCATCACGGCCGGAGGGAAGAACGTCACCCCCGCAAACATCGAGAACATGCTCAAGGACCATCCCTTGATCGAGCAGGCCCTCCTGCACGGAGACCGCAGGAAGTATCTGACCGCCCTGCTGGGACTCGACCCGGTGAATCTCGAAGAGTGGGCCAAGGAGAAAGGAATCGACTACAGGTCGTACAGTGCGATCCTCGACAATCCGGCCCTGCTCGAGGATGTGCAGGCGATCGTCGACAAGGTCAACAAGCACTTCGCCCGCTACGAGACGATCAAGCGGTTCGCGCTGCTTCCTCGCCCGCTCGAAGTGGAAGAGGGGGAGTTGACCCCAACCTTGAAGATCCGCAGAAGGATCATCGAAGAGCGTTTCAAGGACCTTCTCGATTCGCTCTACGACGAGTAACGGCGCAGTTTCTCCGTGGTGTGGTTGGGCGAGGCCTGACCCCTGATCCCTGCCCCCTGTAGTTCCTACCAGTACTTCCCTGTCTTCTCCACAGCTTCTTTGGAGTAGGACCGGCCCTTCTTGTCCCGTACATCGAACAGAGCGTGCCGCAGGAGGATGACCGAAACGCCTCCCTTCATGCTGAGACGAATCTCGAACCGGGAGAAGTCGGTCACGATCCCGCGAAGCACCTCTCCCTCCAAGGTCGAGAAGAACAGGACCTCCTTGCGATTCATCAGAGGGAACAAGGTCTTGTTCTTGATATGGTGCCGATAGCGGGGGCCGAAGTGGGGGCCTTGGGGCGCCCCTTTCAAGTCTTCGTTCGTGCCCAGAAGGCGGAGTACTTCCTCCTCTTTGGCAGCCTCGCAGACCATCTTCACGTTTACCTTGTGAATCTGCTCGACCACGCCGTCCCGGGTCTCAATATCGATCTCGTAGGTCTCATCCTTCTGGATCTTGCCCCTTTTTCGTTGATCCCCATGGAGAAAGAGACACCAGGAAGTGCCCTTGCCCGACTCTCGCTGGAACAAGGATTCTCTCTGATGCGCCTTCAGGTACTCCGGGAGTCCTTCCAGCGGATCCTGTTCTTCCGGCGGTCCCTGCCTCTTGCGTCTCGCCATGGGAGCACCTCACGAATCAGGCCTTCGGGTCGCGCGGGCACGGGGCGGGCGGCCCTCATGTACCCGCAATTTGTAAGAAAACCAAAATTCCTCCTACCTGTCAACGAAGTTGCGTCCCTTGAGACGGGGAGAAACACGAGTTCAAAGCTCATGAGGCTCTGCAAATAGACCGATCAACATACTACCGGATGGTCTGGACCGGCCACTGTCAGAGGGTCGGCTTCGACCACCCGTGAGCACCTCTTGATTTTGATGTCCCTTTGCTCTAACCTAGTCATCTTATAATTTCGTTTGATTGATTTAAGAGGTACAACGGCCTCTCACTGAGAACCGGCCCGAGGAAAAACCTCAACGAATGTGCGAGGAGCCACGCATGGCACAACGAGGAGATCCGCTGGGAGCGACCCGGACCCTTGCCTGTTTGGTCCTGCTCTCCATGTCGGCGATCCTTTGCGGATGCAGCTTCTTCATCGACAGTATGGTGCCCCATCACGCAAACGTGGGCGACCGGCTCGCCGTACGAAGCCTCGTGGGTGCAAACGGACCCCTGCCCAGCCAATTGGAGGTGCTCTTCGGGAGCATTCGCACCCAGTCGATCATCAGCCAGGACCCGAATGAGGTCGTTGTGGAAATCCCTGCCGGTCTCAACGGAGAAGTTCGTGTTTCGCTCTGGGTGGGCTTGATCCTGGTGAGCAACATTCAGCCTTTCCAGGTAGACGCCGCGCCGATCGTCCATCGAATCCTCGCTTTCGGAGACTCGCTCGTGGGGCCGTGGACCTACCACACCCACATGGTCGATACCATGCTCAACCAGTACATCGGGCCCTCGCTGGTCATCAACGAAGGAAAAGCCGGGGAAACCATGTCCGAGGGGGCTCAAAGGCTAGGCGAAGTCCTGTCCATCCATGATGGAGTCGAATATATCTACATCCTGGAGGGCGCAAATGACGTCACCGACACCCGAAACACGCCCGTGGGACAGATGATCGCATCCCTGGATCAGATGATCGCCCAGGCGAATGCCCAATCCCTCCATCCGATTCTCCTCACCGTACCTCCAAGGACGCGCGAGGCCCTGCTGTACGATCAGACCGCACCGACCACCGAGGACTGGAACGCGGCCCTGCGCGGCTATGCAATCGCCAACGGGATCGACTGGGTCGACCTGTACCAGGCCATCGTGCTCGAACCCGGCTGGGAATCCTTTCTTGATGATTACGGCCTGCACTTGACGCCGGAAGGGCAGGAATTCGTAGCGGATCTCGTATACTCGGCCATTGCCCCTCTGCTGTAGTGGGCCACCAGGACGCCCGTCCTCCACACCCCACTTGTCTCACCGCGCTTCCGTCCAGGCACACCTCCTCCATCTGAAATGCCGAAAACTGTTTCATCGGAGATAGTTACAGGAGAACGTCAGAATGTGCTTTAAGTTTTATGTTGACTTCTCGACCGAATAAAATACAATCATACACAGGACCCGCACTTCGTTAGAAGACGGAAAGCGTAGTTCTGTTCCCTTTTGAGGCTGTCGAGAGGGTGTGGCCCCCTATGAGTCCAGACACCACCGACGAGGTGTATCTCCGACACCGCCTTGAGGCGCTCGACGCACTCCCCACCCTCCCAGCGATAGCCTCCGTTGCGATCGAGAGGGCCCTGAGCACGGAATCCTCCCTGGAAGAGCTGGCGGAGGTGATCGAACTCGATCCTCCCCTCACCGCAATGGTCCTCCGGGCGGCCAATGCACCCGATCAGGGCCGGGCCGGCAGCATCACCTCCCTGCGGACCGCCCTTTCGAAGACCGGGCATGGGATTCTGCGAGGAATCGCCCTCAGTTGCCCGACCCTCGAGCTCTTTTCGGATCACCGCGTCGACTACGGGATCGACCTTGGCGGTCTGTGGACGCACAGCATCGAAACAGCCATCTGGGCAAGGGCTCTGGCCACGCGGACGACCCCCTCTGTGGACCCGGAAGAGTCCTATGTGTCCGGGCTGCTCCACGACTTGGGCAAGGTGTTCCTTTCGGTGACCCTGAAGGGAGAGTACGTCTCCGTGGTCTCCCACGCTAGGACCGAAGGCATTCCCCTCTGCCAGGCCGAGAGGGATCGAATCGGCTGGGACCACGCAGATGTGGGCCGTCGGATCCTCGAGCACTGGAAGATCCCACTGCTCTACAGCAGCGTCACGCAGCATCATCACAATCCCTCGCAGGACTTCCTGGACGGATCCTATCCCCAGACGCTGTGTCGCCTGGTGCACCTGGCGAATCGGCTCTCCGAAGGGTATCGGACCGGGCGGGCGGAAGACCAGGACCCGACCGAAATCCCGGATCGACTCCTCAAGGGGCTTTCCCTTTCCCGGGAGCACCTCGAGGATGCCAGGCAGGAGGTGGAACGTACTGCACAGGCGCTTCTTGCCAGAGTGGACTGGAGCCCCGTGACGCTGGCTTCTTTCTTTCCGGTCCTGGCGGGGGCGAACTCCGCCCTCGGAGGGATGAGGCAGGATCAGGAAGCGCGGCAGAGAAGTCTGATGGAGAGGGAAAAGGAGCTTACCGGGATCAATTCCCTGGGCCTTCATCTGCAGGGCTGCAATTCATTACGCGACGCACTTCGACATCTCACGGAGACCCTGGTCAATGCCTTCCCTTTTCAGGAGACCGTCTCGACCCTCTTTCTGGACGGGCAATGGGAACTGCTCGCAAGGGCCAGGAAGGACATGGACACGGGGCACTGCCAGACCATCCTGCTCGAACAGTCCCGTGGGCAGGAGCCTTATGATGTCAAGGAACCCGGCACATCCTGGCTCTTCGTAGATCTCGTCGGAAAGCATGGCCTGCTCGGCCACCTGAGAGTACGGCCGTCGAACGAGGACACGTTGCCGCTGGAGAGGATGGGCCTGCTGCTGGCGTCCTGCGCAAAGCTCGCTTCAGAGGCGATCGAGCGGATCCATTCCCACCAGGAGATCCGGAGACTGGCACAGAATCTCGAAAGCTCGCTCGGGCAGCTCGACAGGGAGAGAACAAAGGTTGAGCGGGAAAAGGTTCAGAAGGAGAACATCCTCGACAGCATTCCGATCGGACTGCTCCTGTTGAGCGAGGAGGGGGTCATTCGGTGCGAGAACCCTGCAGCGCGAGCCATGCTGCCCGAGAGCCTCCTGGACAGGGGCAGGCCCTTCACCGAGGTCTTTCCGGATCCCCTGCTGTCCAAGGCCAGAGAGGCGATTCTAAAAGGAGAGCGGTTCTCAAGGGGAGAGACGAGCCTGTGGGAGGCGAAGGAAGGCCCCGAGCGCATTCATCAATGGGGCCTCGTTCCAGTGGGAAGAGAATCTAACGGAGAGAGTGCCCTGCTCTGCATCCTGCAGGACGTGACGGAGGAACGCCTTCTCCAGAGACAGTTGCTGGAGTCTGCACGTATGGCCTCGGTGGGCGAGCTGGCCGCCGGCACGGCCCACAACCTGCGAAGCCCCCTCGGGGCGGTAAAGGGTATCCTGGAACTCCTGCTCGAAGAGATCGACGCAGGCCGCATCGCATGCTATACGACCGACACGGAGACGGCGAGGCCCACCCGGACGGTCAAAGAACAGCTTCAGATCGTGCTCAAGAGCCTGGACAAGTCATTCTCGATCATCGATGATCTGCTTCAGTTCGCCCGCAGGCCCGACCGTCCGCCCGAAATGCTCCGTCTTGGCGCCCTCCTGGAAGGAACCGAGGTCCTCCTGTCCGAGCTTTTCAAGGAGCGGGGCATTCGGGTCGAGAAGGCATTGGACGCGGACGGCCTTTTCGGAAGGAAGGCGGACTTGATCCAGGTCTTTCTGAACCTGTACTCGAACGCCTACAAGGCGATGCCCGAAGGAGGCACCCTGAAGATCGAAAGCCGTGAGACGATCCGTCAGCCCGGCAACCATCCCTTCATCGAGGTCGTCGTGACGGACACAGGCTATGGGATCCCGGCAGACCACCTGTCCAAGATCTTCGATCCCTTTTTCACGACCTCCGACCGTGTGGAAGGAACGGGACTGGGGCTCAGCCTGACGCGCAAGATGGTCAAGGAACACGGGGGGACGCTGGAGGTATCCTCGACCCTCGGAAAGGGGACCACCTTTCGTCTCACCCTACCTGCGTACCCGGACGGATTGCCCGGCGAACCGGCCGAATCCGTCTGACCGAGGAGCGCCATGAAGGAAAGACCACGCATTTTGGTCGTGGAGGACGATTCCCACTACCAGGAATTCCTCACACGCACCCTCGAAAGCGACTACCTGACGGATGTCGCAGAGGATGGGGACCAGGTGCTGGCCCGACTGAATCATCAGACTTACGATGCGATCCTTTGTGATCTGAGGATCCCCGGCCTTTCGGGCAAGGATCTGGTTCACACGATCCGTGGGAAGACGGACCCGGAAACCCTGCTCATCGTGATCACGGGCTTCGATCAGGACTGGTCGCCGGTGGATGCCACGGAGGCGCATGTCTACTTCTACCTGAAAAAGGGGGAGTTCAGCCCCAGAGAGCTCAGGAAGGTGCTGAAGAACGGGATGGATTTCCGGAAGGAGCGGCTGGAGAGGCGAAAGTACGCCCGCCAGCTCGAGAAGCTCAACCGGGAGCTCGACAAGACGGTTCAGGAACGCACCCACGCCCTTTTGGAGTCGGAGGCGAAGTATCGCAACCTGTTTCAGCAGTCCTTGGTCGGCATCTACATTCAGTCTGGGGGCAAGATCCTGCTCGTGAATGATCGGCTCTGTGAGATGCTGGGTCGTACACCGGAAGATCTTGAGGACAAGGCGGTGTCCGATTTCCTGGTACCGATTCCACGTGATGATCGCGCCGAGCCTGAGCCGGGCGGACAGGATTCCCTCTTGACGGCCGAAGAGGTCCAGCTCAAGGCCCGAGACGGAAGGGACCGGACCGCCCTCCTCTGCGCCGGGCCGATCCAGCTGGAGGGCTCCGAGGCGGTGCAGGGTTGCGTTCTGGACATCACCGAGTGGAAGGAGCTGGAACGGCACTTCCTCCAGCATCAGAAGATGGAGTCCCTAGGCACCCTGGTCAGTGGGATCGCCCATGAGTTCAACAACATCCTTGCGGCGATGATGCCCCAGACAGAGCTGTTGACCCGTCGTGCCGGAGAGGTGCCCGCGGTCGAGCGGCCGGCACAGATCATTCTGTCCATGGCGGAGAAGGCCTCCCGTCTCACTCGGCAACTCCTCAACATGAGCCGCAAGCCCACCATGGAGAAGAGGCCCATCGACGTGAACGGCTGGATTCGGGAAGCTTCGAGCTTTCTGACCACCTCTCTCGAGTCGGCTGAGAGTCTGCGATTGGATCTCGACCCTCTGGCGGGCCGGATCGAGGGGGATCCGCATCAGCTCGACCAGCTGCTGCTCAATCTCGTCCTGAACGCCCGCGATGCCATCGCCGGGGAAGGCACGATTCGAATCGGCACCGTTCTGGTTCCCCCCGGCTCCTGTGAGCGCGTTCCACCCGGAAGGCGAGGGAGACCCTTTGTGGAGATCAAGGTGGAGGATTCGGGTTGCGGCATCCCGCCCGATCATCTAACGAGGATCTTCGATCCCTTCTTCACCACCAAAGAGACAGGCAAAGGGACGGGGCTGGGACTCAGCGTGGCCTACAACCTGATCCAGCAACACGGCGGCGAGATCTTCGTGAAGAGCCAGGTGGGGAAGGGTTCGACCTTTTCCATCCTTCTGCCCCATGCCCCGGTTTCCGGGCGGGAAAGGCGGGCGAGGAAGCCCGGAGGCAAGGTCCTCGTTTCGGAGACGAACCCGAGGATGCTCGACCTTTTCAAGGACGTTCTTTCCGGCATGCGCTATGAGATCATACCCGTCAAGAACCAACAGGAGGCCGTAGACGTCTACGCCAGCCAGAAGGACGCGATCGAGTGCGTCATCCTGGACGGTCGATTCGAGCGTTCGACCGGTGGATCGTCGCTGGGCCGCATCCTGGATCTCAATCCTCATATCGAGGTCATCCTGACCTGCAGCGAAGCGGCGAAGCCACTGGGGCAGTGGTTCGATTCCGCGAAACAGAAAGGGGCACGGATTCAACAGATCTCTTTGCCGATCACTCCGGAGATCCTTTCGGTATCCCTGGAAAAGGCCCTGTACGGCGGCTCCGCGTGAGTTCCTCGAGGTACGAGGAGCCGGCACCCGGAAGGCACGGCTCACGCTGACCAGAGAAACGGACGAATAGAGGAAGGTGTCCACCGCGCTGGCGGAAGAAGAGACAAGCGGAACAAGCAGGAATACAGGAGGGGAATCTATGGCTGCGAAGGGCGCTGGAACCAAGGATCTGCCTGACGAGCGAAAAGGGGACGCCCCTCTCGAAAAGGCCCTTCTGGAGGGCGCACCGATCGGCATCTTCCTGGTAGACAAGGAATACACGGTCCAGTACGCCAACCCGGTGATCGCGAAGTGGATCGGAAAGACGAGCAAGGAGGTGACCGGCAAGAAGTGCTACGAGATCCTCTTCGGCAACGATCAGCCCTGCAGGGACCGGAACAAGACCTGCCCTGCCGAGAAAGCCCTGGAATCTGCCAAGGTGGCCGGCCCTGCAACCTTTCGAAGGCAAGGCCCGGAAGGAGGACAACAATATCTGCAGGTCCACGCAAATCCGGTTCTGGACGGCGCCGGAAGCCCCTCCGGGGCCGTGGAGTTCATCCAGGATGTGACTTCAGAACGGCTCCTGAGGGATTACAGGGAAGAGGCGGCGCTGCGGGACCCTCTCACCGGGCTCTACAATCGACAGGGGTTCAACCACCTTCTCGATCGCGAGCGCAAGCGAACCAAGCGTCAGGGCCATCCGCTCAGTCTTTGTCTGATCGACCTGGATTCCTTCAAGGACTACAACGAGAAGAAGGGGGAAAAGGCGGGGGACGCGCTTCTGGTACGACTCACCAAGATCCTGGTTGCGCAGACCCGGGTCGAGGTGGATTCCCTCTGCCGCCTGCAGGCAGACACATTTGCGGTCATCCTGCCGGAGGCCACGCATGCGCAGGCCCTGCGGATCGGATACCGTATTCGCCGGGTCGCCGAAGAAGCCCAGCTTCCGATCACGTTCAGCATGGCCATCTGCGAATCCGAGGAGCAGGAAGACGCGGACGGTTACTACCGCAGGACAGCCGACACCCTGTTTCAGGCAAAGAAGAGCGGGGGGAATAAGACTCTGTAGCCTCCGCCCCACTCCAAAGGCCCCTCCGGGGTGAAGGCGCAAGTGCCGAGTGGGGGGGCAGGGGCCAGGGTTCAGGGAACAGGCCCCACACCTCCCTACAGCCAAGTCGAACAGAAAAGAACGCCTGGACGCATCCAGGCACCAGATTCGGAGGGGTTGGGTTAGACCTGATCCCCGATCCCTGCCCCCTGATCCCTACGTTTGCTCCTTCCCTGTGCCCACTCTCAATAAGCTAGAGTGATCCCCTCTTGCGCAAGTGAATCATCAAAGCGGCGATGGCTGCGGGCGTCACGCCGGAGATTCGGGACGCCTGCCCCAGGTTGGCGGGACGGACTTCTTCCAGCTTTTCCTGTACCTCCCGTGAGAGACCGTTCAACTCTCGAAACTCGAACTCTGCGGGAAACGAGACATTCTCGAATTTCCGCACCCGCTCCACCTCCTCGATCTCACGCTCGATGTAATTCTCGTATTTCACCTGGATCTCCACCTGTTCCCACACGGGTGTCTCGAATCCGTCCAAGGAAATCCCGAGCAACGGCAGGTGGGAGACTCCGGCCGAGGGCCTTCTCAGGAATTGCTTCAGATCGATCGGTTGTTTGAGCGGAGCCTGCCCCATGTCCTTCAGACGAGCCTGGGTGGCGGGATCCGGCTTCAGCCTCGTCTCGCCCAGCATGCCCAGAACCTCACGGATCTGCCTGCGTTTTCTCTCACAGACGTCATAGCGTTCTCTGGAGAGAAGTCCTCGGTCGTAGCCCTTCTCAAAGAGCCGCAGATCCGCATTGTCTTCCCGCAACAGGAGTCGATATTCGGCCCGGGACGTGAACATGCGATACGGCTCCTCGGTTCCGTGGGTCACGAGATCATCAATGAGCACCCCGATGTAGGCCTCGGACCGCCCCAGGATCAATGGTTCCTCGCCCCTGAGAACGGCCGCGGCATTGATCCCGGCCACGATCCCCTGCGCGGCCGCCTCCTCATAGCCCGAGGTGCCGTTCACCTGGCCGGCAAAAAAAAGACGGGCGACCCCCTTGGACTCGAGGCTCGGTTTGAGCTGCGTCGGAAAGGCGAAGTCGTACTCCACCGCGTATCCGGGCCGAACGATCTCCGCCCTCTCCAGGCCGGGGATCGTGTGGAGGAATCGTATCTGGGTGTCCAGGGCGAGACTGGTGGGAACCCCGTTCGGATAGATCTCGTTCGTGTCCAGACCCTCCGGTTCCAGGAAGATCTGATGACGCACCTTTTCGGGAAACCGCATCACCTTGTCCTCGATGGAAGGGCAATAGCGGGGCCCGATCCCCTGGATGACACCCGTGTACAGGGGGGAGCGATCCAGACCGGACCGGATGATATCGAGGGTCTTCTCGTTGGTGTACGTGATGTGGCAGGGCACCTGAGGCTGGGTGATCTTCAAGGTGGAAAAGGAGAAGGGTCGCGGATCCTCGTCCCCGTGCTGCGGCTCAAGCCCCTCGAAATCGATCGTCCTGCCGTCGAGCCGAGGCGGGGTACCGGTCTTGAGCCTTCCCAGTCTCACGCCGTGGGATTCGAGGCTCGCCGAGAGCCCCTTCACGCAGACATCTCCCGCACGACCGCCCTCCTCCTGTGTCAGACCGATGTGCATCAGGCCTCGCAGGAAGGTGCCGGTCGTCACGATCACGGTCCTGGATGGAAGACGGACGCCTTGTTCGGTCACCACACCGGACACTCGGCCTTCTTCGACCAGAATACGATCGACGATCGCCCGCCCCAGGTCGAGGTTCTCCTCGGCCTCCACCACCTGCTTCATGTAGAGTCCGTATCCGCTCCGGTCCGCCTGTGCCCGCGATGAACGAACGGCAGGGCCCTTTCTTCTGTTCAGGAGTCGAAACTGGATCCCGGTCCGATCGATGCACCGTGCCATCTCTCCGCCCAGGGCATCGATCTCTCGCACGAGCTGGCCCTTGGCCAGCCCGCCGATGGCCGGATTGCAGGACATTTGGGCGATCGTGTCCAGGTTCGCGGTGAGCAACAGGGTGCCGAAGCCCATACGCGCAGTGGCGAGCGCCGCTTCGCACCCCGCGTGCCCCGCCCCGATCACGATCACATCGTATGTCTTCGGATGCTCACCCATATCGTTTCACTTGCCTATACAGAAGGTCTCGAAGATCCCGTTCAGGATTTCCTCCGGCGTCGTCTCACCCAGAATCTCCCCGAGGGCTCGAAGGGCGTACCTGAGATCCGCGGCCAACAAATCGCCCATCATGGGACGAGCGAGGATCTGTTCCCTCGCCCTTTCGAGGGCCTCGAAACATCGGGTCAGTGCATTTCGATGGCGCACGTTCGTGATTACGGCACGGGAGTCGAGTTCGAGCCGGTCCCCTGTGAGCTGTGCCCGGATCGCTTCCTGCAGACCTTCTATGCCGGATCGGTACAAAGCGGAAACCGCGACAAAGGGCAACTGCGGCAGGGACCTCAGCCGATCCTCCAAGCCTGCCTCCGGAACCAGGTCGACCTTGTTGATCACAGCAAGGGTCCTTCCCTTGGGCGCAAGCTCCTTCATCCGGTCCCACGGCTCAGATTCGAGCAGGGTCGCATCGACCACATACAGGAGCAGGTCGGCGGTTTCGATCTGACGCCTGGCAAGAGCGACCCCCTGCGCCTCGATCTCCTCCGCGTCTTCCCGAAGCCCGGCCGTGTCGATCATGCAAACCGGAATGCCTGCGAGGACGACAGGCTCTTCCAGGTAGTCTCGGGTGGTGCCCGGCGTCGGGCTCACGATCGCTCGATCCTTGCCGACGAGGACATTCAGCAGGGTCGACTTGCCCACGTTCGGTCTTCCACCGATTACGAGGCTCACTCCGTCCCGGAAGAGATGGGCCTCTTCATAGGTCGAGGCAAGATCGTGGACTCTCCGGGCAGTCACCTCGATCCGTTCACGCAAGCGGGAAAAATCCGGGTCCGGAAGGTCCTCTTCCGGAAAATCCAGCCATGCCTGCACTTCCATCAGCAGGGTTCTGAGCGCCTCCTCGACCGCCCTCAGTTCGCCGGAGAGGCGGCCGTCGAGCTGGCGCTGTGCAAAGCGCAGGGCTGTCTCGCTCTTCGCCTCCACGATGTCCGCGACTGCTTCGGCCTGGACCAGATCGATCCGACCGTTCATAAAGGCCCGTCGGGTGAACTCCCCCGGTTCGGCCAGACGAACCCCCTGGGCCACGATGAGCTCGAGGACCTTCCGAACGGGCTCGGCGCCCCCGTGGCAATGAACCTCCACCACGTCCTCGCGCGTGTAGGTCTTCGGCGCGCGCATGACGACCATCAGGGCTTCATCGACGACAAAATCATTCTCTGGATCGAGGACGTGTCCGTAGGTGAACCGGTGGGATGAGGATCGTTCGGCAGGCGTCTTGGGTCGAAAAATGTGGTTTGCGGCCTTCTCCGCGTCCGGCCCGGATATGCGTACAATTCCGATGCCGCCCACACCGAAAGGGGTGGAGACGGCGACAATCGTGTCCCCCTCAAGAGGCAGCGCCGGAACCCTCATGCCGCTTCGACCTCCCGCCGTTGACGGGGTGGATGACAAGCTTTCTCATCTCCCCCTTGCCCACGCTCTTGGTCTCGAGGGCTCGATCGTTCTTCAGGGTGAGGTGGACGATTCGTCGGTCGTGGGCGTTCATCGCCTCGATGGTGATCGGCTTTCTCTTCTTCTTCACTTTCTGGCCGAGCCGCACCGCCATGTTGCGCAAGGCCTGCTCCCTTCGCTTACGGTACTGCTCCATATCCACTTCGATCCGTTTTGCGGAATTCCCGGAGCGATTCACCATCTTGTTCGCAAGAAACTGCAGAGCATCCAGGGTCTGCCCTCTCTTGCCGATCAGAAGGCCCGTCTTGTCTCCATGGATTTCCAGGAGGATCCGCTCGCTCGTTTCTTCCTTGATCTCCACGGTGGCCTGCTCCGACAACCAGGAAATCAGCCCCTGCAGAACCTCCTGCGCCTTCTCTGCCTTATCGGTCTTATCGGTCTTGTCCGGCTCCTCGGCCTTCTCTTCGTCCCCGGACGGGGCAGGCTTCTCGGCCACGACCGCCTGCTGGACCTCGAGCACCTCGTCGCGAAGCTCTTCCCGGCTCTCCCTCTTCGACCAGGCACGAATCTTCACCTTCTTGCCACCCACGAAACCGAAGAAACCACGCCCGCTGTCCGACAGAATCTCTATACCGATCTCCTCAACAGGAACCCCGAGTTCCCGAGCAGCCTTCTCCGTCGCATCGTCCTTGCTCTTTCCCTCCACTTCGACGAACCGCATAGACTTGCCTCCCAGTGGAATTATGGTTGTCGCCTTTGCGAGACGAATTGTTGGCCAATGGTGAGCACATTATTGACCAACCAGTATAGGACCAGCCCCGATGGGAAGTTCAGGAACATGAACGTGAAGATCAGGGGCATGAACATCATGATTTTCTGCTGGTTCGGATCCCCGGCCGCCGGAGTCATCTTCATCTGTAGAAACATGCTGGCCCCCATGATGATCGGCGTGATGTAGCAGGGGTCTTTTTCGGAGAGATCCTGAATCCAGAACATGAAAGGGGCATGGCGAAGCTCGATCGAATTCAAGAGCGCCTTGTAGAGGGCGAAGAAGACCGGTATCTGAAGGAGCATGGGCCAGCATCCGCTCAGCGGGTTGATCTTGTGGGTGCGATAGAGGTCCATGACCTCCTTGTTCAACCTCTCCTTGTCGTCCTTGAACTTGTCCCGGATCGCCTGCATCTTCGGTTGTAGCTTCTGCATCTCGCGCATCGATTCCATCTGTTTTCGCGTAAGGGGATGGAAGAGGATCTTGATGAGGATCGTCAGAATGATGATGGCGATGCCGTAGTTGTGCGTATACCGGTAGAAGAACTTGAGCACCACGAGCAGAGGTTTGGCGATGAACTCGAACCACCCCAGATCGATGGCTCGATCCAGGAAATACCCCGTGTCTCGCAGCACGTCGAGATCCTTCGGCCCGATGTAGAGCGAATAGGCGAACCGGGCGCGATCTCCATCGAGATGAGGTTGAATGTTGTAGATGAGCCGGGAAATGAAGAGGCCTGCCCGGCCGTCGGCTGAATGCCGTTGCTCGAGGTTGACGCTGGAGACAGGATTGTCGACCGGGAGCAGGCTGGTAAGGAAGTACTTGTCCGAAAAACCTTGCCAGTGCACATTGCCGTTGTAGTAGAGCGGCTTGCCGGGATCCACTTCTTTCTCTTTTTCCAGGCCGTCGCCGATGAAGGCCATGAACCCGGAAAAGGTGTAGCGGCTTCGGTCCTCCTCCGGTATCCGTTCGGTGAGCCTCATGGCGAGCCCCGCCTGCCGAAGTGCAGGCTCGATACCTGCAATCTCGACCTGCAGGCCCACCAGGTAGGAGTCCGGTGAGAACGTATAGGTCCGCTCGACGGCCCGACCCCGGGAATCCCTTCCCGAGAAGGTGATCCTCTCCGGTGCCTCACCATCGTTCAACTCGAGGCGGAAATGATCCGGTTTCAGCGCCTCACGAATGGGGATACGCTTGTTTCCTCCCGCTGAGATCTCCAGGGCCAGCGGGTATTCTTCCGGGCCCTGGGTGTGAATCCTCTCCACCCAGGCAGGGGCGCCCCCTTCGGACATCTCCGGCGGTTCCGACTTGGGGAACCCGGGGACAGGACAATCGCAGGGCTTGTGAAGTTGGTAGTTCTTCAAGGTCCATCGCATGGGCCTTCCGTTGGCGGAACAGAAGACGGCCTGATAGAGCGGGGTGTCCACGATCACTTCTTCGCATTGCAAATCCTGGGGCGCCTGAGCTACCTTCTCCTCTACCGGCCGGATCCCTTCGGTGGGGGCCTGAGACGCGACATCCCCTGCCGGATCAACCATGCCCAAGTCTTCCGGGAACTCATCCAGCCCCTCCTGAGCCGCCTCCTGCTGTGCCGCCTTCCATTCCGCCTGCTGCCTCTCTACATAGGACTGGTAGACCAGCAGGATGAGCAGGCAAAGAACCATCGAGAGCAGTAATCGTTTCTCCATTGAATCCCCTCAACCGGGTGAAAGCCTCATTTCGGTAAAACGGGTGGCCCCTCCCGTTACGTCGAACCCGGGCCGGGGCGCGATCGTGTCCCCTGTCACTCTACTGGATCATACCCGCCTGGATGGTACGGATGGCACCGCAGGATCCGTTTTCCCGCCAGCCACAAACCCTTGAGCGGTCCGTACCTCTCCAGAGCCTGAACAGCGTACGTAGAACAGGAGGGGTAGAACCTGCATGCAGGGGGCAGAAGCGGTGAAAGCAGCAGCTTATAGAGCTTTATCACCGCGACCAGGATGTGTCTCAGCATGCTTCGCCCTTCTGTGGTGTCGGGCCTTCGAACGGGAGGAATCCTTCAAGAAGCGTTCAAGGTCTTTCGAGATGCCTCGATACGTCACGTCCGGTATGCCCTTCTTGGCAATGACGACGATGTCGGTGGAGGGAGGGAGCCAGGGTTTGTGAATGCGAAAGAACTCTCGAAGCCTTCTCTTCAAGTAGTTTCGCCTTACTGCCTTTCCCACTTTCTTGCTGACAACGATCCCGAGACGAGGCCTACCCTTTCGGTTGGAGCGCAGGAATACCAGGAAATACCGGGTGGTGTACCGCTTCCCCCTTCGCGTGGTCGCAAGGAATTCCCTTCGAACGAGGAGTCGGTCTTGTTTCGAAAAGGATTGGTCCGGGCGTTGGCATCCCTGTGTCTTCAAAGGGTGGCGCATCGGGTCATACGAGCCTTTTTAGGGCAGGCATCATGTCGGAGGTCTATACGCAGAGCCTCTTTCGGCCCTTTGCCCTCCGACGGCTCACGACCTTTCTTCCACCTCGCGTCTTCATACGAGCCCGAAATCCGTGCGTTCTCTTTCTTCGAATCGTGCTGGGCTGATAGGTACGTTTCATGGCTTCTTCTTGTCACTTTCCCCATGGCGCGCGAACAGGCTCTTCACACGGGTCTGTCGCTCGTTAAAGTTCTAGGGCCACTCTTTTTTTTCGTATTCTCGGAGACAGCGCCGTTGGGCAGGCAGGCTCGAATCCACAGAGCGTCACGTCTTCGTGTCGGTCTTTATCCATAACAGGGGAACACAATTCTCTAGTTTTGTCAACCGTATAGGCCCCATTCGCCCCGCCCGGCGGGGGAGCCCGCCGTCCGCCCTATCCACCGCCCCGTTTCGCCAGCATGTCGGAAAGGCCACGCTGCTGAAGATAGTTCGTGATACCCCGTGCCACGCCCTCGGCAAGGGCCTTCTGGTAGGCCTTGGTCTTCATCCTCTTCTCCTCAGAGGAGTTCGTAATGAATCCCACTTCCACCAGAATGCTGGGCATGTGCGCCCCCAGCAGAACGTAGAAGAGACTCCCCTTGGCTCCCAGGTCCCGCGTGCCCTTGTAGCCCTTGTTTCGCACCTTCTCGACCAGGGCCTTCTGCATCGTGTGGGCCAGCTCGCTCGACTCCCACGCATTCACGTTGCATCGGAGGTCGATCAGAATCCAGCTCAGATCGTCCCCCTTCTTCTCGGGCGTATCGTTCTCCATGGCGGCCACCCGAATGGCGGCTCGGTCGGTTGTGTTGTCCAGATAGTAGGTTTCCATGCCGTTGACTTTGCGATTCTCGTGCGCATTCGCGTGGATCGAGACGAAAAGGTCTGCGTCCTTCGAGTTGGCAATCCACGCGCGCCTCTCCAAGGGAAGGAACTGGTCCCGATCGCGCGTAAGGACGACTTTCGCCTTGTTCTGGCCCTCCAGGATGCTCTTGACATTCTTTGCGATCGCCAGCGCCACATCCTTTTCCTTCAGCCCGCCCCTTCCGGTCGCCCCCGGGTCCTTTCCTCCGTGACCCGGATCGAGGACGATCAGCGGAAGTCGCGGCGCCGCGGTCCCGGAAGAACCCTTTGCTCCCTGCCCCTTCCGGGGAGAATCCTGCCCTCTGTCGTCCTTTTTCCACCACAGGTCCAGCACGATCCGGAAGGGTTGCTCGAGCCGAAACACGTTGTAGTCTTCGGCCTGCCGGAGGTCCAGGACAAGCCGGGTCGTCGTCCTGTCGTACCGACCGGACCGAATGGTTCGGACCGGCCCCTCTGCCACCTCCGTCTTGGCCCCCACATCCTTGGCGCTCAGCGTGTTTCGCAGGTCGACGTATATTCGAGCGGGCCGGCCTGCCGAAGCGTCTGCCTTGAGCCTCCCCACGTGGTAATCGACTTCTCGGTCGAGGTCAAAGACGACGCGCGTGTACTTCGCGCTGCTCCAGTAGCGCACCTGCTGAAGAGAGGCCTCCGGACCGCCGGAGGCAGCAACCACCGGGGACATGTCGACCCAGGTACCCGGCAACCCCAAGCTGACGATCAGGACCAACCTGGCCATGAGGCGCATTTCGAAAGACTCCGTCTCTATGAGGGGTCAGGGGTCAGGGATCCGGGGTCAGGCCCCGCCCGCATACCCTTGACTCTCTCCGGCTGATAAAGAGTCACCATTTCGGAGACCGGCACGAGCCGAACCCCTTTCTCGACAAACGCAGCAGCCACCTTTGGCAGGGCGGCCAGGGTTTCCTCGAAGGGGTGGGCGATCCCGATAGCACCCCCCTGTTGGACGGCTGCATCCACCACCCGGCAAAGCTGCCGAACAATGGCGTCTTCGGTCTTCTCCACATCCAGGAAATGGGTTCTCTGGGCAAAGGGAAGGCCCAACTCCGCGGCCACGCGCCGGGCCGATGAGTCCGGTGTCGTCAGGCTGTCCACATAGAACAGGCTTCTTTCCGACAGGACGGAGAGCACCCAACGCATGTACTTGTCCTGCTCCGTGAATTGCGAGCCCATGTGGTTGCTCACCCCGACGCATTGAGGCAGGGCATCCAACTGTTGGGCCAACTCGGTCTGGATACCCTCCCTGTCCATGGACAAGAGCAAGGCGCCTGTTCCAGGATTCGTGGACGGATAGCCCCTGGGTTGCAGGGGTAGATGCAGGATCACCTCCTTGCCGTGCCGCACCGCCTCGCGAACGATCCGCTCGCTGTATCTCTGGTAGGGCAGGACAGCCAGCGTAATGGGCATGTCCAACTCCCAGAACGCCCTGGCCAATGCCAGGTTCAACCCCAGATCATCGATGATGATCGAAGCCTTCTTCTCCGGCCTGGGCGGCCCCGCCTCCTGGGGGATATAGGGCGCCGCGGAAAGGGTGCTCCGGCCTCCGGTCCCCTCTGTTTGGTAGGACCGATAGAGCCCCTGAGACACCACCCCGAAGGTGGTGCCGATCGCGAGGGTCAGGCACCAGGTCAGAAAGATGACCCATCTCACTCCGAATCGTCCTGCGCGACTCGGCTGTACGAGCTTCTTGCGTGCGGCCATTGCCCCAGAGCCTCTTTCCTGGGAAACGAGAGCGGGGTCAGGTCAACGAGATCTAATAGTTTACTTTAGCTTTTAAACAAAATCATCTCAAAAAACAAGAATTTTCAGAAAAAAATAGTGCGCGGCGTCTGATCGAGTGCCAGATGGAGCCTCTGGAGGCCGTGAATTGCGCGGGCGAGGATGAAAGGAACGAGAAGACACCGCTTGCCGAGTGGAGGAGCAGAAACTCGGTCTAAGCCGCCTCCCTTTCATCTGGGTATGACCAGCCGGCCCAGGCCTGCCGAATCGCCCTTACCAGCAGAGGGTGGATCAGGGATTCGGCCGTTCGTCCGTAGAGGAGGTCGAGGTGGTTCGTCCCCTCCACAACGAAGTCCAGGGACTGGCTCCTGTCTGTCGAGATCTCGATCCGGGCCAGATCCTGAACGCTGGATAAGCTGTGAGCCTGCTTGATCCTGTGGGGGTAAGCATCGCTGAAACGCGCGTTCGCCGGCGGAGCCAGAGGATCCTCGGCGCCCCAGAAACGGAAGATGGGGATATCCTCCGGGAAAAAAGACAGTAGATTCGTGTAGTTCAGTCTTGTTTCATCCATTCGCTTGAACCCTTCCCCGTTGTAGATCGCCTTTAGGAACTGGAAGCCCAGCCCAAGGGGGAACGATTCGGCGCAGGCCCGAAGGTAATCCATGATGAATTGCTTGTCGTTCTTGTGGTTTTTCGGACTGATCAGGGGATTCAGCCCGGCCGGGTTCGCATTGAACGCCATCTTTGTGCCGGTCCGAATACCGGGAACACGTGTCAGGAGCCAGATCACCTCTCGAAGGGGAATGTTCCGCAGGCGAAGAATGCGGGACAGGTGGTTCAGCCAGAGACTGTAGGGGAAGACAGGATGGCTGAGCTTCTGGAAGAATTTCGGTGATCCGAGGGTGATGACGCCCCGGATCATGGAGAGATACTCGTTCGCCTCTTCGAGGGGCGGGAGGACCTTGTCCAGCCTTTCCCGTTGCATGTCCGTGAGCATGTCCAGCTTGTCGAGATTGCGCCTCAGGTTCCAGTTCAGAACCATGAACTCCGAGACGATCCCCCCCATGCTGTGGCTGACCAGAATCACGGGCTTGCCTCGGGAACGCTTGAAAACAAACCGGATCACTGCGGGCAGATCGTGGTCGATCAGGGTGTCGATGGTCAGCAGTGGATCGAACTTGCCGTTGTTGACCCCCATGCCCCTGGGATCGAAAAGATAGACCCAGAATCCCATATCGGCGAGATCCTTGGCCATGGAGTGCCGGTTGTTCAGGTTGTAGCAGTCACTGTTGGCACCGATCCCGGGAACCATTACGAGGGAGGGCCGGTTGTCCCCGGAGGTCACCGCCTCCATACTGGCGAGCCGTCGAAAACCGATTGCCTTGCCTTCGTCGGTGAAATCCTGGTAGTGAACGATCTCGTAGTCGCCTCTCCCGTTCTCCTCGCTTTCTTCGATTTCGCTCTCGAAATAGGCCGGGGCCCGATGCTCCTTCAAGGTCTCTTTCAGGATTCTTCGGCGACGGGCGCCCGCAACGATCTCGGGAAGGTCCCTTCTCGGGAGGTTGAACCGATTCAGTGCCAGCCTTCTCAATTCTTCTTCGCTCAAGAAGATCACATCCTCGATCAGACGGATCCTGCCCTTGTCGAATTCATCGAGCAGAACCAGCTTGATCTCGTTTCTCGGTATCCGGGTCTTCGTCACCTGAAAGAAGATGTGGTACAGGGAGAGCGCCAGTTTGGCCGCGGAGCGGTTGCGTATCTCCTCCTGGCTTTCGAGGAGCTTCTTCGGCACCGGGAGGCCCAGGCGGAGCTGGCCCTTCTGGAGCCGGCTGTATGCGTTGTAGCTGGCATTGGCCCAGTGGGCGGGGACACCCCTCAAGACCAAGCCCAGGCCCTTCTTTCCCGCCTTCTTGAGACGTGCGCCCGGACCGTCCGACCGTCGAACGGGTCTTTCTGCCGACAGGATCATATCTCGCTCGCGATGCATCGAACTTGCCTCCATCTTTTCATATCGGCAACTCCCGCCGTGCGCTTTACAGACCGACCCGTTCGCCTTAGGATGAATGCAGCAGGGAGCCGGAAAAACGGGGGAAATGTCAATAGGGAAGAGGCTTCACACCTCATCCCGGAGGAGATTTCGTGAAGACCAAGAAGGCAAAGAAGAAGACCGGAACCAAGGTCGCGAAAAAGACAGGATCCAAAGCCCCGAACAAGGGCAAGGTCGCAAAGAAGGCTAAGCCGAAGGCCTCGACAAAGCCGAAGAAGAAGGTCACAAGAAAGGCCGGGTCCAAAGCCCCGGGCAAGAGCAAGGTCGCGAAGAAGGCTAAGCCGAAGGCCTCGACAAAGCCGAAGAAGAAGGTGCCCAACAAGGCCAGAACCAAGGTCCCCGGGCGGACACCGGTGCGACCCTCCCCACAGAAGCCCCTCTGCCTTGTCACGGGCGCCTGCGGATTCATAGGCTCGCACATGATCGAGGTGCTTCAGGAGGCGGGCTACCGCATTCGCGCCACCGATCTGCCGGATACATACTCCGGGGATGATCGGGAGAGAGGCAGGTTCCCCAGCGTACTGAAGGAACTGGGCGTCGAGTTCGTTCCCTCGGACATGACCCGCCCCGAAAGCTTGAGGCAGGCGGTGAAGGGCGTCTCTCTGGTGTTCCACATAGCCGGCGTCTTCAGCTACAGCGCGCCCTGGGATGTCCTGGAGCAGGTCAACGTGGACGGCACGCGAAAGTTGCTTCAGGCCCTGTCGTCCGAGAAATCCTTCAAAAAGCTCGTCCTCTGGGGCGCCGGAGGAGTCTATGGGTTCCCGCCGGGCCAAAACCTGCCGATCCGGGAAGAGGATCCGAAGGCCCCGCCCAACGACTATCTCGAGTCGAAGCACCGTCAGGAGCAGCTGGTCATTCGCACGGGACGGGAGACCGGGCTTCGCTACAGCATCGTACGCCCTACCGGCGTTTACGGGCCCCGAGGCGTCTACGGCATGGGAACCACGATCCTGCCCCTGGCCGGGATGAAGCGCCTGTTCATTCCGGGCAATTTCACTTCACGGGTTCCGCTCGTGCACGTGCGGGACGTTTGCGCTGCAGCCCTGTTCCTGGCGGAGAACAAAGCCTGCGACGGCGAGGCATACAATCTGAACGATGACACCCAGATGACGGTGGTCGACTACATGAAGCACATGGGTCAGGTGCTTGGTAAGCCCGTCACCGTTCTGCCACCTGTACCCATCCGGCTCATGAAGGCGGTCCTTACCCGGCTGGCCGCTCTGGAGGCATTCGTTGCCAGGCTCGCACCCGACAGGCCTCGTTCCCTCGAAGAGGACACCATCAACTATATGGGGGTGGACATCGCGTACAGCAACGAGAAGCTCAAGGACGCAGGCTACGCATTCCACTATCCGGACGCCCGGATCGGTTTGCGGCAAACCGTAGAATGGTACAAGGGGAACGGCTGGATCTAGGCATCACCTTCCTCAAAGGAGGCTCAACGTGGCCAAGGAACCCTTCTCGATCCCCGAGTCGGAATGGAAGGCCGTCTTCGACGAGGCCCTGGAGTATTTCCGGAACCTGCTTCGCTTCGACACGACCAATCCGCCTGGAAACGAAAGGGAGGCCTGCGAGTACCTCGGCAAGATCCTGGAGAAGGAGAAGATCGGCTTCGAAATCCTGGAAAGCGCTCCCGGCCGCGCGAATCTGGTAAGCCGGCTTCGGGGAGACGGTTCGCTTCCCCCCCTCCTGCTGAACGCCCACCTCGACGTGGTGCCCGCAGAGAAGACGTATTGGACCCACGACCCCTTCGGTGCGGTCGTGGAGGACGGCTTCCTCTGGGGAAGGGGCGCCCTCGACATGAAACATATGGCCGTCATGAGCATGATGAGCCTCATCCTGCTCCGCCGGCACGAGGCAGGCCTCAAACGGGACCTGATCTTTGCGGCCGTTGCGGATGAGGAGACCGGCGGAAGACTCGGCTCGGGGTGGCTGGCGGACCATCATCCTGACAAGGTGCGCGCCGAGTACGCCCTCGGTGAGATCGGCGGATTCAGCCGGATCGCGAACGGCAAGACCTTCTATCCGGTCCAGATCGCGGAGAAGGGGATCTGCTGGCTTAGGCTCAAGGCGAAAGGCACTCCCGGCCACGGCTCTCTGCCGAACTGGGAGGGAGCCGTGGGCAAGATCGGAAAGGCGGCCCACAGACTGGGGTCGGAAAGGCTTCCCTTTCACTGCACGCCACAGGCGGCCGTCTTCATCGAGACCATGGCCGCCCATCAACCCTTCCCCAAGGGCCTGGTGCTCAGGCAAGCCCTGAACCGGCACCTGAGCCAATGGATCCTCGACAAGGTCGTTCCGGACAAGGGCCTGGCGCGCATGCTCTACGCAACCCTGCACAACACGGCCAACCCGACCATCCTCCGGGCCGGCGAGAAGGTAAACGTTCTGCCCTCAGAGGCAGTGCTGCAAGTGGATGGACGTGTGCTGCCGGGACAGACACAGGAGGATTTCCTGAGGGAGGTGCAAGGAGTGATCGGCGATGGGTACGAAATCGAGGTGCTCGAGTTCCAGTCGGCCACTTCCGCGCCGCCGGACGACCCGATCCTACGGGCCATGGCCGATATCCTCGGCCGCCACGATCCTTCTGCCGTCGTAGTCCCGAACATGGTCCCGGGCTTCACGGATGCCAAGCACTACAGCCGGCTGGGCACTCGCTGCTTCGGCTTCTCGCCCGTCAAGCTGCCGGAGGGCTTCTCGTTCATCGATCTCATGCACGGGCACGACGAGCGGATTCCGGTGGAGGGATTCTTCTTCGGGATTCGGGTCCTCTTTGATCTTGTGGCACACCTGTGCACCGGTGGCTAGCCGCCCTTCGACCTGCGCGGGAACAGGTACAAAAGAACGAGGACCAACACAACCAGCAAGCCCAGAACGATCTCCCCCTCCTTGATGTACCTGACGAGCAACTCCCGGCTCTCGCCAAAGGCGTATCCCAGGGCGATCGCCACGGGGGCCAGCAGGCACGCGGAGGGCAGGTCCGCGGAAAGGAATCTCAGAGGGGTCATCCTGCTCAGACCGGCAACGATGAAGATCGGGGCCCGGAGATAGGGCAGAAACCGTGCGGTGAAGACAGCGACCCATTCATGTTTCTTGAAGCGAGCCTCGGCCGACAGGAATCTCTCCCTGTTCCGCTCTCCCGAGAAGAGCTGCCATTGCAGCACTCTCTCCCCGACGATGTATCCGAGAGTGTAGTAGATGCCGTCGGCCGTGACCAGCGCCGCGACGGAGACGAGGAGGTAGACCCAAAGGCTGCCCACGCCCTGAGAGGCCAGGATGCCCGCGGCCACGATCACGAGCGTCTTGGACAGGGGCAATATGGTGCTGAACAGGAGAATCAGCCCGAACACTCCCAGGTAGGAGTAGCGGACCAGGTACGGCAGTGCGGCCTCGAGCGATTCCAAGGATCCCTCCTGACAGGCAAGACCCCTTCTAGGAGGTTCCGGCCGCGATCGGCTGTTCCTGCCACATGCCGAGGATCTCCTGGAGGATCCGTTCCTTCTGCTTCATCATCTCCGCCTTTGACCTGCACTGTATCCTGCCGGCCCCTGCCCCCCGGTGGCCGTCTCCCATGTTCAGGGAGCGCATGATCTCCCCCACATCTTTGCCCGAGGCAGCGACCTCCAGGGAGGGGCTCAAGGACATGGAGAACCCGAGGTCATTGGTCTTGCGCTTCTGGCGAAACAGGCTTTTCACCTCGAGAACGGCCAGGGCCTTCGGATGTGAGAGAAAGGCGAGGCTCTTGATGATGTAAGGCGAGTGCTTGAGCACCGTCGTATCGAGCAGTATCACCTCCCCGTCCGGATCCTCCGGATGGAAGGCGGCCATCTTTTCGATGAGCGATCGGCTCTTTTCCTCCATCTCCTTGTATAGGAGGGCCTTTTCCCGAACTTCCGGGTCGGACAGCAGATCCTCGAGGGGGGCTTCGCGGATCCTGCGGATGAGATGGCGCATGTACCGGTTTCGGTCTCCCCGGGAGCGGAAGGTGATACGCAGGGTGTCGGAGAGAGTCTTGCCCGGCGTCTCGCGCTGCCAGTCCTCCAGGTCCTGGTAGTCGAAGCTGTCCACCGTGTCCGCCTCATCGACCGTCGCGCCTATGAACTCCGGAAAGTCGACCCCTCGCTCCCGGTAGTATCGATAGACCACCCTGGCGCAGCTCTTCTCTTCCCTGAAGGTTTCTCGCACGGCCTCCGGATCGCCCCCCTTGAGGCGATAGTCCTCCAGGTTCCCTATATGGTGATCGAACCAGAGACCCGCGGCAGGGTGATGGGGAAGATCGCAGACAATCGTATCGGCGCCAATCTCCAGGCCCGTATCCAGGATGGACACGGGACCGGAAAACAGGAAGTTGTCGATCCGGTTTGCAAGGCTGCAGAGCGCAGCCGACACAACACCGTCGAAATCATCATGGGTGACGATCTTTGCATAGTTTTTTTCGTCCATTCGCGCAGGATATCGGATCCCCGATTTCTTGACAAACGATCCGGCATGGCTCATGAAAGGAACAGGGAGGTGGGATGAACAGAGAAGAAGAAGTCCAAAGCGCGTTTCTTACACCTTTGGAGGAGGTCGAGACAAGAGTCTCCCGGCTGCAGGCCCTGCTTCGGGAACAGGGCCTCGACGGCGCCCTGGTTTGCCACCCCGTGGATCTCTTCTACTTTTCCGGCACGGCCCAGAACGGGTACTTGTGGATCCCACCGGAAGAGAGCCCGGTCTACTGGGTGCAGCGAAGCCTGGAGCGCGCCCGCAAGGAGTCCCCTTTGCGGGAGATCCACCCCTACCCGGGTCTGAAGGCGTTGTGCAGCCGGATTGCCGGAGATCAGGGCTCGCGGGTCGGACTGGAGATGGATGTCCTGCCGGCAAAGGATTTTCTCAGATTACGGAAACAACTGCCCGAGACCGACTGGCAGGACGCCACCCCACTGATCCGCCGGGTACGGCAGGCCAAATCCCCTTTCGAGCTGGGCTTCCTGCGCAAGGCGGCCGGGCTTCACGCAGAGGTATTCGCGGAGATCCCCGGAATGATCCGGGAATCCAGGACGGAACTCGACCTCTCGGCCCGGATCGAGTTCGCCCTCCGACGCCGCGAACACCAGGGATTGCTGCGGATTCGAAGGTGGAATCAGGACCTGTACTACGGCCCCGTGGTCAGCGGCACGAGTGCCTGCTCACCCACTTCGTTCGATGGCCCGGTGGGCGCGCTCGGCCTCTACCCCGCCCTCCCCCAGGGCGCCGGCCGAAAGGAGCTCGAGCCGGGTGATCCGATCCTCGTGGACGTGGTGTTCGGCTACAACGGCTATTTCGTCGACAAGACCAGGACCTTTGCGCTGGAATCCCTTTCGGACGAATGGCTGGAGGCCCATTCTCTCTGCCGGCGGATCCAGGACGAGACCGTTCGCAGGCTCGAGCCGGGGAAGCCGTGCAGCGAGGTCTATGCGGAGATCGTGGCGGACTTCGAGGGCAAGAGCCCCTTCTGGCCCCATTTCATGGGGTGCAAGGACAACAAGGTCGCTTTCCTGGGCCATGGTGTGGGTCTGGAACTGGACGAATGGCCCGTGCTGGCCCCAGGATTCACCGAACCCCTCGAGCCCGGCATGACCCTTGCGATCGAACCGAAGTTCTTTCCACCCGGGAAGGGCGGCATCGGCCTGGAAAACGTCTACCTCATTACCGACCAGGGCACCGAGAAGATCACCGATTTTCCGGACGAGGTGGTTGTTGTAACCTGAGTCGTTGCCGCCTTCTCGTGCCCGTGCCCGATTTCAGCTGCCTGCCATGTGTTCGAGGAAGCGTTGGTACTTTGTGGCGGGTTGAGGTGTGAAGCGGATACCGAGGCTCGAGAGCAGCCCCTCCAGCATGCCTCGGTCCCTGTCCGGGCGGTCTGTCTCCACCTCCACTTCATAGTCCTCATGGCCATCGGGATACCGGCTCGCATCCACCTCCAGGCAGACGCCCTCAACTGTGCGATAGAGCTTTCGCCGGTTGACCATCTTGCCGATCCACTCGAGGGGAAACGGCCCGCCGAACTGCTGCTCCAGGGCCTCGAGGCCTGAATGCCCTGTCTCCCAGATCTCGTTCGAGGAAGGCGGCATCTGCTCCACCTGACCCGGCCAGGCCTCTTCGTATTCCATTGCGGTGGCCAGCCCGTCCCTCAAGGCCCCAAGCTTCACGGTGAAGACCGCCCTGTCCTTCTCGAGACGAATCCGTATGACGCCCTTGTCCCCGGGTATCTTTCCGTCTTCCGACCGAAAGTAGTGGTTGATCTGCTCCCAAGCGTCGTCCGGGGTGCCCAGCTTCCGACAGAGCTCTTCGTACTGTTCCCTGCTCTCCAACCGAAGCTTCAGCTCGATTTCCTGTCTCATCGACATGCGGTCCTCCCCCCTCCCAAAACCCTGAACCTTCACCTACCCCTTGCTCTCGTGGCTCGTCGATCGCGGCGGAGCATCCCCACCAAACACCAAGCTGTGCTAAGCTTCTTCGTCGTTCTTCCCGAGGGCCCAGAGGAGTCGCGGAACGAGCTGGTTCCCCTCGTGAAGGGTGCGCAGGAATTGGCGGGAGAGGATCTGGGACATCTCCTCGGGATGCTCCCGCTGCTCCACGATCAGCTTTCTCAGAAGCTCCGCGTCTCTCAAATTGAGGTAGAAGGCAAGAAGAAGGGGCTGTGCTTCGACATCGAGAGCGGGCAGGTCCTCGTGAACCATGCGGTAGGCATCGAGCCCGTACAGGGTCCCGGTCAAGTCTACACCTCGCAGGACCTCCAGGGCCTCCTGCTTGCTCTCGACAAGGCCCTCATACTCCTCGGAGGCCTGCTTGAGGATCGGCAAATCCCCCTGGATCGCAGTTCGATACCTCTGTGAGGCGTCCCCTGTGGTCCGACCCTCCAGATACGCCTGCACAAGCCAGAACCCGACAGCGCCGACCGCCAGGCCGCCCAGGAGGTTCAACAGATCCCGCACCCAGAGGCGGGACTTCCGGCTCGTGGTGTTCTTTTTCGCCTTGCCCTTCTTTGCCTTGCTCGCAGCCATTCGGCCCCCCTTGCCCGGAGAATCGCTCTTCTGTTTCGGTACTTGCCTGAGAGGAGATTGTAACCTAAATTGGGGACCCGGGCACTGTCAAGGCGCCTCTGTCAGGTCGCCCTGAGTGCCCGAAACGGCCGTTTTTGCATCCCTCCAGGGGGAATATGTCATCTGAACCATTACAGGTGGATATTCCGGAAAAGAAATGTTCCATTTTTGTCCAGGGTAAGGAGGACGGTCTTCATGGCAAGCCCAGAAGAGGGAATCCGAGCAAAGGCGGGCGAGAAGGCACGAGAACCATCCGGCAAGAAGGCAGCCGACCAGGAGATATCCAATTCGTCCGGGATCCCGCTCAAGAAGTTCTACACGGACCGGGATGAGGGCGGTCGCGACATGGAGGAGCCGGGCAGCTTTCCCTTCACCAGGGGCCTGTTCGACACCGGCTACCGGACGCGGCTCTGGACCATGCGTCAGTATGCGGGATACGCAACGGCCGAGGAGAGCAACAAGCGGTTCCGGTACCTTCTGGACCAGGGCCAGACAGGCCTGAGCGTAGCCTTCGACCTGCCCACTCAGATGGGCTACGACTCGGACCACACCCTTGCGGAAGGCGAAGCGGGCAAGGTCGGTGTGGCCATCGACTCACTCCGGGACATGGAATTCCTGATGGAAGGGATCCCCCTGGACAAGGTCACCACCTCGATGACCATCAATGCACCGGCATCGATCCTGCTCGCCATGTACGTGGTGGTTGCCGAGAAGCAGGGTGTCCCCTCAGACAAGCTCAGCGGCACGGTGCAGAACGACATCCTGAAGGAATACGTGGCCCGAGGAACCTATATCTACCCCCCAGGGCCTTCGGTTCGACTCGCCGCGGACTTGATGGCCTATTGCGCCAAGGAGATTCCCAGGTGGAATGCGATCAGCGTGAGCGGCTATCACATCCGGGACGCCGGCTCCACGGCGGTCCAGGAAATGGCCTTCAGCCTGGCGAACGCCATCGCCTATGTGGATGCGGTCCTGGAGAGGGGCCTTGCCATCGATGATTTTGCTCCGCGGATCTCGTGGATCTTCAATACCCACAACGACTTCTTTCAGGAAGTGGCAAAATACCGGGCCCTGCGCAAGATGTGGGCAGGCCTCATGCGAGAGCGTTACGGCGCGAAATCGGATCGCTCCTGTATGCTGCGGACCCACACCCACACCGGCGGCTCCGCGCTGACCACGCAGCAACCGGAGAACAACATCGTGCGGGCTGCCTATCATGCCCTGGCAGCCGTTCTGGGCGGCGTCCAGTCCATGGCGCTTTCCTGCTTCGACGAGGGGCACTCCATACCGACCGAATTCTCCCAGCAAATGGCATTGCGCACCCAGCAGATCATCGCTCACGAGACCGGCGTGACGAACGTGACCGATCCACTGGGAGGCTCCTACTACGTGGAGTGGCTCACGTCCGAGTTGGAGCGCCAGGCCAAAGAGGAGATGGACCGCATCGAGGCCATGGGAGGAGCGGTCTCTGCGGTGGAGCAAGGCTACTACCACCGAGAGATCCAGGAATCGGCCTACCGTTATCAGAAGGCGGTCGACTCGGGGGACGAGGTACTGGTCGGGGTGAACAGCTTCGAGAAGTCGGCAGTGGGTGGTCTGGGGGCGGAAACCCGCGAAATCTTCTCGGTGGACCAGGAGGCCGTCCGGAAAGAGCAGACCGAAAGGCTTAACGCCTTGAAGGCCTCCCGCGATGCAGAGGCCGTGGAATCGAGCCTTTCCGAGCTCCGCAGGGTGGCCGAAGATGAGAGCCAGAACCTGATGCCTCCCATCATCTCGTCCGTCCGGGCTTATGCATCGCTCGGTGAGATCAGCGACGTGCTGAGAGAAGTCTGGGGAAAGTTCGACGATTCGGCAGTCGCCTTCTGAAGTCCCGTTCCGGCCCACATGAAGAATCGGTGCCGCGTTCCGGAAAACCGGGATTGCGGCCTCACCGGAGACTCGGGGGCAGCGCCTTCGGATTCAGCTGAATACGGGAAGCAAAGCCGATCACTTCTTCTTTGTGAGCCCCCAGGAAGTCCGCCCGCTCTCGGCTCACCTCTACGAAAAGATTCTGGATGTTCCACAGGTTGGGCTTGACCCGCATCAGGGCTGCCGCTTCCAGAATCGCCTCCGCTCTCTTGAGGATCGAGCCGAGCACCTCCGCCTCGGAGAGTTCCAGGATCCTGTCCTCGAGCAGCAGCAGGAAGAAACGCTCGAATTTCGAGGCATCGGGCCGGTAGCCCCACGGCCTGGCCTGTTCCAGAAGCTGAGAAAGGGCACGCAGGTCATCCGGGCCCTCCAGCCACCTGATCTGTTCCCGGATCCTTCTCTCGGTGGCGACCCTGGCCGCCATCCTCATCGGCTCGGGAATCGGGTAACGCAAGACGGCCAGGCGGTTGAGCAACGCATGATCCTGATCGAAGAGCTGCTCGAAAAGGACCTGGTAATCCGTCACGCGCTCTCTCAGGGTATCCTGGACGATCTTCCTCTGTTCATCGCGGAAGAGGTCCTTCAACTGGTGGGTCGGCCCCTGGAAGACCTCCAGCAGTCGCTGGTAAAGATCCCCCAGGGATCCGTTTCGAAATGCATCGGTCCATTCCGCCTTCAGTGCATCGTAGTCGTTGCGCCCGTCGTGGGGCATCCAGAAGAACTGGACATCCAGGCCGCCGAAATGCACCGCGGCATAGATCGCTCTCGTTCTCTCCAGGGTCACCAGGGAGACGACCTCCGCGTCTCCGACCGCAAAGTGGGCATGGCCGGTCTCCTGGATCGATGCATCCAGGCTCGTGACCGAATAGGCATTTCCCACGAGAGGGGACGGCTCCTCCCGGAAGATCCGATTGATGGCAAAGTGGGCCAGGACCCTCTCCAGATCGGTGACCGCGGGTCTCACCTCCTGCTCCCACAACACCCTGCCGTTCTCGATGTCGGAGTGATTGCTGGGGGCCTTTTCGAGCAACCCGAGGAACTCCTCTTCCAGGGTTACGCGGAAGTTCTTTTCGGCCAGCTGGATGGCCCGGGCAGCGAACCGCAGGATCTGGACCGTCTCGATCCCGGAGATCTCATCAAAGAACCAGGCGCAGCTCGTGAACATGAGCTGACCGTGCCGCTGCATCTCTAGAAGCTTGAGCGCCCGCGTGGACTCCTCTTCCGTAAGGTCCCGTGGAGTGACCTCTGCGAGGAACCTCCGGGCCCGCCCTTCACTACGCTCGATCAGAACACCGATGTAAGCATCGCAGGCGGCCCAGGGATCGCGAAACAGCGCCCGGCCCTCTCGTTCAAAAACCTCATCCAGCCTGGTTTTGAGATGATTTAAAGCTTCCCGAAGGGGCTCACGCCATCGCTGATGGGCCGAGGATCCGCTCGGGCGGCAACCACAATCGGACCTCCATCGCTCCACGCCGTGGGCGCAGCTCCAGGAGCTGTTCTCCACGATCTCCGCTTCGGCCACCGGAGGATGAAGGGAGAGAAACTCGCCGTAGTTGGTCAGGGCCGCCTCTTCCTCCCCTTCCAGACGGGAGATGAGGTAGGCGAGCGCCATCTCACCGAATCGATGATGATGCCCGAAGGTCTCTCCATCCGTGGCAACGTGCACGAGCTGCGCCTCCGGCCGCCCCGGATCGAACCGGGAATTCATGTGCTGGTAGAAATGCTCGCCGTCACGCAGGAGTTTCTCGAAGGCAATCCGTTGCGCGGTCTCTCCATCATAGTAGAACAGAGCGATCTCGCGCCCCGAGGGGAGCCTGCACCGGTAAGCCTGTCTCGGGTCCGCCGTGTCACTCTCGGACCCCTCCCACCTGACCTTTCCCGCCTGGCGCGGGCTCAGCACGACGAAGCGCATCCCATTCTCGGCCAGCACCTCCAGGGTCTCTGTATCCACCGCCGTCTCCGGCAGCCACATGCCTTCGGGCTCCCGATGAAAGTAGTGCCGGAAGACTTCGATTCCCCAGCGCACCTGCACGGACTTGTCCCTTCGGCTCGAAAGCGGGAGGATCGTGTGATTGAAAGCCTGGGCGATCGCGTTTCCGTGGCCTCCGCATCTCCGTGCGCTCTTCACGTCCGCATCCAGGATCGCTTCCAGAACCCGGGGCTCGTGGCGCTCCATCCAGGCGAGCAGAGTCGGACCGACGTTGAAGCTGATCCATTCGTAGTTGTTGATCATCCGCTGGACCTGGCCGGACCCGTTTACGATGCGTGCGTGCGAGTTCGGGGCGTAGCACTCCGCACAGATACGCTCGTTCCAGTCGTGGTAGGGTGCGGCCGAGTCCTCGACCTCGATCGCCTCGGTCCACGGATTTGCCCTGGGAGGCTGGTAGAAATGGCCGTGAATGCAGAAGAACCTCTTCCTTCGGTCTTCGCGCCGTTCCGGGGTCTTCACCTGTCTTGCGTCTCCAAGCGGTTATGAAAAGTTAAATATACTTTTTACTTGAAAAAAGGCCTGCCTGCTGATAAGAAAACCCTTCAGGGGGAGCTCGCCTCTCGCATTCTACCGAAGAGCCGGGTTTCAT